>JADIYW010000025.1 GCA_016705125.1 Bacteroidota bacterium
AAATTGCCTTTTAAGTATTTAAATAAATTGTCGAGATATTCATTTGTATTTTTGCATAATCTAAAAAATCTACATATTTAACCCAAAAATCTATGATTCAGGTTTGGTATTCCATGGCCCGAAACGCTTGAAAATCAAATAGCGAATAATTTTTTTTCAGTTTTACGACTTTTCAATTCCAAAACCTTATTCAGTCTATAATAGGTTTGAATTATATTTTTCACCATAGGAGCAAAGTAATACAGCTGAATCTTCTGGTCTGGGACAGATGGCAAATGCATGAAAGGTGCCAAACTACTAAAATGCTTTACAGGTTTTTGGATTGATACATTCTTTATCAAGTTGGTACATTACTCGACCTTCCATCTCTTTTCTAAAAAGATAAGAAAAAATTCCATTAAGTAATATAATTACTACAACTGCTAAAACAACTCGGTTGGTTTTTCCAATTCATAATTTAAAATTGAAAATAAAATTCCCACCTTCCTGCACACCTGCAAAAGAATAGAAAAAATCATGAAAATAAATATAGACCACCTAAGTGCTGTAGGATACTGAAAGAATATTGCGGCCTAAAATTTTCTCTTTTTTTTGTAATAGGTGAAAAACTCAAAAACAAATACCACATACTGCGATAATAAATTTAGGCTTATTAGTGCCTAATACTAGTATTTGGTCTTTTATATTATTCAAATTTATTTTGGAATTCGAGCAATAATTTCAAAAGCATCGCTTGGGTTTTGCCTAAAAATATCCATACAAAACAAACTAAATATAAGTAATTATCATCTGCGAAAACCCTAACAATCGAGGTAAATGATGTAATCCAAACATTTTTTGCATCTTAATTCTTATTTCATTGGTAAAGGTGGCAAACACAAGATAAAACCCGTGTAAAGCGCCCCAAATAATAAAAGTCCAGTTGGTATCATACCAAAACCACTGACTAAAGGTAAAAATAGTTAAAATACCACCTGGATGTTTGCCGCTTTGTTCCTCCCAAAGGAATATATAAATAATCGCGAAACCAAATAGACAATGAAATATGCCATCTTTCCAGAATTCTTATAGATTTCGAATAATAAGGAACTCTAAAATTATCCATCAACTCAAATCCCATAATTTTGGCGCTCCATTGCAATATCTGAATAACCGAGAAATCGCAATAAATTTGAATGGAAAACAAGATAGTGGCTATTAAAACTGGAATGTCAGTGAATTGTGTGGGATCATTATAAACAGTTATCGACCATTGCTGATATTCTATCTGCGATGACTACTTTCTAAACAAGCCAATTATCATAAATTTAAACCTTGGAAATAATTATCATAATTAAAATATTTTCTTTCATGGAAGTGGTGCAGTACATTTGTAGTCTCTCAATAGGACCAGCCACTAACTGTGGATAAAACATTACATACAATGCATAAATTCCAAAATGCCTTTCCGCTTTATGAATTGCCCTCGTTAAACTTCGATAGTGTAACTCATGGCTTGGAATGTATGAAAACTTAAGCCATGGGAAGTAAAATAACGAGGTAGGGTATCAGTTTTGCTTACCTAAACTGTCAATTAGTACACTAAAATTGTCATTGAAAAAATTATAGTATTTAAAAACCGCCAAAACACCACATTGCTATTAAACTCGCAATCAAAAATAGTTTACGAGATTTGGGTTTTTAATTGCTCTAAACCAATACCTGCAAATAATCTATTACTATAGTAAAGCCAAATTAAAATATAAGCAGGCACGAATGCCATATAGAAATAACAACTTGCTACCAATAAAAGTAACCATCTTAATTTGTGGGAAGCACAAAATATAATCCTGTTACAAGTACCCAAAAAAATGGCAAAATCAAAAGAGTTAAATAGCATAATTTAATTTCATCATTACAAATTTAAGGCATTGCAAGCAAATTTTTCGATTTCTTCGATTTTTAAAGCGTAAGAATTCGCCTCTGCAAATTTTCGTCTTCTTAGTTTTTTCTCTTCACTATTCAAATCTTCTAGATTTTCAGCCGCATATTTAAACAAGCCTTCAATTTCTTTTCTCATCAGCCATCAACAAAAAGATGTCTTTTGTCTTTATATTCATCCAAAAATTGGACACCGTAATGCCTCCTGCATAAAAATAACCCATCATTTTGTGGGGGATTGCAGTGAATTATCTTCTTATCATCCTTAAATAAACCAAATTGATATCAAAATGAAGCAAATAACTCATCAATTTATTTGAAGGCACACTTCCTATAAAAAAACGTTTTTCTTGCTTTCAATTCCTCAAAGTCTTCATTAGAAATTGTGTTAAAATGAGACAAATTACTTTTCCATAGGGGCTAACCATTATGAAATCAATATTTAGATTTCTCAATGCTAAATGTTTTAATAAATCATAATTTATCTGATTATGGAAATTACCTACATAACCCGCTTTAATTCTATTTGCGCCAAGCAAAACGACCTCATTTAAATTTGCTCTAACAAAACTTTCTATATCGGCTCCATGTCCCAAATTATAAATAATTGGTTTGTATTGCAAAATAGGCTGGCTTACCAAATCCGTTACACTTACTACAATATCAGCACTTTCACAGGTATGTTTTTCAAATTTTGCAGGATGAAAATCTACAGTATGATATATCTTTTTTGTGGCATTCCAAATATTTAAATTCCAATAGATCATTGGCGTAAATGACCAAACAATAAAAGGATTCTTTATTTTCAAAGCTCCAAGAATCCTTTTGGCTTGAATTTTAAATAAGATGTCTTGGACAAATTTGGGTAAATAATTTACTCTCGGAAGAATATTGGCCATTTCAACTAATATTAAATTGGGGTTTATAGTATTTATTTCAATATTGGTTGAAAAAATATTTTAAAACTCCATTTGCTAGGTGGTTGAATAAAATAAACCAAATATTTCGCCAGACAAATAATTAGCATAATGATGCTTAGAAACAAATTATTGCCCCAGTATTCGGGCGATATTAAAAACACTATTTTCCTTCCTTCCAACCCTCTTTTATTAAACTGAATTTCTATATCTTCTCCATCTAGTAATTAAAGGAAGAAATATTTTTAAAATTGGGGAAACGTTTGTAAAAGCGGTTTTTCTTCACCCAAATATTCTCCAATCCTGAGGAGGCATTTTCATTAATTCTTCAAAATAAGCTTCACTAAAGCCCAATTTTTTAAAACAAACTCCTTGTCTTCCAACATTTGATCATTATCATAACAAGGTTTTTTCAATTCCTCTAGTGCTTCTGCCTTAGTTATTTGTTTTGAGCATATTAAATTCGACAAATGTGCTTTTCTTTTGTCTACGCCAAATTTGGTAGGTAATATATAACCTTGATAAAATCTTGTAAAAATAGATTCGTAGTGCTTGCCTCCATAATCTTTCCAATCTAATTTTCTTGGATTTCTTTTTTACTTCAGCCTTATCGTAGGCAAAAATTAAGCGGAGTTACCCTTTTTTATTCCTTTAATATCTATATAATACCTTCTTACCTTCGAATCCATAAATGGGAAGGTAGTAAGTGGTATTGAGCCATATTTTTTGTGTATGTTCTTAATATTTACTTCGTCAAATTTATTATGAATCCAACTTTCTGGCAAGAAACTTTCGGTAACAAAATTATTGCCACTCATTACATATTTGATATTATTCTGACCGCCAATTTGTACATTGCAGCAAAGATGGCATGATCAGTGGGTACTTCAATATCAATAACACTTGCTTTAAAATAAGCAATTTGTAAATCTCTAAACTCTTCCCAATTGATTACATAAGTATATAAATCAAGACTTAATTTACGAACAATATTCTCTATATTTTTAACTGCTAGTTCGGAGTTCCATCCATTGTCAAAATGGACAGCCAATGGCCTTATTCCCCATTCTTTGCACTTCAAAGCCAAATAGGTGCTGTCTACGCCTCCACTCAAACCCATTATTACGTCGTATTGCTTCCCTTTACCATCTTCTTTTATTTTTTTCAATGGTTTCAGCCAACTTTAATTCTCCTTCCTTTCCTTTAAATACGAATAATGGCTCTTCTTTAAAATACTTTTGACAATGACAACAAACTCCCTTTGAATCAAAAGTAATTAATTTATCATCATGGGAATCCATGACACAATTAGTGCATATTTGAATGGATTTGTTCATTTATGCTCTAAAAATACATTTTTTTAATAAAAAACATGCTTATAATTCACTTTTTGGTTTTAATAAATTTTTTTTCATACAAACTTTCTTTCAATTCATTTTGACTTGGATAAGAGATAAGTACTGCTCGGTGTTTTCCGTTGTAAACAAACATGCTACCTGCTGCTACTGCCGAGGCATGCCCTTCATTTATTGCTTCTTTAAAATCATCGATATTCCTTGCACCACCGGTGGCTACTACTGGTATCGAAACTGATTTGGCAACCAATTGGATAAGATTTGTGTCAAATCCTTTATACGAACCATCTCTATCAATACTATAAATCATTATTTCTCCAGCACCCAAATCTTCTACATATTTGCAATAATCTTGCAATTTCATTTTTATTTTTTTCGTTCCACTATGGGAAAAAGCTACATATTCTCCAAAAAATGTCTTTTTAACATCAATTGATGCCACTATCGATTGAGCACCAAATGCATTTGAAGCTTCTTTTATAAGCGTTGGATTTGTTGTAAATGCGGAATTAATGACTACCTTCTCGACGCCTGAGTATAGTATTTTTTTTATTTGTTCGATATTAGTAATTCCTCCACCATAAGCAAGCGGCATAAAACATTCGCTTGCAGCCTGTTCAATCAATTCAAAATTTGGAGCTGTTTTGTTTTTTGTAGCTGATATGTCTAACAAAACCAATTCATCTACTTCTTTTTCATTAAATATTTTTATTGCATTTATCGGATCTCCAATATATGTTTCCTTGTCAAACCCAACAGTTTTTACTAATTTCTTGGTATTGACCAATAATACAGGAATTACTCTAACTCTTTTCATCTATAAATTTATAAAATTTCGCATGAGTTGCATCCCAAATTTATGGCTCTTCTCTGGATGAAATTGAACTGCATAAATATTTTCTTTCCATAATGCTGATACAAATGGATATCCAAATTCTGATTGAAGCATTATTTCACTTTCATCAGGTGTTGTGAAATGAAAGGAGTGGACAAAATAAAATCTTGAGTCAACCAAATTTTCCATTAACGGACATGGTTTGGGAGCCTGTACTTCCGTCCAACCCATGTGTGGTATTTTCAATTTGGTTTGTAAATTGGAGAAATCAAACTTTATTGTTTTTTGCTTTAAACCAACCAAGCCCTGGTAATACGCCTTCCTCACTACTTTGAGTAAGTAATTGGGCGCCTAAACAAATTCCCAAGAATGGTATTTTATCGTTTAATGCTTTTTCATTTAAAACGGCAGTAATACCAGACTCATTCAGCTTATTCATGCCATAATCAAACGAACCAACGCCTGGAAGTATGAGTTTGTCGGCACTTTTTATTTCATTAATATCACCCGATATAATGGACTTCTGACCCACTTTTTTAAGCATGTTGGCTATAGAACTTAAATTACCTACTTGATAATCAATTATTACTATTTTCTGCTCTTTATGCATATTATGACTCCAAAAAAGTATTTATTGCCTCCATAATTTCTCCTGCTGAATTTCCATCTCCATAAATATCTGCATTATATGAACCAGGTTTTAGTGCTAAACTTATTTTCAAGTCGCTAAGGTTATCAAACAATAAGGTATTCCAATTGTTTTCTAGTGTTTCTTTCCACTCCGTTTCTGATCTTATAGTTACACATTTTTTTTGCATCCAATAAGCCTCTTTTTGCATTCCTCCCGAGTCGGTTATAAGGCCAATACAGGATTTTAGCAATTTCATCATTTCAAAATATCCCTGAGGTGGCAAGAAGTCTAAATTGTCAAATTTTTTCAAATCAATTCCTTGTTGAACCAAGAAATTCATTGTTCTCGGATGTGCTGGAAATTTTACTCTATAATCTAATTTATTAAATTGGTTGAGTATTTCCATTAGTCTTTCTAACTTGTCTGTATTGTATGGTCGATGTATGGTGGCTAAATAATATTTCTCGAATAATTCTTCGCCCTCAATTACCTTTTGTGCCCTTTTGAATAAATCATACATTATATCGCCCGAAATAAATGCTTTTGCAGTAATGTTTTCCTTTTTGAGTTGATCCAATGCTTGCTGATTTGGCACAAATAATAAGGAAGAAACCTGATCAGTTAGGATTCTATTGATTTCTTCTGGCATAGTTTTATTAAAACTGCGCAAACCAGCTTCAATATGCACAACTGGAATATTTAATTTGGCGCCTACCAATGCACCTGCTAGTGTAGAATTCGTATCGCCATACACCAAAATGGCAGCAGGTTTTTCATTTAATACAATATTTTCAATCTCAATCATCATAAGTGCAGTTTGTTTGCCATGTTGATGACTACCAACTTCAAGTATAATATTTGGTGGAGACATATTTAATTGGGTAAAGAAAACATCGCTCATAGAAGCATCATAATGCTGCCCTGTATGAATGGTAAACAACTCTATGTTTTCCATCGTCTTGGCATAAAAATCAATGGGAGCATGTTTAATAAACTGCGGACGAGCCCCTATTATGGCAATTATTTTCTTTTTTTTAAGATTCATTTACTAATTGGTGATATATTTTTTCAATTTTTTGAACTTCTTTCATTGTATCGGCTTTCTCTAAAACGGTAGCTTTTGCATTCAAAAGCTTTTTTTCTAATACCGCACTTGGTGTTTTTTCTATTATTTCAACTATGGTATCTGTAAGCTCACTTGCAGACCATTCATTTAGTCTCCAAATGGTATCTTGATTAAAAATATCTTGATCATAATCAAGTGGTCCTAATATAACTGGTGTCTCAACTGCCATGCTTTCTATTGCAGAAACAGGAGTACCATCTGATTTTGGGTTCATTATTACAATACTTGCATTCCTAGTCAATTCGAAAATAGTGGCTTGTGGAATTTCTTCCAAAAATAAAAAGTTTACATCCTTCATATTAGACATTCTTTTTTTTATGTCTCCAATATAACCCACTGCTCTTCCATTAGCATCTATAAACACCATGGTATATTCCTTTTTTATATTTGGTGGAAGTAACTGAATGGCATCTAATGAAAAATCGTGATTATATAACGTATTCATATACCTAGGAAAGAATAAATACTTTTTATTTCTTAAAGCATCCACAAAAGTTGTATCATTTTCGGTCAATATTTTATCCATATAAACGCCAGTCCTTAATACTCCATTTGGCACATTATTATTGCCTAGTATTTTAAGTACCGATTTTTGTTGCTTAAGGGAAGTTGAACTAATATAATCAAAATTTGAAAAGGCCTTTCTAAAAAGAATGGATAACAACTTATTAAACGGATGTTTTTTTTCAATTAATTGAGGTATGGTAACTAATACATCAGTTCCTCTAGTGGTTAAAACCATTGGGATATTAAAATATTTTTTTCCTAATGCCCACAATGCATTCGGCTCTGCAAACATAACATGAACTAAGTCTATTTTATGTTCTTTGATTACTTGTTTTAGTCTTTTAAATTCTTTTATTGTTCTAGGAAACTTTGTTACCGAAAAATCTGCAATAGGAGGAAGATAAATCATATTGCTCTTTTTTAATTTATCAAGATTCGTTTGGGTTAATATTTTATCCTGTAATTCTTGCCCAATTATATAGCAGGTATAATTTTCTTTTTGATTAGAAAAATAAGTTATCCATTTTAAGCTATGAACACAACTTGGATCATTAAGGTAAAGAATATTCATACTATCCCTAAAAGTGAAACCAAAAATAGTATTTTTTTTAAGGAATGGTCTATTTTTATTTGGAATAAAATTTTTCTAACCAAATTTCAAAGCATAATAATGCCCAAATTGTATGTGTATGGTCAATTCCAGGTTTATTTTGAAGGTGCTCAAACCATACTTTTTTTATATAATCCATATTAAACCACCCGAACTTATTTAGGTTTCCTTCAAAAATATGTGCTTCTGTATATTTTTTTAAATCTGTTCGAAGCCATTGGTGCACTGGAATACCGAATCCGCGTTTGGTTTGAGAAAAGATATGTGGATTGAAATGTTTCTCTGCAAGTTTTTTTAGTAAGTATTTATTTTGGTTGTCTTTAAATTTAAAATCATTAGGAATATTAAAAGCCAACTCTGCCAATTTATAATCGAGTAATGGCGATCGAACTTCTAATGAATTTTTCATGGAAGCACGGTCTACTTTTACCAAATAATCGTTTAACAAACGTGTATTTAAAGAAGCAGCCAACAATGTTGTTGTATAATCCTCGCTTTTGTTGTTTTTCCAAATACCACTTAAATAATTTTCGGTGAAATTATTTCTTTCATTTTTGAAATCTTTATTAAAAAGTAAATCTAATTGATTAGGATGAATTCCAATTTCTCGATATAGTTTTAGAAAATCATTTGTATTATGATAAGTTTCTAAAGAACCAAGATTTTCTTTCCTATTATTTGAAAAACGAAATGCAAGCTTATCTACTAAGGTAGCCATTTTTCTAACACTTGTATTCGGATACTTTTGTATGTATTTATCTGTACGATAGGCGATGCCATAATCATCATAACCGCCAAACAATTCATCGCCTCCATCGCCTGAAAGTGCAACTGTTACATTTCCCCTAAGTGCTTTAGAACAATAATAAGTTGGAATCATGCTCGAATCGGCAAATGGTTCTCCGTAATATTCAACAAGATCTGGCAATGTATGAATGATATCTGATTCCAAAATTATTTCGTGGTGGTCGGTATCATAACGCTGCGCTACTAGCTTGGCTTCAGGTAGTTCGTTGTATTTTTGGTACGACAATCCTATGGAAAATGTCTTTATTCTTTCTGTAGAATGTTGGGCGAGCAATGAAACCACCAAACCTGAATCAACACCGCCCGATAGAAAACAACCTATCGGAACATCAGAAATGGTTCTTTTTGTAATCGCATTTATCAACTGATTTTCAACCATTTCTATAGTTTCTTCAATTGAATGCGACCAATTTTTACTGGGTTGAAGCGTCCAATATTTTTCTTTAAGCAATACTTTGTTTGTATTTAGGTCTATTTCCCAAAATGTAGCAGGTTCTATTTGGCAGATTTCTTTCCAAATCGTTTTGGGTTGTGGCGACGATATTTCACTGAAATAGTATTCCAAAGATTCAAAATCCAAGTTCAATTCCTTCTTTCTTATCGCCCAAATTGCCCTTATTTCGGAAGCAAATACTATTTCATCATTGGATTGCAAAACATAAAATGGTTTTTTGCCAAATCTATCTCGGGCAAAAAAGACTTTGTTTTTTATTTTATCAAAAATGGCAAATGCAAACATTCCATCTATGTGTTGTAGCATTTTTTGTATACCCCATATTTTGTACCCCCAACAAATCACTTCAGTATCGGAATGAGTATTGAAAATTGCGCCTTCTTTTTCTAGCAATTTTCTCAGCTCGAGAAAGTTATAAATCTCGCCATTAAAGCTTATCCAAATTTCGCCATCAAGTATAGAAAATGGTTGATTGGAAGATGGATTTAAATCAATAATTGCAAGTCGACGATGGCAAAACCCAACTCTATTTCCAATAAAAGTACCAAAAGCATCGGGCCCACGCTCTTGCATGGTTTGGTGCATAGTAGTAAGTTCATCCTGCTCAATAGGCTGACTACTAAATTTGATTATACCACCAATTCCGCACATGATGTTTTAAAAAATAATACGGATTAATTCAAATGCTTCAGCATATTTTTCAGAAATCTGAGCGCCTCTAACACGAGCTAGTCCAAAAATAAATTCTCTATCTATATATGTTCTAAATTTTTGTGTTAAATATTTATCTAATGCATTCCATTTTTTTGCTACGTTCTTTTCTTCTACCTTAAAAAAGGCGGTAGTGGAAAATTCGGTTGTATCCCATGGTAAATCATACCCAAAGCAAGTAAAATGTTTAAATGCCCTTAAGCCTTCCTCATAAATAGTTTTATGATCTTGATGGAGTGCATTTGAACAAGGCATAAATATAATATCAGGCTTAATTTTATTTCTCAATTGAATTAAGTCCTCTAAAATCTCTTGTCGGTGTGCGGGGAATTTGCGGACAGGGTAATTTTTAATGAAAATATTATCTTCTGGAATTCCTAATTCGGCGGTAGCAGCTCTGAATTCTTGAGCCAAAACATCCTTTGGGTAACCAACTGGAACAGAATCTTCACAAATGGAAAACGCTACCTCGTATACTTTATTGTTGTTTTCAATTAGCTTCGAAATTATAGCTCCGCAACCTAATTCACCATCATCAGTATGTGGCGATAATATTAATACTCGTTGGTTAATTACTTCTAATTTCATTATTATACAAGTCGGTTATAAATTATTTATTAATATTTCAACTATTTTCTCGGATGCTTTACCGTCACCTAAACATTTTGAAATATAGTTTGGTATTGTTATATTATGATATGCAGCTATTATATTTTCCTTACTTGGTCCAGCTTGCTGATTCCAACCTTCATTTATGGTTTCAACCCATTCGGTTTGCAAATCTAGCAGTATTCCTGGTACTTCATGGAAATATGCTTCTTTGGTTACACCTCCAGAATCTGTCAATACGAATTTAGCATAATGAATTAAGGTTTGCGTGTCAATATAACCAAGTGGTTTTGTAACAATAATATTTGGCTTATCTATATAATGTTTGAAGTTATAGGTTTCAATTGCTTTTAAAGTTCTTGGATGGATTGGAAATATTATTGTTTCTTTTATTTCTGAAAGGCTTGATAATATTTGTTCTAAGTTTTCCTTTAAATCAGTATTGTTTGCTCTATGGCAAGTTAGTAAAACATAGTCCTTCTTTTTTATTCCATTTGTAATAAATGGATTGTTATTGTTCAATATTTTCTCCCAATTGAGCAGGATAATATCAATCATTACATCTCCAATATTATATACTCCTTCGGTAATACCCATTGATTTTAAAATATCAATTGCTGTAGGAGTTGGACAGAAATAAAAATCAGAAAGTATATCTGTTATTAATTTATTCGATTCTTCGGGTATATATTTATTAAATTCCCGCAGTCCAGCTTCAACATGTCCTAGCTTAATTTTATTTTTTACTGCAGCAATTGCAGCTGCAGAAGTAGAATTTGTATCGCCAAATACAATAACACAATCTGGCTTTTCTTTAATAAATATTTCTTCAAGCTTAATCAACATTGTGCCAATTTGATAGCCAGCTGGGCCGGATCCAACCTCAAGATTATAATCAACATCTGGAATTTCTAATTCATCAAAAAATGATTTGGACATTTCATAATCGTAATGTTGACCAGTATGAATAATTATTTCTTTAAAGTGCGGCCTTAGAGCTTTCGAAAGTGCTGCTAATTTTATAAATTGTGGTCTTGCTCCAACAACTGTTATTACTTTTTTCATCCATTAATATTTAGCATTTCTTTTATCTCCACAATTGAAATATTCATTAAAACGTCCAAAATAGACAAATTAGGTAAAAAATCACCATTTATTTGTTGGTATGGATTCGATTGATAATCTGAATAAATTAGTTCAATCATATTTTGATTATACAATTCAGGGTCATTATATTTTTTTGCACCATGTCCAGAAAGGTATTTATTTCCATTTAAATGTTTGCAAATATTAATGTTTTGAGCATTACTTGTTCCAAAGTCTTTCTCAAAACCTGAAGTCACAAAAATTTTGGTTTTAATTTCTAATTTAGCAATAACCCAATTAATAATCTCAATGTTTAATTGTGCAATATTTTCGTATTTTTTTTTCAAAATAATTTCAAATTCGGGATAAATTATTTTAAAATTTGGCGCTTTTAGATATGAATTCTTTATTTGATTTAGGTGTTTATTGACCCATTTATGACTATAATCAATGGCTATTTCATTGTAGTGTTGGTATGCGCCTTCAGAAAGTTTTACAGGAACTGATAAAAGAATTTCTTCCCCATTTATGCCTTTAATTTTATTTCTATTGGCCACCGTTCCTTTTACATATTGTACAGTGTCCAAAATAACAAATTTATCTGAGTTGGCTATTTTATAAAAATAACCAAGCCATGGCATATAATTAGGTTGGTGAATCGAGACAATCATCTAAGATGCAATAATAAATGGCTGATAATTATTTTTTTGAACTGACATCCACACATAGCTTTGATATTTTCCATCTTTATACACCATGTCTTTCAGCAATCCATTTTGGACAAAACCAAATTTTTTGAAAAAATGAATAGATCTTTCATTTTCTTCTAAAACGGTAATGTAAATCGTTTGCATATTCAATTGGAAAAACAAATAATCCATTGTCAATTTCAGGGCTTCTTTTCCATGTATTTTTCCCCAATAATCTTTATCTCCAATGGTAACACCGACCTCACAGTTCTTGTTTATATGGTCTATTTTCATAATGCCAACCATGCCAATAGGTGTATTATTTGCCTTATCAACAATAATCAACTTTTTTTTATTTGGTTGATTAATTTGAGCATCAAACCATTTTTTTTGTTCCAAAATGTTATTTGGAAAACGACTCTCAAAATATTGGGCTATTTCATTATCGAAATTCCAAATACTAATTTTATTAATATCTGTTTCTTCGATAGCACGCAATAAAATATACTTACCTGAAAACATTTTTTAATTTTTAAAATGTTTTACAAAGATATTATAAAAACTACAAAAACATTGTTCTATTCAATTATTAGCTTTTTAGTAAGTGAATTTTTGTCGGTATTTGTAACTATAAAATATACTCCAGCTGCTAAATTGCTTTTTTGAACCATTATTTCAACATTAGAAAGGTCATTTTGGGTTTCTTCAAAAAGATTTTTGACCAATTTACCAGTAATATCAACCAATTGAACGGACAAATATTTAGAATCTATATCAGTAATTTTTATATTAAACTGTCCATAAATACAAAGTAAAAACACCTGCTGTTGAAGTGTTGTTTGAAGGGTCAAGCATACAATCCATCATTCGTAATGCAGAATTTGAGCTAGGTTTTATTTGTTTCAACTCTGATAAATCATTGATGTAGTTTTCACTTATTCCATGATTTCCGCAAACTGGGATATTATTTTGTTGAGCATTGGCATTAAAGCAACTTATTACAATAAGTGCAAAGCATAGGAATTTAGTTCTAAACATGGTTATATTGTTTTTATTTTAACACAATATAATTACAAAAAATCGAAAAAAAAAAACAATTTTATGGAATAAATAAAAAAAAACAATTAGTTTTTAAAAAAAACAAATTAATAAAAATTAATATATGTTTGAAGATTAATCTTTTTTTATGGAATATGCAATATTAAAGTGCTTTATTCTATAATTGCATACGAAATAGCTGTGCCAAATGCAAATCGTTCTATCCTTAATTTATTTATATTGAGCTCTTCTAAAACAGCAATGGTTTCACCAGGAAATGTTTTCATATTTAACTCATCAAATGCAATAATCGCACCTTTGGGCATTCTTGGCAATAAATATTTAATAGCCACTTTTGTTGGCTCATAAACATCCACATCTAAATAAAGCATGCTAACAATTAGGTGGGGATTTTCTTCTAAATAATTCGGTATCGTTTCCAAGATATCACCCTTTACTAATTCCACCTTTCCTATATGTCCTAGACTACGACCCTTGTCAAATACCTCAATACTCTTTTTTAGATCATCGTAAGAATCTGCAAAATAACCTCCCTCTTTATTGAAAATAGATGTTGACTTTTCGTCCTGTTGACTTATGTTAGTAAAACCACCAAAGGTGTCAAATCCAATTATTTTACGTGTATGATTAAAAGGTTCTAATATAGCACTCAATTGAGCATAGGTCATCAAACCGCCTCCATGAAAAACTCCACATTCGACTATGGAACCATGTATATTAATTATTTTCTTAAACAATTCATATCTAGCTATAAATCGCGAAACACTTCCCTTTGGGACATATTTAGAAAAATTTTCGAGTTTATCTAAATCATTTCCATTGCTTCCCTTGTAATATTCATCTACTGAGCTTAAATAAGATTTATACTGCTCACTTGCATTCTCTTTGTAAGCCAAACTTTTTTCTAATTCGTTCATTTTTTTAAATTAAAGTATACAAATAAAAATCTACATGCCAAAAGTAGAATAATTTATTTAACCAAATAAATTTAATCTCCTTTATTAATAATTCTAATAATCTCTTTTGATTTTGTATTACATGAAAGATAGTTCTCTCCAATTTTTCTTATTTCTTTTGATTTTTCAGTAGAATCATTTCCATTATAAAATTGTTTTAAAAAAAGCACTATCTTATCGAAGTCAATTGTTTCTTCATTTTCGGATATTTTCAAATAAAATGGTTCAAATTCTGGATTGTTGGAAATATCTATTTCATAATGCGAAAAAATAAAAGGGAAGCCCATTCCTATATATTCTCTAATTTTTAAGGTAGCACCTTCCTTGCTTTTCCACCGATGAAAGCCCAGGCTACCTATACCTAAATGGCATTTATTCAATATTTCATGGTATTTCTCCCCTGTCATCTTTGGATAAAAAATTACCCTAGCATTTGGTTTGTCTCCTTTGTACATTCTTTTAGTTTTAGCAGTAAAATTGCCCACTAAATGTAAAGTTAAATAAACTTGTCCATTATAGGCTTTTAAGCCTTTTATAAGTCTGTCAGTTCCATAAGCTGAATAGGCTGTTGTGCAAGCCATTATTAAATGAAACCCCTCCGATGCGGAAGGATGAATTGCTCTTAATTTTGTTCTTTCAAAATTATAACTATTTCCAACAGTATGACAATTGTATTTTTCCTTTATTCTATAGGTTTGATATGCATTTATTTCGTCAGTAACTGCAAAACCACCTTTGGCAAGTGCAATAAGTTGGTTTCCATATTTCTTTTCTTTGTTAATTCGGTTATAAATATCTTTAAGATTGGAAAAGTCAAAGGTTTTAAAATAATAGAGATAATCTCTAAATTTAATCGCTTTTAACACATAATAAATTTCAATCAACTCTTTTGAATGGTGTTCGAGCCATATTCTCTTTGGGTATTTTTCAAAAAACTCAACTATTGGTTTAGAGGGTTGTGGGTATCTAAAAATAATTTCGTCCTCTGGTTTCAATTTTTCTTTCAAAAAATCTTCTACTTTTAATAAGCCTTCTGCTTCAGTTTTATAAAAAATGTGAACCGAATTTTCAAACTGCTTATTATCTACTTTATCTGAAAGGAATAAAAAAATTCCGTAACCACTTATTTCTGTATTTTTAAAACCATTTACAAAGTCTTCAGACCTTCTGATTATACTATAAGCAGTTTCATTTTGTATAATAACTATATAAAATAAGGTTCTCATCAGTTGTTTTGTATAGGCTTAGTTAATACACCAACAAATCGCAATATTCTAACAGGAATATATAGAACTGATTTAAGTAAAAACATTAAAATCCTTATTTTAAGTTGTTGATTAGTTTTATAATTTTCATGAGCTATTGGCTTATTAGATAAAAAACCTGTCATAAATTCTTCGTCGAAATCGAGTTTTTTCATTACATATTCTCTATCTTCTAACTGCATCGACATTGGATATGATTCTTTTTCCATTTCTTTAACAGCTTCGGCTTTAGTTATCTGATGCGACATAACAAGATTAGAAAGATGCATTTTTCGTTTATCAATATTCGCCTTATTGGGCAAAATATATCCTTGATAAAATCGAGTAAAAATGGATTCAAAATGTTTCCAACCATAATCTGTCCAACCAATTTTATCAATTATCGTTTGTTTTACTTCAGCTTTATTGTAAGGAATATAATTCAATAAAATAATTTGTTGTATGCCAAAAACAACTTCGTAAATATATTTTCTATAAATGCTCAACTTTGGTAAAGTTCTTATTTTTATAGAACCAAATTGCTGATGAATATCTTTTAAGTTTTCATAATCATCTTTTATTTTACACGTCCATCCAACAGGATTTATGGCTTCCGTTTCTAGATTATGTCCACTTAATATGTATTTAATTTTTTTCTTATAAGCAATTTCATACAAAGCAGCTCCTATAAGTTGGTCGGTTGGCATCTCTAAATCCAATACGTTTGATTTAAAGTAAGACCGTTGAAGATCTTTAAACTCTTCCCAATTTAGTACATAAGTGATCAAATCATAATTAAGAATTTTGGTAATGTTTTCGATGTTTTTAACAGCATGCTCCGTATTCCATCCATTATCAAAGTGTACCAAAAGAGGTCTCAAATTCCATTGCTTTGCCATATAGCAAAGATAAGAACTATCTACTCCACCACTTAAACCAATAATGCAATCATATTCATTTTTTTTTGAGTTCTTTTTTATTTCATCGAGAATTGATAATAGTTTTTCTTTTTTCCTATCTATTGGAACTTTTAAAACACTTTCTTCTAAAGTTTCAAAATAAACACAATAATTACACTTACCTTCTTTATCAAAAGTTATAGTTGGTGCTGTTGTATCTAAAAGGCATTTTGTACATTGAACTAATTCCATATTGAATAATTTAGTCTTCTTCTTCAGGTGTTAAACTTAAAAAATAGGAGCGAATAAAATAATATATATATACTAGGGAATAATTTAGGGTAAATAAAAACAACATTCCTTTTGATGTTTCAAATATTAAATAACCAATATATAATGAACCTAAACTAGATAGAATTAAATATACATGAATTAGAAAATCTTCAAATAGCTTCTTGCGGATAAAATAAACATAGGTTAAGGGTCCAACTATAAAATTTAAATAGTAATAAAATCCAAGGATTTGTGCAAATTCGCCGGCCAAAAACCATTTTTCGCCAAAAACAAATGCAAATAATTGTGGTCCAAATAATAATAATGAAATAAATGGCACCAAACCTATAAGGAAAGACCCTATAGCCGTTTTTATAAATAACTGTTTACAATTGTCATTTTTATGTATTTCTTCAATTGCTTTTCTCGAAAAAATTTGTGATATTGCATTGCTTCCTATCGTTAATGGGATGCCTAAAAATCGTCTAGCATAACCTATGTTTCCCACCTCATAAACTGTAATGGTTTTGGATAAGAACAAGGTCGGCAATTCATTTGATGCTGTTTGCATTAAGTCGTTAGGCAATGAAATAAGAAAAATTTCTTTTCAATCTTTAATATTTCTTTTATTCTTTTAAAAGATGCCAATCTTTTAAATTTCCAATATGGCTTTAAGTAAAATAATAAAGAAATTACTGTTGTCAAAAAAGTACTAAAAAAATAGCCGCCAAGCAACCCTCTATAATCAGGATGTACATTCAAAATGTGAGGCGCAATAACTGCATATAAAATTTGAAATCCTATGCTCGATAAGGAATAGATTATATTAAGAGAAGAAATCGTTTTATAGTTAGCATTTTTTTGATACCAAGACCCCATTGAAGAATTGAATCCATTTAAAAAAACTACTACTGGAATTAAATATATAAATTTTGAGAAAATTATATTTTCACCACTCACAAAACTAATTATTTTTGGAAAAAAAACCAACAGAAAAAATAACGCAATCGACACTATTAAATTGATACTATTAGATAATAAAATTGCATTAACCGTATTAGTTACTTTACGCTGAATTAATATACTATGATTATAATGGGAATTAAAAAATGCATTTAATATATTTATTAGTGCCATAAATACTGCCACTATTCCATAATCAATAGGATGGTAAATTCGTGAAAGTACTGGCGCCAAAAACAAAGGCACAAATGTGGCTATAGAACCACCAAAGAAAAGGGTAAAAAAATTCTTCCCCTCTCCAACCATAAGTTTCTCTTTTTAGCTTTAATAAAATTAAATACCTTCATTTATCTAAAAGAAGTTAATAAGTAATGATTGGATTGCAATAATTAACAATTTCCAAAAATTTTCGTTTATCATTTATATCAAATTGATACAAAGCATTTCTATCAAAATATTTACTATTTAAAATAGCTGTTGACTTTTTATTTTCTTCTGTTAAAACGATTAATTCAAATTTGCCTTTTTCCAATCCAAATATTTTGGAAATAGAGGTGTCGGGAAATGCTTCCCCATCTTTTGTAATAACAATAGCACTATCTGGCAATAAATACTTCAAATTAAATGTATTTAATCTCTGATGGTTTGATTTGTTTTTAAAGTACACATCATTTACTGGGTCATGGATTTCCCAATTTCCATTATCTGGATTAAAGACTTCTAAATAAACATAAGAAGAAACGATTTTTGAATTATTTTCAAAGAACATTGCTGACATAATACGTGTCTTATATTTAAAATATTGACACAATCGTTGCATAACCAAAATGGTAGGATAAGAAGTTAACCCCGGTTTTTTATTTAGTTTTTTATTTGAATATAAAAACATATCCTCAATTACTTTTGAAGTATTAAAAGTATATGAATATAGTTGGGTTGCTTGGTTCGAACAATTATTATGCACCCACGATCTTAAAGAATCAATTCTATTGGTTTCATTCTTGAAATTAATCGCTGCAAAGTATTCATAAATAGCTGGATTTTCGTCTTTTGCCTTTTTCTGAATGCTGTAATCTGCTTTTTCGCGCAATAAGTTTTTTAATTTTTCAGCCTTTTCGGGTTCTACCAAAAAAGATATATTAGCAAACAAACTAATGGCTAAGAAGAACACCAGAATTGAAAAAAATATTAATCTTTGCAATTTACTATTACTCATCTTATTTGTTGTTTTTTATTAAAATGTGTGCATTCAAATAAGGCCAAAATAAAGAACAATCTACATCAGACCAAGTTTTATTCTTTGCTTTTGATAATGCCCATTCACTTAATTTTTTCCCTTCAAAAATAGTTGATTGTTGAAATTCAAGTGAATTTATTTCATCTTGCAGAAATTCAGACATCGGTCCATTAAACCACTCTACCATAGGCGAACCAAGTCCAATTTTTAATTTCCTATTTCTAATAATTTCTGGCATTATTCCCTTCATCGAATCTCTTAAAATTCTCTTCGTAAACCCTCCACCAATTTTGCTTTGCTGCGGAATAGAAAAAATAAATGACACCAACCTATAATCCATAAATGGCATTCTTATTTCAATACCATGTTGCATTGAGCCTCTATCAAAATCTCTTAAATTATAAGGCAATTCGTCATAATGGAAATGATTATAAATAATAGATTCTTTCGTTTCTCTGTTTTTCTCCCTATAAAAATCATCGCTAATATATGGAATAGATCGAATCTCTTGCTCTTTTAAAAAATCATGCGAATTTATAGGCGAAAGTCCATTGACCTTTTTTGGAGGAAAAAGGTGATGTTTTACGGCTCTTAATTTTTTGTAAACAGGATTTTGTCTATTTTTTGAATTAAAAAGCGCTTCAATTGTAGCCTGTTTTTCCTTTCTTTCTTCAGGAAAAAGGATGTCTAAATAGGTTTCCTTTAATGCCATTGCAGATGGGTCGTTCTGCTCAATAGCCATTCTCATTGCCGAAAAAACGGAGTTTCGATATCCATACATCATCTCATCCACTCCATGTCCATCCATGGATACGATAATTTTGTCGGCACGCATGCCCTTATAAACATCGGTAAGACAAATAATTGGACCGCCCGAAATGCCATCAAATAATATAGTTCCTTTTTCGATATCCGATATCAGATTTGTATAATCGGGTATCAGATACTTGGCGTTTCCATTTGTAAATTTAATTACCTCCTCCGCATAATGTCGTTCATCCACTTTCGTATTTGGAAAGGTGGCCACAAATGCCTTTTGCCAATTTGATGGAAGTCGTTCTTTTTGAATCGAATTATCATTCATTAAATGGTGAAGCATACAATACACTGCCGATGAGTCCACTCCTCCACTTAGTGCGGAGGCTAAGGGAACATCAGACCGCATTCGGATACGACAAGCATCTTCAAAAATTTCTTTGAAATAGGCTACTTGATCTTCATAATTTGTAGGAAATGTAACTAAATTATCGAGCGTACTCCACCATTTAATCTGAACAGGTTTCTGTCCTTTTTTATTTCAATATAATGCCCTGGCAATAATTGTGTGACATCTTTAAAAATAGTATACCCAAATGCCTCAATAGATGAAAAAGAAAGAATCGAACGAGATAAAAGTTGTGTGTCAAATTCTCTTTTAAAATTACTTAAATACTTAAAGGCTATCGTTTCGGATGCAAATGCAAAAAAATCATTCTGCTTATAAATATAATGTAGTGGCTTTACTCCAAATCTGTCTCGGGAAAGAAATAATTTCTTTTTAAAATTATCCCATATTGCAAATGCCCACATGCCATTGAATTTTTTTAGGCAGTCTTTACCCCAAAAATCGTATGCTGCTAATATCACTTCTGTATCCGACTCAGATTTAAAATTATATCCTTCTGAAAGCAGTATTTTTTTTAATTCTATAAAATTATATATCTCTCCATTATAGGTAATGGAATAGCGATTGTTTAAATATTCAAGTGGTTGCTTTCCATTTTCCGAAAGGTCTAAAATAGAAAGTCTGCGGTGCCCCAACCCAAGTGTTTCATTATCATATAGTGTATAACCACTCCCATCAGGGCCGCGATGTCTTAATGAATCTGTGAATTTTTCTAATTCATTTAATTCAACTAATCTGTTATTAAGATTCCAAACGCCTGCAATTCCACACATCCTAATTCCCTTTAGTACACAATAATGTTTTTATAATTTTTGAAATAACCCTCCAAAGTGGTTCCATCAATTGGGTAAACTTTTTCTTTTGTATAATATTTAGAATTTAAAAGCACAATAAAATCTCCTTCCTTTGGTTTTATGGAAACAATTTTAAAACTTTCCGTTAATTCGATAAAGTTATATGGTAATACTTTTACACCACAATTAAGACTATCTCTACATGGTAAAAAATCCAATTTTTCCATCATTGTAATTTGTAAAGTATTTAGCCTGTTTCCTTCACTGTCTTTATAATATACATCATTTAATGGGTCTTGAATTTCCCATCTTTTTGTGTCTTCATTATAAATCTCTAAAAATGAATGACTCCCAATCATATTCGGATTATTTTGAAAGAAAATGGAAACAAACCTAGTTTCAAAGCCTAACATATAAAGCAACTCTTGCATAGCTAAAGCCCTTGGCCCACATGACATTGGCGGACTATTACTTTTTTTTATATAAGATTGATAAATATCATGTAATGTTATTTTTGGATCAAACGAATCTATATAATTTGTATCGCCGGTTCCAAAAGTATTTTCAAAAATCCAATGTCTAATATAATCTAATTCGGCAGTTTTCGAAGTGAATTTCTTGTTTTTAAAAAAAGCCAATACTTCTGGATTTGCTTTTAAAGATTTTTCCATCTCTGTTCGATGTGTTATGGTCTTAATTTTTTCTTTCAAAGCACTTACCCTAGTCGCATCTTGAAGAAAATAAAGATTAAGAAACGCGCTTAATCCTAGTATTATTACCACTATAAATAAAAATAGTTTTCTCAATTTTGTTATTTTCTATTTGTCAAAAATGGGTGGTAATTATTTTCTAGTGGCATTATTTCAGCATGTCTGATTCCATGAACTATTTCAATTGATTTTTTTGCCTCAATTAGTCTAAATCCATTTCCATCCAGAATGTGTTGGTATGATTTTGTATGCAAATCTGTAAAACCATCACTAAATTCTATTTCCTCTCCTTCCATTGATAAAGACCTAAATGTTCTTTTTCCTTCTGCTCTTATTTTTTCAGGAATTGTTAAGTAATCTATACTCAAAAACCACTTTACATTTGCTTTTTCAAATCTCAAATATCCTGCTGCACTTGTTTTATTATGTAAATGTACTATATTTTCTTTTAAATCGCCAAATACCCAACCCAACATATCATAAAAATGTACACCAATATTGGTTGCAATTCCTCCCGATTTTTGAACATCCCCTTTCCAACTCGTTTGATACCAATTTCCTCTGGAAGTTATATAGGTTAAATCTATCTCATAAATTTTGTCTTTGGGGCCATTGGCAATTCTCTGCTTTAGTTCGATAATACTTGGGTGCAACCTAAGTTGAAAAATATTATAAACATTTTTGCCAGTTTCCTTTTCTATCTCTAATAATGCATCGACATTCCATGGATTAAGTACGAGTGGTTTTTCACATATTACATCCGCACCATGCCTCAATCCAAATCGAATATGTGAATCATGTAAATAATTGGGAGTGCAAATACTTACAAAATCTATTTTTTTTCCCTCTCTTTTTATTTTATCTATATGCCTGTCGAACCTTTCAAACTCTGTGAAAAAATCAGCATCAGGGAAATAGCTATCTATTACCCCTACACTATCAAACTTATCTAATGCTGCCACCAAATTATTGCCTGTATCTTTTATGGCCTTCAAATGGCGTGGCGCTATAAATCCTGCTGCTCCTATTAAAGCGAAATTCTTCATTAATTAACTCTACTAATTTTTTGATCCAATAATATATACTCTTGATTCGTTTCTGGGCAAAATGCATGCCCCTTTTCATCAAAAATTAATTTATGCCCATATTCGCTCACCCAACCAATTTGTCGAGCAGGATTACCAACAACTAATGCATAATCAGGAACAGGCTTTGTAATAACAGCCCCAGCGCCAATTAGTGCATACGAACCTATCGCATTTCCACAAACAACTGTGGCATTCGCTCCAATTGAGGCTCCCTTTTTTACAAGGGTTTCTTTATATTGATCTTTTCTAATTACTGCACTCCTTGGATTACTTACATTAGTAAAAACCATTGAGGGACCCAAAAAAACATCATCTTCACAAATCACTCCTGTATAAATAGAGACATTGTTCTGAACTTTCACGTTTTTCCCTAAAACAACACCCGGACTTACTACGACATTTTGACCAATATTACATTTTTCACCAATAATACAGCCAGCCATTATATGACTAAAATGCCATATCTTGGTCCCTGATCCAATTTTGCAACCTTCATCAACAATTGCGCTAGGATGGTTATAAAAATTATCCTCCATATTTTATTTAAAAAAATCTAATACTGAGGTGCAAATATAATCTAAAATTTCATTTGTTGTTTCTGTATGAATTGGTAATGAAATTACCCTTTCACACAAATCTATTGTGGTTTTAAAATCGCTAGGATTTATAGTATTGTCTTTAAACGCCTCTTGACTAAAAAGTGGCAATGGGTAATATATCATTGATGGAACTCCCCTCTCCGACAAATGAGTTTGAAGGGCATTTCTTTTTTCCTTTGGCAATTGAATCGTATATTGATGAAAAACATGCGTTGAATTTAAAACTCTTTTAGGCACTTGAATTTCTGATTTTATTGGTAAAACTCGATCATAAAAATCAGCAGTCCATTGCCTCTTGGCAATATATTCATCAATATATTTCAATTTTACCTTCAAAATTGCGGCTTGCATAGTATCTAATCTTGAATTGCAACCTACCATTGTATGGTAATATTTTTTGGCTTGTCCATGGTTGGCGATCATTCTTATTTTATGTGCAAGTTCATCGTCATTTGTCGTTAAGGCTCCACCATCTCCATAAGCACCCAAGTTTTTTGATGGAAAAAAAGAAGTTGTACCTATATGCCCAATGGTGCCTGCTTTTTGGGTTTTTCCGTTTTTGAAAATATAATCCGCGCCAATTGCTTGTGCATTATCTTCTATTACAAATAAGCCATATTCTTTTGAAAGCTCCATAATGGATTCCATATCAGCACATTGTCCATAAAGATGCACAGGCACTATTGCTTTAGTTTTATTGGTTATTACTTTTCTTGCGTGCTCAACAGATATATTAAAGGTAAGAGGATCAACGTCCACCATTACTGGTTTAAGTTTCAAAAGCGCAATGGCCTCCGCTGTGGCCACATAAGTAAATGCTGGAACAATTACCTCGTCACCTATATTAAGGTTAAGTGCCATCAATGCAATTTGAAGTGCATCAGTTCCATTTGCACACGGAATTACATGTTTTACATTTAAATATTTCTCTAAATCGGATTGAAATTCTTTAACTAAACTTCCATTTATAAATTCTGCCGATTCAATACAATTAATTACAGCTGTGTCAATTTCTGTTTTTATTTTTTGGTATTGACCTTTTAGGTCTACCATTTGAATATCTTTCATCCTATTTTTTATTTCTAATATTTAAAACAAGTTACAATATGATCATTAATTAGACCTGTGGCTTGTAAATGAGCATAAACTATCGTAGAACCAAGAAACTTAAATCCTCTTTTTTTTAAGTCTTTTGAAATAAGGTCTGATAAATCCGTTTTAGCAGGAATTTCCTTCATGCTTTGCCATTTATTTATTAGCGGTTTGCCATCAAAAAAACGCCATAAATAATTACAAAAAGAACCTTCCTGTTCTTGAATTTCAATAAATCGTTGTGCATTATTAATTGAAGCCAAAATTTTTAATCTATTTCTAATTATTCCTTCATTTTGCAATAGTTCTTCTACCTTATTATCATCATACTTTGCCACTTTATTTACATCAAAATTGTCATAAGCAATTCTATAATTTTCCCGCTTTTTAAGTACCGTTATCCAACTCAAACCTGCCTGTGCAGACTCTAAAACTAGGAATTCAAACTGTTTCTGATCATCAAAAACGGGTACTCCCCATTCTTGGTCGTGATAATTTTCATATAGCTCACTACCTTTACACCAATCACATTTTATTTTTTCCACCTTGCTTAGCCCGTTTATTTTTTCGATGTTTGTTCTTTAATACATCAAAAATGATAAAAAAAATAACTAGTTTACAGAATCCCATCATAAAAAATGCAATTCTTTTACAAGAAAAGTCAAAAGAGCGCAAAAATCAAGGCTTATTTGTTGTTGAAGGCATTCGTGAGGTAGAAATGGCATTGAAAAATAATTACTCAATTTCTAATATTTTTTACACCGAAGATGGAGATAATTTAAATAAATGGTCTCAAATAAACCAAGAAAGACATATTGTAGTCTCTTCTATCATTTTTGAAAAAATGACTTATAGAGGTAAAGCTTCATCTGTATTGGCTATTTTTCAGGAGAAAGAACACTTATTGGGCAATTTAAAAATTAGTGATAATCCCTTTTTTTTGATAGTTGAAGGGGGAGAAAAGCCAGGTAACCTTGGCGCAATTTTAAGAACTGCTGATGCTACTAATATAAGCGGTGTTATTTTTTCGAATATGCCCTCTGATTTATACAACCCAAATCTAATCAGATCAAGTTTGGGTGCTTGTTTTACAGTTCCAATTGCTTTGGCAAGAAATGAAGAAATTCTTTTTTGGCTTAAAAAAAATAAAATAAATACTTATGTAACTCATCTAGAATCTTCTAAAAATTGCTTTGAAATAGATTTTTGCCAAGCTACTGCCATTGTTTTAGGTGAAGAAGCCACTGGTGTATCTTCTTTTTGGAGTGATGGGCAATTTGAACATATCATTATACCAATGAATGGCACTGTGAATTCATTGAATCTTTCAAATTCTGCAGCTATACTTAGTTATGAGGGTTTCAGACAACGAAATCAATAATTTTTTCACTACAAATAGGTATTTTTTTAAATATTATTACTTGCATATCATAAATATAGTTAAATTAGCCTTCGAATTAAACTTAAAACAATTATGAATATTAATTTTTCTTTAAAAAAGTATGGGTTAACGGCCATTTTGGTCTTGCTCATAAGTATTGGGTCTTTTGCCCAAGTTGTAATTAATGGTAAGATTTTAGATGGAAAAAATGAGCCAATAATTGGTGCCACTATTTTAGTGAAAGGAACTGATTTGGGTGCAGCCACTGATTTTGAAGGCGCATTTTCTATTGAAGTGCCAGGAAAACCACCTGTGGTTTTGGTTGTTTCTTATTTGGGTTTTGAAAATAAGGAAATAACAGTTGACAAATCTACTTCAGATTTATTAGTAAAATTGGAGGAAGAAGCAAGTATTATGAATGAGGTTGTAGTTTCGGCTTCAAGGGTTGAGGAGAAAATATTAGAATCTCCTGTAACTATTGAAAAGTTAGACCCAACAGCAATTAAGCAAGGTTCATCAGCAGATTACTATGATGAAATAGGCAAACTTAAAGGAGTAACTACCGTTCAAGGTAGTATGACTTTTACATCTGTAAACACAAGAGGATTTGGCGGTATATCAAATACTCGTTTTGTTCAGTTAATGGATGGTATGGATAATGCAGCTCCACTATTAAACTTCCCTACTGGAAACGTAGTTGGTATTGGAGAATTAGATATTCATAATGTGGAATTAGTACCTGGTGCTGCATCAGCACTTTATGGTCCAAATGCCTTTAATGGTATAATGTTGATGACAAGTAAAAACCCATTTGACTATCAGGGATTAAGTTTATTAGGCAAAGGTGGGTTTTCTTATTCAAAAGCTGCAAATGGAGCCGACCCAATGTATACTGTTGGCGTAAGATATGCAAAAGCATTTAAAGAGAAATTCGCATTCAAAGTTAATGCATCTTATTTTGGTGCGACAGATTGGAGAGCAAATGATTATATTACTGATAGAAATACTGGAAGAAAGAACAACGTAAATCAACCGAATTTTGACGGCTTGAATACTTATGGTGATGAAAATAGAATATTTGTTCCATATCCATTCCTTGGCGGTACGGCTACCTTGGAATCTTTAGTTGCAAATTTAGGTCCTCAATTGGCAGGCTTGTTGTTTAGCGATGACACTGTTGCTGCTAGTCAATATGTAAGAGACAATATTACAAAATTAGCGCCTATTGATGTGAGACGCGATGGTTTTAGAGAAGAAGATTTATTAGACAACCAAAGAGCTTCTTCATTGAAAGGAGATATCGCATTACACTTTAGACCAGGGAAAGATTGGGAAATCTCTACTGCATATAGAGTAGGTAGCGGAAATAGTGTTTACCAAGGAAGTGAAAGATATGCTTTGAGAAACTTTTTTCAACATTATGTAAAAGCCGAAATACAAGGAAAAAACTTGATGGTTAGGTCTTATATGTCTCAAACTAATGATGGAGATTCTTATAACTTAACAGCTTTGGGTGTTTTAACAAATGAAAGATTAAAGCAAACATCTGCAGCTTGGGCACCTGAATATGTAGGGTATTATGCAGCAGTAAATCTAGCGTTGGCTAAATTGACAAATCAAAATCCATCATTTCTTTCAGACGAAGTAAGAAGTTTGGCGCATGATGTGGCTCATTTGATTGCTAATGAAGGTGTAGCTGAGCCAGGTTCACCTGAGTGGCAAGCAATAGTAGAAAAAACGCGTTCAGGTTTATTCCAAACACCTGGTGATGATGGCTTACCAGGAGCAGGATTTATTGACAATTCTAGATTATTTCATACTGAAGCAACTTATGATTTTACTAGTTTAGTAAAAGATTGGATGGGTATTTTGGTTGGTGGAAATCACCGTCAATACAGCTTGTCAACTCAAGGAACTGTATTTAATCAAGACCCTGAAGGAACAGGTGTTTTTGAAAGAATTAAAATAAACGAATACGGTGCATTTATCCAATTAACAAAAAAATTCTTCCAAGAAAGATGGAAATTGGCTGCATCAGTTAGATATGATAAAAACGAAAACTTTAAAGGCATTGTTTCTCCAAGAGTTTCATCGGTAGTTACTTTGGGTGAAAAAAGAAATCATAACTTCAGGGCTTCTTACCAAACTGGTTTTAGAAATCCAGATTCACAAGCACAATTCATTTATTTCCCAACTACAAATATTTTATTGGGTGGCACAAGAGCAAATGCAGAGCGTTATGGCATTTATGAAGGTGGTTCGATGACGCTTGAATCGTATGATGCATTTGTGTTAGCTAGCAAATCAGGTGTCCCATTTGAGCAAGCAAAACAATTATTGAAAGTTACAAATCTTGATTATATCAAGCCTGAAAAATTAACTGCAATTGAAGTCGGTTATAAATCTGCTGTTAAGAAATTTGTTGTGGATGTAAACGGATACTTCAATATTTATGAAGATTTTATTACTCAATCAAGTGTAGTTAGTATTGATAGTACAACTCACCAAGGTAAAACACTTTATGGTGTAAATGATGTTTTTGCAGGTAGAGCAAGTTCTCCAACAACTTGGAGACCTTATGTGAATACAGCTGGGAAAGTTTATTCTTGGGGTTCTGCAATTGGCATGAGTTATAGAATTAAGAAAGGATATGTATTTAGTGGTAACTATTCTTACCTTGATTTTAAAGCAAAAGATACTACAGTAATAATTGAAGATTTAGGATTTAATACACCTAACCATCGTTTTGTATTAGGATTAGGCAACAGAAATGTAGGTAATAATTTTGGATTTGATATTTCATACAAATGGCAAAGTGCATTTGATTGGACAAGCGATTTTGCAAGTGGAGTAGTTGATAACTATGGTTCATTAGATGCAATGGTAAGTTATACATTTGTAGAAGCCAAAACACAATTAAAATTAGGTGCTACCAACCTTACTGGTACTAATTTAAATGGAGAAGAATTTAGAACAAATGTCGGCGGTCCTTTCATAGGACGTACATTCTTCTTAGGCGTTACAGTGGATGGTTTATTTGCAGAACCTAAAAAAGCAAAAGCTGATTTATAAAAAGTAGATTAAATTATAAAAAAGGCTATCCGGTTTTGGATAGCCTTTTTTTTTCAGAAAATAGATTAGACTGCTTTTTAATTACCATTGGTTTTATAATCAAAATAAAGTTTTTTTCTCTGTCAATTCGAAATTATTAAGTTGAAATGTTATAAAATGTATTATATTTCTAGTTGTAGCATTACAACAATCTATTCTATTTAGTTTTCTAACGGTTTAGTTAAAAAATCTTACCTGATTTGAATATTTTCATTCATATAATTGCATGCAATTTTACGCCCCAGCTAAATCATTTTCATGCTCTGCAACAACTATAGTTTCCACCCAATCTTCATCTTTTACGGCGTGTTTTGACAACACTATTGGATTGCCTAAATAATCCATTCGCTTTGCAGGATATATATGTGCCTCAAACAAATAGGCCAATAAAGAATTCCTATCCAATGATTTGTGTATATGTGGCGCGACCATTTTTTCATGAAATTGGGGTAACAAACTCCAGTGCAAACCTGGTTTTAGGTGGTGTGCGCCATGAAAACCATTATTAAAAAGAAACCAATTTAATCCCTTACCTATAAAATTTCTACTGTGATTATATGGATGTGTTTCGTCACAACCATCATGTTGGAAATAATTAGTTCCCACAATGCCCCAAGCAGCATACTGATGCGGAATTAAAATAAATAAAACCGCACACTTCCAATTTACTATAATTAACACGATTTTCAATCCTATTACTAAAACCATTTCTAATAAGTATTGGTTGAACCAAGCAGGTTTTTCTTTTCGCATCTTGTTGGCAAAACGAAGTTCACCCTTTAAAATATCACCACTCATTATAAAGAAAAATAATAATTGGTTTAGTATATTTATTTTGAAGCGAGCTTTGCTTGTTCGTATTGCATCTTTTGTTGTCTGGGTGTATTTATGGTGACTAAAATTATGTCCTGGCACGTAGGCACTTGTTGAATGTCCGTAGGTGAATGCTAAAATAATCTGAAAAATCTTATTCCATCTTTTTTTCATAAAAATGGGCACGTGAATACTATTGTGTACTATAACCGCGCAAGTAAAGGACAAGTAACAATTCAATATTACAAATAAAACAATCTGCCAAGTATTTAGCTCATTCCATAAAAACCAAGGAATAATGGCTGCTACAAAATAAAATGAAACTGTAAGTAGAGTTCGAATATCCGCTTTATATCTAAGCAAGGCCATAATAATAAATATTAATTAGAAAATTAAAAATCGGCCTTTCGCTGTTTTTTTTCCTCCACTATAAGATAAATATCTTCACTATCTCTTTTCATGTGGTATTTTTCTCGTCCAAATTTTTCTAAATTTTCCCAACTACTAAAAAGTTCTTTACGTTCCTCTTTTACTTTTTCTATTTCGTTGGTATAATAAGCTTTTTGATTGTTCAATTTCATCAACTCCCGTTTTAGTTTTATTTGACCAGGAATATCGCTCCCATCCAAGAAAAATAAATATAAAACATAAGCTAATCCTACCAAAAAAAATTTATTTTTTAGAATCGCTGGTAACCTATTAAGCCAAGTAGAACCTTCGCCTGCCATTTTTTATTTGTTTAAAAAAAATTGTATCCCTTTCCCGGAAAATTTGCTTGTGACCCTAATTCTTCTTCAATCCTCAACAACTGATTGTACTTTGCCATTCTATCTGATCTTGAAGCTGAGCCAGTTTTTATTTGTCCTGTGTGCATAGCTACAGCTAAATCGGCTATTGTATTATCTTCTGTTTCACCAGAACGATGTGACATAATACTCGTATATTTGTTTGAAGTAGCTAATTGCACAGTATCCATTGTTTCAGACAAAGTTCCGATTTGATTTACTTTAACAAGAATTGAATTTCCCACACCTTGTTTAATACCTTCGGCCAAACGTTTTACATTTGTTACAAATAGGTCATCACCCACTAATTGGCATTTATTTCCCAATTTTTCGGTAAGTAATTTCCAGCCTGCCCAATCGTCTTCTGCTAATCCATCTTCAATGGAGATAATTGGATATTTCTTTACCCATTCTGCCCAATAGTCGACTAATTCAGGCGATGACATTACTCGTTTATCTGATTTTTTGAATATATACTGCTTTTTATTTATGTCGTAAAATTCAGATGCCGCTGCATCCATGGCAATCATTACATTTTCACCAGGTATAAATCCTGCACTTTCTATTGCAGTAAGTACTGTTTCAATGGCTTCCTCATTAGAACGAATATCGGGTGCAAAACCGCCTTCATCTCCTACATTGGTTGAATATCCTTTGCTTTTTAAAACTTTCTTAAGGTGATGAAATATTTCAACGCCCATTTGAAGAGAATGAGAAAACGATTCGGCTCCTACTGGAACAACCATAAATTCCTGAAAATCAATCGCATTATCAGCATGCGCACCTCCATTTAAAATATTCATTAAAGGTATTGGCAATGTTTTCGCATTTACACCACCAACATATCGATAAAGAGGCAAAGACGCCTCTTGTGCTGCAGCTTTTGCTACTGCAAGCGAAACTGCAAGGATAGCATTAGCACCCAAATTAGATTTATTCTCTGTACCATCCAAAGCAATTAAAAGGTCGTCTATTCGCCTTTGATCCAATACATGCTCTCCTTCTAAACAATCGGCGATGGTTTCATTTACATTTTTCACCGCGTTAAGCACTCCTTTTCCTAGGTAGGCAGTACCATTATCTCGTAATTCTGCTGCTTCATGAATTCCTGTTGATGCACCCGAAGGTACTGCTGCACGCCCAAGAAATCCATTTTCTGTTAATACATCTACTTCTACTGTTGGATTTCCTCTAGAATCTAAAATTTGACGACCGTGGATAGAGATAATATTGCTCATTATTGGTTTTATAAAAATTAAATTAACTTGTTTACAACTGCAAAAGTACAAAATGTACTTGTTTTTATGAAATTCATTTTTCAGTAAATATAAACAAAAAAAGTCCTACCAAATTGGCAGGACTTTTATATTTATTCAATTGATACATTAAACGAATTATTTTCCTCCGTCTAGTTCATCTTGCCAAGCCTTAAGTTCAGCCCATTTACCTTCATAAGCCATTAATGACTGTTTAGGCCATGTACCAGGATCATGTACTTGGTATTGTTCACCACCTCCATCAAGTATTGCTCTACAAGTTTCAAATGAAGCTTCAGATAGTCCTTTCCAAGTATTAATACCTGCCGCATGAAACAATTCTTCAATTTTCGGCCCAATACCTTCAACTATTTTCAAGTCATCTTGCTTTATTTTTTTACCATATACACTTGCAGCTAAATCTGCATCAAATGGCAATAGTGTAACTGATAATTTACTATTTCTACAAGCCTCCAAATCAGCTCTTAATTGAGCAATTGTAGCCAAGTCGGCAGAATTATCTACAGAAACATTTGCATTAGCCCTTAAAGAAGCTAACTCCGCTTCAAGACTTCCAAATTTTGTTTTCCAACTGTCTACATCACCAGACAAACTATTACTCAAAGATAAATGCTTATCTCTGTCTTTTGTTAAGTTGCCTAATTGAATGCGTAAATCATCCGAATTGTCATTGCCTTTAGACAATAATTTTCCTAAAAGATATCCTAAAATGGCGCTTATTAAACCAACTAAAAGTGGTATTAAAATACAAGGTATACACATAATTTATTGTTTTTTTGATTAAAATGATTTATTGAATACTTACAACGGTTCTTCTATTTTTTGCTTTTCCTTCTTCAGTAGCATTGTCTGCAATTGGCACATCTGGTCCTTTTGATGAACTAATTATTTTGGCATCAGGAATTCCATTCTTTACAAGATATTGCTTGGCAAAATCAGCTCTTCCTTGCCCTAATTTTATATTATTTGCTCTATCTCCAGTATTGTCTGTATGGCCAACCGCACTAATATTTGCTGTACTTACATGATCTAAATATTTAACCATATCCGCCACTTTTTGTCTCTCTTCGGCAGTCAAATTTACATCAGATTGATTGGTATTGAAATATAAAATTAATGGGTTTGCATTAATTTTCTCTTTTAAAGCATTCCAATCTTCACCGCTTTTTTCACCTGGTTTTGCTTGCATTATTTCTGACAAGGCAAAATCAATTGGACCTAATACAGTATCAACATTCATAGCCCAAGCATCTTTTATTTGACCATCAATTTCCAACCTGTCAGAGGCAATCCCTTTAGAAATTAAATAATTTTTTACATCGTTGGCACGTGCAAATCCTAAATTGGGAAATGCTGAAGTATTTGTTTCTGCTGAAGTACAATAACCCGTAATGGTACATTTCTGATTTTTGCCTTTAGTAAGGAATTCACCCAATTGGTCAATACCAAAATTAATTGAATCACTTATTGGCAATAAGTGTCCAAATTCATTCTTAGTAAATCGAAAATTATCATAACTTTCGTATTTTAACCCATCTCCATTTAAGTTAAAATTGCGATATTCTCCTGAACCATTAGCCTCTACAGCTACTTCTTGGCCAGAATTTGGATTTTTACAACACCCACAACAAAACTTCCAGTACAAAAATGTACCTATAAGAATCGTTAGAAGGATGCCTAATAAGTAAGCAACTTTTTTTGACATATTTATATTTTTTAGTTAATTAAACATTTTGCCCACCAATGATTGGGGTCTTTTATTGGGCAGGCATTTGGTGAAAAAACTTGTAATTGCTAATACAAGATTGCGGACATGCAAATAATTATTCCTTAATTTGAAATTAATGTTAATATTATATTAACAAAAAAAAAGGGTATTGATTTAAAACCAACACCCAATTATTTAGTTAATATAGTATAGCCCTATTCTATAATAACTAATTTGCCTAAATATTTTTCTTCTCCATTTGTAATCTCTATAAAGTATAGCCCCCTTGTAACATTTTCCAAAATATAATTTTGTATATTTTCTCCTTCAAAAGATTCAAACCTATCTTCTTTAACCACCTTTCCTGTTAAATCAAAAATCCTTAATTGGCTATTTGAATTGGATTTTGAATTAAACTTGATGCTAAATTCAGATTTTGCAGGATTTGGTATAATAGTAATTTTTTGTGGTGTCGTATTTATATTTGAAACTGTTGGAGATTGTTTTCCAATTTCACCACCGCCTGATTGCAAGACATCTGTTTGGAAGACAAGTCCTCTAACAGGACTTAATCCCTCTTCTCCACAATCACTGGTGATGTCTACCTTATAAGAATAAGATTTAGAAGCATCGGAGGCATTTAAACCCCTAATGGTAACCGAATGTTGGTCGCCAGGAACTGAAGTATTGTATGCTGGACCAAAAGTTCCATCACGTAACACTTCTCTATATTTGACATAAAATGCTTCAGGCTTGCCTACAATATCCCAATAAATTAACACTTCTGATGGGGTTCGGGCATCCTTAATAGCGATCACACCATCTGGACCATTTTTACAATCTCCCCCTTCACCACCTAATCCATTTGGAAGTGTTACAAAACCCCATTGGCTCCAATATGAAGGTGGCATGTCCTCATTACAATATGACCTTACTGACCATTGATATTTTTTACCTGGCACACAATTATAAATTGTTGCAAAATGCCCCCAATTATAAACATAATTCCAATCTCCATTACCGCCATCATCTGGATCAATTCTATATCTTATTTCAAATTGTGATGCAGGAGAATCCCAATTACATTTAAATGCAGTGGAAGAAATTGCTTCTTCATGAAGGTTTGTTGGTGGATATAAATTACAAAATTCATTTCGAGTCCATATTTCTTTAAAGGCAGTATAATCCCCATAACCTCCATTTCCTGATGAGCAAATTGCTCTAATCCTAAATTTATACTTTGTATTTTGTACTAAACCATCTCGTATGTGTGTGATAATATCCTCCGGGCTTGCAAAACTAATATTAAAAGTCACACTACCAAAAGTTGGAGGAAATCCATCGCCTGCTATTGCGCTATATTCTATCTCATAATCTACAGCATTTGCAACTCTTTCCCATTGTAAGGTTACTGCATTAACTGAATTACTTTCAAGTTGAAATTTATTTATATTAGGCGTTGCACAACCTCCGGTTGTAAATTTGGGTTGTCCACTCCAATCACTTTCCCCAGTAGAACAAATTGTTTTTACTCGCCAAAAATATTCTGTTCCTAATTCCAGATTACTTAAAGTTAAAACAGATGTGGTGGGTAAAATTTCATAATAATCATACACTCCATTTTCACCTTTTTTAATTTCCAATACCCATTTAATAGGACTCCAACTATTGCTGGTCCAATTAAGAGTGGCTCCATTTGCACTTATATTTGTTACAAACAATGCACTTGGTGCATTTAGTGTACAATCATCTTTGGTAATAAACTCTTTTTCTACACTCCATGAGCTCGTATCAGGAGCCAAACAGACCGTTTGAACAATATATTCGTATTTCTTTCCTTCACCTAATCCCGTTAAATTTAGAATATTGCCACCAATATTTGTAGTCACCCAACTACCCATAGGAGGAGATAATTTCCTATATTTTATATTATAAGAAACTGCACCAGGAACAGGATCCCAGCTAATTGAAGCTCCACCAATAACGTTTGACATGGCATTAATTCCATCTGGTAATCTGCAACCAATAGTAGTAAAACTTGATAAGTTACTAAATTCTGATTCCCCTGAAGGACAAATTGGTTTTACTTTCCACCAATATTTTGTTTCAGGTTCTAAATTTATGGCTTGATAGAAATTAGTGCTTACAAAATAAGTTAAACCAGTTGGATTTCCATCTTTTCTGATACTTACTTCGTATTGTGTGGCTTGACTTATGGCCGTCCACTCCAATTTAGCAGCATTTTCAGTTATATTATTAGCTATTAAACCTGCAACTGGAACTAAAGTACATGGTGTTTTGACCACAAATGTAGCAATTGGGCTCCATAAACTTGTATCTGGCGACTGGCAAATACTCTGAATCTGAAATTCATAAGTGGCACCATTGGTTAAAAAATTAATATCCAGCGCATTGCCCGCAGTACTATTTAATATCCAATTTTGAGTACCAACCAAACGGTATCTAATTTTATAATTAATAGCCACATTAATAGTTGTCCAACTTATAGTCCCTACTCCGAGTGCATTTGAAACGCCTTTGATGTTTGTAGGCAATACGCATTCATCCCATGTTTTAAATGATTTAAAAGAATCTGTAAAATCACTCTGACTGGTGGCGCAATTGTTTTTTACTTTCCAAAAATAGGTAGTACCAGGAGTTAATCCTGTTAATTCTAAAAATGTATTCGTAATATTCAAATTTTTAATCCAAGTACTTGAGCCAACTGGTTTGTACCACAATTCGTATGAAGTAGCACCAACTGCTGCTGTCCAGCTTAATTTGGCTTTGGTGCTTGTGATATTAGAACTCACTAAATTTGTTGGTGGGTTAAAATTACAAGGTGTTAATGTTGTAAAAGGAAAAATAGGACTAAAAGCACTTGAGTCGGGTGCACTACATTTGGCTTGTACTTTAAAAACATAATTTGTCCCTGGCAACAATCCAGTTAATTTGGTTGAATCATTTGCTACATATTTCGTGGTCCAGATATTGCTACTTGCAAGTTTATATTTAACTATAAAAAGCCCTACATCGCCTCCACCAGTTTTCCAAACCAAGGTAGCTTTATTTGTGCCCAAATTTTCAACTCCCAAATTTTTTGGTTCTTTACAAATCGGATCAGTAATAAACAAAGTACTCGGACTACTAAAATCACTCGCAGATCCATCCATACAAATACTCTTTACTTTCCATAAATATTCTGTATTTGGCATCAAACCATTTAATTTTACAGAAATATTAGGGTTATTTCCTATTGGAAGTGGACCTTTTTGATTTATGCCAATTTTCATACTTGCTGTATCAGGATTTGGCGCACTTATTATTGTATCATTTCCACTTGTATTTGCTATTGAATCGCAATTCCAATCATTATCTGATACCTTTTTGAAACAAAAAACGTAGGCTAAAACTGGAGGATTTGGATTACGTTTCCAATTTAGAGTGGCCGAATAGGCCGAAATGTTTGAGGTATTTATACTCGATTGCAAAGGAGGAAAACAACCGCTTAAAGTAGTAAAAGTAACATTTGCTGAATAAGCACTCTCAAAACCTGAACCACAAATGCTTTTCACCCTCCATTGATAATTAAGACTACCAGTTAAACCTGTAATTACAACTGAATTAGAAGTTGGATTTGGTAATACATCAATCCAAGCACCCCAAGTACCATTGGCATTTTTAGGTCGATATTGTACTGAATAGGCCAAGGCACCACCTGCAACATCCCAAACCAAATTTGCAGAACTTGAAGTAATATTAATTGTATTCATTCCTGTAGGAAGCTCACATAAAACTGGTATAGTACTAAAACTTGTTATCGGTGTTGACCAATTACTTTCTAAAGTAGCCGAACAAACACTTTTTACTTGCCATTGATAAGCATGGTCGGGGGTTAATCCAACTAAGTTATAAAAATTTGAACCTGCTGAAAACTCTTGCCATGGCCCCCATGCCCCTGTCGCTTCCTTTTCTCTATACTGTACTTTGTATGATAATGCAGATGGGTTAGTTGTCCATGAAAGTGTAGCCGAAACAGTAGTAATATTGTTTGTAATTGGGCTCGATGGTGGGTTGCAAGTTAAAGATAATGTTTGAAAAACAGGGTTAGGTGTTGACGAATAATTGCTTTCACTTCCTCCACAAACCGTTTTTATTCTAAAAGTATAACTTTCACTTGAAGACAAACCACTTAATAAATAAATATTAGTTGTTGGATTAGGATTTACAACAATCCAATTTGCAGCACCAACCATTTTATATTCAACAACATATGAGGATGATGCGCCAACTGAATTCCAATTTAAAACTGCGGAGTTTGTATTTACATTAGAGGCAAATAAATTGATTGGTGCATCGCAAGTAAGTCCAATTGTAGAAAAATTAATAATTGGTGTTGACCAGTCGCTTTCAATGGTTGGAGAACAAATAGATTTAACTTGCCATTGATAATCTTGACTTGGCAAAAGGGTAGAAATAGTTAATGAGTTTGTAACACTTGGCGCACTCACCCAAGCCTCCCAAGCACCGCTAGAATTTTTTTTCCTATACTGTACCATATAAGAAAGGGCTGAGGGAACTGCATTCCAATTAAAGGTTGCTGCTGTCGGGGTAATATTAGTAGTATTTCCACCAGTCGGAATATTACAGTTAAGTGTTGTGAATAAAATTGATGGACTTGACCAAGCACTTTCTGTAGTGGGTGAACAAACTGATTTCACTTCCCATTGATAATTTTTATCCATAGTTAGGCCAGTCGCAGTGAATGAGTTTACGATGCTATTTCCCAAAATCCATGGCCCCCAAGCGCCAGTTGGTTGTTTCTCTCTATATTGAATTTTATAAGAAGTAGCTCCGGGTACAGTTGCCCATCCGAAAATGGCAGAATTTATAGTAATTCCAGTAGTCGTTTGGGAAATTGGAACATCACAAGTTAAAGGGTTGGTTTGAAAAGTAGGGTTAGGCGTTGCAGAATAGGCACTTTCTGTGCCATTGCAAATTGTTTTTATTCTATATACATAAATTGAACCTGGTGTTAAACCCACTAAATTTACACTATTCGTAGTTGGATTAGGGGAGAAAATAGTAAAATTAGGATTTGAGTTTAACCTATATTCAAATTGATAGGAAATAGCTCCATTAGAAACTGCCCAGTTAATAGTTGCACTATTTATTGTAATATTTGTAGCTGTAAATCCTGATGGCACTGCACAAGGACTCAGCGTAGAAAAGCCAATTATTGGAGTTGACCAATTACTTTCTCCAGTACTACATACCGTTTTTACTTGCCATTGGTAATCACTTGATGGGATTAAGCCGTTGGCATTAAATGAAATTCCTGTTGGGTCTGGAGTAGGATTTTGCCAGATATCCCAGCTTCCATTTGACAACTTAATTCTATATCTCACCTTATAGGATTGTGCGCCAACGACTGAAGTCCAATTAAAAGTAGCACTTGTGGTTGTGATGGCTGTAGTAGTGGTATTTGTAGGGTCAAGACATGAATTGAGTGCAGTGGTAAAGGTATTATTTGCACTATAAGCAGAATTACCACTTGGGCATTTTGACTTAACTTTATATTGGTAAATAGAGCTTGGGGTAAGACCCGTCAGGTTCAAAGAATTTGTAGGAGATTGTGTGGTTATCCAGGAACCTCCATTTATTTTATGAGCAAATTCATATCCCGTCGCACCATTTACTGGATCACATCCAACCGTAGCAGTAGTGCTAGTAATATTAGAATGCACTAAATTTGTTGGAACATCACAAGCTAAAGTTTTTTTCAAAACCAAGGTTTCAAAATTAGCATTTATTCCTAATCCAATCTCTTTCGCCCCTAGGGTGAAAAATGTATTTATAACAAATATAAATCCTACAATAATTTTTAAATTTTTCATCTCTTTTCGTTTAATTTTGAATTGGTCAGTTTTCTTATTCAAATACTACAAATTTGATTGCTGTTTTTTCTTTCCCATCAAATAATTCTAAATAGTATAAGCCACTTGTAAGGTTAGTAAAATTGTAATCTCTTTTATTGTATCCATTAATAGGTTCGAACCATTCAGATTTTATTAATTTCCCAGTTATATCATAAATATTTATGGTAATAGATTGTTCCTTTTCTGAATTAAAATTCAAGCTAAAAATTCCTTTTGTGGGATTTGGAATTATTGCAATATCTTTTAAATTTATATTTATTCCTGTTAAAGTTGTTTTGCCACTACCAAAAGATTTTGGATCCGTTTGAAAATTAATAACAGCAGGAGTGCTTAATCCGTCTGAACCGCAGTCAGCGATTACCTCCACGGTGTATTGGTAACCTTTAATATCAGACTTTAATCCTTTCAATATAATAGAATTTTCGTTCCCTCTTACTGAATAATTAGTTGCTGTACCAAATGTGCCATCTTGTAGAACTTCCTTTTCTTTTACAAGATGTCCTTCGGGATTTCCTCTGATAACCCAAGAAACGGTAGCTTCAGAAGTCAAATCTGCATTTTTTTCCACCTTTATGGCATCTGGTCCTTCTCCACAACCTCCAAAACCAGTAGGTGTTGAAAAAGTTCTGATTACACTCCAATTTCCCCAGCCATTATTTGCACATATTGGTCTTATTTGCCAATCATAACTTGTACCTGACCACAAACCTCCAATTAATAACTTCTTTACATTCCCAACCGTTACAGCTGTCCATGTCCAATCAGGACTTGCCGTAAATTTATACCTTATTTCATAATTCAAGGCAGTCGGAACGATACCTAACCAGCTTAATTCTACTGTGTTTTGTTGCAAATTCCATTCATATAATGTGTTTACAGTCCCAACATTGCACTGGCTAAAGGTATAAGCCGAACTAGCTGTACTCCAATTGCTATAAGCTAATGGTGTATTACAAAAACTAGCTACTCTGAAAAAATATAGTTTATCTTCATTTAAACCTGTAAGCGTAATTGAATTTGTAGTTGATGTTGTTTCAGTCCAATTTGAGCCATTTGTAAGGCTATATTGAATTTTATAACCCGAAGTTCCTGGAACCGCATTCCACGAAACTAATATACTAGATAGTGATTTTCCAACTCCACTTATATTTGTAGGAACAGGACAATCATTTGAAATACCAGGCAATGTAGTGAAGGAATGTTCTATACTATTTCCTTGACCACTCGAACACCAAGTATTTACTTTCCAATAATATTTAGTTGCTGGTAATAAACTATTTAATTGGAGCGAATTGGTATTTGATGTTTTAGAGGTCCAACTAGCAGGAATATTAGGGTCGCTTCCATCTACTCTGTACAAAATGTTATAAAAATTGAATATATTACCATCTGCAACAGTAATTGGATTCCAATTTAATTTTGCTGAATTATTTGTTATATTACTTGCATCTAAGCCAGTTGCACCCATTGTGCAAACAGTTTGAACCACAAAGCTTAAAACACTACTCCAAGGACTTGTTTCATTTGCCGAACAATTTGTCTGAATTTGATACTCATATTGTATGCCATTTTCTAGACCTGTAAGGGACAAAGAATTTCCAATTACATTTTCTTCCGTCCAATTTGTTGTGTTTATTTTTCTATACCTTATTGTGTACGAAATTGCCCCAATATTAATTGCATTCCAACTTATAGTTGCAATTCCTACATTGGTTGAGATTGCTTGAATACTGTCTGGCAATTTACAGGATGTGGTAAAAGTATCCGTTTGGGCTGAAAAATCGCCGTAACCTATCGCACATTTATTTCGCAATTTCCAAACATAGGTTGTATTGGGCAATAAACCAGTAAGAATATAAGGATTAGTAACCACCAAAGTAGTAAATGTGGGATCGTTTATTTTTTTATAAGACAGTTCGAAATTTACTCCATTAATTGAAGTCCAGCTCAAACTAGCTGTAGTACTTGTAACTGAAGTTTCTTTTAAATTTTTTGGAGTGTCAAAATTACAAGCTGTTAAGGTGGTAAAGTTTACACTTGCAGTATACGCGCTTGTATCAGGTGATGAGCAAGTGGTTTGTACTTGAAATTCATACGTTGTGTTAGGTAAAAGTCCACTTATTTTAATAGAATCTTTGATTGAATACTTTGTTGTCCAAACCGATGTACCCACTTTTCTATACCTTATTTTAAATAATTGGATATCGCCACCAGTATTTGTCCATTTTAGTGTTGCATTATCAAATCCAATTCTTACCACATTTAAGTTTTTGACCATTCCACACAAGGAATCTGTCTTAAATTTTGTAGTTGGATTGCTATAATCGCTGGATTCTCCATTAATACAAATACTTTTTACTTTCCATTCATATTCTGTATTTGGCATTAAGCCAGCAATAGGATATGTAAAAGGTGGGTCAATTCTAAAGCCAATGCGCATAGAGTCGGCACCAATGCCAACTAAAGTATCATTTGGGTCATTTATACTATTTAAAATAGTATCACAATTCCAAACGGTATCTACTATTTTTTTGTAGCAAACCAAATAGGCTATTGTAGGCGGATTACTAAGTTTTGTCCATGATAAAGTCGCTTTTGTACTTGAAATTCCATTGGTGGTTAAACCTATAGGTGCTGTACAAATAAAAGCTGGGGTTGTAAAAGAACTTACAATACTATAAATTCCTGTATCTCCAACAGAACAAATACTTCTTACTTTAAAATAATAAGTGGTGTTGGCTAATAAATTATTGGCTGTTGCTGAATTTGTAGAAATAGCGATAGGAGGACTTGTAAAATTATTCGGGTTTGTTGAAATTTGATATTGATAAGCAACTGCACCAACAACTGCCTTCCAATGCAAAATTGCATTTGTAGTAGTAATATTAGTTGTATATAAACTATCGGGAGCAGCACAAGATGAAAGTGTCTTGAATGTTTTATCAGCACTAAATGGACTCTGCTGGTTTGCAATACAGATAGCCCTTATTTTCCATACATAATTTGTATTTGCCGTTAATCCAACAATCATTTTCGTGGTAAAAACAGAAGTATCTGTCTGCCAATTATTTGGCTGATTGGCTTTTCGGAAATCTATTTTATAGTATTGAGCGCCATTCACTGTAGTCCAATTCAATTGGGCTTGGGTAGTGCCAATATTTAATTCATTTAATCCAATTGGTGTTGAAATTGAACAGTTACTTACTGTAGTAAAGTTTGAAAATGAAATTGCACTCGTATCTTGGGGCAAACAAATTGCTTGTATGCTAAAATAATAAGTAGTTCCTGGATCTAAATTTGTTAAATTATAGGTATTCACATTTGGTGCTAAATTTACAAAAAGACCTGTTGGCCCTCCTCCTACGAAAAGTAACAATCCAATTGGTCCACCTGGAACTGTCCAATTTAGATTTGCTGTTGTTTGTGTTAGATTTGTAACTTGCCCTATTATTGGACCTAAACATGGAGAGCTTGTTGTGAAGGGTTGAAAATCAGAGAAATCGCTTTCAAGGCTTGGTGGACAAATTCTTTTTACACGCCATTGATAATCTGTACTTGGTTTCAAGCCAGTTACTCTTACAAAATTAGTATCTAAAGGAATTGAAATCCAATTTCCCCATGTTCCTCCAGCTAATTTCTCCCTATATTGAACTATAAAATTACTATCCGTAGCTGCCCAACTAAAAGAAGCAGCAGTCGAAGTAACAAAAGTGGTATTTAAATTATTAGGTATTTGACAATTACTTGGCAAGGTTTGGAAGGTAGGATTGGGAGTTGGGCTAAACGGTGATTGAATACCATTACATTGTGCTTTTACTCTAAAAACATATTTTTTATCAGGTGACAATCCTGTTAATAAAAACGAATCTGCATTCACTCCTACTGTAATCCAATCATTATCAACCACTAATTTATAATCCAAAATATAACTTATAGCCGATGGAACTACATTCCATTTTAACAAAGCTGATATAGGTGTAATATTGAATGCTAAAAGATTGGTTGGTTGGCTACATGGATTTATAGTTGAAAAATTTGCTATTGGAGTAGACCAAACACTTTCAAGGGTAGCAAGACAGATACTTTTTACCTGCCATTGATAATCTGTTTCGGGAGTTAATCCTGTCAATAGATAAGAATTTGTATTTGACGAAGCTGGTAACCAATTTCCAAATGTTCCACCTGTAAGTTTTACTCGATATTGTAATGAATAAGAAGTTGCTCCTACCATTGTTGTCCAATTTAGCAATACCGAATAACCTGTATTGTTTGTTGTGGTTAAATTGATGGGTTCATTACAACCCAAGGTGGTGAATAGCTCTATTGGTGTTGACCAACTCCCCTCAAGGGTTGGCGAGCAAACACTTTTTACCTGCCATTGATAGTTTTTATCAGGAGTTAAACCCACTAAAATTAATGAATCGGATGGTGCGGGCAAAGGGACCCAAACATCCCATGCTCCAGTGGGCAATTTTTCTCTATACTGTATTTTATAAGACATTACCCCACTTACAGGACTCCAATTAATTGTGGCAGTATTTAATCCAATATTTATCGTACTTAAATTTGAAGGGGTTAAACAAGTTAAAGCTACCGTTGTAAATGCTTTTATTGGTGTTGTCCAACTACTTTCTAAGGTAGCTGAACATACTGATTTTACTTGCCATTGATAATCAGTGTCAGGAATAAGATTTGTTATTATTATAGAATCTACAATTGAAGTTAGCGGTATCCAAGCACCCCAAGCCCCTGTAGTTAATTTCTCCCTATATTGTATTTTATAAGAAATCACACCATTCACTGCATTCCAATTTAAAATGGCTGATGTGGTTGTTATTCCAATAGTTGCTAATGCACTAGGTTCATTACAACCTAACGTAGAAAAATTATTTATAGGGCTTGACCAAGCGCTCTCCAAAGTAGGTGAGCAAACACTTTTTACTTGCCATTGAAATTCCTTATCGGGGGTAAGCCCTGTTAAATTAAAGGAATCAGTTGTTGATGTTCCTGCCGACATCCAATTTCCCCATATTCCTAGTGCATTTTTTTCTCTATACTGGATTTTGTAAGTACTAACCCCACTTACTAGGCTCCATTTGAATGTAGCTGAGGTTTGTTTAATATTTACAGTTATTGGATTGCTTGGTGTTAAACAAGTTAATGCTACAGTTGTAAAAGTAGAAATTGGATCAGTCCAACTACTTTCCAAACCACCTGAACAAACACTCTTTACTTGCCATTGGTAGTCTTTATCTGGTGTCAAATTATTCAATGAAAATGAATTGGTAGCACTAATTAGTTGAATCCATGCTCCCCAACTTCCATTTGACTGCTTTTCTCTATATTGAATTTTATAGGATGTAACACCCATACCTGAAGTCCACCCTAAAACTGCAGTTGTTGTGGTAATTGATGTTGCTATTGGATTTGTAGGAAGGTTGCAAGCTAAAGTTGTAAAACTATTTACTGGTGTACTCCACGCACTTTCTAAAGTAGGTGAACAAATAGATTTAACCTGCCATTGATATTCTTTGGCTAAATTTAAACTTGATAAATTATAACTATTAGTAGTAGCATTTAAATTTAACCAATTACCCCAAGTGCCATTTGTTCCCTTTTCCCTATATTGGATTTTATAACCTGTTACTCCGCCCACCGCTGTCCAACTAAGCAAAGCACTAGAAGTTGTTATATTAGATGTGGTTGCATTTAATGGTGATAAACATCCTGATGAAACAGTTGTAAATGCCGAAATAGGGCTTGACCAATCACTTTCTAAAGAAGCAGAACACACACTTTTTACTTGCCAATTGTATTCAGTGCCTGCCGCTAAATTTGTTAATACATAAGTGGAAGCGGTCGGATTTGTTGTAGTATTTACCCATGGACTCCATTGTCCATTTCCATATTTTTCTCTATATTGTATTTTGTATGAAGTGGCCTGTGCAACTGCCGCCCAATTAAGCGTAGCTGATGATTGTGTAATACTTGTCGTTGATTGATTTACAGGAATTGCACAAGCACTTAAAGTTGTAAATTCAGTACTGGGATCTGTATAATCACTTGAGGAAGAACCGCTACAATTTGTTTTTACATGCCATTGGCAGTTAGTTGAACCCGATAAACCTGTTACATTATATGTTGTTGATGTAGTGGAAGGGGGAGAAAACCAGGCTCCCCATGTTCCATTTGCCGCCTTTTGTCTATATTGTAAGCTGTATGATTGTGCTCCACTTACTGCAGTCCATGAAAAGGTTGCTGTTGTTATGCCTATATTTGTTGTTTGCATACCAGTAGGCAAAGCACAAGGATTTGGACTCGTATTAAATGAAATATTTGCACTATAAGCACTTGTGCCAGTAGGACATACCGCTTTTACACTGAATTGATATGTTGAACCAGGAGTAAGCCCTGTTAAAGCCCTTGTATTGCTAGTTGAATTTACAGTAAGATAAGTCCCTCCATTTATTTTATATCGCCAAGTATATTGGGTAGCTCCCACCACCGAATTACAATTCATAGTAGCAGTAGTAGGAGTAATATTTGTAGCTGTTAATCCTGATGGTACATCACAATTAATATTAAATTTTTCCAAATTAATATTCTTCGAAAAGATAGGTTGAAAAAAACCAAAACTGAATTGGAAAAGAAAAAACAAAATTAATTGAACTACTCTTAATTTTAAATTATTCATAATATTTCTTTTTATTAAAATATAATTTGTTAGAATTACGAAAAGAGGGTATAAATTATTTTAAAAAAGTTTAAAAGCTAATTATCATAAATTAACTATTTTACTAATTCAAATTTAAACTAATGGTAAAGCTTATTTTATTACAATTTTTCGCATTTGTCAATAATAAATATTCAATTATTGGAGATTTTTAGGCTTTTAAAAATTTTAAAATGCTGACTATAAACACATTATCACATTACATTTTTTTAACAAAAAAGTACTTTTTAAAAAAAAAGGGTAGCTAATGCCACCCTTTTATCAAACAAAATGATTTACCTTACTCTGCAATAACCACTTTTGAAGTTGTTTTTATCCCATTATTAATCATATCTACAAAATAAATGCCTTTTGATATGCCTTCCAAATTGAACTGTTTTGTATTTATTCCTGTAGAAGTTGTAAATTCTTCGTATGCTATTGTTTTTCCAGTTAGATCAAAAATCCTTAATGTAACATTTGATTCTTCCGTAGTTTCAAATCTAACGTCAAATATTCCACGTGTTGGATTTGGAACTATTTTCATATTTTGTAATGTTGTTACTTTATTCGACCCAGAACTCTTTTCGTAAATGGACTTCTCAGGATTGGTTCTAAAATCAATTATAGTTGGTTCTGACAATGTTTCTCCTTCTATAACATCTGATGGAATACATTCAGTTATTATTTCAAATCTATATTCCTGGTCAAATTTGAGATTCGATAATTCAATTGAATTTATGCCACCCTCTATTGATCCATTTATTGCCGTTCCATACTCACCATCGTCTGTTCCTCCACCATCACCTGTGCCACCATCTGTCCCGCTTGGTTTAATTTTTTCTCTTAATTTAGTATAATATTGAGTTACAACACTTGCATCCCTAGGTAGCCATGAAATAGTTGTTTTAGTATTTATGTCAGTTATACTATTTTCTTTTGGTGTCGCAACTACTGATTCAATTTTGGTACATTTACCATCACCATCACCTCCTTGTAAACCACATGCTGTTACTAAATCCCTATTTTCGCTCCAATCACTAGATCCCGTAGGGCAATTCGCTCTAACCCTCCAATGGTAACGGGTACAAGGCGCTAAGTTGGTAAGGGTAACTGTATTGGTTGAACTAGTTACTTGTAAAGACCATGGTGTGCCACTATCTGATTCCTTTCTATATTGAATAGTATAATTTATTACTCCTGGAGGTATGTCATTTCCGATATTAAATCCAACAATACAAGGGATACAAAGATTACAAAACATTCCGTTCCAAAAACATTCCCAAGAATCCCAAGATTGAATTGGAGAATCTCCAAATTCATTAAAATTCCATCGAAGACCAGCACTAGTTAATTGAATATTCTTATTTCGAGGATGTGTTGGTGGCAATAAGTTACACGTGGTTTTAATTGTTACTGACATTGTACTGCTCCAACTGCCTATATTAAAATTGCTACATAAGGTTCTTATTCTAAAATAGTAGGTGGTACCTGAAGTTAATCCCGTCAATACAATAGTAGTAGTGGTGCTTGTAACAATTGTCCATGGACCATCTGGCGAAGTGCTATAATTCAATTCATAAGAAAGCGCACCAGGTACTGCTTGCCAAAAAAATGTGGCTCCGTCTAAAGAATTTGACCAAGACTCAATTTGTTGTGGCACTTCACATAAAAGTGGCGTAAAACAAGAAGTATTGCCATATTCACTCTCGCCAGAATTGCATATTGATTTTACCCTCCAACAGTACTTAACACCAGTTTCCAAGCCTGAAATAACAAAGGTATTCGTTGGTGCTGCTACCTCATACTCTTGTCCTCCGTTGGCAGGATCGCTTTCTTTTCTAATTTTTATTCTATATTTTATGATTCCAAAACTAGGATTTACTGCTGTCCATGACAAAGTAGCTCCATCATAAGTTATGGCCGATTCGGTTAATCCTCCAGGACCATTCAAGGTACAATTATCTTTTATTGTTACTGTTTTTACTGGACTCCATACACTTAAATCATTTGGTCCACAAATGGTTTGTACTTGATACTCATAAGTAGCACCCAAAGTTAATCCTGATAAATTAACTGTATTGGTTGACTGAGTTGAGTTTATCCAATTTGGATCACCCACTTTTCTGTATCTAAAATTATAACTTATTCCACTTTGATTTGAAATAGCCCAAGTAATTAATGCTGTACCCAAGGAATTTGAAACACCTGTTATATCATTTGGTAATTTACATTCTTCATTTGTTTTAAATGTAGCCAAAGGTGAAGACATTGGTCCAAAACCAGTAGCACAAACTCGCCTAACTTTCCAAACATAATTAGTATTAGGCATAAGTCCTGTTAGTGTCTTCCAATTATCCATCTGAGTAATAACAATAAAATCCATTGCTCCAGCTTCTTTATACGACAATTCATATCCATTTGTATTATCACCAAACCAACTCCATTCCAACAATACTGAAGTAGAAGTGATTTGAGACGAAGTTAGATTAGTTGGTGCTACAAAATTACATGGAGTTAATGTTTTCCATGGAAAAGGAGGCGAGCTATAATCAGATACATCAGGTGAAGTACATTGAGACAATATTTTAAACTCATAATTCGTATTCGCTAGCAAAGTAGTTATTCTTAATGTGTCTTTTGTTCCTGCTGCAAAACGATTTATCCAACTAGTGGCACCAACAACTCTATATTGAATTCTAAACAAAGAAACATCACTTCCAGCTGGTATGTTCCATTTAAGTGTAGTGGCTGTTGCTGTAATATTACTTACCATTAATCCATTAGGGATTTTACATAATCCATCTGTTGTAAATGGGATAAGTGAAGAGAAAGGACTTTCAGATCCATTCGAACATATACTCTTTACCTTCCAAACATAATCAGTACTTGGCATTAATCCAGAAGCTGTGGCAGACATATACTCTACAGGAGGCAACGGTGGCAAGCCCATTCTTCCTGAACTATCTGGTAATGGATCTAAAATTACCCCACCAGTTCCTGCACTAGTATTTTGAACAGTATCACAATTCCAAGTTGTTTCACTTACTTTTTTGTAGCATACATAATAAGACGCGGTTGGTGGTTTAGGCTGTTTCAACCATTTAAAAGTAGCTTTGGTAGAACTGATATTGTTTGTAGTTAATTCTACCGGAGGTACACAATTATAAGGTGCGGTAGCAAATTGAAAATGAGGACTAAATAAGGTACTTGTATCATTGCCTTCACAAACCGTTTTAACTCTAAAATAGTAAGTTGTATTAATTATTAAGCCATTTAATAAATATGAATTTGTAGTGGTAGTTATAAATGTTGTTGGCCAAACAGCAGGATTAGTGGTTACTTGAACTAAATACTTAATAGCACTATTTATGTTTGACCAATTCAATATTACGCTTGTAGTGGTTATGTCTGTTACACTTAAATTATTAGGAAAATTACATGCTGAATTTGTTTTAAATTCTCTAATATTACTATAATCGCTTTCCAAGCCTCCACCACAAACACTCTTTACTCGCCATGTATAGTTTGTATTCGGTTGTAGGTTTGCAATGGAAACGGAATTAGTTGGACTTGTACCTGTAAATCCATTTGCCCAATTTGGATCACTTGATAATCTATATTGATAAATGTATTGTTGTGCTCCAAACATTTGTGTCCAAGTTAGTGTGGCTTCATTAGCTGTTACATTCAATTCGGATAAATAAATAGGAGGTGTTTCGTTACATGGTGTATTCACAATTATTGTTCCTGTGACACTAAAACTAGTTGTATCTCCTATGGCACAAATCGTACTAACTTGATAATTGTAGGTTGCTCCTGCCGTTAATCCAGTGGCTATAAAGGAGTTACTTGGGTGATTAACTGAACCAAAATTTGTCCAATTGGGCTCTGTTGATAGCTTATACCTTATATGGTATCCATAGGCATTTGGTACTACATTCCACGTTATGGTAAATGCATCAGTTGAGTTGGAGATTGCGTCAATTCCTCCTGGAAAACTACAACCCAATGTAGTAGAAAAAGCCGTAATTGGTGTTGTCCATGCACTTTCTAGAGTTGGAGAACAAACACTCCTCACTTGCCATTGGTAATCTTTATCCGCATTCAATCCCGTTAGATTATAGAAATTAGATCCTGCTGTAAATTCTTGCCATGTGCCCCAACTTCCATTTGGCTGCTTTTCTCTATATTGAATCTTATAGGATGAAGCAGAAGGATTTACCACCCAATTAAGCGTGGCGGAGCTGCTTGTTATGCCTGTTGTCGTTAAGCCTGTTGGTGGGTTGCAAACCAAACCAAGAGTATGAAATAATTCACTCGCTGACCAGCCACTTGATAAAGTTGCTGTACAGTTGCTTTTTACTTGCCATTGATGATCCTTATCCGATACTAATCCTGTTGCATCATAAAACAAAGTGGTTACAGGGGTTGGAACGTCAGTCCAAGTGGATGGCCATGAACCATCTGGATTTTTTGCTCTATACCTAATACTATAAGATATTGCACCCGGTACAATATTCCAATTAAATTTAGCACTAGTGGTGGTAATATTTGTGGTAGTGGTATTTGTTGGGGACGTACATGCTAGGGTTGAATAGTTCTTTATCGGATCCCAAGCACTTTCCACATTATTGGCACATACACTTTTTACTTGCCATTGTTGATCTCTATCTTCTGCAAGACCACTCACATCATAAAATATAGCCGTAATAGTAGTATTTGGTTCTGTCCAATTTGTAGGCCATGTTCCATTTGTATTTTTTTGTCTATATTTTACTTTATATCCAACCACTCCAGCTACGGGCCACCAGTTAAATCGTGCACTATTGGTAGTAATATTAGTTGTTTTGTTGCTATCCGCTATCGGCGGGTCACACGTTAATGAAAGGGTTTGAAAAGTAGGATTTGGAGTAGCTGAACATGCTACAATACCCCCCGCACAATTTGTACACACTTTATATGTATAACTTGTATTTACATCTAATCCTGTTAAACTATATGATGTATTTGGAGTATTTATAAGAATCCAGTTTGGATCACTTACTTTCTTATATTCCAGGTTGTAGGAAATAGCTCCATTACCAGCCGTCCAACTAAGATTGACAGAGGTTGTAGTAATATTACTTGAAGAAAGATTTGTTGGTGCTCCACATGCTGACTGAGTTGTAAATAATATTAAAGAAGAATAATCTCCTTCATTGGCACCACATATCGCCTTTACATGCCACTGATGGTCTCTATTTTCTGTCAATCCATTCGCAGTATGTGTTGGATTGGTTGGATTAGGAGTAACAGTAACCCATGTTGCTGGCCATGATCCATCAGTATTTTTTTGTCTGTACTGTACTTTATAAGCTGAAGCTCCTGATACCGCTGTCCAATTAAAGGTAGCTGATGAAGTGGTTATATTTGTCGTAGTTGGATTAGCAGGAACACCACAAGCACTGCCCTGTGTGGTAAATGAAGAAGAAGCACTAAATGCACTACTTCCACTTGGACAAATGGCTTTAACCCTATATTGGTAATCAGAAGCTGGTGTTAAACCCGTAATTAGTTTAGAATTGGTTGTAGAGCCTACGGTAACCCAAGTTCCTCCTGTTATCTTATACGAAAATTGATAATTGGTTGCACCACTTACTACCGCACAACCCAATGTTGCCTCCGTACTGGTAATGCCCGTGGCAGTAAGTGATGTGGGCACATCGCAGGCCATCGGTTTATAAATTATAGACTTATTCTCTTTAAAAACAATGGTTTTATTTTGTTCTCCGCCAATTGTAGGTAGACTAAAAACTACTACCATAAAAAATAAAATAATGTTGTTTAGTCCTTTCATATCCATGTTTTAAGTAAATTAAAAAATTGAGGGGTTTAATTACTTAAAAATATTGGAGACCAATCCAAGTGTAATGCTGAAAAGCACCCACATATCAAAATTGAAAAAAAATTGCCGTGAAAAAAATTACAATTTATGCCGTTTGTCAAGAAAAATAACTGTACTTTTTCTATCCGAACAAGAAAAATAAAATATAAGCAGTTTATTATAAATGTATTATAAATAATAATAAAAATACATGAAACTTTAATTGTTAATAAAAAAAAGACATAAATGTAAACTAAAAGGGGAGAAATTTTCAATTTCTCCCCTTTTTTGTAATAAATACTTATTATTAACCTATAATAATCTTACCACTTATCCTTTCAATTCCATTAGTTAATTCAATAAGATAAATCCCTTTCGATAATCCTTCTAAATTGAAATCTTTAGTATTAAAACCAATTTCAGCATTAAATTGCTCATTTATTATGGTATTTCCTGTTAAATCAATTATTCTAATGGAAACCGATGCTTCTTCATTTCCATAAAAATTAAGTTTAAAGTTGCCTTTGGATGGGTTAGGCACAATAGTAAGTTTATCAAATTTTGATTTTGTTTGTTGAACTCTCCCTCCCTTTTTAGTGCTAAAGTTTAAAATTGGTTTAACAAAAAAGGCAACTCGCATCAGTTGCCTTTCGTTCGAAATAAGCTTACTAATTGTTTTCTGTAACTTTACTACATTCCATTTTTTGATTACACTTGTCAAGGTATTTGGGCTTACCTACTGTGGCAAATAATACTCCGAATGTGATGATAGCACTTGCTATGGCGATTAAAAATCTTGGTTTCCTTTTCATCTTTTTTGTTTTTAAAAATTAATAAATTTGTTAGTTGCATTTTTCACCAAAACGGCTTTTCATTTTTTCTTTCATTGCGTTGAATTCTTCGTCATTCATGCTTCTTATTTTTTCTGCGAATGCAAAAGGCGGCATTCCCATTTCTGGTGAAAATTGTCCGATCATTCTTGCTCTTCCCATTCCAAATGGGGTGAAGATAAATTTAAGTAAAAGCACGATGAATAATAATGGTCCGGTAAAGAATACAAATGTTCCTAATAAGGCACCACCGATAATTGGTTTTAAAATTGATTTGTTCATTTTTTTTGTTTTTAAATTGTTTAATTAATTCTTTATATATAGGAAGACGATTGAGCCTTGATTTTACTTTAAATAAAATAAAAAAGCCTGCAAATAATTTATTTACAGGCTTTCAAAAAAAAGTGGAAACTTGTTATTTATTCTGGCATCTATTTTTCCATTCTTCTTTAAATTGTTGTCGCTCTTCGTCGGTCATATTCATCATCTTTTCTCTTATTTTTGGATTGGCAAAAGGTGGTTTTTTATTGCCAAATCCAAAACTACCCAATAGTATTCTGCTCAATAAAAACAAACCTAATGCTTGAAAATAGGTTATTGCTTTTAATCCAAAAATTACTGGAATAAGCCAATTCCAAAGTAACATTACTGTGCCACCAACGGCAAAAAAAAGTGCAACTGGAATTAAAACAAATATTGGTTTTCTTTTCATTTATTAGTCTTTTAATTCGTTGTATAAAGGTAAAAGTCTTTTCTTTAAATACTTCATCGCATATCCTTTTCGACTGATAATAGTTTTTAAGTTTTCGCCCGTTTCATCCGCTATTTTTTGCAATGTTTTGTCTTCAATTTCATTTTCTATAAAAACAAAACGTTGGTTTTCGGGAAGTTCCTCTAATGCTTTCATTAATTCATCCCAAAATAATTCTTTAAATATAACCAATTCTGGATTATTGCTATCGTCTAAAAGCAAAGCATCTTTTATAGAAAAATTTCCATCCTCGTCCTCATAAGTATAGTCTTCCAGATTATCGGTTTTCTTTTTTCGATAAAAATCGGTTATTTTATTTCTTGAAACAGCATAAAGCCAGGCACTTGCATTTTCTAGCTCATCAATATTGGTATACTTGCTGAATTGATACCAAACCTCTTGCAAAATATCTTCAGCATCTTCTACTATATTTACTTTGTTTTTTATAAACGAAAACAACTGTTTCCCAAACTTATTTATGGTTTGAGAAATAGTATTTTTTTGTTGATTTTCGTTCATTCTGATTTTTAAAATTGCATCCATATAATAGATGACGAATGAGTTTAGAAATTACTTTAAACTAAGATAAATAGTTTGTTCTAACACCAGTTTTTAAATCAATGACTTCAAATTTTCTCGTTTCGTTGAATGAACCCATGTCGGTATCGCTATTGATGTGAATAGCACCAAATAGAATAAGATATTTACAATTGTATTTTGTGCCTAAAACCAATTCTTCCATTCGTTTGTCGATGGCTTCATAAATTACTTCGGTTGCCTCTTTGAGCGGAATAGTGGCTGACAAAATCCTTTCTTTTTATTTAGTAATATCTGTTCTATGGTATTCATTTGATAATCCATATCAGTAATATTCCCTTCAATGATTAAATTATTTATCAACTTGTTTAGAGCACCTTTTGCCGCACCACAACAACTACTGTTTTTGCTTTGTCCGTGCCTATGAATTTCACCAATAGTGCCATTTTCTGTGATGCCAATATGTGGCCCATAATAAATACCAACAGCACCTTCATCGGGTACATGGCTTGCAAATGCGCCCATTCCTGTAAGTCCTGTAAATGGAAAACCATCTAAACCACCCATTTTGAAGGGACCTAAAAACTCTTGTGTTCTTGCAGGATATTGTATGCTATTCACATCATCGCTACAAATACTATCTGCCAACATCACCTTAGATGGCTCTAAATCTAATTGACCTTCTATAAAGTCAATAAAATGGTTTACACTATCAATAGTGGTTTGCGCCTTTGGATAATGCTGTTGAATAATGGCTAATTTATCTTTCTTTTTCATTTGTATTTTATTTTTAAATTAAAGTAATACATCGTTAAATGGTTCAATTTTCGGTGGCAAGTTTGTTTCATCCAACATTTCTAAAATATCAATTTCTATATTTCTACAAATAGTTGAAATTGGAGTATCGTTTATTCCATTGTCAAATGGATTTTCGCTGGCTTCTCCAATTTGTTCCATTGTCATAAACACCCAAGAAATAAGGACAGAAAAAGGAATAACAAGAAAAATTCCTTACTCACCAAATTTGCTCATTTCAGTCAGTAATGCAAATGGCAACAGAAAAATAAAGAGTTGCACAAAAATGCGACTAAATAAACTATACTGTCTAAACAAAGGGGTTGTTTTTATACGTTCACATCCACCTTGAAGATTATATAACTCTGCCAATAATTTTGTTAAATCGCTATGTTCATAATCATCAATAATCTTCTCTCGTTTTAGTTTTGTAATTACTTCAAACTGATATTTTAATGTATAATTTGCAATATTTCCCCTATGTTTTACCTTTTCAAATATTTCTGCTTTATCCAACTTGTCAAAAAGTTCTTTTATAGCGATGTCAAATTCTTTAATTTCATCAGAAGCAGATATAATTTGTTGATGATAATTTTCTCTGTTGGTTGCCCAAGGAATGGTTTTACGAAGTTGTAATCGTAGAATGTTTATGTAAGCGATATGCCTATTTAAAAAAGCTCTTTGTTTTGATTTATCATCTATTAATGAAATAAATAATGCGGTTAAAGTTCTACTGGTATTGGTTATTCCTCCCCATAATCTTCTTGCTTCCCAGAGCCTGTCATAGGCTTGATTGTTTTTAAAACCTACATAAAATGCAACTGCAGTACCAATTGAGGCTACAGGTAAAAAAGGAATGGCAATAAATTCCCATTCCAAAAAATGAAATACGGCTACTACTATACTACTTAATAGCAAAGTAATGATAATGTTTTTCTTTCCAAAAACCCACATCGCTTTAAGGGTCATTTTTTTGTTTATAAGCATGATTTTTATTTTTTAAAAATAATTAGTTATTTGATAAGGAAACATACTTATTTAGTTCTGTTGGATTTTCGGCTTGTTTTACCATATAATCAGCCACATCCGCACGATTTATATTGCCAATATTGATGCCTTTAAATAAAGTTGTTTCTGCTCTATATTTTTCTGTTAAAGGATTATCTTTTAAAATTCCTGCTCTTACTATTTCCCACTTCATTGAGGATTTTGCAATGATTTCTTCCATTTTTGTTTTATCGGCATAAACATCTTTTAATAAAAATTTGAAAAACAATTTCATCATAAAAGAATGGTAAGCTCCACTTTCACCTGCTCCAAACCCTGTCAAAACAATGAAAGGAATTTGTGTACTCATTTCTTTTTGAACTTCAACCAAAAGTTTTGCAAAATCGGAATATAAGGTTGTTGTCTTCATGCTTTTTCCTGTGCCCAATGCGACGATTACTGCATCAGCGTTTGCAATAGATTTTTTTAAATCATCTTTATTTGTTGCGCTGCCTTTTAGAGTGGTTAAATTCTTATGGCTTGGTAATTTAATTTCAGAACGTGAAAGAGTGGTTATTTTATGGTTTCTGTCTAATGCTCTTTTGACGGTTTCCAAACCAACGCCTGCCGAAGCACCTATAATTGTTATATTCATTCTATCTTTATTTAATTATTTGGACAAAGGTAAAATATAGTATCTAAAATATACTACATTTGCATGGAATAGCGCTATCTTTTTGGATACTACAATATTATAGAAATGATGAATAAACAAAAACATATTCCAAATAGAGATGTACAAGATGTAATTGAACTCATTGGTGGCCGTTGGCGTGGTGCAATTTTAGCAAGTTTGTGTGATAAAGAAAAACGTTTTAACGAATTGAAAAGAGATTTGGGAACCATTACACCACGAACTCTGACCAAAGAATTAAAATATTTGGAAATTAATAAATTGGTCATTCGAGAGGTAGATGCAGAAGGTTCAATTTCTGTTGTTTATAGTTTGACTAAACATGGTATGTCATTAGAACCCTTAATTGGTCAAATTGTGGTTTGGGGTCAAAAACACAGAAAGGAAGTATTGGGTTAGTTTTTTTGTCTTTTCAATAATTACAGACGGCTTGTTAGGGTTGAAAGTAATTTCAGACTCCTACATAGGCGGGACAGATAGAAAAAAAACTTCTAACAATATTCTAGTAAAAATAGTATCATTTATCGTATCTTTTTCGTGTTTTGATAAAATAAAGGGAATGGATTTTAATGCAGAATATGAAACTCAGCAGTCAAAAAATTAAAAACCCATAAGCATCAAAAAAAGTACAATAGCTACCCAAAACGAAAGCAAATAGGGCATCGCTTCAACAACCCTTTAAAATGAAATTTTTTTTTGGGAAAAAACACCGTTTAAACCTTATCTGTTATACAAGGGTTTATTTTAATTTTCTTTTCTTAGGATCTTGTCTGTTTGAAAAAAATAAAAGAATTTCAACATTATTTTCATTGATTCTATAATACAAAGTACTTAATTTCAAAACAACAGCTCTTCTAACATCTTTTTTAATTTCGGATGCTTGGAAAAGATATGGATTATTTGAAATTAGAATTAAAGTTTTCTCAAGATTAGTAGCCAAGTTTCTGAGTTCTTTTTCGGTCCAATGTTCCTCTAAATATTCAACAGTTTTTTGTAATTCCTTCAGCGCATTGTCAGTCCAAAGAATTTTATAACCATTTTTCATATAATTTTCTAGCTGTTGAATGAGGATTTAGTTTTCCAGATTCTGCATCTTTCAAACCAAGTTCAATGAATTCTTTTTCATTTTCCGAAATAGAATTCCACCAATCTTTACTTTCCTTTTTTCTTAAATCCATAATTTTCTCAATAATTGAAGAATCTTCAATTGTAGATAACCATTGGATCAATTCCAACTTCTGATTCAAAATATTTGGATTCACATTCATAATAGCAAAATTTAAAAAACAAAGTTAATAATTAATTATTGTAGTTCTAAAAAAATGCGGATTAAAAACTGTTGTAGAACGTCAGACTCTCGCTTTGGCGGGACAGGTTGTGAAAAAACTTCCCACAATCTTTTGTAAAAATAGTATAATTTATCATACATTTTTCGTAATTTGTTTAAAAAAAAGGGGATGAATTTTATTACAGAATATGAAACAACGAAGGCAAAAAATTAAAAACCCATAAGTAATCCATTCCGTAGGGCCACGCTTCAACAGCCCTTTAAAACGCAATTTTTGCAGTAGCAAAATCAGGGTTTAAATGTTATATGTTATGCATTGTTCTTTTCATCAATTAGCTCCAATATTAATTCTGTTAATATTTCAACATTACTCTGAATTGTTCCTTTCATATATCTTTCGTAAACACTTTTGTCATCAGGTGGATTTAGATTTAGTTTTAATTTCTTTTCTAAAGCCAATAACCTTAAAAATTCGCGTTGTGTTCGTCCATTTCCTTCTCTAAAAGGATGCAAATAGTTTACGTTGTCTAAAATTTCTGCTAATTTCTTTGCTAATTCTGTCTTATTGGACTTTTTTATTTTCCGATAATCTGAAATTAGAGTGTCGATATATTGAAAGCCAATATAAAATCTTTCACCGTTAAAAAAAGGTTTTCCATCCTTGCTTATATTTACGGTTCTAACTTGTCCTGCCCACTTATAAACATCTTGAAACAAATGATGATGAATTTTAAGCAATGTGTTAGAATCCTTAATTTTTATCGGATTTTCTAAAAATTCTTCAACTCGCTTAGTAACTTTTAAACTTTCAAACGCTAATAGAACTTTTTCGTTTTGAATGTTAGCTAAATTGTGAAGCAAACCATTTTTGTCAGTGTACTTAAAATCTGGATCTAAATAATGATAGCTATTTTCATTATTTTCCATAAATGGCGTATAGCTTTGTCAACAAGTCATTTTCTGATAATATACCTGTTTTCCAATCAACATAAAGTTGTACTAATTCTTTTGTCGGTTCAAATCCCTCAAACATATTTGTTCCAATTGCATTAGCCGTGTTTTCCAAACTTTTAAGGTCAGAAAATTTAACTCCCATTAAAGTGAGATTTTTACGGTCTATATCTATTGTTTTATACATCTCTATGAATTTAAATACATTAACAAAATTACGAAAAAAATTTTAAAAATAGGTCGTTTTTTTCTTCGCTTCTCAATTAGATTAGTGCATAAAGCAGACTCCCGCTTTTTCGGGACAAGATGTGAAAAAACTTCCCACAATCATGCATAAAAATAAGCATAAATTTGGACTATTATGCGTATCTGTCTAAAAAAAGAATACTGCATTTTATACCCCAGTTTGCCACATAGCCGGCAAAACATTAAAAACCCATAAGTAATCCATTCCAAATAGGGCTTCAATTCAACAGCCCTTTAAAACGCAATTTTTGAAGTAGCAAAATCAGCGTTTAAACCTTATATGTTAGCAGTAGTGGTTATATTCACATTTCCAATTCTATTTCCCATTCTTCAACTTTTTCATTGTCTAAAAACCATTGTGTTGCTCTGTCAATGGCATATTCTTGATTAGTTACTTTGTCTCCTGAAAACTGTAAATTGTTAGCCCATATAACAAATACTGTTTCCCAAAATGTCGCACCAAAAGTTATACATTCTTTAAATAGATTATTTGTCGAAGAAAGTTTTTCTATTTGGTCAAATGCTATTCTATAAGCAAAGTCTTTCAAACAATTCGTGAAATCTTCTCCATCAATGTCAAAATTTATTTCCCACTTTTCAAAGTTGTCAAAATGTCGAAAATTATCTAAATCAATAGTTTTGCATAGATACTGTGCAACCCTTTTACTCATTGGGTCTAAATTCTGTGACCTTTTTTTATGATTTGCAAATACGCAAAAAGCTTCGAAAAACAGATTTGGATTCTCTCTTATAAAGTCAATGTGGTATGTCTTTAACTGATTATTAAGTAGGTCAAAGTCCAGCGTCCCATTAACAAAGTAATAAGTAAAAAACCTTATGTCTGCTTTTGATTTTAAGTCAAGTGAATTCATTTTTGTTCTTTCGTTTGCGGTTTGCTACCATTCTGACTAACGTTTTTATAATTTATTGTATTTCAATTAGTTGTAATTTTTAAATCTTCATCAGTGAGTGCGAATTTAGTAATTTGTTTTTGAATTCTTTTTACAATTCCTAATTTTCTTTTTTTTGAAATTCCAGGTTTTTTATAAATAAAATTTAATTACCCATACCCTCCACAAATTGAGCCACCCTTCAACAACCCTTTTAAACGCAATTTTTGCTGTAGCAAAATCAGCGTTTAAACCTTATATGTTAACTGCCGTATTTCTTTCCCAAGTCATTTGTCAAGTTGCTAAATACATAATCGTGTTCCTGTCTAATACCAAGTTCTTCCATTGGTTGCCAATACCATCTTGGTGTCAAAACCGAAGTGTAGGTTGTCACGCGCGTCAATTTACAACTAGGGTCGTCAACTTTGTCAAAATAGTAAATGGCTTGTTTAAAGCCAAGCCAATTACGTCCGATTAAATTATAGTCAGTTACGTCCATTTTTAAAATTTTTCCTCTTTCAAGTTCTGTAATTTTTTCAACAATTGTCCCGCCACCAAAGTCGGCATTACTGAAATTGCCGCCTTTAAAATAACAAGTCCTAATACCGCCAACTTCTTCTTTTTCTAACACGCATTTTGTCGGAACAGGTAAGTCAAAGCTCATTAAGAAGGGCTTTTCAGCGTCTAATGTGTCAACTGATTTAATAGCATCATAAACTTGTTCTGGGGTATAATTGAAAACTTGCTCTGTTCTTACTTCAATAATTTCCTCTTTGTCCTTTTTGAGAAAATGCTCTGTCGGTGCTGCAATTAAAAACGGAATAAGAGGTAAAATTAAAACAGAAAGTCTATTTGTGCCTTTGATTTGTTTATACCTTTTGACTAAATGAGAAATTACATAACCAAGAAAAATGAAAGGTGTAACTAATGCCAATGCCATTACGATACAAATTAGTCCAGACAAACCTGGAATAACAAGGCATATCAGTATAATGGCTGCGGAAATTAATGCAGCCCTAAGGATGTATTTTTTATTTGGCATTGACCCAATTGAAACGCCTAAAACAATTGGCAGAAGAACAAACAATACCCAACTATAGTCAACAAGTCCAAGAAATAGAAATGCTATGCCTGTCCCGAGAAAAATTAGCGTCAGTATGATTGAAAGTTGGAAGCTTCTGTCTTTTAGTATTTCTTTCATTGTCTATTTTGTTGTCTGTTGTGTCGTTCTTTAATATGGCAGGTAACTTGTCTACATGCGCTAAGTCGTAACACACATACATCCTACTGTTGGTGCGATATGTGTAATTAGGTAGCTTTTTGTTTTTAAAACAAATCTATCCATTTTTTCTTTATAAATATATCAATTAAAGACAAATTTCCAAAAACCTCTCATTTCCCATTTCTCTCTTCCCCGCGTGAGGGATTGGAGCGGTATCCTTTTTTTTTGTCATGCATTTTGAGTTGGGCAAAAAAGATACAAGCGCAAAGCCCGACCGCTGCTTTTTGGAGCAGTGGGCACGCCCAAATGAAATAAAAAATGGATTTATTTTTTAATCACAATTAGTCTTAAATGCCGCCTTCTTTCATTTTTTCGGCGTTTTCTTCAAATATCAATTTGTCGATTATTTCTTGTATGTCGCCGTTCATGATGGCATCTAAATTGTACATGGTGAGGTTGATGCGGTGGTCGGTTACTCGCCCTTGCGGGTAATTGTAGGTTCTGATTTTGGCGCTTCTGTCGCCTGAAGAAACCATTGTTTTTCGTTTGGATGCAATCGCCTCATTGTGCACTGCTAATGCTTTTTCGTATATTCTACTGCGCAATACTTTCATCGCACTTTCGAAGTTTTGTATTTGCGAGCGGCCATCCTGGCACTCTACTACGGTATTGGTAGGTATATGCGTAACCCGCACTGCCGACTCGGTTCGGTTTACGTGCTGTCCGCCCGCGCCACTTGCTCTGAACACATCGCGGCGGATATCGCCCATATTGATGTCTACATCCACTTCTTCGGCTTCGGGCAATACGGCTACGGTGGCGGCACTTGTATGCACGCGCCCCTGCGATTCGGTGTCGGGTACGCGCTGCACTCGGTGTACACCCGATTCGTACTTCAATACACCATATACTCCATCGCCTTCTACTTCAATTACTACTTCTTTGAATCCGCCGGCAGAGCCCAATGTTTGGTTCATAACGGTGGTTCGCCAGCCTTTTACTTCGCAATATTTCATGTACATTCGGTACAAATCGCCCGCAAATATGCTCGCTTCGTCGCCGCCTGTGCCGCCTCTTATTTCCAAAATGGCGTTTTTGTCGTCTTCTGGGTCTTTGGGAATGAGCAATTTTCTGATTTCCTCTTCCAATGGCTCCAGCTGTGCTTCGGTTTCGTCCAATTCCATTTTTGCAAGCTCCCTCATTTCGGGGTCTTTTTCGGTATTTAGGGTTTCGCGGTTGAAACTTATATTGGACAATAAATTTTTATATACTTCATACGCCTCCACAATTGGCTCTAAGTCGCGATATTCTTTATTTACTTTTTTGTAATTAGACATATCGGCCACTAAACTTGGATCGCTTAATTTTTGTTCCAAATTTTTCCACCGTATTTTAATTGATTCTAACTTATCGAGCATAATTGTAAAATAAAATGCAAAAATACAACTATTTGCGGCTATACGTTTTGATTTTTTGTCTTTTTAGTTTAAAAAATTAATATGAAATGCAAATCTCAAAGTCATCGGCAAAAATTGGGTCTTTATTGTCGAAATTGGTGATAAAAAATTGGAGATTTCCACCTTGCAATTGCGATCGGATGATTTGTTTTTCGATAAATATATAATTCCAATCGTTGGATGGGAAATTGTTTCCGAACATATCTGAAATTGCGAAATTTAGCTCTCCATTATTGGTACTATTTTCGATTTTTAGTTTTAATTCGCCCATGGTTTTGTTTTTGGAAAATACCCAACAAGAAACGCGACACAAAACGGTGTCCTTATTTTTGAACAAACTATCTATTGGCAAACTTATGTGTGCCGACTGCCCATAATTTGGAGTTATTTTATTGGATTTTCGACCTGACAGGTTGGTTTCATTTGTAACGGTTGAATTTCCCAATTCAATATTTAGGCTTGGTTTGCCATCGAATGTACATGTATAATTTTGTTGGGTCTGAAATGGAGTTTTGCTTAAAAGGAAATTAGATTTATTCCAACTGGAAGAAAAGTCAGAAGAAACTATTTCCCAACTCAATTCAAATTCCCGACTCAATAAACCTGGATTTGTATTTCGCAAGCGAATGGCTTTTAGTTCATTGTAAGTGCTATTGTATTTTATGTTTTGAATAAATGGATCTATCCACAATCCATCTAGCGCATTGGAGGGATTAAAACGGTAGGTCAATATTTTGCCATTACTGAATTTATAATCGATAAAGTATAAACCATCTCGATAAAAAAAGCATTTCAGTTTGTGCATCAAACCGCTTTTTATTTCTATTTTAGCCCTAAGTATTGATTCGTTTGATGGGTCAATTTTTATCCAAGTATTCCATTTTTCTGAATTTGCTTTTTTATTTATTTTTTCAACTTTATTTTGTCCTTTTCTGAGCAAAACAAACTTATCTGTTATCGTATCTATTTTATAATTTTTAAAAATCTCCAATACTGTTTTTGGTTCATTATTCAAAATAAAACGATTGTCGTAATCGCCCATATTGCCTCCGTATTTATCGTTTTGCAAATGCCATAAAATAAATTCAGGGCCATTTTCATGGGTAAAATTTTTGGCACTTTCTCCATCCATCCAGCTAGAATACGAACCAGATTGTAGGGTAGTTCGTGGTTTCCAATTCAAATTATTGGCTGGCACATAGCTCAGTTCCCAAGGGTAAAAATCAATGGTTTTTTCTCCAATTTTTTCTCTAATTTCTATGGGCAAAACATTTCCTTGTATGTTTTGGTAGGAATAATATTTGGCCAATCCGTTGGCATTATTATAATGAAGCATATTGTTGTTGAAATGGGTAATGCCATTTATATCCACTTTTCGGTTGGCATAATCAGGTATTTTTTGGGCATTAAGTAATAGGCTTGAAAAACAAATGAGAAACAAAACAAAGAGTATGTTTTTTTGTTTTTGACTTACTAAAAACAACAAACCCCAATACAAAAAAATAATAAATTCGAGTTGGTAATAATGGTTAATATCTTGCCGACCAACTGCATGTTTCCAAAAGGCAAAAAATGGAAAAATGGATAAACAGAATAGCCAAAAAACCCTTTTTTCTTTTACATAAAAAGGCGCAAATAAAATTGTACCCCAAAGCAAAGCGATAAGCAGAAAATCGTTTTCAACGGCTAGATTCAATGCTGATGAATATCCTGAAGCGATTTTAAAAGTTTGGAAAAGTTGAATGGGAAAGGCAAATAGTTGTTGGAAAAGGATTGCATAAATAATAAAAGGAATGATAAATGCAATGCCACTATTTATAATCCCTTTTTTCTTGTCTTTTTCGTTGGAAAATCTGATGATTAAACCAACAAAGATTAGGGAAGCACACGAAATGCCAATAGAGGATTTGATAAGTAATGCGGCCGTTGTGATGAGGGTGGCGAGTGCGATGTGTTTTGGTTTTCCTTGTTCTACAAAAAACAAAATGGACATAAAACAAGCACCTATCAATATGGCATCGAAATAGAGCAAAAGGGACAAAACGAAGAAAAGTATTGCTGAAAACAGGACTGATTTATGCAGCAATTTGCCATAACAAATGCCTAGAAAAACAAATATGAATTTGGCAATAAGTCCAAAAATCATGGAGTACATAAATTGATGCTCCACAGCCACGGTATATTTCAAAATACCCAATGGGCCGATTGGATAAATCATGTTTTTGAAAAAAGAAAAATCGTTTTGAAACAAATGCCCCAAACCCCACATATAGGAAGTGTCGAGTCCGATTCCGTAATCAGGCTCATAATTAGGAAAAGTGCATGCCAAAATCAGCAGCGTTAAAAGAATGATTTTTAAATTTTCTTTGGTCATCTAAAAATTTATATATTTACGAAGTGAATTTCTTAAATAGATTTTCCTTAAAACGACGAATATAAGTCATAAATGGATGCAAAATAGCTTTTTACATAAAAACGGGAATTTAATATTACTATGAAATTTAAAATCTAAAAAAATCAATGCATTTTAAACTAGAATAATTTAAAAAATGACTTTGTATAAGAAAAAAAAGAAAGATTGGTATTTAATCATACCTACTTTATTTGCCCTTTTTGTTTTATATATTATTTTTCTTCCTAAAGAGTATTTCGAAGGGGACTTTGGATTTTGGACAAATTGGTGTAGCCAAATGATGGACTTTGGATTAACGTCTGTTTATGAATCTGGATGTAATTACCATCCCATATTTCTATATTTCCTTTATGGTTTTGGAAAAATATGTGGTAGTAATGAAATGCTATTTGAACAAATAAATTATATTAAAATAATCCCTCTTATATTTGACTTTATAGGTGTTTTAGCTTTTCTTTATTTTTTCAAAAACCAAAAGAAATCTATTTTTTTACCATTGTTTCTAATTCTAAATTTGGCTTATCTCTACAATACAATGTTTTGGGGTCAAGTTGATAGCATTTATACTACATTGTCTTTGTTGTCCATTATTTTTGCATTATTAGGAAATATAAATCTTGCTGTCGTATTTATCGTTTTTGCATTTAATAGTAAACTTCAAGCTATCATTTTCTTACCCATTTTTGGATTGGTATTATTGCCAGATGTAATCAAAAACCCAAAGAAAATTGTTTATTTATTTGCTTTTGGATTTGTAACTCAATTAATGATTTTAATGCCATTTATACTAAAAGGAAAAGTAGGACAGGTTATAAGTGTATTTACAGGTGGGGTAGATCATTATACAAATGTATCCTTATTTGCAAATAATATTTGGTATCTATTTCTTTGGAATAAGGAATGTTATTTTGTAGAAGACTCCACTACTTTTATGGGTTTTTCTTATAAAAATATAGGTTTAGTTCTTTTTTTGTGTTCAAGCTTTTTAAGTCTTTTGCCTTTGTTTCTAAGGACTATAAAACTTTTAAAGGGGCAAAGTGATGAAAAAAAAGAACAATATAATGAACTGGTGTTTTTTTCTTGTTTATTAACGATTTGGAATTTTTTTTATTTTAATACTCAAATGCATGAAAGATATAGTCATGCATTAATCATTTTTTGTTTTTTTTATGGTTTTTTATCCAAAAATTGGTTTTTGTATATTATTGCAACCCTAGGCTTACTATTAAATATGACTAGAGTATTTCCTTTTGCAGAATACGATGTAACTAAGTACTTTTTTTATAATCAGCATTTTATTTCAATTGTTTTTGGTTTAGGATTATTATATGGGTACTATCTTTTATTCTCCAAATATTATATTAAAAATGGTTTTAGAAATTAATAATTTTAATCAAATATTCAATATGAAATCTAAATTCATTATAGGCATTTTTATTTTTTTCCTAATGGGCTGTAAGTCAAATGAGCGATATAGTAACAAATTGATAATTAGAGCCACAAATAGTTATATTTCAGACACAATTATTTTTAAAATAATTGACAATGGGAATATAATTGACAATGGAAATGGAAGTAAAATTGTTTTTTTAATAAATGAAAAACCCTTTGGTTTTACGAATGAATGTATTGTTACCAAAAATCAATATATTCATGTCCTTTTGCGTTCTAATTGTTATTCTTCAACTATAAATTTGGCTTGTGAAGCTAGTTGGGGCAAATGGTACGGAAATAATGCTAGATTTTCAATTGATAAGTTTGGATGGGCAAATCACCATTTGTATGTAAAAGTTCCAGACACTATTCAAACTGCTAAACTTAGAATTTATGGGAATTATTTTGGGGGAGGAAATGGAGCCGAGCTCAACAGAATGGAAATTCGAATTTTAGATAGTTCTCCATTCAAAAATGGAATAAACGATTATTGTTTTTTACCATTATGTGTAGATATTTATAAAGAAATAAAAAAATCTAATTTAATCAAAAACAAAACCTTTTACTATGAAAATACGTTCAATATAAAGGATGAGACTTTTGAAAATTATGCCGTTACGAAAAAAGAATTTGAAGTTGAGTGGGAGAAGAGAAAAAAAGAAGTTGGTGAAGAAAAATTAGTTGAAAAAATAAATAATTTTTTAAAACAATATCCCGAATTATTGTAAATTATAATTTTATTTGTAATTAAATTTCACCATTTTATTATGAGAATAGCCGTTTTTAGAAAAGCCACTTTTAATGCCGCACACCGTCTGCACAATCCTAATTGGGACGACCAGACCAATAAGGCCGTTTTTGGGCTGTGTAATAATCCAAATTACCATGGTCACAATTATACATTAGAAGTAAAGATTGTTGGCGAAATAAACCCCGAAACGGGATATTTGATAGATCTAAAAATAGTAAAGGATATAATAAAGCAGGATATTGAGGACCGATTCGATCATAAAAACCTAAACCTCGACACCGAAGAGTTTAAGGACTTGAACCCAACTGCAGAAAACATTGCTATCGTTATTTATAATTTATTGAGAGCAAAAATTGACCCCAAATACGACTTGCAAATAAAATTGTACGAAACAGAAAGAAATTTTGTGGAATATCCAGTAAATATTTAACGCTTATATTGGCAGCATTTAGGCAGTTTTTGATATGCTTCATTGCTCGCTTTTACATCTGGTGTATCGTATCCCGACTTGGCAATGCTTTTCTCAATACTTAATTTTGTTACTTTTAAAGAATCGTAACTTACAGTAAGGTAATGTGTTTTAATATTCCAATCTGCCTTTTTCACGCCTTTAATCATGGCATTCAATTCGATAGTTTCTTTACACATTTCACAATTACCGCTTATTAATATTTTTTCTGTTTTTAGATTGCCACCCAAAACACCAAACGACATGAAAATAAATGTGATGGCCAAAAAAAATATGTTTTTCATCCTAAATTATTTTAAACAAATATAAATCAATTTTTCTTTGTTGTTTAATCATTGAATTATTCCATTTTCTCATCTCCAAATTCCCTCATTTTCAAATCCCCAAATCCCCAAATTAAACAATTATTCCAATTTCTGTTTAATCAAAACAATTTCCCGCTCGCCTCCAACAAAATTACAAACTAAATCAACGCTATTATACGATTTTGCAATATTCATGCCTATTTTTAAAGGTTCGCCTAAATAGAATTTTTTAACTTGTTTATCTAATCTTTTTCCCCATTCTAGGTGTTCATTTCCAACAAATCCGTGGGGATATAAACTCAAATAAATTTGGTTATTTAAAAATACGCCTTCATAATTTGAAGTATCGCCAGTGCTGGTCGTATAAGAGAAAGAAAACGTTTTGTCTTCCTTCAAAACTAATTCTGATTTTTTACCATCCATTTGCCACGCATATTTTCCATATACATTATCCTCTTTCACCAATTCAAGACTACTAGTTTTAGTTTCAGCTGCTTTTGGTTGAATTTCTTCTACAGTAAATCCCTTTGCCGACAATTGCAATACATTATAATAATGCCAAATACCTGGATTATCGTAATTAAAAACTCGAATACTAGTATCGTTTACCGCTTCTAGAATCATGTACTTTCCATTAAATCCACCGCCAAAAGGATATTCAATCTTTAGCCCATTTTGTTTGGATAAGTCGTACGATAAATAAGGTCGTGGATAAACTGCTTTTGGTTCAGACAAAACAAAATTTTGGATTTTAGAAAAATTAAAATCTTTATTGATCCATTTTTTTCCTTGCAACAAAGTATCGATTTCTGATTTAGAGAATTTTCTAAATACCACCAAGCTGTCGATTTGCGATTTAGTATTTAAAGATATTTTTTTGAAAACTAAAGAATCTTTGGTAAGTGTTAATAATTTAAATTGTTTTTGCTCATTTATTCTGAGCGTATCCATTTCCCATACTTTCTTTGTTTCAAAAAGTAAATGCTCCTCTGGGTTAAATTGTAAGGTTTGTTCTACCTTAAATTTGCCGTAATTTTTAACAGTATTTACGATTTCATTTTGCTCTGTTATTCTTATAGAACTAAAAAAGCTAGGAAAATTATTCCCTAGCTTATCTTTAGTAAATGTGGAATCATATTGCAGATACCACAACCCAACTGCTTTTTTTTCAACAGTTTGGGCAGCGGTTTTGCCTATTCCAAATGCGATTATAAATAATAAAACGCTAATGTTTTTCATGTGTCCTTTTTTCATTTTAATATAAAGCGAAAAAAGTGCCAAATTATTCTAGTGTCTTGCTGGTTTAGCTAACTCAACTAAAGATTTTCTGCCTTTTCCATGTTTTCTAAAAGCTTCTAAAATAATATCTGCTTCTCGAGACTTAGTGGTAAAGAAAGTAAAACTATCTAAAATCTTAATATCGTCAATAAACCTTCCATCAACCTGCGATTCCTCAAAAATCAAATCCAACACTTTTCGCGGGTTAAAGCCGTCTTGTTTTCCTTTCGCCAAAAACAATCTTTGTTTTCCAGTACTGCTCATCATTTGGTTATCTCCACCACGACCATCTCTGTCTCCACGTCCACGGTTATCTCTGTCGCCACGGCTTGATTCTCTGCTGCTACTTCTATTTCCTCTTTCATCGTTATGCGAATCTTGTGCAATATTTTTGTATCCCTTTTGATCCAATTCATTTTTAAATGAAAGTCGCAATAGCGCTGCTAACACTTCTTGTGGTTCTGCAATTTCTAATAATTCAAGTGCAAAAGTACCATACTCGAAATGCTTTTCAGTGGTTAGAATAGTCAAAAGATTGTTTTTAATTCTTTCCTTTTTAATTCTAATCATATCATTTGCATCAGGCAAATATGCTTTTTTAATTGGCGCATTACTTATACGACTAATAAACAACAATTTTCGTCGCTCATCAGATGGCACCAATGAAATCGCTTTTCCTAATTTACCAGCTCTACCTGTTCGTCCAATTCTGTGCACATAAGATTCAGGATCTTGTGGCAAACTATAATTGATTACGTGCGTTAAGTCTGATACATCAATTCCTCTAGCGGCAACATCCGTAGCCACTAAAATGCCTTTTTGATTGGCTTTGAACTGTCTAATTACTTTTTCTCTTTGGCTTTGTACCACATCACCGTGAATACAATCTGCTGAATAACCTCTTTCATTTAATTTAAGGGTCATTTCGGTTACCTCTACTTTTGTATTGCAAAAAACAATACCGTAGATATCCGTTTCTACATCAATAATTCTGCACAAAGCGTCAAACTTGTCCCTATTTGGAACTTCATAATAAGTTTGCTCGATAAGTACATTAGTTAACTCTTCTTTTTTAACAGAAACCATTTCAAACTTACCCATGTGCCTTTTGGCCAAAGATAAAATTCTGTCTGGCATAGTTGCAGAAAACATTAACATTCGTCTTTCAGGCGGCGTTTCTTTCACAATTTTTTCAACGTCCTCAATGAAACCCATGTTAAGCATTTCATCGGCTTCGTCTAAAACCATAAATTTCACATTGCCTAATTTTAGTTTTTTCCTATCAATTAGGTCAATCACCCTACCTGGTGTTCCCACTACAATGTGGGCGCCTCTTTCAAGGTCTTTGATTTGCATCATAATTGAAGAGCCTCCATAAACAGCTATTATGGAGATTTTTTTACTCCCTCTATAGCTTTTAATTTCTTCACAAACTTGTAGTGCCAACTCCCTCGTTGGCGTAAGTATCAACGCTTGAATATTTCGATCACTTGGATCGAACCTTTCAATAATTGGAATACCAAATGCGGCTGTTTTGCCGGTTCCTGTTTGCGCTTGCCCCACAATGTCATTAGTTGAATTAAGCAAAAGCGGAATGGTTAGCTCTTGAATGGGCGTTGGATTTTCAAATCCTTTTTGTTCTAAAGCTTTCAAAACCTCCTCTGAAATTCCTAAAGCACTGAATCCTGTCATCGTCATGTATTTATATTATTAAGCTGCAAAGGTAATTACATATTAGTACTTTTAATCTTCATTGTGTTAGATTTAATCAAATGGTATCATTACCTATTCATCTTCTTAACCTTTTAATATCTTGATAATTTAAATAAATCCCGATTGATGACTTACCTTTGCGCCCGATTTTTAAATCTATTTTATGCAAAATATACGTAACATCGCCATTATTGCCCACGTTGACCACGGCAAAACTACTCTTGTTGACAAGATGCTCCACCTAGGAAATCTTTTTAAGGAACATGAGGATGTTGGCATTTTATTAATGGACAATAACCCATTAGAAAGGGAACGAGGGATTACAATTGTAGCCAAAAATGCTTCAATTGTTTATAAAGGAGTGAAAATAAACATCATCGACACACCTGGTCACGCTGACTTTGGAGGAGAAGTAGAGCGTGTGTTGAAAATGTCGGATGGCGTATTGCTATTGGTTGATGCTTTTGAAGGGCCAATGCCACAAACTCGATTTGTATTACTTAAAGCACTAGAATTAGGTTTGAAGCCGATTGTAGTAGTAAATAAAGTAGACAAAGAAAATTGTACACCTGAGGAGGTATACGAAAAAGTATTTGAATTGATGTTCCAATTAAATGCAACTGAAGAACAATTAGACTTCCCTGTTGTATATGGTTCGGCCAAAAATAATTGGATGTCGTTGGATTGGAAAGAAAAAACAGAAGATATTTCCGTTCTTTTAGATCAAATCATTGAACACATTCCTGCACCTAAAGTAGAGGAAGGCACTATACAAATGCAAATAACTTCATTAGACTTCTCCAGTTTTGTAGGCCGTATTGCAGTGGGCAGAGTAGCGAGAGGCGTTTTAAAAACCAACTCTCCAATTACTTTGGTAAAAAGAGACGGAACAAAAACCAAAAGCAAAATCAAGGAATTAATGATTTTTGAGGGAATGGGCAAACGAAAAGTGGAAGAAGTAGCAGCAGGAGATATTTGTGCAGTTGTTGGTATCGAGGGATTCGAAATTGGTGATACCATTGCCGATTATGACAATCCTGAAGGCTTAGCCGCAATATCAATTGATGAGCCAACAATGAGCATGCTATTTACCATCAACGATTCTCCATTTTTCGGAAGAGAAGGTAAATTTGTAACCTCGCGACACATCAAAGATAGGTTGTATAAAGAATTAGAAAAAAACTTAGCACTTAGGGTAGAACAAGGTGATACAGCAGATTCATTTATCGTAAGTGGTCGAGGTGTTTTGCATTTATCGGTTCTTATCGAAACAATGAGACGTGAAGGATATGAATTGCAAGTAGGTCAACCACAAGTATTGTACAGAACTATCGACGGTCAGAAGTGTGAGCCAATTGAAGAATTAACCATCGATTTGCCTGAAGAAAAAAGTGGAACTGCTATTGAAATGGTGTCTAAAAGAAAAGGAGATATGAAAAACATGATTCTAAAAGGAAATAGAATCATTTTGGATTTCGAAATGCCTTCAAGAGGAATAATTGGACTTAGAACAGAAATGATAACAGCCACCTCAGGCGAGGCAATCATGGCGCACCGATTTATCAAATACGAACCACATAAAGGAGAAATTCAAGGTCGTTTGGGTGGATCAATGATTTCGAAAGAAACAGGAGAAGCAATCGCTTACTCATTGGACAAATTACAAGATAGAGGTAAGTTTTTTATCGAGCCAAATGATGAAATATACACCGGAATGGTTGTAGGAGAGAACTCAAGAGGTGGTGATATGATGATAAACTGTACGGTAACGAAAAAATTAACAAACGTTAGAGCATCAGGAACCGACGACAAAATTAGATTAGCGCCAGTTGTAAAATTCACGCTTGAAGAAGCATTGGAGTATATACAAGGTGATGAATATGTAGAAGTTACGCCTAAATCTATCAGAATTAGGAAGATTTATTTGGATGAAAATGAAAGAAAAAGAAAGACAGGAAAATAAATTCTGTTGGAAAAATTAAAAATAAATTAATGTTTTATATCCCAAAAAAAATAAAACATTAATTTATTCAATTTATATCCATATATTTGTATCGAACTTTAATATTTATAAAAAATGAACATTTACGTAGGTAACCTTGACTATGCAGTTAAGGAACAAAACATCCAAGAACTTTTCGAACAGTTTGGTTCAGTTGGATCAGTAAAAATTATTACTGACAAATTTACAGGAAAAAGCAAAGGTTTTGCATTTGTTGAAATGGAAAATGACGACGAAGCAGCTTCTGCTATTCAAAGCCTTAATGGCACGGCATTAAAAGGTCGTAACTTAGCTGTAACCGAAGCTCGTCCGAAAGAAGAAAGACCTGCTGGCGGTGGCGGTGGATACCAACGTCGTGAAGGCGGTGGTGGCGGTGGCTACGGCGGTGGAAACCGTGGCGGCGGCGGCGGTGGAAGATATTAATATTTTCCTTCCAAGGGATTTAAATATATAAATTACCAATAAAAAAAGACCATTTAACATCCGTTAAATGGTCTTTTTTTATTGAGTATACCTCCTTTCTTTTATATCGAATAGCCATGGTTCGTGTATCTAGGAGCAATTATAAGATAAATGAAATTGTTAGTTCAAAGACATGGTTCGTGTCTTCACGAGCGATGGCTAATACTTATATCCAACTCTTCTATACTCCCATTTCTTTTAGCAATTGTTGAGTGCTGTTTTCTACGTCTACTTTAGTGATTATCTTTGAAAGAAGACCTGTTTCATTTATTACAAAAGTAGTTCTGAAAATACCCATATACTCTTTACCCATAAATTTCTTTTTACCCCAAACGCCATATTGTTCCACAATCGTTTTATCCACGTCTGAAATCAATGGAAAAGGCAAATTATACTTTTCAATAAATTTCTTATGCGCTTTTTCGCTATCACAACTAATTCCAATTACTTGAAAACCCTTGTTAAGTAAATCTTCGTAATTATCTCTAAAGCTACAAGCCTCTTTGGTGCAACCTGGTGTGTCGTCTTTAGGATAGAAATACAAAACAACTTTTTTTCCTTTAAAATCATTCAAAGAAATGGGCTGACCATTTTGGTCGACTCCCGAAAATACTGGCGCTAATTCCCCTTCAATAAGTGTAGTCATAATTTGTTTTTTGATTTGGGCAAATATAATAAAAAAAGCCCCAATAAAATTGGGGCTTTTCTGTGGTGTGGGCCGGGATCGAACCGGCGACACATGGATTTTCAGTCCATTGCTCTACCGACTGAGCTACCGCACCGAAACCAAATCATATAATTTGGACTGCAAAGGTAGGCAATTAGTTTTAATAAACAAAAAGTAGCCACAAAATAATTCAATATTTTTTGGAAAAAGTACTGTATAACGTAAATTAGTAACTAAAAGGATGATAATTATACCAATAATACAAATTATTGAGTTGCAAAACACAAAAGACGCCTAATACAAAATACTTGTATTTTAAATTATATAGATATTGATTTGCAACAATAAACAAAGGAAACAATATGCTTATATACCTAGGCATTGAGGCAGCGGAACCTTTAGATAATGGCATAAGGATTGTAAATAAGATAAGCAGTATAAAGGATAACCTATATCTTTTAAAAGTAAAACCAAAAAAAAGCAATACTATACAAACAAATATCGAATTAAACTGAGTGGCAAAGTCGCCTCTTCCAAAAAGTGCTTGCCAAGGCCACATATCTTTCTTTGCCCAGCCTTCTTGCGCCGAATTAAATGCAAAATAATCGCCTGTCATTTCATATTGATAAAGGCAGTATAAAAATAAAGTAATTGGAGCGAGGGCAAAAGGCAATATTTTTAAAAATAAATCTGTATTGACCAATAAACCAATGGATAGTTTTTTATTTTTAAAATAATACTCTAGGAAATATAGAAAAAGGACAAATGATACCACCAAACCGTTGGGTCGGGTGAGTACTAAACTAGGAATAATTAGGTAAAGCCAATTGTTCTTGTTTCTTAAAATACATAAAAAACCACTTATCATCAAAAAAACGAAAAGCGATTCTGTATAAAACATGGAGTAGTAATAATTAAAAGGGAAAAGAATAAATAATAAAGTGCAATACCATGCCTTATCATTGTCTTGAAAAGTAAATAATGCAAATTCAAAGAATACTATGAAGCAAAGTGTTGACAAAAGCAATGCAAATATAAATGCACTTACAAAATAATTTAATCCGCAATACATTAATACTTTTACTAAATAGGGATACAATGGAAAGAATGCCCACTCACTTTGATCAAAAACCCCATTTACTATCCCCTTTAAATCTTCCTTATTCTCTAACCTTGCATAGCCTTCAAGTGTTATATACTTATACCACCCTGCATCATTTCGCAAAAAAGTAGAAAAAAAACTATCCAAGTTAAACCCAAAATCACCTTTTATTATTTCAGTTTTATGCAAAAAAAGCAAAAACAAAAAGTAGGTAATTTTTATTGCAAAAGAAAGAAATATAATTTTTAAATGGTATTTTTTAATAGAGTTAAATATCATACACTTGTAAATTAAGGAGAGAAAATTAATTGTTGTAATGTTCGAACCATATTTAAACCAATTTAAAAATCCATCCCATTTATCAGCACATACTTACCAGTATCAAGTTGGAAATATTTTTTATTTAATTCTACATTATTAATTGGAGATTCCCAAGGAGCACCCAAAAACAACTTTGGATTGTTTACCTCTTCTAGTTTGTATTTCCCTGTATTATCAAAAATGGTTTGTGTTTTACCACCTAATGTACTTATTAATAAGGTTTCGTATGGTATCGCCCAATCCATAGATATATCGCTGTGCCTAAATGTTGAGTCTTCAATAAAAAATTTATTTATATTGTTAGTTCTCCCATGAGCCAAAATAGACTCTAGATAGATTACCCTGTCCTTAAATATAGGTTCATTTGAAACCCTTAAAAGGCCATTTATAGAAACTAAAAAACTAACAACTACAAAAATATTTTTAATGTTTGTTGTTTTCTGTTCCAAATAAAACAAAAATACAATTAGCGGAAAAACGGAAATTGCAACCATATAATTATCCATATATCCTAAAGAAGCACCATTTGGCATTGAAGTATAAACCAGCAAGTACAAGGAAAGATACGCAAATGGAATTGCCAAGGCCAGCAACCACTTTCGTTCCCAAGCCAAATATAATACAAAAGCGAATAATGCATATTTGGCTATAAAATAACGTTCCAAAAAAGATTGTTTCCAGTAATTAGTGAGAATTGAATGGCTAATTGACCTAAAGTTTAAATAACTTAAACTTATACCTCCCATTTTTTCATCCTCGTAACCACTTTTAAAAAATACCATTTTTACAAATAAAAAAACGATACAGATGGCAATGAAATGCAAATAGGCTTTGTTATAATCTATTAAATAAAGACAAAATAAAATTGCGCCCATTATTATAAAATACAAAGGATGGATAATAACAATTAATAGGAGTAATAAAGAGCCAACTCCATAATAAAATATCGGTATTAGAGGTTTGTCCTTTCTTCTTTCATTAATGGTAAGAAAAGCTACAATTAATACAATTATAGCAGCCGAAACAATCATT
>JADIYW010000026.1 GCA_016705125.1 Bacteroidota bacterium
TTGTCTTTTCTTTGAAAGTCATTTCATTTTTTATTTTAGACACTTCCGCATTAGCTATTAATAGGACTTACAACCTTTATTTTGACTAAGTCATTTATTATTCCCAAAAATCATCTACATTAATTTTATCACTCATTCTTTCTATATCATCAAAACATAGAGTAATTTGTCGTGGAATTAATCTAAAACATTTCACCTGTTCCGAGTATCAATTTTTCCCATCTACAAATTTTTGATATATGGAATTGCTTCGGATAAGTTTTTCACATTTTTGCAATAGTCCCTGTTCCAAGGTTTACATTTTTACTCTTTACTGTCAAAGTAGGCAAAGAGAACTTTTTTTGTGCAATATTATTTTTGTCTGTTTCACCATACAGCGAAACAATAAGGGGCTAAAGTCAGTAGTCCTTTTCAATTAATGGAAAATATATTTTTAATGTGATAGGTCTTCCCGCTACCCCAGTCACCTCTGAGAAGCAGGCACCTGTAGTTTTCATTCTTAAATGATTTAAAATAGGCTCACTTATTGGGCTGCTTATTTCTTCAACATCTGTGTCTATTGTTACATTGTTGTCTACCACTTTTTCTTTTTTAAATAGTTTCGTTAGTATGTTCACGGTGTCGTCTTTTAAAATGCCCTTTAACTTTTTTATACCAGCCATAATATATCACATATACAACTCAATATGGTAGGCTTTGTTTCATAAACTGGTTAATAGTTTTTTCAAAAATAAGGAAAATTATTTATAATGTATAAAATGGACTAATAATCTTCTGAATGCCATAAATGTGCCTTTATTTGTATTTTCCTTTATTTAAATACCTAAATATTTCTGAGATAAATAGCCACCAAATCATCTTTCATTTTTATATCGGAATATTCATCGTTCCACCAAATCTGAAATCATAAATCCTAATTCTGAAATTTCCCCCGCGTGAGTGCTCCGTATTCTAAGACATTGATATAACCAAATTATTGACATGATTTTTCACAAAAGGTGTCTGTTTTTTTATAACAGAGAATACTCGTGTTAATAACTTAAACCTAATTGCGTTCCTAACCAGTCTATTATTTTTGCCTTCCAATACCTTTCTTTTGTAATATAATTTCAATTCTGGGTCATTTAACATTGCTGATCTAGCACACATATCCAACAATGATTTTACTTTTTTATTTGCAAGGCCACTTACTTTTGTTCTGCCTTCTGATTTACCCGATTGCTTTGTAAAAGGCGCCACACCTGCATAAGATGCATACTTTCTTGGATTATCAAATTTTATAAAATTTTCGGTGGTTATGATTAATTGATATGCCGTTATTTTGCCTATTCCTACAATGGTGTTTAACAAGTCAAAATTCTTCTTTATGCTTATATCTTTGGTCAATTCAATTTCCATTTCAGTATCTATTAACTCAATTTTTTCACTTAGCATTTCTATTGTGTCTCTTTGAATTTTAATACCAAAATCCGTTTCATTTAATTCAAGCATTTCTATTTCTTCATTCATTCTTGTAATTAAACCAGCTCTATCGGACACTAATTTTTCCCTTAAAGAATCTAAGCGTTTAAGGTTTGAAATACTTGTGTTTATTGCATTTGTTGGTTTTAGCTTATAGCTTTTTTCAAACACATATTCGCATATTCGCTTTGAATCTACTACATCATTCTTTCCTCTTGCCATGCCTAGCGATTTTTTCAATTCTAAGCCTGGGATAATGTAATGTGTCAATTTTTCTTCGTTGCAAAATTGCCTTATAGCGGTTGTATAAATGCCAGTATGTTCAAATCCAATTTCAATTTCTGATTTATTGAATTTGTGTTGTTTTATCCATTTCGACAATTGAAGCATCCCATCTTTGTTGTTTTCTAAGATAAAATGTTCTTCTGTGTTTCGACAAAAAAAATCTAATTTTTCTTTGGAAATGTCGCATCCGATGGTAATTTTGTTGTTCATTTTTTTTACTTTTAAAAGTGAATAAAAAAGTTGCTTAGTCTAAAACCTTTGGTAGAACTATGATTCTAAAATTCTAATTGGACATGGCAACTGTGATGGGGATGAGGTCTGATACGGAACATAAGTCAAAAACTTAGAAACACTTAGTCTTCCTTCACCTCTTATCACAATCATATTCACACATTTTTATTTTTTAATCCCCCTTTGAAACCCCTTGGTAATAGTAATAATAGCTATTATATAAAATTTTATATTCATTTAGTCCAAAGGACCCATCGGAGGAAGCGGTATCCTTTTTTTTGTCTGGCTTTTGAGGTTCGGCAAAAAAGATACAAGCGGAAAGCACGACCACGACCTAAGGAGTGGGCACGCCCAAATTGTAATTTTGGTAATTTAAAATCTGTCTTTTCTGTTTTTTGGTTCTCTTATGATAAATGCGGTTTGTAAAAACGAATATTGTCCTCCACTCCTACCAATTCTATCTGCCCAAAAAGGATTTTTGTCGCTCGAATACTGCTTTTTTAAATCCATTTTATGTTTATTTTTGGAAGTATGAAGGCAAACAGGTAAAAAAATTGTACTTTTCGACCATATTTTTTGATGATGATAAAACACATTCCTAATGGACTAACCATGATAAACCTACTCTGTGGGGTAATGGGTATTGTTGGCTGTTTCTCGGGCAATATACAATTGGTGCCATGGCTCGTAGCTATTGCGCTGCTTGCCGATTTCCTAGATGGCTTTGCCGCTCGGGCGCTTAAGGTGCACTCCGAATTGGGCAAACAACTCGATTCGCTCGCCGACTGTGTTACTTTTGGCGTTTTGCCGGGCATTATTTTCTTGTTCCTTTTTTCGCAAAAAGGCGGTTTTGGTACGCTTGATTTAACGAAACCAAACATCGGTTTTATTTCTTTTCTATATCCTATTTGTGCAGCTCTCCGCTTGGGGAAATTCAATATCGACACCCGCCAAACGGTCAATTTTATAGGCATGCCCACTCCTGCTGGCGGACTGTTTGCCACAGGTGTTTTGCTCGTTTTTCTAAATAATACTTTTGGTTTGACGGCTCTTACCACCAACCATTTGTTTCTGGCCATCACGGTGCCAATACTTTCGTGGTTATTGCTTTCGCCTATTCCAATGTTTTCGCTCAAGGCCAACCTAAAACAATGGAAAGGCAATGAAGCCAAAATCGTGTTTTTTGCAAGTTGTGCCATATTATTGGCTACCTGTGGCTGGCTGGCTTTTCCATTGATTATTACATTGTATGCCGGCATTTCAGGTCTGTTTTATTTGATAGGCAAACCGATTTGATTTTTTTTTGGAGTGAAATGACTTAAATAAGGAAAGATATGCAATCCAAAACGGATCAAAGCAATCAATACATACAGGTGCCGCCCGGTTATGGCGATGATGTATTTATTCAAAACCTTTTCAATCAGATAGAAAATACGAACGACAGTTTTTTTATAATGGGAAAAGCGGGTACGGGGAAATCTACTTTTTTGCAGTACTTATTCCAAACCTCTAAAAAAAACATTGTTGTTACTGCTTTTACGGGCATTGCCGCCATCAATGTGGGCGGCGTAACGCTTCACTCCTTGTTTATGCTGCCAATTAAGCCATTTATGCCTGCTGATGCCGATTTGCCGATGTTTGCCAATGGGCATGCACGCCGCAGGTTGATTGAGAAAATGGATACACTTATCATTGACGAAGTATCGATGGTGCGCGCCGATATTTTGGAAGCTATCGACTATTCGTTGAGGGTGAATGGTGGCAATCCTGCGCTTTCATTTGGTGGCAAACAGGTGATTTTGGTGGGTGATATTTTTCAACTTCCGCCGGTGGTGGACACCAAAAATGCGACCGAAACGGAGCTTTTTTCGTCGGTATATAGTTCTCCCCATTTTTTTGGTGCGCCTGCTTATCGTCGACATGAATTTAACCAAATCGAGCTGACCAAAATTTATCGTCAGACCGATGGTGAGTTTAAAGATTTGCTCAATAAGGTGCGTGTAGGAAAAGCAACAGACAAGGATATAAATAAATTAAATTATAGGCATTTCGGCGAGTTCAATCCCGATGATGAGCACTTTACGCTTACCTTGGCTACCCGCAACAAGCAAGCCGCAGAGGTGAATGAACGGCGGATGCGCATGATTGAAAGTGAGGCGTTTGAGTTTGCCGCAAAAATTGAAGGGGAGTTTTCGAAAGACAAATATCCGAACGAGGTGCAGCTTATTCTGAAAAAAGATGCGCAGGTCATTTTTATCCGAAATGATGTGTCGGGCACTGACAAAACCAAACCGGGAGGCCGCCGATGGGTAAATGGAACGATTGGAAAAATACATGCAATTGGAAAAGATTTTATTGAGGTAATGCTCGAAAACGGCGAGATTTATCCTGTAGAAAGAGCGGAATGGGAAAACAAAACTTTCAGGCTCAATATGCATGAAGGGCGGATAAAAGCCGAAACGATAGGTACGTTTACGCAATATCCGTTAAAACCTGCTTGGGCAATCACGATTCATAAAAGTCAAGGACTTACCTTCGACAAGGTAATTATTGATTTGGGTTTTGGTGCATTTACTGCTGGTCAAACTTATGTGGCGCTAAGTAGGTGTAGGAGTTTGGAAGGCATTATCTTGCGCCGCGAATTGCGAGATGAGGATATAATGGTGGATCCGAAAGTGGTTGAATTTTATGAGGGATTGTTTCGGGAGTAGGGATTTTAAGTTGGAATGAAAAAATTAAGTAATTAAATAATGTAATAATTTGGGGATGTGGAAATGTGGGAATGGTTGGTTTTAACCGCTTCTGAAAAATCAGAACGATATATAGATTTAACCGCAAAGAAACACAAAGAAGGTTTTTAGCTTTCTTTATTAGAGGTCTTTGTGTAATTCTTAGCGAACTTTGCGGTAAAACCTTGGTGTTCTTTGTGGTTAGGTTTCTTTTTCTTTACTTAATACTTGGTACCTAATACTCAATACTACCAATTACTTCCAGTTTAACAAATTATAAACTAGGCTTTGGTTTGATGACAAAATCGTATTTTTGTAAATAAATTATCAAAAATGTCATTTAGCGAACAAGAGATTTTAAGAAGAGAAAGTTTGGCCAAACTTAGAGAAATGGGTATCGACCCTTATCCTGCACCATTATTTCCAGTAAATTCGAGTTCGAAACAGATAAAGGATAATTTTGAAAATAATCCCGACGATTTCAAAACGATTTGCTTGGCTGGCCGATTAATGAGTCGCCGAATAATGGGCAAAGCCTCTTTTGCAGAGTTGCAAGATGCGGATGGTCGTATTCAATTGTATATAAATAGAGATGAGATTTGCCCGACGGAGGACAAAACGATGTATAATGATGTGTTTAAAAAATTATTAGACCTCGGCGATTTTATAGGCGTAAAGGGTTACGTATTTACCACCCAAACGGGCGAGACATCGCTGCATGTGTCGGAATTGGTATTATTGGCTAAGTCGCTGCGACCGCTACCTGTAGTGAAAACGGACGACGAGGGCAATGTTTTTGATGGGTTGAGCGACCCAGAAATGCGGTACCGTCAGCGATATGTGGATTTGGTGGTGAATGCCGGTGTAAAGGAAACCTTTATAAAACGTGCCAAAATGGTGCAAGCGATCCGAGATTTTTTAAATGAACAAGGCGCTTTGGAAGTAGATACTCCAGTGCTGCAATCGATACCAGGCGGTGCAGCTGCTAAGCCATTTATAACGCACCACAATGCATTGGACATGCCGCTTTACCTGCGAATAGCGAATGAATTATACTTGAAGCGCCTAGTGGTAGGTGGTTTTGATTGGGTGTATGAGTTCAGTAGGAATTTCAGAAATGAAGGCATGGACCGGACGCACAATCCAGAATTTACTGTATTGGAGTTTTATGTGGCTTATAAGGATTATTATTGGATGATGGAAACAACAGAACGTTTGCTTGAAAAAGTAGCTTTGGCCACCAACCAAACCAGCGATATTAATTATGGCGATAAGATAATTAGTTTTAAAGCACCATTTGCAAGAGTGCCCATTTATGATGCCATAAAGGAACACACGGGATATGATGTAAGCGAAATGAGTGAGGATGAAATAAGAGAAGTATGTAAAAGATTACATTTAGCGGTTGATAATTCGATGGGTAAAGGTAAGTTGATAGACGAATTGTTTGGCGAAAAATGCGAGGAGCATTATATTCAACCTACTTTTATTACCGACTATCCAGTGGAAATGTCGCCGCTTACCAAAAAACACCGTAGCAAAGCTGGTTTGGTGGAGCGATTTGAGTTGATGGTAAATGGCAAAGAAATTGCAAACGCATATACCGAGTTGAACGATCCAATTGACCAATTGGCACGGTTTGAAGACCAAGTAAAATTGATGGAAAGAGGTGATGATGAAGCGATGTTTATCGACCACGATTTTATCAGAGCAATGGAATATGGAATGCCACCGATGTCGGGTATTGGCTTTGGTATCGACCGTTTGGCGATGCTGATGACCAACCAATCTACTATTCAGGAAGTATTGTTTTTTCCTCAGATGAAATTGGAGAAATAAAAGCCGATTTTTATTTGGCTAAAATAGCTTTGGAAATAATTTAGGCGTTATTTTTTTGTATTCTAAATAACTTTTTCCAAAAGTGCGCACTAATTTTTTTTCTTCGAAATAGATACCTATTTGGAGGTAAATAAAAAGTGCCGAAAAAGAAATTATCGATCGATAGGAAGGCTCGTACAAAACAATACCTGCCAATAAAATAATTAATGCCAAATACATTGGATGGCGCACTTTTTTTGATAATCCACTTTGAAGTAGGGTTTGAGGATTGGTTTGTTTTACAAAAACTTCTAAGCCCGTAAATTCATATAAATCATACGATTTAAACACAAAAAACAAGAAAACCAAACCAAACGCAATAACTAAACAACCTATAAATTGAAGCAATACAGTAGATTGGACCCATTCTATATTTGGGGCTGTGAAATGAAAATAAAGGACAATGATTAAATTAGCGATAGCAATACAATTAAAACCCAAACGGTAGTATTTAAAGGATACACCCATTCTTTTTTCAAACCAATTTTTAAAAAATGAGCCTGCCGTTAAACTATGGATTAATCCAAAAATGAACCAATTGAGTATTAGAGGCAAATAAGGCATAACTTAAAGTGGTTTTAATTTGTTGGGATTTTTTTCAGGATCAGGGCAAGCACTTCCACCATCTAAAACATACTTCCAAGTCCCGTCTTTTTGTCTTTTCCAAATAGAAACATAGCAACCATGAACGGTAGAATCGGGAGTGGTAATTTTCCAATTCCCAGTAGTATAGCCCATATCGCCCGATTCAGCTACTTCTGCCTTTACGGGATACCATTGCAACTTAAAATCTTTTGTCGATTTGGCATTAAAATTTTTCTCCAATTCCTTGCGCCCAATTATTGGATAAGCGCCCTCACTTATTTTATATACTCCATCGTCAGCGAAGGTGGAAAAGCTATTACTCATTCCCTCCTCAAAGCACTTTTTACTAAATGCTTTATCTGTTTCGATTATCTCAAGCAACGACTCACTTTTGGTTTTTTCCTTAGTGGCCTTTATCACACCCAAAGTGATGAGGATAATAATAATACCGAAAATAAAAAATTGTAATAGTCTACTCATAGTATATTTTTCATAAAGTTATAAAAAAAACTTAAGTTGTTTGTAAAAACTAAAAAAAATCGTTTGTGAATAATTCTTAACAAAAAATCAAGCCAAGAAGGAATATTTTAACCAATTCCCTTATATTCGTAGACATAAATGAAAAAATTAAGCAGCATACTAATATTGGTTGCAATTTGGCAATATTCTTTTGGTCAAATTGGGGGACAAAATATTTTCCAATCCTTACAATTACCCATTTCCCCTCAAGTAGCCGCAATTGGCGGAAGTGGGCTTGGATTTTATGACCATCAGATCAGCACGGCCCTACAAAATCCTTGTTTTATTGATTCGAGTATTAATAAAACAATCCATTTCAATACTACATTCTATCCGTCAGGTGTCAATTTTGGTACATTAGGTTATGGATTTAAAACCAAAAAAGCAGGTAATTTCTTGGCTTCTATCCAATATGTTTCTTATGGCAAATTTGATGGACGTGATGCAGCGGGTAATTCAACTGGTGATTTTAAAGGAGGTGATTATGCTATTAAAGTGGGAACGGGAAGAAACATTAAAAATTTTATTTACGGTGCAAATGTAAAAGTGCTTTTTAGCCATTTAGAAACCTATAATTCGCTTGCTTTAGCTACCGATTTGTCAGCGGGCTTCCACAATGAAAAAAAACAATTGACAGCCACTTTAAATATTACTAATTTGGGCGTTCAATTGAAAAAATACACCGAAGGAGAAAGAGAAAAACTGCCTTTGGATATTAGCATTGGATTTTCAAAAAAATTAAATAAAATACCGTTTAGATTAAATATTGTAGCCCAACATCTTCAAAAATGGAATTTGGCTTATGACGATCCAAATGCAGTGCAAGGAACAAATATTTTTGGAGAACCCACAAAAGCAAAAAACAAAACTGTCGAAAATCTTTTTAGACATCTAATATTCGGCACCGAAATAGACATCAAAAAGACAGTATTTCTGCGTTTTGGCTATAATCACGATAGACGAAAAAACCTTGAATTTGAGGCTAAAAAAGGCTTGGGTGGTTTGAGTGCTGGAGCTGGTATAAACATCAAACAATTTGCAATCGACTATACGTTTGCACGTTATGGTCCGATTGCATCTGCCAATCACTTGGGAATCAGCATTCATTTAGATCAATTTGGTTTAAAAAGTTCAAATAAAACCAATCCAAATTTGGAATAGTTGATGGAAAAAAAAATAAATATTGCAATAGACGGATATTCTGCTTGCGGTAAATCTTCCACTGCAAAAATTGTAGCCCAAAAATTAGGTTATTTGTTTGTTGATTCAGGTGCTATGTATAGGGCTGTAACCTATTATTTTATTAAAAACAAAATAGACATTAAAGATTCAGCATCTGTAAATGCAGCGCTAGAAAAAATCAAAATTGAGTTTAGGCAAATAGGTGAAGGAAACCAAAAGTGCACATTCCTAAACGGTGAAAATGTAGAAGAAGCCATAAGGAGTTTGGAAGTATCTAATTTAGTATCGGAGGTGAGTACATTATCAGCGGTGCGCAGTGCACTAGTGGCACAACAACAGGAAATGGGCAAAACCAAAGGACTCGTTATGGACGGAAGAGATATAGGAACGGTCGTTTTTCCTGATGCAGAACTCAAAATATTTATGACTGCAAATTATGACATAAGAGCAATAAGAAGAGAAAAGGAATTGGCGAAAAAAGGGAAAAAAGAAAGTATCCCAGCAATTTTATCTAATTTAAAAAAACGTGACCATATAGATTCCACTAGAGAAGATAGCCCCCTTAGTAAAGCAATAGACGCTTTGGAAATGGACACCTCGGAAATGACCCTTGAACTTCAGGGGGAAACCATTTACCAAATGGCATTAGATATTATAAATAAATAAAAGAGAAAATAAAGGCTTCTTACCTAAAATACAAATCGAGGTAAACAGGTAAGTGATCGCTAAAACCACCAACATACTGAGGGCCATTATAGGTTCTTACCGGCTTTACACCTGGCGCTTGGTCGTCGGGCATAACCAACCAATCTTTATTATAAATTTGACCAGAATTAGTAGTACAATAGGTAGTAGCCTTATTGGATAAAAGCCCTTGAGAAACAATCAAATTGTCAATACAATTCCAAAACTCCTGAAATTTATACGAACCAAGCCCTTGATTCATTTTTAGGTTATACATAAAATTATACATATCACCAGCTTGCAAATTATTTGCATCCCCTTTTCCTCTCAATACTTCCAAAATGCTTTTATTGTCTGGCTCATCATTAAAATCGCCCATTAAAACAATTTTACTATCTGGATTTTTATTCAAAATACTATCAATCCTAATGCGTGCCTGCTCTGCCACATAAACCCTACGCGGCTCACTTGCTGTTTCGCCACCCCTACGCGAAGGCGAGTGAAAAACAAAAATAGTAATGGTGTCTTTCATTTTATTTACTAACCCTTTCACCATCAATATGTCTCTTGTCTTGACAAGCGTATCAAATGGGAATTTTATTCTAATAACGCTATGTTGTAAAGGTGTAAATTTGTCTCTTCGAAACAATAAACCTACATCAACGCCTCTATTATCAGGTGAATCTTCATGAATTACGCCATATTTATATTCCGACATTGGGGTAAGATTAATTAGGTCTTCCAGTACCCGTCTATTTTCAATTTCTTGTACTGCAACTATTTCAGGCATCTCCCACCCTCCTACATTTACCAATACTTTGAATATGTTTTTTAACTTTTGATTATACCTTTCTTTATTCCATCCTTTCAAGCCCCAAGGCAAAAATTCTTCATCATCCTTGGTTGTATCATCGTAAGTATCGTATAAATTTTCTACATTATAATTTACAAATCTCAAATCACCACGTTGGTCGTCTCTACTTTTTGGAGAAGGTTCAATTTTAGTACCTTGCGTTTCGACTATCGTTTTAGTCGGTGTCTTGCAAAAGACAAATAAGGATAAAACACTAAAAAAGAAGATAAATTTTTTCATATAAAAAAGGCTAAAATCAAATATAGTTTTATTTTTTCAATTTTGCCTTTACTGGGTGTTATTTTAATTAAAATGATAATTTAAGGAGCCACAAATTCGAATCGTGGCACGCTCTTTCCATCAATTTCAATTAATTCATTAAACATCTTTTCCGGTCGAACCCAAAGGGTTGCACCTTCCTTTTTGGGCTGATAAATAACCATCATTTCTTCTGTTTCGCTATGCATTGCTAAGCCAATAACGGTATAAAAATTTCCCTTATAATGTTTGTATAATCCTAGTTTTGTCATTTTTGATTTAAATTTAAATATGATTTTTTTAGAAGTAGTTAAAAAAAAGGAATTCTTAAGTCATTTATTAAAAAATTTAGAATCCAACTATTTACTGAATTATGTATTTGAGTTTTTATATTCACAATCATATAATTTGATTTTCAATATTTCTACATTTTTGGAATTGGAATTAGATGCTCGTTTCAAAAATATTGATATCTTTAAAATAAACTCCAATATTTATTCACTTGCATCTAGGGGTGCGGCGCAAAGTGCTTGTTCTAAGGTGCCATTTGGTTTTCTGGTGTGGGTAGGCATTACTAATTGCGGTTGACCAATATACATACCCATTGAAGTATCGTTTTTTATTTGGTAGCTCATTGTCCACATAAAGTACATGGCTTCACATACTGCTTTTTTTTCAGAATCGGGGAGCAATTGACTAAACAATAGCACCGAATCCGAAGCGGGAGACAGATCATGGGGAGTATTAAACTCAATCGATTTACTCAAATTATTGTGCCCGGCATCCCAATAAGTGAGCATTATATTTTTTATAGTTAAATCCTTTCTTGCAATAAATTTTAAACCAACTTGCTTTTTTCCAATTTCATTTTCTGAGCCGCTGTTCCCGTTCGACAAAATTGAAATTGTAGGTTGGTTTTCTACCAATAAATTATCCGCTCCAATCTTTGGCTCACAAGATGTACAAATCAAAACCAAAATTGATACAATAGCCAATATACCTTTCATATAACTTATATTTTTAATAAAGATAAGATTTTATTTACTCAAATTGCCTGTTTCTATTCTTATTGACTTATGTGTCCGTAAAAAAACTTATTTATTTAAATTCAATAAACGCGAATTAAAAATTAGCTTATATTCTAAAAATATATTATTCAAAGATATTTTAAACATACAATATTTTGGTAAGAATCAAAAAAACTAATAATTAATCAAATTATAAACTAACAAAACCGTACCTAAAATAAAAAATACCAAAATAAAACCAACATATAAATCTGGGTTTACTTCTTTTCTTTGATTTATAACTTTATTATGTTCAATAAATTCTTCAAAGTGTTTTTTAAATTGATAATAATCTTTAGGAATTATTGGATAAAAATCCAAAGTATTTATTTTAATTTTTTTTCCTTCCTTTATTTTCAACCAAAAAAGATTAGCTGCGTTTCTACTATCAAAACTAAATGAATGAATTTCATCCTTTCTTACCTCAAATTCTTGTTTCTTTTTATTTAACCTATTTAAAAATGAAAAATGAATTTCTTCATCAAAAAAATCAACCTTTACTTCTTTAAATGAAAACAAATATGCCAATTTTATTGAAATAGGAATAATACATATAGCAAAAATGCGATCAAAATATTTTCTACTAATATAGAAAACCAAAGAATAACCCCCATTAACAAAGGAAAAGAAATTAATAAGGAATATTTATATGGAATTTTTACTAAAACAGAATTCATGAATATACAATATGCTTTTTTCGTAAAAAAGTTCCAATAAACAATAACTCCTTACACATGCAATGCCCTATTCGCCGTTGCAGCAAGACAGGCTTCTTTCATGGCTTCGGCATATGTGGGGTGCGCATGACTACTGCGGGCAATGTCTTCAGCACTAGCTCTAAATTCCATAGCAATAACGGCCTCGGCAATCAAATCAGCTGCACGTGCACCAATTATGTGTACACCCAATATTTCATCGGTATCGGCATGTGCCAATACTTTTACAAAGCCATCCAAATCCATACTCGCACGAGCACGCCCAAGCGCACGCATCGGAAATGAGCCCACTTTATAGGCTATGTTTTGATCTTTCAACTGTTGCTCGGTTTGTCCCACAGCAGCCACTTCTGGCCAAGTATATACCACTCCTGGAATTAAATTATAATTGATGTGTGGATGCTGTCCTGCTATTACTTCTGCCACAAAAACGCCCTCCTCTTCTGCTTTATGTGCCAACATGGCTCCTTTTATTACATCTCCAATGGCATAAATACCTGGAACATTTGTTTCTAAATAATCGTTTACTTCTATTTGTCCTCGCTCACTTAGTTTTATACCTATTTTTTCTAATCCTAATCCATCGGTATACGGTTTTCTTCCTATTGCAACTAGACAATAATCTGCTTCAAAAACCACTTCCTGCTCTTTTTTATCTTTTGCTTTTACGCTTACATTATTATCAGTAGCATTTACTTCTGTAACCTTATGTCCAGTAAAAAACTTAACACCCATTTTTTTCATTGAGCGTGTTAATTCTTTCGACAAATCAGCATCCATGGTTGGGATAATGGCATCCATAAATTCTATAATACTCACTTGTGTTCCAAGACGGGCATAAACCGAGCCCATTTCTAAACCAATTACTCCTCCGCCAATAATGACCATTGATTTAGGCAATTCGGCTAGTTTAAGGGCTTCAGTAGAGGTAATTACTCTTTTTTTGTCAATCGTAATAAATGGCGGACAAGCAGGTTTTGAACCCGTTGCAATAATCGTTTTTCCTGTTTGTATCAGTTCTTCACTGCCATCTTGTAATTTGATAGAAATCGTCTTTTCATTTACAAATGATCCGATGCCTTTATATACACTTATTTTATTTTTTTTCATCAAAAAATCGATTCCTCCACTTGTGGTTTCTACCACTTTGGCTTTACGGTCTATCATTTGTTGAAAATTAATGGTCGGTGTTGCTATATCAATGCCATGTTCCTTAAAAGTATGCATTGCATTATAGTAGTGTTCTGAAGAATCTAATAATGCTTTAGAGGGAATACACCCAACATTTAAACAGGTGCCACCAAGTGTATTGTATTTTTCAATAATGGCCGTATTGAATCCAAGCTGAGCACACCTTATAGCTGCTACATATCCGCCAGGACCTGAACCAATAATTGTAATATCATGCTGATTCATAATTGTTTATGATTTATTTTTTACTAACTTTATAATTCCAAATGCATTCATTACCACCAAAATAAAATAAGTTGGATCGAATTCAAACCATTTTTTTGCAAAATTAGCAGAAGTAGGAAATTTATGGTGGTTATTTTGAAATAATTCACCCATTAATAAAAAACCAATTGGCTCTGTATTTTTAGATTTATCTTTATTGTCAAAATTAGAATAGCCATATTTATGTCCACACCAATTAACTATAGCACCATGAATAGGACCCATTAAAAAATGAATAGGCAATAAAAGTAGCCAAAAATAGGAAAGGTCACATTTTATAATTGTAATTAAATAAAAAGCTATATAAAACAAACTCCAAGCGATTCGTGTAGCATAACTGCCTGCAAATTTTTCAAATTTTTCCCAAACAGGCAAATCTTGGCAATATTTAGAGGCTGCGGTTAATTTTCCAGTAACTAAATTGGTATAGATGCCTTTGGTTTTTATCATCATAGAAAATACATCTTTGAAAAAATGTGGTGAATGAGGATCTTGGGCGGTATCGCTAAAATCGTGGTGCATGCGGTGCATAACGGCATAAGCACGAGGCACCAAATATGAAGAGCCCTGCGACATCCAAGTCAAAACATGAAAAATTTTTTCTCTGATTTTTCCCGTTGTAAACATCTTATGAGAAGCATATCGATGTAGGAATGTAGTTTGAAAAAATACAGAAGAAAACCAATGTAAAACAAAAAATACAATAATGTAAACCATAGCTAATTAAATTGAATATAAAGATATGAACAAATATTGTAACACAATAATCAATAAATTGTTAATGTGCCTAAATAAAAAGCAATCTAATTCAAGTATTTACCCTTTATTATGGATTTAAGGCCTACTAATAATTAATTTAAGACAAACCTACCCAATCTTTCATCCATAAAAATGGAGAATAATTGAGAAACATCGGAATATTGGCTTCAAGAATTAGATTATAGTTCAACTCAATTTCTGCATTATCCTTTCTGCTTAATTTATTAATACTTCCATAATTATTAGCATGACGTATACACACATAAAAGAAATTAGCTACTAAACCAAAGTGGGAATCAACTTCATTCATTAGCTTTGAGCGTTGAAGATTTTGAATTTCAATAAAAGCCAACTCGTAATTATTTTGCAATAAAAAGTAAATACAATAAAATAACCGATAATAGATTTTTTCAAACGGTTGTAGTGTTTCAAAATTTATAGCCAATAATTTTCCCAATCCAGCTATATCATTTAAAAAACAGGCAACCACGATTTCTTGTGTTTTAAATTGACTAAATTCTCGAATTTTTTCTCCAAAAACAAGGCTTGCTTTTGACAATTCTATGCTTGCCTTTTTATACCTTTTTAGTTTATTTAAGTTGGTTATATAATTTAAAATTAGCGCTCTGTTTTGATAAATAATTGAATCCTCTAATTCTGAAAATAATTGTTCAAAATATTTGTCAGCTTTTTCGAAATCCGACCTTATGGAGCAAATAGTAGCCAAATTACCAAGTGTGAAACAGTATTCATCTGGATATTGTTCATAATCCTTGGGTACTTTTTTAAGCAATTGAAAAGTCTCTTCCCATTCCTCCATAGTGGATGTGTCAAAATTTTTATATGCATTGGCATATGAAATAAAATAATCACTTAAATCATTCCTATAATTTACGGTTTCAATATCTACTTTTTTATAAGAAAAGAGCTCTCCAATTTCTACATTATGCTTTTGTTTTTGTTGGAATAAAACGTGCGATTTCATCAAGTAAAACTTACTCAAATCGACAGTGTATTTTAAGTTTAATTTGGCTTCAAAATTTTTAAGATTTTCTTCTAATAGAATTGCCCGCTCAGCATAATTAGATACATTTTGTCTTATAAAATCGGCATAAATAAAACTATAATCCAAATAATTATCTAAACCAAAATTACCTTCGTTTTTTTTCATAAATTGATTATACAAATTCGAAAACTCATCTGTCATTTTCAAATCTCGATAGAAATCCAATTTTATTTTATCTTCTATTGTAGATTGGTATTGCTTTAACTTTGATTCTATAATAATCTCTTCAATTTTATCTTTAAGTAGTTTTAGCTCATTTCTCAATAAATAATCTGCTTCTTTTGTCCATTTTTTCTTAAACACTTTAAAAAAAATAGTTGATTTGTCAATTGTTTCTTCCTCCTTTTTAATGGCCAATAATTTATACAATACAAATAGCGAATTTCTTTTTTCTACTTTTAATTTTTGCAAAACTAGTGTATGTTGAGGCTCATTTAGAGCAGAAATTAATCGTACAGTTAATAGTGATTTCATTACAATAATTTATTTACAAACAATTGATAATCTTATATTTTTACACAAAAAAATATAGCAAAAGTAAAAAAAAAGTATTACAAAATATAAGAAATTGATTTTATATGTAAGGAAAATTAAAAGAATTTTGATGCATCGAAAAAAAATGCTTAAATCAATTTAACAATTTTAAAAAAAACAGTATGAAAACAATTCAAATGACCTTTTTTGTGGCGCTATTTATTATCTGTGCTGCATGCAACAAAAAAGAAGACAACTTAGCTAGCAATGCCAAAAATGAACTGAGTTTTAAAATCGACGGTGTGGAATGGAAGGCAGAACGGGAAATAATAGGTATGTTTCATCCCGACCCTGAAAATTACAATAAAGTAATCATCATAGGAGGAAGCAAGGGCCCAAATGATGGAACAGAGCAAGATTTTACTTTAAATATTTTCAATACTGCTGCCGAAGGAGAATATAATTTTAAGGATGGAAATGCTGATTTAAGTGTAGTCCAATTATCAAACCTGAGTAGTGCTAATTACTTATGTGGCGGCACTTTTCAAACCTATAATATGAAAGTAAAAATTACAAAAATACAGAATAATCCCACGATTATGGAGGCTATATTCAGCGGAGAAATTGCTTGTGTAGAGGGCAATACTATTAAAATTACTGATGGCAAATTTAATTATTACGAATAAACTACGAAAACATGAAAAAGTCAATTTTTATATTCATTTTATTATTGCTCTTCTCTATTAGCGGCTTTTCCCAATGTTGGCAATCCATTAGTTCGGGAGACAACCATAGTATAGCGATAAAAACAAATGGTTCACTTTGGTCGTGGGGCTCAAATGGATTTGGTGCATTGGGTACTGGAATACCAAGTAGTTTGACACCACAACAAGTAGGCTCTGACAGAGACTGGAAATTTATATCCGCTGGATTATTACAAAATTTAGCAATCAAAAATGATGGCTCACTTTGGGGTTGGGGCTATAATGGCAAAGGACAATTAGGCGATGGCACCAATGTAAATAGAACTTTTCCAATAAGAATTGGAACAGAAACCGATTGGAAATTTGTATCTACCACTGGTAGCGGACATTCGGCAGGTATAAAAACAGACGGAACACTATGGACGTGGGGCGAAAACTTAGTTGGAACCCTAGGAAATGGGAATAATACCAATACCAACGCTCCAGGTAAGGTAGGTACAGAAACGGATTGGAAAGAAGTATATACCGGAAACACTTATACTATAGCCTTAAAAACAGATGGCACCATTTGGACTTGGGGAAACAATAATGACGGACAGCTTGGAGTTGGAAATAGCGTATCCTCAAGCAATAAACCCTTAAAAGTTGGAACGGCTAATAATTGGGTAAAAATAAGTGGTGGTTGGGGACAGGGTTATGCAATCAATACTGCTGGTCAATTGTGGGCTTGGGGTTATAATGGACTTGGAAGCCTAGGTGATGGTACTAAAATCACCCGATTTACACCCATAAGAATAGGAACTGACAGCGACTGGGAAGCAATTTCCTCATTTGAATACCACTGTATTGGCATCAAAACGAATGGAAAAATATGGACATGGGGATTTAATTTTTATGGTCAATTAGGAGATAGTACCAAATTAGATAAAACAATACCTACACTTATAAAAGGCAATAATTGGAAAATAATATCGGCAGGTAGAAGCCATAGTGCAGCCATTAATAATTTAGGAGATTTATGGGATTGGGGTTCGAATATAAACGGACAATTAGGCAATGGCACATCGGGAAATACTTTTATAGCACCAGTTACAATTGCTTGCCCAACCACAGTTGGTATTTTTTCAAATAGTGTAAAAAATGACAAAATTATTTTTCCAAATCCTACACAAAATAGTTTTAAAATAAGAAATATTGATACGCCTAAATCATTAAAAATAATGAATATTCAAGGGATTTTACTAAATGAAATAAATAGTAATTTGGATGGAGAAATTTCCATTTCTAATTTTCCTTCTGGTATTTATTTTATTTTGATTGAAGACCAGGAAAACCACCTTTATTCCACCAAATTAATTAAACAATAAAAAACAAGTATATGAAAATTAAAAAATTATTAGCCGTCAGCTTATTATTGGTATTCAGTATAAGCTGTAAAAAGGAATCGAATAGTACAAATTTGGTGGTTTCAAAATTGATAGGAAAAAATTGGCGTTCGATAGAATACTCAATTGACGGAACTTCACAGATACAATGGTGTGGCTCCACGCTTAAACATAGGTATTATGAAGGAGGGAAATATGAAAGAACAATAGGAAGAGTTGTAAGGGGATGTCTTTCAGAATATAACGAAGGAGATATAATAGAAAGCACATACAAAATAAGTACTGATAATAAATGGTTGATTTTTAACACAGAAGCACCAACCTCAAGAGATTCGTTTGAAATAATTAGTCTTACTGAAGACAGACTAACGACTAAGCAATCAATCTTTGAAAGTGATGTATGGCTTTACTTAGAAGAAACATTTATAGTGGTAGATTAAACCCAAATTACACATTAGCCTTTTATGCAACATAAATAACGATGCTATTCCTGCATTTAAAATTGTTCTGGCAGCACTATATTTTATTGCCTTTTTGGCTCTCATTACAAATCCTAATGCGTAATCTGGGTTTTAAAAAAAAAGCCGTTGCAAATTGCAACGGCGCTTTAAATTATAGACTAAAGTATTATTTTGAAATATCCATTCTACTAAACAAAATTTTATCTCCTTTTTCTGTTTCTGAAAGATAAATTACAAATTGACCCATTTTAACTACATTTTTTGATGGAAACAAATAAAAACTCTTTTTTTCAGCGTCACCTAAAATTTTAAAATCAGAAGTTGCCCCAGTATTTAAATCAATAGTTCCATATTGAACACTAAAAAGGGGTTCCCAAGTTTTTGTTACTGTTGTAGAAAAGAATCCAAAATCTGAATTCTCTTCTTCGTGCATGGCTCGACAAACGTTCATATTCCAATACAACTTAGTTTTATCTGATGACTCCGTTAAATAACTTGAAGCTGGAAACATATCGGCTGTTAGTGGTGAACGATTAAAAAATCCTGCTCTATCTTTTTGATCTTCAATTACTACTCCATAATTACGCTTAAGGTTGCCTTCGTTATCAAATTGGAATAAATAAACTCCTTTATATAGTCTAGCTCCAGCATTGCCATCGTATCCGAATGGTTTTTCCTTTGCTATTTTAAAATCTTGTCCATTTATCAAAATATCGCCATTTGAAGTAAAGAAAATATTAAACGTTTCGAATTTTTTGCCATCAAATTCTACCATATTCTTTTGTCCTAATGGTTTTATATTTTTTTTATTAAAATCATCCACTGGAGTTTCTTTTACAAAATCCAATTTCCCATTTGTTAATCGACCTACCACAAAGCCTGTAAATTTCATCTCGTCAATCATTGCATCGATAGCATCTTGCGTTTGCCCCATGTCTTGTGCTCCAGAAAAAGTATTTACCATCGACTTAAAGCCTCCACCAAATCCGGTAGGTTTTGTGTTTTCTGCTGCTTTTTCCTCATCATCCGCCGATGTTGTAGCAACCAATCCTGTTTTATATATTTGGTTTATGTATTTCGCTTTTGGATCATTTGTTATGCAAGGACCATAAAAGAAAATTGAACCATTCTTCTCGTATGCTTCCAGAATTCTCCATCCATTGGTAGGAGCAGTTATTTCTGCACGTTCCTTTATTTTTCCTTCCGGACTTATTCTAAAATAGATTAATTTAGTTGGGTCAGCTACTTGTATTTTGCTATAAGCTTTTCCACCAAATGGAGCAAAAACGACAATCCAATCTCGAGGTTTGTCATCATTTGAAATGGTCATTTCATCTTTTAAAGGCTCAGCAAAAATGGGTGTATAAGCGCCAGGAAAAGTTATTTTTTCCATTACAGTTATATTTACATTATTGTCCGATTTTAGCAACTCATAATTCATATATGAATTAATATCATTTTTAACATCTTGCCTCCCTGCCAAAACCAATATACTACTATCTCTCTCTATTTCGTATGCTCCTCCTCTAAAAACATATTTCTGTTCTGCATCGCTTGTGGGCTTTACTTTTTCCAACATTTTCACACTTTTAACATAGGTACCATACCACCATCTATACCTAGAGGTAATTAATTTTTTTCTAAAAACTAATTTTCCACCCAAAGTAGATGATGCTGAAATTGTGTTAGTATAATAAACATCTCCCTTAAAATTGAACCATGAAAACCGTTCTCTCATTTTTTCTACATCCCATTCCTCTTTTACTGTATTTGTTAAATTCAGTTCTTGGTCGAATGTATAAGTTTCTAATTTAACTTTTCTATCACTCGATGGAAGTACATAAATCATATCAAATGATTTTGTGTTATCATTCACTTCAACATCACCTAGGTATCCTTTTTTTGATTTTCGAGATATGTCATGCGATTTTTCTAACACATTAATTTGTCCATAACAATTGAATATTGCAAATATTATGGGAAGCAAAAGTATTATCCTATTTTTTTTCATGTCGTTTTTTTTTCAAATATATTATAAAAATTTAATTGGAAGTCTTTTTTAGTATGAAAATTACAAAAAAACTATCCCACAAACTGACACAAATAGGCGGTGTCAGCAAAAATTTTGAGTTTAAAACTACTATTAGCAGGCACTACAAAACTTTCCATTTTTTCATAAATGCCCCAATCCTCATCGCCTGGTAAAAGAATCGTCATGGAGCCAGAAATGACTGTCATAATTTCTTTTAGAGCTGTATTAAACTCATATTCGCCGGCTTTCATCACGCCAACGGTTTCTTTTCCTCCACAATTCTGCAATGATAAGGATTTTACATTACCTTCAAAATATTCATTTACTGTTATCATATCGTTTTTTTTACAAAGAAAAACAATTTCTATATTTTATAAGCATAAATTATTGGTAATATTGCTTCATAAAAGGATAATTGAAAAGAATTCGAAATAAAATAAAGTATTTCTTTAGCATGGGTTTAAGTCCACGCGAAATAGCTATCAGCTCCACCATTGCGGCTATGTATAGCATCATTCCTTTTTTTGGTGTATCCAAAATAATGACCACCATTACAGGAATAAAACTAAAATACAATTTGCCCTTAATGTACACAGTAGGATATTTAGTTTATCCGCTTCAATTTTTACTTTTTTTGCCTTTCTTGAGGCTTGGAGAAAAGGTAATGGGGATACAAGAATCGAAATTGGTATGGTCCGAATTTAAAATAATGATAGATGAACATCTTTTTCAGGCTATTAAACAATTTTCGGCTGCATTTGGGTATGCGTTATTGGGATGGAGTATTGTGCTGCTTCCGATAGGTTATATTTTGTATTGGATATTAAATAAATTGCTGTCAAAATTTATGAAAGAGAAATAGGAAAATACTCATCTATTTTTTTTATTTAATTTCCAATTAAAAATAATTTAATGATATTGGTAAAATCATTATACAAAACATTATATTTGTTTATTATTTAATATTTAAAAAATTAAGCACCATGAAAAAAAGTAATTTCAAATTAATTTTATCAATTGTACTTTTTACAATTGCATTTTCTTGCAAAAAAGAGGAACCCGACACTCGCTTGGTTCTGCCTGCAATTTTAGAAAACAATATTCCATTGCCAATTCCAGATGCAACAAATAATACGGGCAGTTGTGGAGGTGGTGTCAACCCTGGAAGTGCAGAAAACACCATCGAAATAATTGCAGATGGCATCATTGCCGACCCTTCTAAGTTGAGTATAGAGGTGGATTTAAGTCATGTTTATGGAGGTGATGTGGTGCTTGAATTATTTACTCCATCAGGTGAATCTTGTGGATTAATAAAAAGAATTGGAGCAATAGACAATACTAGTTGTGGTTCAAAGACTGACTTTATTGCAGGAAACAAACTTGTATTTAATTCTTCCTTTGTCAATTTATTAACTGATCCATTTGCATCAGGTAATTATGCCCCTACAGGATCTACAACAAGCGATTTCCCAACAAGTGTAACCATGAAGCCACTTTCTACCTTCCTACTGGGAAAAAACATAAAAGGAATTTGGAAAATGAAAATGTATGATTTTGGTACGGATGATGCCGGTACTTTAAATTCGTGGAAACTAAAATTTAGTACAGGAGCATTAGAATAAAAAAGGTAAATTTCAAAAAAGGCTCTTTTATTCCAACAACAAATTGGAGTGAAGGAGCTTTTTTTATACTATTTTTGTTATTAATTCGTTTAAGATAAAGAATAGTTCCAAATTTAACTACAATTAGAATAGAACAATGCCTTTTCAAAAAATTTGGCTTAAAATATTTTAAAATATTATCTTTGGTCTTTTAGAAAAATAAATGAATACGTTTTACAAAATTTTTTGTTTTATAATGTTGCTTTACGGCTTTACTAGTTGTAAAAAAGACAAACTGATTACCGATAGTGGTGCCAAAATCTCTTTTTCGAATGATACTCTTACTTTTGATACTGTCTTTGTAAACTTAGGATCAACTACTCAGTTTTTCACCATTCGGAATCAAAATAAACAACCAATAAATATTTCTAAAATCAAACTCGCTGGAGGCGAAAGCTCAAATTTTAGGATTAATGTTAATGGAGATGCAGTGTCTGAAGCGGCAAATATTATAATTCCTGCTAAAGATAGCATTTATGTGTTTGTAGAAGTAACCGTGGATCCAAGCAAAGGAAAATTGCCTTTTGTCCTTTTTGATTCCGTCCAACTGGAAACTAATGGCAACAAACAGCAAGTAATTTTGCAGGCTTGGGGTCAGAATGCTCATTTTTTTAATGGTGAAGAAATTGAAACACAAACGTGGAATGACGATTTACCATACGTCATCCTCAACTCAATGGTGGTGAAAGCGGGGCACACGCTTACCATAAACCAAAACGTGGATATTTATATGGGCCCAAATTCGGGTATTTTTGTTGAAGGTAATGTAAATATTTTGGGCGGAATAGATAGTGCAGATTATGTCGTTTTCAGAGGGCTTAGGTTAGACAATGATTTGGATGGCACACCTTACGACATTATTCCAGGACAATGGCTTGGCATTTTTCTTTTAAGAGGCAGCCAAGGCAATACCATCGAGAATTCAGAGCTTCGAAATGGCAGCTATGGCATCAACCTAGGCTCGGCAAGTATTGAGGATATTCCGAATATTTCGGTAGCAAATGCACCTGATTTGAGTTTAAAAAATGTGGTTATAAAAAACATGGCATTTTATGCTTTGTTTGGTTTTTTATCCATTGTAAATGCCGAAAATGTGTTATTACACAGTACAGGTTTAAGTACCCTAGCCGTGCAAGTTGGCGGTGATTATTCCTTTACGCATTGTACTTTTTACAATAGAGGAAACCAGTATCTTGAACATAAAGACCCAATGGTTTACTTAAGCAATTTTTTTGAAGACCGGGACAATAACCTACTTATTCGAGCAGATTTGACAAAAGCTGATTTTGTGAATTGTATTATTGAAGGTAGTTTGGAAGAAGAATTGGTATTCGACCCAGCCGAAGGAGCGCAAGGGACAGCAGGATTCAATAAGCAATTTAAAAATTGTATTTTAAAGACTAAATTGGATATTAGTGACCCGAGTTTTGCCGATTGTAAGAAAAACCTGGACATAAAATTTCTTGATCGACTTAAAAATAATTTCCGCCTTACAGCTGAAAGTCCTGCTAAAGATGCTGGCATTATAACTGCCGTTTTATTTGATTTAGACAACCAAATGAGAGATGCAAATCCTGATATTGGTGTATATGAATTTATTCCCTGAGTATGATTAAGTCAATAGCACATAAAATTAAATCCACTTGGTTTAATTTCCCCTTACAATTACTTATACTACATTTCAAAAAACATCAGTTGATGTTGCTTTTATGGGCATTCTTTTTTGCCTCAATATTAAATGGTGTAGGTGTTCATTACGGTATTCCTTACCTTTTTTTAGACCCAGAATACCGAAACAAGGTTGATTTTTTCAGTTTTCTCATAGTTGGTTTTTCTATTGGTGGTTTCATTATGGCGTGGCAAATTTCGTATTATATGCTCAACAGCTTTAGGTTTCAATTTTTAGCATCCTTAAGCCATCCATTTATCACCTTTTGTCTGAATAATTCTATTATTCCCCTCACCTTTATTGCATGTTATACTTATCAAGTATTGGATTTCGAAAAATCAGAAAATTTAGAGAAAGGGGTAATTTTATCTAATATGATGGGTTTATATTTAGGCATATTTTCCAATATTCTTTTAACCAGTTTATATTTTTTGTTTTTCAATAAGAATGTAAATCTATTTTTAAAAACACTTAAAGAAAAAACGAAGGAAAAACTAAAAGAGAATCATATCGACCTAGATATTCTACCTGAAAAAAAAGAATTAAAAGACCAGTGGCCAGTTGAGGTTTATTTGTCGAGTGCTTTTCGGTGGAAATTGGCTCGAAATGTAAGTCATTACGACCCTTGGATAATTAATAGGATATTAAAAAGCCACCATTATAATGCCTTTGTGGTGATATTAGTCAGCTTTACTTCCTTATTTCTTTTTGGCAGTTTGATTGAAAATCCGCTCTTTCGAATTCCTGCAGCGGGTTCGCTTTGTTTATTGTTTACCACGTTTATGATAATATCTGCAGGCTTAACCTATTTTTTTGGTGAGTGGCGCGTAATGGCTGTATTGGTTATTTTTGGCGGCATTACCCTAATGTCCCAATTTAATTTAATGATTTATAGGAATAAAGTACCTGGAATGAATTATGAGAGAACACCTATTCCTTATAATCAATCAGCGATTGAGGCTAGTGTAACACGCAGTAATATGTTGTATGATATCCAAGAAACGAAGAAAATATTGGATAAATGGAAACAAAATATGTTTGTAAAATACGGCGAAAGCAAACCAAAACTAATCCTTTTTAGTACTGGTGGTGGTGGTTGCAAATCGTCGTATTGGACCACCATGGTATTGCAAAAAACCGACCAATCGCTCAATGGCAAATTATTCGATCATTGTGTACTCATTACAGGTGCATCCGGCGGAATGTGGGGCGCAGCTTATTATCGCGAATTGTATTTGCGGCAAAAAACAAACCAAATTAACAACCTTTACGACACCATTTATGCGGAAGATGCTGGAAAAGATTTATTAAATGGTATTATGGCGGCAGGTGCATCAAACGATATTTTCTTTCCTTGGAGAACTTATACTATAAATGAAAGTGCCTATAAAAAGGATAGAGCCTATGCTTTTGACTTACATTTAAATGAAAATACAAGGGGTTTTATGGATAAAAAATTGATGGATTATTACGAACCCGAAAGGAATGCCGAAATCCCGATGATGATTTTTTCGCCCGTAATTACCAACGACCAACGCACCTTATTTATTTCGCCACAACCCATCTCCTATTTAACCAATTCTTTTATACACCAACCGAGTTCTACCATAACGGATTTGGCAATAGATGGTATTGATTTCATGTCTTATTTCCAAGATTATGGTGCCGAAAATTTAAATTTTATTGCCGCATTGAGAATTCAGGCTAGCTTTCCCTATGTATTTCCATCCACAAATCTTCCATCGACACCAAAAATGAAGGTGATGGATGCAGGCTTGAAAGAAAATTTGGGTTTAGGTGTTTCGACCCGTTTTTTTAGTGTTTTCAAAAATTGGATAGAAGAAAATACCAGCGGCGTTGTTTTTTTACAATTACGAACCGACCCAAAATATATCGATTTAAGTGCACAAGAAACCACGAATATAATTTCAGAAACCACCAATCCAATTGGAAATATTTATTCAAACTTCATGAATTTACAAGATTATAACAACGATATTTTCTTAGGATTCATCAAAAATATGACCAAAACCCAAGTCCATTTTATTCCCTTTTCGTACGAGCCAACATTGGAAAAACAGGAAGCCGCAATGAGCATACATATTACTTCTAAAGACAAAGCTGATTTAAGAGCTAGCTATTATAATGCTGCAAACCAAGAAGCCCTTAAAAAATTAGAAAAGATATTGAAATAAATTTATTTAGACCTTTTAAAATTCATTGTGTTTATTTTGCGAAAAAGTGCTAACTACTGCGCAGCTTCCCTTTCGGGAGACGCTGCTAGGAAGTCTTTTTAATTAAAATTAATATGATTTTATATTTATATTTGAGATTAAAATTCAACCAAAAGAAGCCATGATTAATAAAATAGGCAATTTTTTAACTTCTAAATCGTTAAATTTTCCTTTACAATTATTAATTCTACATATAAAAAAACACCAATTAATGTTGGTGCTATGGTTGATTCTTTTTGCATCCATTTTTAAATCATTTGGCACTCATTACGGTGTACCTTATTTATTTTTAGACCCTGAATATCGAAACAGAGTTGATTTTTATAGTTTCCTAATTGTAGGTTTTTCGCTCGGAGGATTTATAATGGCATGGCAAATTTCGTTTTATATGCTTAATAGCTATCGATTCAATTTTCTGGCTTCTTTAACGCATCCTTTTGTAACCTTTTGTCTCAATAATTCTACCATTCCCCTTTTGTTTATTATTTGCTATATTTTTCAGATCGTTCGATTTGACAGTATTCAAGGAATGGAAAAAGGCATTATTTTAATAAATATAATTGGCTTATTATTGGGCATTCTAATCCATATAATTGCTACAAGTATTTATTTCCTGTTTTTTAATAAGGATGTAAATATGTTTCTGAAAAGTATAAAAGAAAAAACCAAAGAGAAATTAATCCAAGCAAATATAAATTTGGATATTTTACCAGAGAAGAAAACGAATAATAATCAATGGATGATTGAAACCTATTTATCTAGTGGATTTGAGTGGAAATTGGCAAGAGATGTTAGTCATTACGATCCTTGGGTGGTGAAAAACATTCTGCGTAGCCACCATTATAATGCGTTTGTTGTAATTATTGTCAGTTTTGCCAGTCTTTTCTTTTTTGGCAGTTTTATAGAAAATCCCTTTTTTAGAATCCCAGCGGCTAGTTCGGTTTGTTTATTATTTACAACAACAATGGTCATAATGGCTGGCTTAAGTTATTTCTTTGGTGACTGGCGTTTTTTATTTATCATCGCATTTATCCTTTCGCTTAATTATTTCTCGCAATTCAATTTGTTTGTTTACCGAAGTCGAGTAGCTGGCATGGATTATCAACGCCCGCCACTACCCTACAACCAATCTACTATAGAAGCCAATGTTACAAGAAGTAAAATAATGGTGGATATATCCGACACAAAAGCCATATTAGATAAATGGAAAAACAATATGCTTGTAAAGTATGGGCAAAAGAAGCCAAAGCTCATTTTTATTTGTACTGGAGGTGGAGGAAGCAAATCGGCATATTGGACAAACCATGTATTACAAAAAACAGACAAAGCACTTAGTGGAGCATTGTTTGACCATTGTATGGTAATAACTGGTGCATCGGGTGGCATGCTAGGTGCTGCCTATTACCGCGAATTATATCTTCGCAAAAAACAAGGCAAGCCAATTGACCTTTACGACCCAAAATATACCGAAGACATTGGAAAAGATTTATTAAATGCTATCATGGCGGCAGGTGCTTCCAACGACATATTTTTTCCATGGAAAACGCATCAAGTAAATGGCCAGCAATTTAGAAAAGATCGAGCTTTTGCCTTCGACCTACATTTTAATGAGAATACTGAAGGAATATTGAATAAAAGAGTAATGGACTACCAAGAGCCTGAAAAAAATGCCCTTATTCCGCTTATGTTAATGTCGCCGGTCATTACCAACGATCATCGAACTTTATTTATTTCACCACAGTCGGTTTCCTATCTTACAAAACCATTTGTCCTTTCATCAAAGGGTTATTTAGATTATATCGGAATCGATGGCATCGAATTTATGTCCTATTTCGAAGATTATAATGCTGAAAAATTAAATTTTATAACTGCCTTGCGTATGCAGGCTTCCTTTCCATACTTATTCCCTACCGTGCACATGCCTACCGTTCCGATAATGAAAATTATGGATGCTGGCTTAAAAGAAAATTATGGGCTTGGGGTGGCAACCCGATTTTATAATGTATTTAAAAATTGGATTGATGAAAATACGAGTGGTGTCATTTTTATGCAAATTAGAACCGACTGGAAATTTGTGGAACTTGAAAAGCAGGAGAATACAGATTTAATTTCCGACATGATAAATCCTCTGGGCAATATATATGCTAATTTTATGGTAGAACAAGAATACAATAACGACATTGCACTTAGTATGCTTGAAAATATGAGTAAAACAGATATTAGCTATCTTCCATTTGCCTACGAACCAGCTAAGGGTGAAGAAGAGGCTGCAATGAGTATTCATATTACAGAAAGAGACAAAACCAATTTAAGAACAGCTTTTCAAAACGACCTAAACCAAGAATCGCTTAATAGGCTTAAGAAATTATTGACGAGGTAAGTGATTGGGAAACCACGATCAACGGTCAACAGTCCAAAGTTTGGTTAATTAATTATTAGGTTATTTAGTTAATGGGTTATTTGTATTCTTTCAACATAAAAAATTAAACATTTTCCCCTCCCTCCATTAGCTAATTCGCTAATTACTTCATTTTTCCATTTTCAAATCTCCAAATTTTCAAATCTTTCTTGTCCCTAGTTTCCATTTAACATTAAGCATTTAAAATTCAACGTTATAAGGTGTTTTTTAGCTCCAAAACCGCAATATTTTCAACATGAAAAGTTTGCGGAAACATATCAACGGGCAATACTTTTTTTACTGCGTAAATATCTGATAATAAAGCAATATCTCGGGCCTGAGTAACTGGATTACAACTTATGTAAACAATCCTTGGAGGCTGTGCTACTCTTAAAACCTCAATTACTCTTGGATGCATACCAGCACGTGGTGGATCGGTGACTAAAATATCAGGAGCGCCATTCTTGGCTATAAAATCGGTCGTAAACATGTCCTCCACATTGCCAACATAGAAATCGGCATTATCTAAATTATTTAAAATGGCATTCTCCTTTGCATCTTCAATTGCTTCTGCAATTTGCTCAATACCAACAACTTTTTTACATTTAGTAGCAAAATAAAGTGCAATACTACCCGTTCCAGTATACAAATCATAGACTGTTTCGTTGCCCGAGATTTCAGCCATTTCCATTGCTTTACTATATAAAAAACGAGCCTGTTCACTATTCGTTTGAAAGAATGATTTAGGGCTTATTTTATAGTTTACACCATTTAGATTTTCGATAATATGGTCTTTTCCTTTATAATTTATCACTTTCAAATCATAAATAGTATCATTCATTTTGGGATTAATTACATAATTCAAAGAAGTAATAAATGGAAATCCATTATCCAAAAATTCCATACAAGCATTAATATTTGCTGCATCATTTTCTGCCACAACTAGCACCACCATCCACTCATTGATAGAAGTATTTCTGATGATTAAATTGCGTAAAAAGCCTTTTTTGTCTCTTAAATTATAAAAAGAAAAATCCCTTTCCATCGCCAATTTATGCAATCCATTTCTTATATCGTCGGCTCTTTGGTCTTGCAAATAGCATTTATCAATATTAATAACCGAAGCAAAACCACCGGGAACATGGAATCCAAGTACCCTTCTTTCAAACTCATCCCCTGAATTAATTTGGTCCCAAGTCAACCAACCTTTTGCAGAAAAAGTATATTCCATTTTGTTGCGGTAATAAGTGGCAGAAGGTGCACCCAAAATGGGCTCGAGCCCTGGATATTCAAATTTACCAATACGGTCGAATGCTTCTTTTACAATATTTTGTTTAAAATGCAATTGTCCTTCATAAGTAGCTTGCTGCCATTTACAGCCTCCACACAACCCAAAATGTGCACAAAATGGAGCTTGTCGGTAAGAGGAGGGTGAAATGACCGATTCAATCTCTCCCTCAGCAAAGTCTTTCTTTACATTGGTAATTTTAACATTTGCAATATCTCCGGGCAACCCATTTTTCACAAATAATACTTTACCTTCAATTCGGGCCAATCCCTTTCCCTCAGCAACAGCTGTTTCGATGGCCACATCAGCCAAAATTTCTCCTCTTTTCATAATATTTTGCAAAATTAACCCAAGTTTAGCAGTTATTAACTATTTCATTAAAAATCATTACATAAAATTGTTATTTTTGCGTTTTAAAATCAAAGCAATTATGACAACAATTAAACCTTTTATTTTTACACTTTTCCTCGTTTTAATCAACAGTTTATCAATTTTTGGACAAGAAAAGACCCTTTTTACCATTGACAAAAAACCAGTGTCCGTTTCAGAATTTGAATATATTTACAAGAAAAATAATATAAATAATAAGGCTGATTATTCAAAAGCTTCGCTACAAGAATATTTAGATTTGTTTGTCAACTTCAAACTCAAGGTAAAAGAAGCACAAGAAAGTGGCGCTGACAAAGACCCTGTTTTAATGGATGAATTACAAAGCTATGAAAATCAATTATTTGAATCTTATTTGGATAAAAAAATAATGGATAAGCTAACCGAAGAGGCTTATAAAAGATCGTTGCAAGATGTAAGCATTAGCCATATTTTCATTTCATTCGACCCAAATAGCCCCAAAAGCATTAGCGAAGCAAAAACAAATATCGATAATGTATATAGTTTATTGCAAGGTGGAAGCAGTTTTGAAGAATTGGCTAAAGTGTATTCAATGGACAAAAATTCGAGAGATAATGGTGGTTTATTAGGCTATTTTACTGCTTTACAAATCGCTTACAAACCTTTGGAAGATATTGCTTACACAATAAAAAAAGGCACATACTCTACACCAACAATGACGGAGGCTGGCTTCCATATCGTAAAAGTGAATGACATAAGACCAGCAAATGGAAGAATTAAAGTAGCAATAATTAAACGCCTTATTTCTCCATTCGATTCATTGCAAACAAAGACGAAAAATCAAATTGACTCTATTTATGCAGAATTAAAGAAAGGAGCAGATTTTGGTGATATGGCTAGGAGATTAAGTGAAGACAATTATACCAATTTCAATGGTGGCGAATTAGATTGGTTTGGAATAGGACAATACAATGAAACATTTGAAAATGAAGCCTTTGCATTGCAAAAAGACCTGGACATGTCTTTGCCTTTCAAAACAAAAACGGCTTGGTATATAATTAAACGGCTGGAAAAAGCGAAAATAGCTACATTGGACGAGGTGAAGCCAATATTAGAAACTAAAATTAGAAAATCAAGTCGTTATGAGACGGCAAAAAATACATTTGCCGATTCATTATTTAAAAATTGGAATTTAAAAATTGACCAATTGGCTTTTGAATCTCTAAAATCAAAAACACTGAATGGATTTGAAAAGAATGAGAATAATTATGTGATGGTGGACCAGCCAAAAAGCATAATTTTTGGATTCAATGGATACAAAATAGATGAAAATCAATTGGGACATGCAATTGAAGATAACCTAGGATATTCTAAGGGATTGGCTGGTGAATCGAGATTTAATGCAATTTACACAAGAGCATTTACTGGCCAAATGTTAGATTTGTATCGTACATATTTAATAAATACCAATTCTGATTATGGCAATTTGGTAAAAGAATACAAAGAAGGCATCTTATTATTTGACCAAATGGAAAAAAATGTATGGTCAAAGGCAATGGAAGACACAACAGGTTTAAAAAACTTTTTTGAAAAAAATAGAGATAAGTTTAAATATAATGAGCGTGCTGCCGTTTCTGCTTATTCATTTAAAAACGCAAAAAAAGCAAAGGCTTTCAGTAAATTAGCTTTAAAGAATAAAAATCTGTCAGATAGTTTGGCATTGAACATTTTAAATTCATTAGGTTTAAAAGAGAATACAGATTTCACTGTTGAACAAATAAGCGTTGAAAAAAACAACAATGCATTAAGTTCAATTATACTTTGGGTTCCAGGAAACACCAAATCGATTCCGACAAAAGATGAATTTATTGTTTATAAAACGAATTCAATTTCACCTGCTCGCCCAAAAGAATTAGAAGAAGTAAAAGGTTTTGTGGTAGCGGCATATCAGGAAGAAATAGAAAAAAATTGGATAAAAACATTGAAATCAAAATATCCAGTAGTAATAAACCAAGGAGTTTTGGATGAATTAATTAAAAAATAGCCATTATTAAAAAAATAGCAACCTATATTATTTTAATGACATTACTAAATGCCTGTGGCTTATATTCAAAAAAGAGCAACGAAGATTTGTCAATGCTTGTGGCTACCGCTTACGGAGAAAAATTGCATAAAAACGAAATACCCGGATTATCTGAGCCTTTAACATCTTCGCAAGATAGCCAAGCTATAATTTTAAACTATGCCAAAAATTGGGCTGCCGAAAAGGCAATGGTAAATAAGGCAAAAGACAATTTATCCTTAGCAAAAAAGAATGAAATTAGTGATAGAATTAAAACCTATGAATCTAGCTTATCTGTTTATGAATACGAAAGGCAACTAATTGCTCAAAAAATGGACACCACTATTCCGACCAAGGTTTTGGAGGATTATTACAAGAAATATTTTCAAAATTATACCTTAGAATCGAGTATAGTAAAATTCAGTTTTATTAAAAACTTCGAAACACCACAATTGCCAACACTAAAATCCTTGATTACAAATACAAAAAAACAAAAAGAACTAAAAAGTTTCGTGCTTGAAAATGTTTTGGATGCTTACATAGAAGATGAATGGAAAGAATTTTCTTTTTTAAGAAGTAGGGTTCCAGATAGCTTGGCATCGAGTACTCAATTAATGCAAAAAGGAAGTTTGATTGAAATAAATAAGGCCGATATATCAATGCTTATTTGGATTAAAGACATAAAAACAGCTGGAACTGCTGCGCCTTTTGAAATGGTACAAGATGATATTAGAAACATACTATTAAGTCAGAAAAAAGCAGATTATATTACAAAGGCAAAAGTTGAAATTTTTCAAAAAGCCATTAAAAAAAATAAAGTAAAAATTTACTAATGAACAAAATGAAAACAATTTTACTAGGATTATTTTGCCTACTTTCAATTATTTCTAAAGCACAGCCAGGAAAAATTATAGACAAGGTAATTGCCATGGTGGATAATAACATAATATTACATTCGGATATTGAGAACCAAATGGAGCTTCTAGGATATAAACCCGAAGAAAGAGAGGAAGGAAGATGCCAATTATTAGACCAAATGCTAGTAAACAAACTTTTGGTTGCCCAAGCCATAAAGGACTCAATACCAATGAGTGAAGAGGAAGTGGAAGATGAACTAGACAGAAAAGTAAATTATTATGTAAATATGGCTGGTTCTACCGAGGCATTTGAGTCATATTACAATAAATCAATTGACCAGATAAAAGACGATTTTAGAGAGGACATAAAAGATCAACTTTTGGCAGGAAGAATGCGAAACAAAATAGTGGGCGAACTTACTGTTACACCAAGTGAGGTAAGAGATTTTTTCTTTAAAATACCTAGTGACAGTTTACCATTTTTTAATACTGAATTTGAAGTATCTCAAATAGTAATAGATGCTCAAATAAGTGATTTCCAAAAAGAATATGCAAGAAAAACGACTTCAGATTTAAGAGATAGATTATTAGCCGGCGAATCATTTGAACTTTTGGCCTCATTATATTCACAAGATCCTGGATCGGCAGAAAATGGAGGTGAGCTTGGAATGGTGCCTCGTGGTACTTTTGTTAAAGAATTTGATGCTGCAGCTTATAAACTAAAAAAAGACGAAGTTTCTGAAATTGTAGAAACCCAATTTGGATTCCATATTTTACAATTAATTGAAAGAAGAGGAGACTTAATAAACATAAGACATATATTAATAAAACCAAAATCTGTTTCTAATGATTTAATAAAAGCAAGAAATATTTTAGATACTGTAAAACTAAAAGTATTGAAATTGCACAAAGACAGTCTTACCTTTTTACAAGCAGTTAACAAATATTCTGAAGATGAGCTTTCAAAAAGTGCAGGCGGAAGACTTATAAATAAAGAAAATGGCGGAACCATTATTGAATCAAAAGATATGGACCCAACAGTACTATTTATTGTAGACACGATGAAAGTTGGAGCAATATCTGACCCTGTTCCATATATGAAAGAGGACGGTACACAAGGCTATAGAATTCTAAGATTAGATTCGAAAACCCCACCGCATAAGGCAAATTTAGAACAAGACTACGACAAGTTGCAAAATGCCACTAAATCGAACAAAGAGAATGAAGAAATATTGAAATGGATTAGAAAAAATGGGCGCAAGTCTTATATAATGATTGCTCCAGAATATAATAATTGTTCAAATCTCAATAACTGGTTAACGAATTAGGTATGTATACATTTAATAACGATGTTGAAGGGGTAGAAAAACTTTCCCAATCATTTAAAGATTTATCGAAAGAAATTAAAAAAGTAATTGTTGGTCAAGATGATGTAGTAAAATATGTTCTACTTTCTATCTTTTGCGACAGCCATAGTTTATTGGTCGGTGTTCCGGGATTAGCAAAAACACTTTTAGTAAAAACGGTTTCTGAGGTGCTTGACCTTCATTTCAAAAGAATCCAATTTACACCTGATTTAATGCCGTCTGATATCATTGGTGCAGAGATTTTGGATGAAAACAGATCATTTAAATTCAACAGAGGTCCAATCTTTTCAAATATCATTTTGGCAGATGAGATTAATAGAACACCCCCGAAAACCCAAGCTGCTTTGCTTGAAGCGATGCAAGAAAGAACTATAACTGCAGCAGGGCACTTGCATGAATTAGAGTTGCCCTTCTTTGTACTTGCCACACAAAATCCAATTGAGCAAGAAGGAACATACCCACTTCCAGAGGCACAATTAGATCGATTTATGTTCAATATAAAATTAGATTACCCTTCATATGAAGAAGAATTGGAAGTAGTAAAATCGACTACTACTGATAAATTGAATAAGCTGAATAAAATTATCAATGGCCAACAAATTATTGCCTTCCAACACCTTATACGTAGAGTTCCCGTGGCAGATAATGTAGTGGAATATGCGGTAAAACTAGTGTCGTCTACAAGACCTGGAACAACAAGAGCGTCCGTAATTGCAAATAATTATATTGCTTGGGGCGCTGGTCCGAGGGCTTCACAATCACTTATTTTAGCAGCAAAAGGCCATGCCGCTATAAATGGTAAATTTAGTCCTGACATAGAAGATGTAAAAGCTGTAGCTTTGCCAATACTAATGCATAGAATAATTAAAAATTTCAAGGCCGAAGCAGAAGGCATACAAATTGAAAAAATCATTAATGATTTATTATAGACTATTATGAGCGATGTTATCCATCATGAATGTGGTATTGCACTTATTCGACTTTTAAAACCATTCGATTATTACAAACAAAAATATGGTGATATACATTATGGGTTGACCAAAATGTATCTCCTTATGGAAAAACAACATAATCGCGGGCAAGATGGTGCTGGACTCGCTACTGTGAAATTTGACATGGAGCCCGGTCAAAAATATATCGATAGAAGTAGAGACACAAAGGCACAAGCAATAAAGAATATCTTTGACCCCATTTTTGAGCAATTCAACAATATTAGTGAAAGAGAAAGTGGCATTCTCAAAAACGAAAAAATTGCCAAAGAGAAATTTGATTTCTTAGGCGAAGTACTTTTAGGTCATTTGCGTTATGCTACACATGGCTCAGATAAAGAGGGACTGGCGCACCCACGAATAAGGGCGAGCAATTGGATGACACGTACATTATTAGTTGCCGGAAATTTTAACCTGACTAATGTTGATGAGTTATTTCAAACCTTGATTGAATTAGGTCAGATTCCGCGCGAGGTATCAGACACCATGACTGTTTTAGAAAAAATTGGTCACTTTCTGGATGCTGAAAATCAAAGGTTATTTAAGTACTATAAAACACAAGGACACGACAATAAAACCATCACCAATTTAATAGCCGAAAACTTAGACTATAAAAAAATATTAAGTAACTCAGCCGAAGATTTTGATGGTGGCTATGTAATGGGTGGCTTGATAGGCCATGGTGATGCTTTTGTAATGCGCGATCCAGCTGGAATAAGACCAGCATATTATTATAAAGATGATGAAATTGTGGTAGTCGCTTCTGAGCGCCCTGCCATTCAGACCACTTTTAACGTGCACCGCAGCAAAGTGCATGAAATAAAACCTGGGCATGCCTTAATTATCAAAAAAGATGGAAGTGTAGGTGAAATAATGTGCCACGAACCGGCAGAAAAAAAATCCTGCTCATTTGAAAGGATATATTTTAGTCGTGGTGGTGATGCGGAAATTTACCAAGAACGAAAAAAATTAGGACACTTATTAATGCCCAAAATTTTAAAAGAAATAAATTATGATTTCGAAAATACCGTTTTTTCTTATATTCCAAACACTGCCGAGTTGGCATTTATTGGGCTAACAGAAGGTATTCAAAAAGCACTTATTGAACAACAATTTGAAAATTTCATCAGCGCCGGTGGCACAGATATTGAAGGACTAAAAAACAACCTACTCAAATTACCAAGAATAGAAAAAATAGCACATAAAGACGTAAAGTTAAGAACTTTCATCACTGGAGATGCCTCCAGAAATGATATGGTTTCACATGTTTATGATGTTTCTTATGGACTTATACAAAATTCAATAGACACCATTGTAGCCCTCGACGATTCAATAGTTAGAGGCACGACACTTCAAAATAGCATTTTGACAATGCTTGACAGATTACAACCAAAAAAAATAGTAATTGTCTCTTCTGCACCTCAAATTAGGTACCCCGATTGTTATGGAATAGACATGTCAAAAATGGGCAGTTTTATTGCATTTCAGGCTGCAGTTGCTTTGATAAAGGAAAGAAAAATGGATGGTTTTTTGGAGAAAATTTACAAAGACTGTTTATTAGAAAATCAAAAGCCGAAAGACGAGATTCAAAATATTGTAAAAGCCGTTTATGAACCCTTTTCAACTGCTGAAATTTCAGAAATGATTGCGGAAATTGTTAAACCAAAAAACATATTTTCAGATGTCAAAATCATTTATCAAGAAGTAGATGATTTGCATATTGCCTGCCCTAACCATACAGGCGACTGGTATTTTACAGGAAATTATCCAACCAAAGGCGGTAATAAAGTAGCAAACACTGCTTTTATAAATTACATGGAAGGCAAAAACATAAGAGCATATTAAAATGGATAAATTATAATTGAAATAACAACATAAAGGATGAGTTTTGTATATCCATGGTTTTTGTTTGCTGCATTGGTGATTTCCATCCCGATTATAATACATCTTTTTTATTTCAGAAAATTCAAAAAAATATATTTCCCTAATGTTCGATTTTTAAAAGAACTAAAGGAAGAGAAAAACGCAATTGAGAAATTAAAAAAACGACTGGTATTTGCTTCTCGTATATTAGCACTTCTATTTCTAGTATTGGCTTTTACTCAACCATTTATACGAAAAAATACGACAAACAAACCAAAAGGAAATACAGCCGTAAGTATTTATGTCGACAATTCATTTTCGATGTCGCTACAAGAAGGCGGTGAATCCTTATTGAATATAGCCAAATCGAAAGCAACGGATATCGTAAATGCCTATAATAGTGACGATAAATTCCTTTTATTGACGAATGATTTTGAAGGAAGACACCAGCATTGGATGGGTAAGGAAGATTTTCTTTCCCTATTGGATAAAGTGGTAGAAAGTCCGAATACCCGAAATATGGGCGAAATTTCAAACAAACAAAAATCCTTATTTGAAACGGCATCTGCCCAAAACAAAGAAGCTTTTTTAATATCAGATTTTCAGAAATACACCCTTTCAAAAATCAGCGATTCTACTTACAAAATAAACATATTGCCAATAAGCAGTAAAACACCAAAGAATATTTACATAGATACTTGTTGGTTTACAACACCAATTCAAAGCATAAATTCACCAATACTACTTGTATATAGGGTAAAAACTTGTGGAGATGTAAATGAAAAAACAGTACGATTATCTTTAAAAATAAATGGGAAAATAAAAGGCGTTTCGGAAGTAAATATTGATAAAAAAAATGAAATAATCGATACGCTTTCATTTTCAGTAGGCGAAGGTGGATGGCAAACTGGCGAATTAGAATTCAATGATTACCCAATTAATTTTGACGATCATTTTTATTTCACTTTCAATATCAACCAACAACGAAATGTACTATCAGTTGAAGATGGTGTAGGAAAACCATTTATCAGGTCTATTTTTGATCGAGACGCTTTTTACCAATATAGCATTTCAAATCCAAATTCAATTACAGCCGACAAATTGAAATCTGTACAATTGTTAATTTTAAACGAATTGACAAATATCCCAACTTCCATTTTTGAAACCCTTAAAGAATATACCGAAAATGGCGGTTCTTTGTATGTAATTCCTAGTAAAAATAGCGATTTAAATAGCTATAACGGGCTTTTTTCTTTACTGCAAACTGGCAAACTAGAGCCAATGGAATCAAAAGAATTATCGGCAAACAGCATAAATGTACAAGAAGAAATATTTAACAGCATTTTTCAATCTATACCTAAAAATATAGAAATGCCTAAAGTAACTAAATATTTCCCCATTTCGGGAGCTGTTTCCTTAGGACAAAACACCCTTATTGAATTAAATAATGGCAGACCGTTAGTATCGAAATATACAAATGGATTGGGTCAGATTTTTTTGCAAGCAGTGCCTTTAGGTAGTGAATACTCAACACTTGCGGCAAGCCCAATTTTTCCAGCCATGGTGTATAATTTTGGAATATTTAATACGGGTCAGCAAAATATTTATTATATTATTGGAAAAAACAATTTCATTTCACTCGACAATAAACTAACAAATGATGAAGGCGTTTATAAAATAAGCAATAGCGAATTTGAATATATCCCTTCCCAACGTCCAGCAGGAAGAAAGATAATATTGGGTTTGAATAACCAAATTTCGAAAGATGGCATTTATGACATAAAAAATTCAATGAGTATATTGGCCAAAATTGCCCTTAACCATAATCACCAAGAATCCGACCTAATATTTGCAAAAACGGAAGAAATAGAAACCGCTTTTTCTGGTTCAACCTTCCAGATTATGGATGAAAACAAGGCAAATTTAAAAACACAGATAAAGCAAGTCAAACAAGGCATTGTACTTTGGAAACTTTGTCTTATTTTTGCACTAATATTTTTATTATTAGAAATACTTTTTTTAAGGTTCATAAAACAATAAGTCCATAGAAAAGATGGAAATTAAATAAAATGAAATATCTACTTAGCAAAGCTATCATTATCGACGCCACATCCGTGCATCATAAGCAGCAGGTAGATTTATTAATTGTGGACGGAACTATCATTGAAATAGGCAAAATTGAAGCACAACCGGATTATACTACCATAGATTTAGAAGGATTTTATATTGCTCCTGGGTTTTGTGATTTATTTACCAGCATTTCAGATCCTGGTTATGAGCACCGAGAAAATATTGAAAGTGGCACCGCTGCTGCAGCCTATGGTGGTTTTACAGCTATCTGTACAAGTGCCGAAACCAATCCTATTATACAATCCAAAACACAAATAGAATACCTTGTAAAGGCGCAAAATAAATTTGGAATTGATATTTATCCTTTGGGTGCTGTAACCGAAAATATGGAGGGCAAAAACCCATCAGAAATGTATGACATGCAGTTGGCGGGAGCCGTTGGGTTTTCGGATGCTCCACATGCCATTAAAAATTCGGGTGTGATGGTTCGTGCCTTGCAATATGGAAAACCTTTCAATGGCACCATATTTACCATGGCTTATGACGAAACCTTAGTAGCCGACGGACAAGTAAATGAAGGATTATACGCTGTAGAAATGGGGATGAGAGGCATTTCCAATTTATCGGAAGAACTGCAAATTCAGCGGGATATTGAATTAGTAAGGTATACAGGTGGCAAAATTCACTTTTTTGGCGTTAGCACCAAAAAAGGGATTGAAATGATAAAGGAAGCCAAAATGGAAGGTTTGGACATAAGCGCATCTGCATTTCCACACCACCTATTTTTAAGCGATAAAAACATAACTGATTTTGATGCCAACTACAAAGTTATGCCTCCACTTAGGAGCAATCAAGATCAAATGGCATTAATAGCCGCCGTAATTGACGGCACAATTGATGCCATCGTTTCGCAACATATTCCTTTGGAAATTGAGGCAAAGGATTTAGAATTTGAATATGCAGGTTTTGGAATAATAGGACTTGAAACGGCATTTGCACTATCAAATACAATATTAAATACAAATATTAAAATAGAACAATTGGTTGCATTATTTTCGGTAAATCCTCGAAAAATAGTGAATAAACCTTTGCCTCCCATCCAAAAGGGAAGTATTGCCAATTTAAGTATTTTTTCAATAAATGAAGAGTGGCAATTTGAAAAAAAAGACATAAAATCGAAATCTAAAAACACACCATTCATTGGAACCAAATTAAAGGGAAGGGTAAAAGGTATTTTCCATAAAGGTAAATTAAATTTGAACTATTAGAGATGGAACAAACTCCGGTGCCAAACAAAATTTCGCCTTTACCAATTGCTTTACAATCAGGTGTGGCCACAGCGCTCATTATTATGATTTGCCACATAATCATACATTTTGCAAAAATAGAAATGGACAAACCAATTCAATTAGGGTTAAATTTTTCTTCTATTTTTTCAGCCATTTATTTGGCACAAATGATTTTGAGAAAATTAAATTCGGTGGTTAGCTTTCAGATAGCATGGCTTACTGGCTGGTTTTCGGTTTTAATATTAGCCCTTTTTATGTATGGTTTTAATTTTTTGTTTTACGTAAAATTAAAACACCAACTAATACCTCCATTCAGCCAATTTATTATTTTGTATAATTTATTTGGCATGGTAGGTTCTGCAATTTTTGCATTAATTTTGAAAAAAAAATAAAGTGGACATATCAGTTGTAATTCCGTTATTTAATGAAGAAGAGTCGCTACCAGAATTATTCGCATGGATAGAAAAAGTAATGGCAGAAAATAATTTTAGCTACGAAATTATAGCCATTAATGATGGAAGTAGGGATAATTCGTGGGAAGTAATTAGAAAAGAGGCTGAACGAAATCCCTTAATAAAAGGCATAAGCTTTCAACGCAATTACGGCAAATCTCCCGCTTTAAATGTGGCATTTGAAGCGGCTAAAGGCAATGTAATCATTACAATGGATGCCGATTTGCAAGACTCGCCCGATGAAATACCTGGGTTATACAAGATGATAGTAGAGGATGGTTATGACTTAGTTAGCGGCTGGAAGCAAAAAAGGTACGACCCTGTATTTAGCAAAAACATTCCTTCCAAATTTTTTAATGGTGTAACTCGTCGTGTCTCGGGTTTACAATTAAATGATTTCAACTGCGGACTAAAAGCCTATAAGCGAAAAGTGGTGAAAAGCATAGAGGTATATGGCGAAATGCACCGTTATATTCCTGTGATTGCCAAATGGGCAGGATTTGAAAAAATAGGTGAAAAATCGGTAAAACACCAAGAAAGAAAATATGGCGTTACAAAATTTGGGTGGGAGCGATTTGTAAATGGCTTTCTCGACCTTATGTCGATTGTTTTTATAACCAAATTTGCTCGCCGGCCGATGCATCTATTTGGTTTACTAGGTTCATTGTCTTTCTTTGTTGGTTTTATAATCCTTATGTGGCTGAGTATTTCAAAACTATTTTTCAGCACCCTAGGCATTGCCGATAGGCCTATCTTTTATTTTGGTATTTTAGCCATAATCATTGGTGCACAAATGTTTTTAACCGGTTTTTTGGGTGAATTAATTTCAAGAAGCGCACCCGAACGAAACGATTATAAAATTGGCGAAAAGATTGGGTTGTAGAATTAATTAAATAATCAATTTTCCCTTCAAAAAAAAATTTTTTCCTATTTCTTGTTTCCCCCCGGTGGGTGGCCCAAAAATTATTTTTTGGGTTTTGTGCCCCCCCCTCGGTTAAGGAGCTGGCCCCCCGGTGGTGGGAAGGGGGTGGCGCTTGTTGGGGGGCTGGTAAAAAAATTATTTTTTTTTTTTTCTTTTGCCCGTCCAGCCTAAAACGGGAACGGGGGGCGGGGAAGGGGGAAAGGGGCGGGCCCGCCCACACGTCGAGAAGATTTTACATTTTTTTTTTTTTTTTCCCGTTTACGTTGGGGGCCGGGGGGGGCTGGGGTGAATTTTTTTTGACCCCTTCGCCCCCCCCCCCCCCCCGCCCGGCCCTTCCCGTGTGGTGGTGGTTTGTTTTTATTTCATAATTTTTTTTTTGGAAAATAAGGTAGGGCGCCCCGGTATTTTATTTAAAGTATTTGGGGTTTTATTATTTTTTTTAAATTTTAATAATTCCCCCCCCCCCCCAGCAAGGCCCCCCCCCGGGGGAGAAAATTTCCCAACCAAAATTTTTATTTTTTTTGTTGTTTTTTTTTTAAAAAAAAAAAGGTGGGCCCCCTTTCCCCCCCCGGCCCCCCCCCCCCCCCCCCTCCTTTTTTAATTGATCATGGTAATTTTTTGTGGGGGGGGGGGGGGTGGGGATGGTTTTTTTTGGTGTTCTTTTTTTGGGAAGTGGGGGGGCAAGGTGTTCATTCGGGGGGCCCCGGGGGGGGAAAATATTATTGTTGGTTTTTTGGGTATAAGAAAGGTTGGGTTTAAATAATTGTTGGCTTAATTAATTTTTTTTTTTTTTTTTGTTTGGTGTTGGGGGTGGCGCCTGCCCTTTTGGGGGGCGCCCCTTTTATGGGCCCTGTTTTAGTTTTGTGTTTAATTTTTTGTTTTTTTTTTTGTTGGTTTTTTTTTTTTTTTTATTTTGGTTGTTTTTTATTTTTTTTTTCTTAGGTGGCAAAAGAGTTGCGCCCCGTGGGGGTGGGTGCCTTTTTTTTGGTTTTTTTTTTTTTTTTTTTTCCTTTTTTTTTTTTTTTCTTTCCTTTTTTTTTTTTTTTTTCCCTTTCTGTTGTTTGTTTTTTGTCGTGCCGCTTCGCCCCCCGAGGTGCCCTTTCCTGGGGGGAATTTTTTGGGTTTGCCCTGGGCTTTTGTGGCCCATTCTTTGGCGTTCTCCCCCGCCCCGTTTGGCTTATATTCCGGGGCCCCCCCCTCGCGCCGTGCCGCGGGCCCCCCGGGCGGCGGGCCCCCGGGGCCGCGGGGGCCCGGGCGCCGGGGGGGGGAGGGGGGCGGGGGGGGGGGGGGGGGTGGGGGGGGGGGTGGGGGGGGGGGGGGGGGGGGGGGGGGGGGGGGGGGGGTGGGGAGGGGGGGGGTTCCCAATGTGTGGTTTGGTTTTTTTTCCCAGCTGGGGTTGTTTTTTTTTTTTTTTGGGGTGGGGTTGTTTGGCGGGGGGCGTGGTGTGTTTTGTTTGGGGGGTGGGGGGTATGGTGGGGGGGGGGGGCCCGGGGCGGGGGGGGGGTCGGGCGGGGGCCTGGTGGGGGAGGCCGGGTGGGCGTTGGTATTAATGGGTTGGGGGAATTTTGGGGGGGTTGAGTAATGGGGGGGGTTTAAATGGGAGGGGTGGGGGGGTGGGGGGGGTTGGGAGGGGGGGTTATTGTGTGGGTGCGGGGCTTGTTGGGGAGGTGTGTTTTTTGTGGGGGTGTTTTTTGGGGGGTGGTGTGTTTGTTTGGGTGGTGTTTTGTTTCCCGGCGTTTTTTCTCTGGGGGGGGGGTCGGGGGGTGGTGAAAATTTTTTTTGTCCGCGCGGGTGGGTGGTGTGGTTGGGGGCCGGGGCGGTTTGTGGTCGGGGGGTGGGGGGGCGCCTGCTGGGGCGGAAGGTGTCTGCCTTATTAAGATAATCGGTGCGCATTACTTTTAAAACCAGTTGCTTGCTCAAACGTTTTCGGCTACTGTGGCGTAATTATTTGAGGATTGGTGCTATTGGACCCAAAAAAACGGGGAAAAACCTAAGTAAAGGGGGTCATTTCATATTACAAACTGAATACCTTAAATCCATTGCTACCAAAAATCAGGCAAGCCGGGGGACAACCGGGGGGAAGAGGGGGGGGGGGGGGGGGGGCCAAAAAAAAAACACCCCCCGGGGCCAAAAAAAGGGGGGGGGGGGGGGGGGGCAACAAATCCCGGCGAGGCGCGCCTTTCCCGGGGGGGGGACCCCCCCCCCCCGGGGGGGGGGGGCGGGGGGAGGGGGAGGGTGGTTTTTGGCCCCCCCCCCCAAAAAAGGGGGGAAAAAAAAAGGGGGGGGGGGGGGGGGGGGATTTAATTTTCCCCCAACCCCGGGGGGGGACCCGGGGGGGGGAATGGGGGGGCCGGGGGGGGGGAAAAAAAACGGGGGAAAAGGGGGGGGGGAAAAAAGCGGCCCCCAAAAAAAAAAAAAAAAAAGGGAAGAAGGGGGGCAAACAAACGGTGGGGGGGGGGGGGGGGGGGGGGGGGGGGGGGGGGGGGGGGGGGGGGGGGGGGTTAGGGGGGGGAAAAGCGTAAAAAAAATAAAAAAAAAAAAAATTGGGGTTATATAAAAAAAAAAAAAAAAAAAGAAGAACAACAAAAAAATATTAAAAATGGGCCCCCCCGGAATCTGATTATATATTCTCCTTTGGCCAAATCATCTATTTCAATGCTGCTCTCATTTATTCCATTGGGTCGCATGCCATATTCAATATATTTTACCATTTTGCCTTGTAAATCAATTATTTCAACCCTTAAATCTGTCGATTTTTCAATGAAATACTGGAAACGAATAAATGAAATTCCTGGATTCGGACTTATGCCAATGAGCTTAAGATTTTTTGTAATAATGGTTTTAGTCAACAGGTTTCTTGGCTCATATTTTACTAATTTTGGAAAAGTTCTCGTGACGCTAATGGGCGATGGTAATTTAACCAAATGATTTTTTTCATTATAGGTACAAAAAGTAGACAAGTATTTTTTGCTGGTATTATTTGTTTCAACCAAATCTGTTTCCCAATAATCACAGCATACTTTTTCTTTTGAAATATCTATTATACAAAAGCCTTGAGAAGCAAATTTGATATATTTTAAATAAGGATTTATATGATACATTACTGCAGGTGAGGTGGTGAAAACATCTCCTTTGGTTACATTGTCACAAACAAACTCCACACCCAAACTTCCCTTTCCAGTTAATTCATCGTATGGCTCAATGCCATTTGGGATATCAAATGCCATGGCAACATGGATATCACCACTCAGCACAACTATATTATCTATATTGTTGGCATTTATCGTGTCGATTACTCTTTTTCTATCCAATGGATTTCCATCCCAACCTGCTAAAATATGAATAGGATAATCTAAACTTGGATTTTTAGCCATAAATGGAGCAAACACCACTTGGTTGCCAATTATTTTCCATTTAGCTTTCGATTCCTTAAGGTTTGAACATAACCAATCTAGCTGATTATTACCTAACATGGTTCTATTTGGTGTATCATAAATAACTGAATTCTTTTCTTTTGACAAGTTTACAATTTGCTCTTTATCATTAAACTTAACTTTTTCTATCCTATTTTCGGTATAAATAATATCGGCCAAATCGCCTATATTTTGTACGAAATTTATCACATTAGTTCTTTCCAAATCCTCCCTCATCGGAATCCACTCTTTGAATGCCTGAATGGCATCTCGTTTTCTATTCGCCCAAGGACCTTGAGTAGTAGGATTATGATTTAAAGCAGTATCTGAAAAAGCATCATTTGCAAACTCATGATCGTCCCAAAGGATAACCATAGGGTATTGTTGGTGCAAATTTCGCAATGATGGGTCTAAGCGATAGCAACTATAGCGCATTCTATAGCTTGTTAAGTCAAATGCATCGTATTCTGGCACGGGTTTTCGATTCATCGTATCAATTCCACCTTCGCTAAATCCATCCTCATAAATATAATCGCCTACGTGCAGCACCAAATCAATATCGTTTCTTTCCTTTACAATATTATATGCATTAAAATAGCCATAACTATAATTGGAGCAACTTAAAAGTGCAATTCTAAAATTATCTACCTCTCCTACTGGCAATGTTTTGGTTCTACCTACTTGCGATTTTTTTCCTTCGTATTCGAATTCATAATAATAGTAAGTATTGGGAGCTAAGCCTTCGACATCCACTTTTATGGTATAATCTTTTAAATTACTTGTTTCTACATTGCCAGTTGCCACCACCTGGGCAAAACTAGTATCTTTAGCAACCGTCCAATGTACAACTACAGATGATTGTTGAGTAGTAATTCGGGTCCAAATAATAACCCTGTCCGACAGAGGATCACCGGATGCTACACCATGGTAAAAAGGTGCTAACACCTCATCCATACTCAATCGGTTATTGAAGGTTGTGTCCTGCGCATTTATCGATAATCGACAAATAGCTAATAAAATAGTAATAAGGAGTTTTTTCATTCGGTGATTTTTTTACAAAACTATACCTTATTCTCGTCAAAAAAAAAGACAAAAAAAAGCTATAATCGGAAAAAAAACACTGTTAAAAATAATGAAATTTGGGTAGTAATTTTTAAAAGAAAATACGCATTAAAAAACAATATGTTCCTATTTTTGTGTAATGGACATTTATTATACACTTAAATTATTACCAAATGCAAAAATCAATTTAGTAAAATATCAAAACCCTTTCGAATTAAAAAATCTGATTGCTGAAGCCTATAATAATTTTGAGTTCCCCTACTCCACTATTATTTTACCATTTCCAAGTAAAACACCATCTTCTTTAATATTAAAAATATAAAAACCAGCACTTAAGTCTTCTCTTTTAATGATTGTTTGCTTATTCGTTCCTCTTTTCTGCATAACCAATCTACCATTCAAATCATAAATTTCGAGGTCAAAACCATCACCATCAAATTTATCGAGGAACAAGATTGCTTCATTTCTCATCGGATTTGGATACAATTTGGCCGAGAGTAAAGTATTGGGTTTAGGTACAAACAAGGCAATTCTTACAAAATCTTTACCGACAGTATGAAATACCTGATTGGTAACAACAGCTCTTGTATAATCGAAAAACACATTGGCCCTATTATAAATTTTGGTACCATTAGGTACATTTTCTTTTACCCTAATTCTAAACTTAAAAAATGCACTTCGCTCCAATACTGGACTGCTAGCTCCTTTCAAATTTATATTATCAAACACTACTTTTAATACACCATTATCATGCAATTCAAAAGAAAGCCCACTACTATAACTTCCCATTTTAAAAGTGCTAATATCAAGAAAAGGAGAAAGTGAATCTATAATTTCAATTTGTTTAATCGAATCATTGAATTCATTTTCGAAGAAAACAGTGTAATCAATATATGAATTTGGCAAAATAAATCTTTCTGGATCATAGCCTACAGGTTGGGCGATTTGTCGTTGATTAGCGGTGCTAAGTACACTTTCTTTATAATCAATTGCAATAAAATCTGTTTCATCATCTTGAGGAAAAATGGACACAAAACCAGTATTAAATCCTAAAGTTCGATTTGCTTGGCAACCTTCGAGTACATAAGATGCAGTTTCATCACCCAAAAGTTCAGGTAAAGCATTATCTTCTTCTACTTCCAACCTAAATGTTTTTCCATCACCTGCAGGTACAGCAATTATAGTTTCTTCTCCAGCTCCTAATTGGAAATCAAATGCTTGTCTTATTACTTCATCTTGAATAACGATGCCTCCCTTTGGACCACCCATTGGCCCTTTAATATTTTTAATTCTAAATTTTATCGAATCGCCAGTACATTGTCCACTAACTTCAATATCAGGCCCTAAATAAGTAACAGGCAAACAAACATTATCTGGAAAAATATGTGCTTTTACAAAATATGCCTCTCCGTCTATAGTTGAATCGCAATCAACTATAACATCTATGTAAAAGGTGCCTGAAGATTGAGCCTCAATATTTCCCAATGGAAAACTATATATTTTACCATTTTGAACATTAAAGGGTATGCTACTACTTGTATAATCCAAATATGGATCTAACTCAATTTCTACAAATGCACCAGCTACATCATTGCCACTTTTATTGGCATAATTGACTGTATATCTTGCTGGATTACATCTCTCCAATTTAGGCACACCTAAATCTACAAACAATTCGTTACAATTTTCATTCGGCTTTGCAGCAAAAACAATTGCCTTAGACATGTGTGTTTCACCAAAAACAACTATTTGAACAGAATCACAACTCATTTTCCAACTGGGATGTTGATCAATATTTATTGTAACTTCAAAAGTTCCAGTATCAATAAGCATATCATAATTTCCATTCTTATCCGTTTCTGCAAAGAAAGTTCCATTAGCACCCTTTGCAGTTACAATCCATCCTTCTAGGTTATAATCTGATGCATTTGGAAGACAATCTTTATTAATATCAGCATATACTTTACCATAAAGTTTATCATTATAGGTTTCACCCAAGTCATTTGTTCTAAATACATATACATCAGTTGGACCAACAGTTGATTCATTAGAATATCCAGCAATGGCAAATCCTCCATCACTTAATTGTTGAAAACTGCGCGCTCTTTCAATTTTTACATCACCCAATTCCTTTGTAGAAATCACTTGACCATCAAAATTAATTTTGATAAGTAAAATCTGACCTGTTGTATTAGAAGAAGTTGAATTACAACCTAAAATATATCCATCTGATTGTGGTTCTACATGGTATCCCTCAGATTTTCCAAGTCCAACATAAAAACGGCTCCACTCTTTAACGCCATTCGAATCAACTTTTAAAACAAATATTTTCCTATCGGCTGCAAATCTTGATTCGCCACACATTATAAATCCCTTATCTGGAGTAGGTTTTATATCCCTTACAACACCGAAATTGAAAGATTCATATACTTTTGAAAAAATAACATTAGCGTTCTTATCCAATTTTGCTAACAAAACTCTAAATGCTAAAGTATTTGGATTTAAAGAACTGCCCGTAATTACAAAACCGCCATTTTCCAATCCCTCCAAGTCAGTTCCTACATTAAAATTATCAGTAGCTCCAAAATTATTTTCAAACAAAACATTCCCATCAAAATCTATTTTTACAAGTTTAATTTTTGAGTCATTTGCATTTACAACATTAGTGCCCATAATCACAAATCCATCTGTGGTTTTTGACATAGTTAGGATATTCAAATTAAAACCCAAGATATTAATTCCCTTCTCCCATTTTTTCTTGCCAAAAGCATCTAATTTCATTACATAAGCATTCTTAAAGCCAGCAATATCTCTTGAAGCCAAAACCATAAAACCACCATCTTCCATTTCCAAAATGGCGTGTCCATTTTCAATAGACTCGTCTCCATATTTATAATCCCATATTTTTTTGCCAAATTGATCCAATCTCAATACATAAACCTGAAGGTCGTTAACCACATTACCTGAGGTTCCACAAATGATAAAACCACCATCGAGTGTTTGCCTAATAAAAGTGGCAGTTTCGGCGCTATCCTGACCAAAATTCTTTTCCCACTTTTGTGCAAAAGAATGGGTAGAACAACATAAATAAATTGCCGCAAGCAATAATATTCTTTTTAAAAATCCATTCATATATATTTAGATTACAGTACTTTAACAATAATACACAAATTTATAAAAATAAAACGAAATACTAAAAAACATTTTTTTATCTTTATCGGAAATTTTTTGCCATTTTAAAGCTATTTATCGATGTATACCAGTAAAATGATTAGAGTTTACAAATCTCTAAGTGATGCCGAATTAAGAAAATTCAAAAAGTGGGTCTATTCACCATTTGCAAATCGACATACAGATGTTCAAAAAATGATAGATTTTTTAATGTCTCGTGCTAGCATTTCGCCTGCCACTACAAATAAGGAAAGAGCATATAACTTCATTTTTCCTGACGAAACAATAGATTTAAAGAAACTAAGGTATGTAATGGCTTATACTTTAGATGTTTTAGAAGAATTTATTGCTTATATGGCATTTAGTAGAAATAAATCAGATTTCAACAATATTTTAGCCAAAGAATATAGAGAAAGAAAATTAAGCAGTTTTGCAAATGAATCGCTTGAAAACTTTAAAGAAACTTTAAAAAATTATCCTCTAAAAGACAGTAATGCTTTAAGAAAACATTTCGATTATGAACTTGAAAATTTATATCAAATTGGAGATGAAAACAGACACGGATTTTTTAATTTTAAGGAAGTAGTTTCAACACTTAATGTTTATTATATAGCCGAAACGTTAAAACATGCATGTTCGATATTAATGCATGAAACGATGAGTGATAAAAAATATGAAATACCATTAATTGATTCCATTTTAGAGGAGGTGGAAAAGAATGATTATGAACAATACCCAGCAGTTTTAGTCTATTTTTATATCTACAAATCGCTTTTATCACCATCTGAAAATTATTATTTCGATAAATTAATGCCATTGCTCGACAACAATGAACAATTTTTTACCCATTCAGAATGGAAAGACGTTTACCTTTTTACAATAAATTATAGTATAAAAAGAGTGAATTCAATTGATGGAGATTATCAAACACTTTTCTCACTCTATAAAAAATCATTGGAGAAAGGCTATCTGCTAAATATGAACGAAATAGATAAATTTGCTTACCGAAATATTACACGGGTAGGTTTAATCTTAGGTGAATATGATTGGGTAAAAACATTTTTAGAAGAATACAAAGATAAATTAGACCCCAAATACAAAGAACAAGTATACTTAATTAATCTGGCTCAATACTATTTCTCCATAAAAGCATTTGATAAAACTATGCCTTTATTATTAACTGTAGAATATTCAGATGTATTGCATGTGATTGGTGCCAAATTGATGCTTATGAAAATATACTACGAAACCAATGAATTTGATGCCTTAGATTCGTTTATAGAAAGTTTTGGCACCTTTTTAAAAAGAAAGAAAAAGCTTGGATATCACAAAAAAGTATATCTAAACATACTAAATATGACAAAACTATTACTCAAATTAGATGATTATGATATAATTGAAAAAGAAAGAGTAAGAGCGAAAATTGAAATGACAAAACCTGTAGGCGAAAAAAATTGGTTAATGGAACAATTAAATAAAAAAAATAAGCGATGAAACAAATAGAAATCGACCTAAATACAAAATGGTGGAATTTGTATCCAAATATTCTATTTACAAAAGTAAAAAAAGGACCTTTAAGTCTGCCAGAAATTGAAATTTTACAACAAAATGTACCATTTGACGCCAAAGAAATAGGCAAATACAATCAATTATGCGAAATTGAAGAAACGGTATTCGTGCCTCCCACCTACTTACATATAATTTGTATGCCAAGCCACCTAAGCCTATTAACGCATAAAGATACTGGGCTAGCACTTTTTGGACTTATTCATTTGTCGAATAGGATAAAACAATTTCGAGGTATTAGAAAATCAGAACTTATAAATACAAAAACAAAATTTGGTCAGCTTTTGGCTCATGACAAAGGGCAAGCTATAGAAATTATAACCCAAATTTTTGTTCAATCAGAATTAGTTTGGGAATCATCCACTATTTTCTTAAAAAAAGGAAAAAATCCTATTGGACCTGAATTTATTGCTAAACAAATAGATATTGACACCCAATATACTAAAGAATTATGGACCTTTTCATTTTTCCTGGGACAAAAATATGCGCTAGTTTCAGGCGATTTTAACCCTATACATCTTTTCCCATTAAGTGCTAAACTATTTGGAATGCCAAAACATATTGCACATGGCATGTACTCGAAGGCCAAAATAATGGGCAATATTATGAAAGAAATAAAAAGCGATAAATTTGAGGTTACTGTTTATTTCAAACTTCCAATTTATTTGCCAGCTAATGTCATATTTAGAAAAAATAAAGAAAAAGAGCTAATTGTTTTTGATGTAGTAGATGAAAAAATGGAAAAACCCCACCTCAAAGGTTATTTCCAAACATTTTAGCATTATTACCTTTAAATTAAGACTTGCAAAGTTTAAATTAAAGCGTATCTTTGCAGTCCGTTTTAGGAAAATTAAGTAAAGTGGATAAGTTTAAAGAATATAAAATACCACATATTGGGCTTAAAAAAGAAGTTCATGACTTTATTTTCCATTTAGACGAAACGTTCTTTTCAAATTTTGAAGACTCAATCATTGGAAAATCAGCAATTGAGGCAAGGGTAAATTTTGACAAATCACATGAGCCGAATTTATTGACTTTTAAAATAAAAGGCAATATAGATGCGGATTGTGATAAGTGTGCTGCTATAACTTCTATAAAAATAGAAGGAGAATTTCGTGTTTTCATAAAATTACATGATGAATTAGCGCTATCAAACGAGCTAGATGATCCAGAAATTTTGTTTATTAAGACAGACACACCTGAAATAGACTTGTCTTCTTATCTATATGAATTTTCACATCTTTGTATTCCTTTTATAAAAAGCTGTGAAAAGCCATTTGAATCCAAGGATTGTGATTTAGAAGTAGCATCAAAATTAAGTGCCTTAAAAAAAGCAGAAGAAACTGAACACCAAATAACCGACCCAAGATGGGCGGGATTAAATAAATTAAAAGATAAATAATAAATAGTCATGCCAAATCCGAAGCGCAAACATTCAAAACAAAGGAGAGACAAAAGAAGAACTCATGATCACGCTGCATTACCAAATGTTGCTGTTGACAAAACCACAGGCACACCTCACTTAATGCACCGTGCATTTAAAGTGGATGGTGACTTATTTTATAAAGGGAAATTATTTATCCAAGGATTCAAAGCATAATCCTTTTGATTTCATAAACATATTGCCCGGTCGAGTATTTTTCAACCGGGTATTTGTTTTTAAAAAAAATAAACATTTAAAATGGCATCTACTTCAGAATTTAGAAATGGTTTCTGCTTTGAGTATAATAACGACATATATACTATTGTAGAATTTTTGCACGTAAAACCTGGTAAAGGAGCTGCATTTGTAAGAACTAAATTAAAAAGTTTAACAAATGGTCGTGTACTTGAAAACAACTTTCCTTCAGGGGCAAAAGTAACCGATGTAAGGGTTGAAAGAAGGCAATATCAATTTTTATATGAAGAAGATGGCAATTACAATTTCATGAATAATGAAAATTTTGACCAAGTTGTAATTCCAAAAGAATTAATAAACAATACTGATTTACTTAAAGAAGGAGATGTTTGCGAAATCCTTTTTCATGCAGAAAAAGAAATACCTTTAACTTGTGAAATACCTGTATCTGTTATATTAGAAGTTACTTATACAGAAAATGGTTTAAAAGGAGATACCGCTACCAATGCCCTTAAACCTGCGACAGTAGAAACTGGAGCAACAGTAAGAGTGCCATTATTTGTAAATACTGGTGACAAAATAAAGATAAATACCACAGATAATTCATATATTGAGCGAGCAAAATAGTTCTAGAATGGATCAGAATCAAATAAAAGAGCTTATAAAGCTCATCAATCAAACAGAAATTGGAGAGTTAAAAATCCAAAACGGCGATTTTAAGATCTCTATAAGGAGAAAAGATTATCAAAAAAGGAGCAATACAAATACATCTGTTGTTAGCCAAATGCCAAACTTTACTCCTGGTCCAGCGCCTACTACTGCAATTGCTACTCCAACAGAGCAAAAAGAAGAAAATATTGCTGTTCCAACTCCTGTTGTTGAGAACAACGGTAAGTACATTACCATGAAATCCCCGATGATTGGTTCATTCTATCGTTCACCAGGACCTGATAAGGAACCTTATGTAAAAGTTGGAGATACTGTGGAAAAAGGTCAAGTTTTGTGTATGATTGAAGCAATGAAATTATTCAATGAAATAGAATCTGAGTACTCAGGCACTATCGTAAAAGTACTTATAGACAATTCCTCTCCTGTAGAATACGACCAAGCTCTTTTTCTTATAGACCCACAATAATTTATCGTGTTTAAGAAAATTTTAATAGCTAATCGGGGTGAAATAGCAATGCGTATAATACGTACTTGTAAAGAAATGAATATAAAAACAGTAGCTGTTTATTCTACTGCCGACCGTGATTCCATGCACACCCGATTTGCAGATGAGGCAGTGTGTATTGGTCCACCACAAAGCAAAGACTCCTACCTTAACATACCAAGTATAATGGCAGCTGCCGAAATAACCAATGCGGATGCGATACATCCTGGTTATGGTTTTTTGGCTGAAAATGCATCTTTTGCAGAAATTTGTGGCGAATATGGCATTAAATTTATAGGTCCAACACCCGAAATGATTCGAAAAATGGGTGACAAAATTACTGCTAAAGAAACCGTTATTGCTGCTAATGTACCTGTAGTACCAGGTTCAAAAGGCTTATTGGAGCATGCAGAAGAAGCAATTGAATTATCTGATAAAATTGGATACCCTGTTATACTAAAAGCAACGGCAGGTGGTGGCGGAAAAGGAATGCGAATAGCTTGGAATAAAGAAGAACTTGCAGATGCATTCAACATGGCATCGACTGAGGCTTTGGCTGCCTTTGGAAATGGAGGCATGTACCTTGAAAAATATATTGAAGAACCACGCCATATAGAAATACAAGTAGCTGGCGATCAATATGGAAATATTTGCCACCTCTCAGAAAGAGACTGTTCGATACAAAGAAGACACCAAAAACTAATTGAAGAATGTCCTTCACCCTTTGTTGATAAAAAATTAAGAGAAAGACTTGGCGAAGCTGCCTTAAATGCAGCAAAAGCAATTAATTATGAAGGCTTAGGAACCGTAGAGTTTTTGGTGGACAAACACAAGAATTTCTACTTTATGGAAATGAATACTCGTATCCAAGTAGAACATCCTGTAACCGAGGAAGTAATGGATTGGGATTTGGTAAAAGAACAAATAAAAATTGCAGCAGGCATTAAAATAACTGGAAAAAATTATTTTCCAACCATTCATGCAATCGAATGTAGAATAAATGCTGAAGATCCATTTAAAAATTTCATGCCTAGTCCTGGCAAAATCACATTCTTACATACATCAAAAGGACACGGAGTAAGAGTAGATACGCATGTAACAGCAGGATATACTATTCCTCCATACTATGATTCAATGATAGCTAAAATAATTTGTAGAGCCAATACAAGAATTGAAGCAATTGACAAAATGAAAAGAGCTTTGGATGAATTCTATATTGAAGGGATTAAAACAACTATTCCTTTCCATAAAGCACTTATGAATGATCCAGAATTTAGAAAAGGAAACTTTACAACCAAATTTTTGGAAACATTCGACTTTAGCACAATGCCCAAAGATTGAGAAGAGGAAGATGTGAGATTTGAGAAATAAGATTTAAGGTTTTTAATTGAAAATTAAACGTTTCTATTTTTTCAATTGAAATTCTCCAAGCCTGCCTGTAATCCAAACTTCTACCCACACAAATGCCACCAGCCAAAAAATTGCAGGAAAAATTTGAATGGGCTTAAAATCACTTTTTAGGGTCATAAACATAAAAATTACGACAGTACGTAAAAAAAACTTAATCATCATTCCAAACATTGAAAAACCAATTGCTTTGGAAGGATTAGCAGTAAGGCTTAGTTTTAAGATTTGCAAATAGATAAATCCAAATAGCGAAAATGTAATGGCAAAAAACAAGGAAGATTCCATAAATATGTTAGTGCTATCAAAAAAATCTAGCCCAAAAGAAAGCAATAATGAAAAGCAGGTAAAGATGAAATATGGCAGTACTATTCTTTGATTAAATGATGTCATTTTTTTGAAAGCCGTTTGATAATACTATAAAATGAAATGCCGGTAAAAAAAACCAAAAATAGAATAGTAAAAATTGGCGTTTTCATTTTAAGCCATTTATCCAATTTCCATCCAATAAATGCACCCAAACCAACCGTTGCAAACATTTCAAAAGCCATACCTCCATATTGTGCATAGGTTTTGGCACCTTTATTTAGCTCCTCTAGATCATCCTTTTTGTTATTTTGCGACATCCAATCTTACCTTTTCTCTTTCAATACTAGCAGAATTAGAATCATCTACAATTAATGAACCTTTAATTAAGGCACCTTCTTCAACCACCAATTTCTTATAAATTAAATCACCTTCAATTTTAGCCGTTGATTTAATGATAAGCAAGTTTTTGGCATATACATTTCCAAACAATTTGCCTTCCACAGCACATTCACCAGCTCTAATATTTCCTTTTACTTCACCTGTTTGTCCTATCACAACCTTACCCACAGCATTTATTTCACCATTAATAATTCCTTCTATCCGAAGGTCTGTTTCGGTACTAATATCCCCTGTAACAATAGTTCCCTTGTTAAATCTATTGGCCACAGCTGTTTCAGACAATGATTTAGGCGTTTCTGATTTATTCGATGAAAACATAATTATAAATTTTATTCAAAGTTAATATAATCTAATGGATTTACGGGCTTTCCTTTTAACCAAATTTCAAAATGCAAATGTGGTCCACTTGTTTCCTCACCAGTATTGCCAACTGAAGCAATCACATCTCCAGATTTAACAATACTTCCAACACTTTTCAATATTTCTTTATTGTGCTTATAAACTGAAATAAATTCATTTTCGTGCTGAATAATCACGGTATACCCATAGGAAATAACAAATCCAGAAAAAATCACAGTCCCATCTAATGCCGACTTTACTGGCGATCCTTCAACTGCCACAATATCAATCCCAAAATGCTTTTCACTAGGCTTATATCGTTTACTTATTAACCCCGAAAGTGGTTTGAAAAAATAATTATATTCCACCGCTTTTTTTCCAGAAACGACTTCATTAGATTCTACAACAGTATATTTATCTCTATTCTCAACCTCTTCTCTCAATCGCATTATATTTTTAGAATTAGAGCTAATATCAATACTATCATTATTAACTGCCCTATTTTTATCGCCCTTATTCGTTGGCAGTCCTTTTCCGCCTTTGGTAATAATCAATAAGTTATCTAGATACTTTTGTCGCTGATCCATTTCTTCTTTCAAATCATCTGTCCTTTTTTTCAATTTAACCACGTCTTTTGAAGTCTCTACCCCAGCAAAACCGGGTATGTATTGTTTTAGAGGCGTAAAAGCAATTAAACAATAAATAAAAACAAAAAAACTAACGAATAAAGAACTTATTAGCCCGAAAACATTTAATTTGGTAAGAATAAAAACAAACTTAACTTTATAGGTTTCCTCTTCTACTACCTGAAATCGATACTTATTTCTTATCTGATTCCACCACTCAACAAACTTAATACCTTTTTTATTCATTTTTTAACTTCTCATAACGGATTTAAAATCACAAAATTGAAATAATTTACTGAAATTGCGTTATTTTTGATATCAAATTTAAAATTAACCAATTTGCGACTGACTAAGGTACTTTTTATTTCAATATTTTTCCTACTCGGGATGAATAATCCTTTATTAGCCCAACAAAAAAAAGGCAAAAAAAGTGGTGAGAAGAAGCAAAATATAATTAAAAGAGCATATAGTGATATAGCAACTCGAAATAATTACTATTTCAACGCAAACGTTATATATCAAGAAATGTTGCTGAATGCTAAGCAAAATGAAAAAATAGATTTCAAAACTTTCTATCCTATTTTTTTTCATGATGGTGGGTATGATTTTTCTTCAAATGCTGGTGAGCTAGATGAAATAATAAAAAAAACAGGGATTGTACTACAATTACATGAAAATGGAAGATGGGGCGACAATACTTATTTGTTATTAGGAATTGCTACTTACCTCAAAAAAGATTACCCTGAAGCTCTCAAGACATTCCAATACATAAGTACTACAATGAAAGGAAATATTGGTAGAGAAGCACCAGAAATTTCCAATAAAGAGAAAATGAAAATCCTTAAACAAAAGGAAAAAGAAGCACAGAAAAAAATAAAGGCGAAAAAGAAATCAATAATTGAAAATGCAAAAGCAAAAGCAAAAGAGATAGCAGATAAAGTATCGAATGCAAAAAGCAAAATGCAAAGCAGTCAGAAGAGCAAAGAAAAAATATTAGAAGAGAAAATAAAACTTAAAAAGAAAATAATTGCATTAAAAGCAAAAGGAAAAGACACCAAATCACTTGAAGAGAAATACAAACAACTTGGCAATGAAAACCAAGAAGAATTAGCAAAAGAAAAAGAAGCTAAAAAAGAACAGGCGGAACTTAAAGAAATTCAAGATGGCGATACTGCCATTGATTATTCAAAGCTTAATTATAAATTTTCGATTAAAAAAGAAGAAAAGAAATTAGACCCTTTAGATAGAAATAATGACCAACCACTTGATGCGGAATTGACTGATAAAGAGCGCAAAAAATTGGAGGAGGATTATGATGATCGCTCGCTTTGGGAAAAAGTAAAACACAAATCAAGTCGCCCATCGGCACTAGTTTGGATGGCCAAATCATTAACAGAATTAGGTCATTATGGTGATGCAAAAAGTATCCTTACCTATTCAAAATCTTTAAAAAAGCTTTCGAAAAAACAAAGGGAAGAGATTTACCTTGGAGATGCTTGGTATAACCTAAAGCGATCACAATATGCAACAGCTATTGAAGATTTGGAAGTTGCACTTAAATTGGAGAAAGGCAAAGCCAGAAAAGCTCAAATAAATTTTTTAATAGGCCAATTGTATGAAGCCATAAACGACCCAGGAACGGCGGTTGATAGATATCAGATGGCACTTAAAAAGCCTAAAAACTTCGATTTGGAATTTTATGCACAAATGAGCATTGCCCGACTAGCTGTTTCTTCTAATACTGGTGATCAAGAAAAAATAGAGAAAACACTTAAAAAATTAATTAAAGGAGGAAAGAATAAAGATTTTGCCGACCAAGTGCATTATGCAATTGCAATTATTGAATTAAATAAAGGCAATGAAGAAGAAGCCGTAAAACAATTGGTTTTATCAACTCAAAAATCAACTAACAACCAAGAACAAAAAGGACTTTCCTTTCTTAAATTGGCTGAATTGGAATTAGCAAAAGAGAATTATTTAGAAGCAAAAAATGATTATGATAGTGCTGTTGCAGTTTTACCAAGCACTTTTCCAAGAATCAGTGAGGTAATTGAAATAAAAGAAATTTTAGAAGAATTAGCAAAAAACAAAACAATAATAATTGAACAAGACAGTGTTTTGCGCATTGCAAAAATGACTAAAGTAGAACTTGAAAACTACATGGCTGAAATAGAGAAAGCAAATCGATTAGCTGAAAAAGAAGCAAAAAAGAAAAACAACAGAAACAATAGTGGTGATGGAAATAACTTAGTCGATATTGACAATTCGACAAGTTTTGATGGACAAGACACGCATTGGTATTTCTATAATCCAGAACTAAAAGCCAAAGGATATAATATTTTTAAAGCCACTTTTGGCAATATAAAAAATAGTGACAATTGGAGAAATAGTCAAAAAAAGGCAAACGAGGAATTAGAAGAAACAGAAATCCAAATAGAAGCCGAAACGGTTGCAGAAGTAAAAACAGAAAAAAAGAAAATAGAAATACCCAAAACACCCGATGAAATAAAATTCTCTGAAGAAGCTGTCCACTTAGCCTATTTCAATTTAGGCGTTATCCTAAAAAACAAACTCAAAAACAATAAACAAGCGGTAACAAAATTTGAAACGCTTATAAATAAATATCCAAGCAATAAATTCGAGGCTCAATCGCACTATTACTTGTATTTAATTTATATGGAAGAGGGAAATTTAGCCAAAGCGAATGCTGAAAAGGCATTTATTTTATCCAAATTCCCAGACTCGGAATACGCTAAAACGATACAAAACCCAGTAAAATATGCTGTAAATGCTCCCAAAGCAATTGTAACAAGCACAGATGAAGAAAAACTTTATGCTTCTATTTATACTTTATTCGAGGCCAAAAACTACAATAATGTTATCACACAAAAAGAAATAATTAATCCTAGTTTGAGTAGTATCGATATAAAATCTAAAGCAGATTTATTGGAAGCCTTATCTTATGGAAAATTGAATAAAACCGATACCCTTAAATTAAAACTACAAAGCATCATTACAAATTACCCAGGATCTGATATTGCTAAAAAAGCGGAAGATTACCTAAAAACACTTGCTAAACTAGAAGGAAAGGAAGTGGAACCAATTGACAATTCCATACCAACAATTTCTGAAGATGTGTTAAATGCTGAAAATGGAACTGCTGATGAAAATGGATTTATTCACAATGAATCATCAAATTTCTTCATTTTTGTTTTGTGTAAAAATAAAGAAATGGATTTGTCTGGTATCAAAGAGAAAATAGTTTCATTCAATGAAACCAATTATCCAAATGAAAAATTAAGAACGAATATAACCTTCTTACAAGACAATATTCCTGCTTATTTGATTAAGAAATTTGACAAAATAACAGATGCCAAAAAGTATGCAGATAAGTTAAATGGAAGGTTGCCCAAAATTGCAGGCGAACAAAATGTAGACGAATTAGACCTAGTAATTATCTCGCAAGACAATTATAAAACCCTTTTTAACAACAAAAATTTTGAAGCATACAAAGCTTTCTATCAAAAGCATTTTAAATAAGTATACCAACACATGAGCATTTTTAATTTACGACAATCCTATAAAGAATCTAAAGTAAAATTTCTATGGAGAATCTTTTTTCTAGGTTTTGCAACTCTTTTTCTATATTTCTTTTTAATTAGAATTGGATTATTTGGTAAACTACCAGATATTGAAGAAATTGAGAATCCTCAAAACAAATTGGCTACTGAAATATATTCTGCCGATAGCGTCCTTTTAGGAAAATACTATTTCGACAACCGAACTCCAGTTGAGTATAAAGATTTATCGCCTGCTTTGGTAAAAACATTGGTAGCTTCAGAAGACAAACGTTTTTATGAGCATAGTGGAATTGATATTTTAGCTATCGTGAGAGCAGTTTTCTATATGGGTAAAAGAGGTGGTGGTAGTACACTTACACAACAAACCGCAAAAAATCTGTTTTCAGCAGGTGCTGCACAAAATATAATTGCACGACTAATTCAAAAATCGAAAGAATATGTCATTTCCGTTGTAATGGAACGGAAATTCACCAAAGAGGAGATTATCACCCTCTACCTCAATACATACGATTTTTTGTATAATGCAAAAGGCATTTCTTCAGCTTCGCACACTTATTTCAATAAAGAACCAAAAGATTTAGACTATAATGAGTCTGCAGTTTTGGTGGGCATGTTGCAAAATCCTTCATACTATAACCCAAAACGTTTTCCTGAAAATGCTTTGGCTAAACGAAATATCATTTTTGGTTTGCTGCTCGAACAAAACCAAATCTCGCAAGAAGAATACAATGTTTTAATGAAAAAAGAAATCGTTTTAGATTGGGCACCATTTTCTCATGTGGATGGAATGGCTCCCTACTTTAGAATGGTATTGAGTGAGCAATTAAAAAAATGGGGCAAACAAACCAAAAAATTGGATGGAACAAATTATGATATATATAGAGATGGTTTAAAAATCTACACCACCCTCGATTCGAGAATGCAAAAACACGCCGAAGAGGCTGTAAAAGAACATTTAACTACATATCAAAAAGTATTTGACAACCAGTTTAAATCCAATTGGAAACCATGGGAGAGTAAACAAGGAAAAACATCCTTGAACCGCGCAATAAAAGACTCAGACCCTTATTTGAGAATGAAGGAGGCCGGAAAATCTGAAAAAAGTATATTGGCTGCTATGGATTTACCGCATAGAATGGAAGTTTTTACTTGGAAAGGCGTAAAGGATACAACCCTTAGTTCTATAGATAGCATAAAACACCATAGACAATTTCTCCAAACTGGATTTATGGTAATGGAAAAAGAAACCGGACATGTAAAGGCTTGGGTGGGCGGCATCGACTTTGAATTTTTTAAATACGACCATGCCAACACTAATACCAAAAGACAAGTGGGCTCTACATTTAAGCCAATTTTATATGCCTTAGCAGTTGATAATGGATGGTCGCCATGTATGTTTATTCCCGGAGGTACTTCAATTTATTTAGGAATGGGCAAATATTGGAGACCAAAAGGCGGTGGTGGTGGAAGAAATCTACAAGCATGTTTAAAAACTTCAGATAATCAATGTGCTGCATACCTTATTAAAAATCTAGGCGTGGAGGCTACCTACCAAATGGCCAAAAAAATGGGTGTATCAACCAATATACCCAAAGTACCATCAATCGCCCTTGGAGCTTGCGAAATTTCGTTACAAGAAATGATGGAAGTGTATAGTGTTTTCCTAAATGAAGGCGTGAGAAATAGTCCAGTTTTGGTTACAAAAATAGAAGATAAAAATGGCAATATTATTCAAACGTTTTTTACAGATAGAAAAGAGGTGTTTAGCAATAATTCGGCATACATAATGACCAAAATGCTAATGGGACCAACAACAACAGGCGGAACGGCGGCAAGATTAAAAAATTCGTATAAAGTACCAGGTGAAGTAGCTGGCAAAACTGGAACTACTAATGGGCAAGCAGACGGATGGTTTATCGGATTTACCCCACAATACCTTGCAGGCGCATGGGTAGGCTGCGATGATCCTGTTTTGCGATTTTTATACACTGGAAATGGTCAAGGTGCTGCCATGGCACTACCAATTTGGGCTAAGTTTTTTAACAAATGTTACGCAGATAAAAGACTAGATTTTGACCCACAAATAAAATTCAACCCGCCAAGTGATAGTTCACTAGTAAAAAATATTTGTCGTGATCCTTTAAAGGAACGCATGCAAGAATTGCACAATCAAGGAGGAAATGTAATAACCGACCATGGTACAAGTACAAGCCAATCGGGTATAAATCCTGACGATCAATTTGAATAGATGGAAATGCCATCCGTAAAAGAACAGGTAGCCTTACTTCCTGAAAAACCAGGAGTCTATCGTTATTACGACCGTGATGGATTATTACTCTATATAGGAAAAGCAAAAAAATTAAAAAAAAGAGTTTCAAGCTATTTTGTAGAAAAAAACAAAATCGGCGCCAAACTAGCCATGCTGGTTAGTCAAATATATAGCATTGAATATACAATAGTAACAAATGAAAAAGATGCGTTGCTACTTGAAGATGCACTTATAAAATCGAATCAACCAAAGTATAATATCGCATTAAAAGACGATAAAAGTTACCCTTATATAAAAATAATAAATGAACCCATTCCACGAATTTATTTTACTAGAAAGAAAGACAATACTAACGATTTCTTTTTTGGACCCTATACATCAGTAAGGGAAGTAAAAATAATTTTCGACCTGATAAAAACCATGTATCCTATAAGAAATTGTAACTTAAATCTATCCCCAAAAAATATACAAAAAGGGAAATTAAAAGTTTGTTTAGAATATCATGTAGGCAATTGTTTGGGCCCTTGCACTCAATTTCAATCAGCAGAACAATACGACCAAGGTATAAACAATATAAAAAAAATACTGAATGGAAAAGTATTAGAAGTACAAACAGTCCTCAAGAAACAATTAGATGAGGCGATAAAAAAAATGGCTTTTGAAGAGGCTGAACAAATTAATAACAGAATTAAGCACCTTAAAGAATACCTGCAAAAATCAACTATAATAAATCCAAAATTAGGCAATTTAGAGGTGTTTGGTTATTACGAAGAACAGACTAAAGCGTATGTAAATTATTTAAGTGTATCTGAAGGAACAATAATAAAAACAAAAACCTTTACTATAAAGAAAGCACTAGATGAACCAAAGGAAGAAATATTATTAAAGGTAATTATTGACTGTTTAGGTAATGAATTTGATCAAAAAACACTATTGCTTCAATTCAAATTAGAAAATGAAATAAAACTAAAACAATTTATTCCAACAATAGGCGATAAAAAGAAATTATTGGATTTGGCCATAAAAAATGCAATACAATATAAGTTTAAAGAAAGTTTGCATCAAAAAAAGGAACCATCCTACATAAAGGTATTGGAACAAATGAAAACGGACTTGAAGTTGAATACCCTACCTTACCATATAGAATGTTTCGACAATTCAAATTTCCAAGGCACTTTCCCTGTTTCATCAATGGTTGTTTTTATGAATGCGAAACCATCTAAAAAAGACTATAGACATTATAATGTAAAAACAGTTATTGGTCCTGATGATTTTGCCACTATGGAAGAAGTTGTCTATCGAAGATATAAAAGATTAATTGATGAACAAAAAAAACTACCAGACCTAATCGTAATAGATGGAGGAAAAGGGCAGTTGAGTTCGGCAATAAAAAGCTTAAAAGAATTAGGAATAAATGATAAGGTACAAATTATTTCTATTGCAAAACGATTAGAAGAAATATATTATCCTTTGGATGAATACCCATTACACCTACACAAAAAATCAGAAACCATGCGTGTATTGCAACATATAAGAAACGAAGCGCATCATTTTGGCATCACTTTCCATCGATTAAAAAGAAGTCAGGGCACATTTAAAAGTGATTTAGAAAACATACCGGGAATTGGCAAATCAATTACGGAAAAACTATTAAAGCACTTTAAATCAATAAAAAAAATCAAAGAAGCAACCATTGAACAGATTGAAGGGGTAGTTGGGAAATCAAAGGCAAAAATTATAACGGAAGCAATGAGGGTAAGAATCAAGAAGAAATTGAGATTTAGAAATTTGATTTGAATTAAGAATCAAAAGATTTGGGATTTCATGAAATAAGAAGTGAGAAGTAAAATTTAAGATTAAAAATGTCTAAGAATAAAAATCCATAGAGTAAAAATTGGCATAAAAAAAGAGAAGGCGCACCTACGGTGCGCCTTCTCTTTTTAAAAATCATTCATTCTAATATGACCACAAATCATGTTCAAAATTAAAAATCTTTTCTTTTATTCTTTCTGATTCATATAATGCATCTATACCAGTAGCATAATTTGAAATTCTATAGTCTCTAACATTATCCTCTTTGTAAATATAACTAGAGAATAAACGCATTGAGAAAATATCATCCCAAGTTAACTTAATCCCATCTGGAAACGGATTAAAAGCTTCAGTTTTTACAAACACATCTCTCATTTCTGGGAAATAAATCCAAAACATAGGCAAAGTGGCTCTAAAATTACCATACTCATCTCTGTTGTCTATAATTGGACAAATTCCCATAATACGTACATTCAGCGTAGAAGTTTGTTTATCAAAATACCACTCTTCTTTTATCCTAAATTGTTTAACATCATCAAAATTGATTTCCTTTGGCGGTGCAGCTACTCTAACCATCATCTCTGTTACTGGATCCATTACATCTAAACTATCTCCAGCACCTCCGCCACCTAAAACAGCTATGGCATCAGCAAAAGGAATTGGAGCAGTGAATTTATCGTCATTTCCAGCGTATATTACCGCTTCGCCTTTTTGAGCTGCGTCAACTAGTATATTAACAAAAGGCTTTTGTGGATTTGAAAATGGTAAATTCATCTTCTCTCTCATGTCTAAGGTTCTCCATACCGTCTTTCTCCAAAACACATCGGCCTCTCGGATGGTAGCATATTCCAATGGTGTACGCATACCAGTAATTTCTTGCTTCCAAGGCAAAGGATTTACCTCTGTATTTACTCCACTTCCATTAGAAAGATTTTGCAATACATTCGTTTGTGGTTCCTCTGTATTTTGTCCACTTGTGGTTACCACTTCCGTCTCCACTGTACCATTGGTTTCGCCAACTACATCTTGAGCATTTGCTGTTTGGATAAACCCAAGAGCAAGTAAAGCGGAAAAAAATTGAATCTTCTTAAACATGATATTTATCTTTTATCAATTATACTATTTTAAATACAATACTAGGTATTTTTCTAGTTGTTCCATCAGGACCTTTAACCTTAATGTCTTCAAAATAAACAGTATCGCCTGGTTTGATTTTACCAATTACGCCTTTTACAGGAGCAGTAAAATAAGCACCACCATTTGGCAATTGTACTGGATCTTCTCTTTTAGGTAAATAGAAAACGGAATAGCTAATTACTTCAAATTTTGCATCAAAGTCAAAATTTTCAAGTATTGCACCTAATCCCAATTGTGCTTTCATTTCGCCAGAAGACATTGCACCACCACTTTTTCCACCTACTTTTGCAATTGGATCTGGAATGTTTTTAACCCTAAATTCTTGAGAACGCAATTGCTTTCCTTTAGCACTTACAATTACACTAGTTTTACCAGGTGTAGATACTCTAACCACATATTTACCTGCACCATTTGGTGTAGCACTACCACTTGAAAGAGAAGCTGAAACATTAGCATCACTCACTCCAGCAGCAGATACACTTATTGGATTATCCACTCCGATATAAAACACATTCATTTTATCAGCAGATACAACTGCAAAAGGAGCTGCAACAGTATATTTGAATGGTTCAAAAGGATAATTTTCTACCTTACCAGTTTGCTTATTTTTTAAGGAAATAGAACCACTTATAGTTTTTTCTCCTGTAGCACCAGTACTTTGTTTAAAAATACCTACACCATCTTCGTTTGCAGCAACGCCAGTACCATTTGCAGTTATACTTACTGCACCAGCCTCAGTAGAAGCAGCAGATAAGAATAATTGTGCTTCAAATGGATCTCCTTGCATAACATAAGTTGGACCAATTATTTTAGCTCCAAATTTATCTAATTTTACTGGTGCATTAATCGCAACTGTTTTTATATCATTTTGAAGATTTGCAATAACCTCACCTTCAGTTGCTTTAATATCACTCTTCAATTTCAAAAGAAGTGTTTTAACTGCAACAGCTGGCATTTGATAAAAATTTTCTCTAACCCAATCACCTCCTGGTTTTTTAGGTTCAAATTTCAATTGCAAAGACGGATCAACTTTTGGTTGGTCTTTTGGGTCGAAAAGTGATAGAAATTGTTTTCTACCATCCTCTAATTTTTTTACCATATCATAACCAACTCCTTTTTGACCATTACTTGGTAAGCCTTCAACAAACATACGAGTAGCAATATCCAAATCATCTCTTCTTTTCAATTCTCCAGTTTCAGCATCATATCCGCCAGCTTCAGTTTCAACTTGCGAAAGTAATCCATCAATATAGGTATTTAGGCCATCTCCAATTTGAATGGCTTGTTGTGCTTTAGCTTTGTTTAAAACCAGTTGTTTATTGTCTGGTTGTGATTTTATAATACCATCAAAAGCTAAAAAACGACCAGCGTTATTTTGATCCATTGCTTTGTTGGATTTTTCCAAACTTTTATTTACAATAGTAAATGCATTCAAAATTTCTGAAGATACGTTTAATGCTAACATGGCTGTCAGTACAAGATACATCATATTGATCATCTGCTGACGGTTCTCCTTAGGAATAGACATTATTTATAATTTTATTTGTTAGACAACTAAATTAGTTCGTTTTGAAAAAATATCTATCGCTTACGAGCGCATTGCTGTTAGCATGTTGCCATAAACACCGTTCAATTTTTCTACATTTACTGATAATTTAGCCATGCTTTCTTTATATCTAGCTGCATCATCTACCGACCCTTCAAGATGAGACATAGCAGTACTTAGACTGCCAATGAATTTGTTCATCGCTTTAAGGTGTGTATTTGTGTCTTGTAATTCCAATTCATATACTGCATTCAAAGAAGCCAAATTTTTGGTAGCTGATTGCACTTGCTCATGGTATTTGCCAGTTGCATCAGATGCATTAGCCATTAAGCCCATTGCAGAAGCTGCACCTTCATAAGAAGTTTTTACTTTACTTAATGCTGCAGCCGCTTCTTTTGCATTATTTGCAAACTCATTTGTTGCTAAGGAAGTATCCGCTACCGAAGTCAATTTCCCTATATTGGCACTTAATCCACCCAAATTTTCACCCAAACGGGTAATTGCACCTTGATCGATTTTAGCCTTTTCAAGCATTTTGTCTAATTCACTTGTTAAACTTTTTTTATCTCCAGCTGCATCCAAAGCTACTGCTTTTACATCACCATCATAAGTGTCTAATCCTGGATAAATTTTATCCCAATAGTAATCAGGCTCTGGTGGAACAATACCGGAGAAAGCAAAAATACCTGCTTCAACTGACATTCCAATTATTAAGGCAATATTAGCCAATGGATGGTGAAGGATTTTCAATAAAGCTCCGACAATAACTACCGCTGCTCCTACTCCGAATAATAAATTTTTGCCGTACTTAAAACCTTTGGTTTTGAAAAATGGTGCTGCCATGTTTAATAGTTTTTTTTAGTTAAGTTTGTTTATAATAAATTAAATAGCCCGAATTAATTAAAATCACTCATTGATCTACCCAAGAAAGGTAATACACAACGGAATCCTACATACGATTTGGTTGAGTCCTGATATTCCCAAGAACGAGTACTTGTTTGTAGGAAGTAACCAACATCTTTCCAAGAACCACCTCTAATTACTTTTCTTTTCAATGTTGTAGGATCATCATCCTTGGCATCATATCTGATGTCTGGATTTTTATCATGTACAAATGAATATGAATTTTCAAAAAATGCTGTTAATGTCCATTCAGCAACATTACCTGCCATATTGTACAAGCCATAATCATTTGGCCAGTAAGCGGTAGATTTTACTGTATAAAATCCACCATCTTCAGGATAATTACCTCTTCCGGGTTTGAAATTAGCCAATAAGCAACCTTTAGTATTTCTCAAGTATGGTCCACCCCAAGGATATGGAGAAGCTATTCTTCCGCCTCTTGCAGCATATTCCCACTCATGTTCAATTGGCAACCTAAATTCATCAACAGGTGCCTCACCATTTTTACTTCTATTGTCATTCCACAATCTAGTTCTCCAACCACAAAATGCATTGGCTTGATCCCATGTTACGCCTACTACAGGATAATCATCATAAGCTGGATGGCTAAAATATGACCTAGTCATTGGTTCATTATAAGAATAGGTAAAATCACGAATCCAACAAAGTGTATCAGGATAGATTGCTACCTTTTTCTTTTTAATAAATGTGCTTCTTGGTTTGTTAAAATTCTCTCTCAAAGCTGCATCTCTCCACAAAAACCATGAAAACTCATATTCCAATTTACGTGGATCTACATCTTTCACTCCATATAATCTATCTGCCTCAGAGTAATACATACTTTCGAGTGCACCAGCATCTTCACTATTTGCAGACCAATCGATCGGCATTTCCCAATTGATTGATTGTGTGCCGTCTTCTCCTTCAAGTAAGTGATCACCACCAATCATCATGTGTGCGATAGAATCTTTAACCCAATAAACAAATTGACGATATTCGTTATTTGTTACTTCGGTTTCATCCATATAGAAACCATTTATTGAAATGGCTTTTGCTTTGGCATTAAAAGAATAATTGATGTCTTGATCTGATGGTCCAGTGGTAAAAGTACCTGAAGGTACATAAACCATACCATAAGGAAGTAAGTTATTATCCCATTGCGGACGATCTGCAGCTCCTACGAGTTGGCCATCATAACCACTCTTACAACCCGACAAATAAGCAATTAAAAAGGTGGCAATAGCTACCAGTCTTAATCTATTCATACTTTTAAATTATATTTTAGTAAAGTTTAGCATCCAAAAATAAAAGTTTTTTTTGATAAAACAATACATTCCATTTAAAATCAATCACTTTTTTTACAAAAATCTTGGGTTATTAATCAATTTGGGACTTTTATACAACTGCTTGACAGGCATTGAATAACCCAAAGAAACTTCATGTGACCCATTATTAGCAATATTTAAACCATTCATATTCACATCATAGGAATAAAATACAGATATGTTTTTCCATACATTAGCACCTACTACAGGTATTAACGACTCAAATGTATTTTTATTATATCCGCGAGCAGAAAAACCAAAATAAATTATTTTTCTCCATGATGTCATGGCAGTTATTTCAGTTTGTATATTCCTGAAATCTGTATTTATAGCAAAAGAGGGTAATATTTCAAAATCTTTACCTATTCCAAAGCTAAGCGACCCGTAAACATTTAGAGGAGATTCATAATTGGGCAAAAGGGTTGCATCGCCTTCTTTAAATTTATCAGAAAGGTCAATTATATTATTATAAGCTATACCAAAATTAAAATTTTCGTGTTTAATCGCAATGCCCATACCTAGGTCGGGCCTTAAAGAATTTGTAATTACATTTGGAAGAATAGGATCCTCGTGGTTTGTTCCGTTTTGATAATCGCCATTAGGTGTAATCAACTTAGAACCATCTAATTTGGAAAAAATCATCCCTCCTCTTAATCCTATACTTAACTTTATATTTCTAATGGGCTGAATAAATGCATAATTAAGGCTAATTTTATTTAAAGATTGTACTCCAATTTTTTGAGAAAAAATACCCAAACCAACTCCTCCTTTCACTTGTGGCACATAAATATCGCCATTTAAATATATATTTTGAGGTGCGCCAGGCAATTGAGCCCATTGGTAACGATACCCAGCAATTAAATTCAAATTTTCATTCTGGCCTGCAAAAGCTGGATTAAAAGCGACCATATTTCTAAAATAGTGACTTGAAATAGGTGTTATTTGGGCATTTAAATCGGTTAAAACAAAAAGAGCAATAAGCAAAATGCTAATGCCAAGTTTTATGCAAAAATTTGGTCGTCTAAGAAACATGATAGGAAGGTAATAACAATAAACGAAAATCAAAACAAAATAAACAAAAAATATTACTATTTGGCGTTTGATTTTTGCACATATTTCTTTATTGCCGACAAAAGGGAAGGAAATTCGGGACTTGGCGCCATTACATCAACTCTTAGTCCTAGCTCCTTTGCAGCTTCAGCGGTAGAATTTCCAAAAATGGCAATCCTAGTTTCGCCTTGCACAAAATCAGGGAAATTTTTAAATAAAGAATTCAAACCTGAGGGAGTGAAAAAGCAAATCATATCGTATTTAACATCACTTAAATCGGATAAATCGCTAGCAACTGTATTAAACATTACAGCTTCTTTGAAATTTATATCGCTAGATTTCAAAATATTACCTAGGGTTAAATCGCGCACATCGCTACATGGAAGTAGGAAATTATTATCGGTTCTTTCTTTGTGCTTATTTATTACTTCCACTAATTTAGGGTATTTCCCATCTCCAAAAAAAACTTTTCTCTTACGATATAAAATAAATTTTTGAAGATAAAGTGCCACAGTTTCGCTAGTGCAAAAATATTTTGTTTCAGGATTAATTTTAATCCTCATCTCTTCACAAAGACGGAAGTAATTCTCGATGGCATTTCTGCTAGTAATAATCACACCAGGATATTGATCGATATACACTTTGCCTACTCTGAAATCTTTTGCACTCACTCCTTCTACATGAGTGAAAGACCGATAATCAACTTTAATTCCATTTTCAACTCCAAAATCTAAATATGGCGATTTACCATTCTCTGGTGGGGGCTGAGAAATCAATATTGAATTTACTGCTTTTAACGTTACTTTTTCAACCATACTAAACTATTTTGTTTAAAGACTCCAGAAAAAATCATATAGATATTTTCCCAAAATCATTATGGGTAATATTTTCAAGGTGCAAAGATAAATAAAAAAATACAATTTAAATTTCAATTCCCTTATTATATCTGTTAGCAAAATCCGAAATGTGTTGAAAAGCTGACCTATTATATATAATCCAGAAAATATATAGATAAAAACGGTGGCATTTGTATTTTCATAAAAGAAATAGAACATCAATACAGGCAATAACAAAATGGCAATTAAACCCATAATCATCTGTGTTTGCACAAAATGAAAAATATACACACCTTCGAATTTGGAAATTTTTGCCACTATATATTCGATTAAAGCTTTTCCAAATCCATAGATAAAAAAAGCAATAACCGTTTTACCAAAAATAAAAAGCAATTGTGGTTCTATGCTTTTATTTATACTAATAAAAAGCATAGTTACCCCTAAAGAAAAAATAATGGATTTAAAAATCAAAATACTTAATAATACGGGAAGTTGCACTAATGACTTATCGCGCAAGCGTTGATTAAATAAATTAGGGTTGGACAAACCTTCACGTGTACTCAGAAAAAATTCGGGATAAAAAGAACGCACCAACACTAAAAAGCATCCAAGTAAAAGGAACAAAAGAAATACGATATCGTTCAAACTATAAACCGATGCGATACGAGTAGGCTGCAAATCGTATTTGGTTCTTTTTTGTTGCAATGTAAAAGGGTCGATATTCATTTTTAAACTATCCAAAACTGGTTTTTGCCCTTTGGTGATAGCCATAGAATCGAGATAATGTGGGTTATAATATATTTTTTTGGCGGCCACATCCGACCAATGAAATGTAATTAATACAATAAAAATTAGAAATTGCCTCAAACTTAGCACTTTTTTTAGGCTGCAAATATAGCCATTGCAAATTGATAAGGGAAATGAAAAAATTAAAAATAATTAAGGTAACCAAAATGTATTTTAGCCCCTCTAAAATCAATCGGATTTTTCTGTTCTCTTCCAATGCCATAAGTAAGTCCAAAAACACCCACTTTGGTGGAGAAATTAATGCCTGCTCCAAATCCAAAAGGGAAATCATTTTGGGTCAATTGAGCACTTTTTTGTTGTGTAAATGCTGCATCAACAAATAAAAAGACATAAGAATTGGAAGATAAAAGATAGCGATATTCAAAATTAAGCAAACTATATAAAGATACACGAATGGATTCATCATCAAAACCTCTTAATATTTTAGCGCCACCGATTCTAAAATATTCATTTTCAAGTAAATTTTTATTAAAAATTCCCTTCCCTTGCGTGCCAAACTTTGCCACATGGTGATTTGCAAAACGCCAATAATAATTTAATTGCCAAGCAATTTCGCTTTTTAAAGACTTAGTATCAATGCTATCATATAGATTATCGAAATTATAATCAGGGAATGCAGTAGATTCTATTTCGGAGTAAGCAACATTTCTTTTTATTTTGCGGGTTCCAATACCTACACTTCCCAATATTTCCCAGCCTGATTGTGGTTGGAATAAATTATCGAGTGCATCAAAGTATATTTCAGCACCATATACAAAACTAGAAACATCTTGTAATACTGGCAAAGTTTTGGTTCGCGCTGCAAAAGCAGTATCAGGTCGAAGTACAAGCGTTTGAAAGTTTTTGAAAAACAATTTTATACGACCATTTCCCGAAAATTGGTAAGGAATACCCACACTCCAATTAATATCTAAGTGAGAAGTATCTCTTTTTTTGAGTCCAAAATCTGTATTTATCCCTATGGCTGTCCCTAATAAAAAAGGATACTCAAAAAGCAATTGGAGGTTCTGACTACTTCGTTCAAGTTTCCTCCACTCTATAAATATTTTTTCTCCTTTTCCAAAAGCATTCCACAAATTTACGCGAGCCTCGCCAGTAATGGTTGTTTTGCCCGTAATGGTATTTTTGGGTAAAATGCCAAAAATAAAATCCACCTGATTCGTTTTTTTTCTTTCAACTGAAACATTAATTGCTGCGCCATTTTCAGAAAAAACAATCTCGCTTGGTTTTGAAACATTCAGGTATGGCAATTTTCGCAATTTAGCATCCATATTTTTTAAAAGCGACTCATTATAAGAATCGCCTATCGAAATGCCCAAATACGCCTTTAAAAGTGAGTTTGAAATTTTTGATTTCGTTTTATTGGAAAAAGAATCAATTGAAATAAAATTGCCGTTATCTAAAGAAAGTTGCATCGAAAAACTATCATCTTGTATTTGCCAATTTTCGTAAAATACTTTAGCAAAAGGATAGCCTCTATTTTCTAAATAGTAATTTATTTCCTTGCTAATTGCTTCCAAATCGGTATATACAAATTTACTAGTGTTTTTTAATTGTTTATCTAGCTTTAGATTTTTAATTATTTCTGGCGAGATATTTAAACTCAAATTTGAAATAAAATATAAATTTCCTTTATAAATATATGCAAAAGCAGTATCTCCACTTTGCTGCAAACTATCAAGTGCAGCAGCAGCAAACCCATTAGATTTAAGCGTATTTAAATAGGTTTCAAGAACTACAAAAATTTTAGAAGAATCACCAATAGTGGTCGTTTCGGTCTTTTTACCATCTTCATAAATATGAATAGTCTTTTTTTGCTGGCAAAAAACACTTTGCAGCGAAAAAATAAAAAAACCAATAAAAATAAAACTCCTTTTCAAAGCCATATAAAGAAAAGTATCTTTGCTACAATTTTAATAAATAAATTTCAGCTTTTGGCAGGATTATACATACATATTCCATTTTGTAAGCAGGCGTGTCATTATTGCAACTTTCATTTTGCAACGGCCTTGACCTATAAATCAGCGCTGGTAGATGCCATTTGTAAGGAAATAGGGCAACGAAAAGATTTTTTTGGTGGTAAAAAAACGTTGGAAACCGTATATTTTGGTGGTGGAACGCCATCATTAATGGATGAAAGAGATTTGAATAAAATTTGGGCTGCGATAGAATTAAATTTCAATGTTGAAAAAAATGCCGAAATCACTTTTGAGGCAAATCCTGATGATTTAAATATTGATTACCTTAAAATATTAAAAAATACGCCAATAAATAGATTAAGTATTGGCATACAATCCTTTTTGGAGGCAGACCTACATTATATGAATAGGGCGCACAATGCCTTAGAGGCAGAAAAGTGCATAGATGATTCATTGGAAATAGGATTCGAAAACATTTCCATCGACCTAATTTATGGCACACCAACTTTAAGCGATAAGGATTGGGAGAGAAACTTGGAAAAAGTATTTTCGAAAAATATAAATCATATTTCGGCATATGCATTAACCCAAGAACCCAAAACTCCATTGGATAAAATGATTAAAATCGGCAAAATGGCTGCGCCGAATGACGATAAGATGGAAAATCAGTTTAAAATATTACTTCAGCAAATTAATACCCATGGATTTTTACAATATGAAATATCAAATTTTGCCAAACCCAATTCATTAGCTATTCACAATACCAATTATTGGAAAAACAAAGCCTACCTTGGAATTGGTCCATCGGCACATAGTTATGATTTAAAAAACAGACAAATAAATATACCAAACAACCAAAAATACATTCAGGCAATTGAGGAAAACAAACAATATATATTAACTGAAAATTTGAGTGTTGACGACAAATACAATGAATATGTAATGACCAGACTAAGAACTATGTGGGGAATAAATAAGATCGAGCTAAGTGATGAATTTGGTTTAGATTACAAATTTTATTTTGAAAAAGAATTAAAACCCTTTTTAGAAAAAAAATGGGTGATAGAAAATAATGCAGTCATAAACTTAAGTAATGAAGGAAAATTATTTGCTGATAAAATAGCTGCTACTTTATTCAAAATATAAAACCATACCTTATATTTGTTAAAAAGTAATGGAAGAAAAAAGTGCCTTTTTTAAAAAGATATTTGATGAGATGATTCCATTTCACCAATTTTTAGGAATGAAATTGCTAGAAGTATCAGATGGATTTGCAAAAGCTATTATCCCTTTCAGACCTGACTTGGTTGGCGACCCTAGGATTCAATCCCTTCATGGTGGTGTAATCGCAACCGTTATGGATGCAGTGGGTGGAGTGGTGGGAATGACTACACTTACCTCTATGGAAGACAAAATTTCCACTATCGACTTGCGAATAGATTATTTGAGATCAGCAAGAAATTGTGATTTAATCGTAGAAGGAATATTGTCGCGAAGCGGCAATAGAATAGTATCCGTAAATATGAAAGCATACAAAATGGATGAAACAGATTTGATCGCCGAAGGAAAAGCCGTTTATAATGTCATCAGAAAAAATGACAAATAATGGAAAAAGAAAAAACCGTAAAGGATAGTTTTGTTTATCAATTATTTACTGCATTAAAAGGAAATCAAAAAAGTGCCATTCAGAAAATTTTAGCCACAAAAAATAGAAAAGAACAAATCGTGCTATGGAAAGCATTTGTGGAAGGCATTACCGATAAAGAATATTTATTTCTAAAAATCTTTAAACAGAAATATCAGCTGAATAAAGATTTTTTATTGCGAAATGAATTGCGCATTTTAAAAACCCAAATCGACAAATACCTAATTGAAGAGCAACAAGAATTAAACAATTCATATAATCAAAATGAGCAAAATTATTTATATGTACTAAGTTTATTAAAAATTGGCGAATTGAATTTATTAAGAAAAGTTCTGCCTCAATTTATAGAGCTGTGTGTCGACTCCAACGATTATCATTACGCTCAATTAATGACACTTCATCATATTCAAGTATTAGAATTGATGCCACCAAAACAAACCAATTTACTTGAAATTCATAGGCTACTTGAAAACAGGCAATCCTATTTGAATAATGCCTTCTTGGAAAACACGGTTTTAAATAAATATATTTTTGAATACACCAAACACAAATCGCAAGAAGGAGATTACCCTGAAAAAATTGCAATGATACCAGATTCAATATTTGAAATATTATCAACCAATGAGACTCCCATTTTGAAATTTTTCAACCTAATGGGCCAAATAAAAAAATTAAATGGAACAGAAAAAATTGCTGTTTTAAAAGAGGCACTTTCAATTATTGAATCCCAATCCACTATAAACAACTCTCTTCAATTTGAGTATATTAAATGCATTAGTGCGTTAGCTAGAGAATTATATATTTCTTCTTTTTTTGAAGAATCCTTGATTTATTTTCTTCAGTATTTTGAATTAAAAAAAGAGAAAGACTATCAATTTTTAGGCACTTTGTATAATTATTGTAATGCCTTATTAAAAGCAAATCAATTAGAAAAAATAATTCCATTAATAAAAGAAAACGAATCTTTGATAGAACAATCGAGTATTGCAATTTATTTTAAAGCTTTAAGGATAAATATCCATTTACTAAAAAATGAATTCAAAGAATTGTCCAAGATTTTTCCAAAAGATTTCAATGATTTGCCCATTATATTTGTTATCCATTTCAAAATTGTACAAGCCTGGTTGTTTTACAAAGAAGGGGAGTTAGAATTGGCATTAAATGAATTAAACAATTTTAATAGAGCATACAAAAAAATGCCTGATTGCAAAGACTATATTTATATAACAAATTTATTCTCAAAATACTTTAAACTTTCGGTTGAAACAAAATTGATAAGAGACCAAAAAATCCAGTTATTAGAAAAAGAAGTTGCCAATTTTAGTGCTAATACTAATGAGGCATTAAACCATTATTCTCCACTTTTATGGCTTCAAAAAGAGTTGCAGATTAGGAGTGTAAGTTAGGAAATAGTAATTAGTAAATGGTAATTGGTAATACGGTTATTATTGATAGAGTTATTCTGTTATTTTAATTCATTTAACATTAAAAATTAAGCATTCACCAATTTTTAAATCTTTGCTCTTAATTCCATTAATCATTTAATTAAAAACAGGTTGATTTTAATGCCGAAAAAAAATATTTTGATTTTAATTAAAAATTACCCTCATGTTAAATAAAAAAATTATATTTACACCAAATTCACCTTTTTTGGGTATTTTTCAATAAAAACATTAAACTATAATTGCAATTAATTAAGATTTATTAATCTCAATTTTAAAAAACCAACAATATATGAAAACAGTATCCATGCTCTTTTTATTTGTACTCTTTTCAAGTTCCACCTTTGGACAGGAGGGTACAAAAAAACAACCTATCAATGGAAATGATCTAAAAGAAAAATTAGATGATGGAGTAGTAAGGGCTGAAAGAAAACAAAAACTAAAGGAACTAAGAGATATACAAGCAAAGTATTTCAGATTGCCACAGGGAAAATGGTATTTTGGGGCTAGAACTGGATATGGTGTCCCTTTTCTTACCGTGAATAAACGAAATGTTGAAAGCTACCTTGGGGTTAGCGATTATTTCGAATCTGCTTCAGGAGAAATAACAAATAAAGCTTTAGTTTCGAATGATGCTGGTGGTTATAAAGGAGCTGTATATTTCGGCTATCGATTTAATCAATTTGTGAGTGGTGAAGTAGATTTTTCATACAATCACTACCTCAATGCCATACAAGGAAAAATTGAATCACCTGACTATAAATCAGAACTATATACTCGAGGTAAGAGTATTTCCTTCAATCCTCAATTTGTTTTATACTCTCCTAACATGGGAAATTTCACCTTGTTTGGTAAGTTCGGATTTTTCTTACCGCTTTGGGTTGATGCCAAAGGAACTGCAAAGATTGATGATTATGATGGTACTTTTATTAAAAGCATTGCCTTGGGAAACAATAAGGATTTACTTACACTTGCCGATGAATTTGCCAAATTATTAGGTCAAAATGTGGAAGATTTAGCATATTTAGAAGACGGCATTTTCAAAGCGGCAGGTTATCATTTTAGATATTCAGCCGAAACAAATGTGGATTTCAAAATCGATAAAAATGTTTTAGGATTTTCAGGCAGTATTGGTGCAATTTACCAAATATCACCCTTAATAGGCATACTTGCCGAAGTAAAGGTGGGTGGCTATAATATTTCAACCAAATCATACAAATTAAGCAATATAAAAGGAACACTTGACCTAAATGGAAAAGAAAATTATGCTGTGTTTACATCTGATGGAGTGGTGGTTGATGGGGTTAAAACAGTGAGCGCTGATCAGCTTACCTGGCTCACAAATGTAAATTACGAATACGAATTAGATGAAAATTCAAATAATGAGATAACGAACCCAAATGGCATTGACCCAACTAAAGCGGCTGACAGATTAGTACTTCGAAGAAGTTCGATGGACGCAAGTTTTAATATAAGTCTTCAATTTAATTTTGCAGGTAAAAAAAATAAATAATGAAAAAACTATTCACCATAATTATATTAATTTTTGCTTGCCAAAATTTAATTTTTGCTCAAGAAGAAGCAATTAGTGTAGAAGATTTGGTAGCCGCGACTATAGTGGATTCAGCAGTCGCTATTGTAGAAGAAAATAATGACATAGCTACTGATAATAGTCCACGGTTAAAACTTAACTGGAATCAAAAGAAACAAATTAGAAAACAAGCTGATGCAGATTATTTTGCTTGGGAAAGAAAATATTTCAACTCGCCCGGCAAGTGGTATATGTCAATAGGTGGTGGTTATGGTTTCCCATTTCTAACTACAGAGCCAGAACTAGTGCCACCTTTATTTTTTTTAGGCAATTCAAATTTAGAAATAAATAAAAATGGGACATCACTAAATAAGGCACTTTTGTCTGGACAAGGCGGAGGCGGAAGATTGAATCTTACTGTAGGCAAGATGTTTAATCGATTTGTAGGATTTGAGATGGCTATGGGCTATTTTATGGCGAAAAAAGATAACTTATCCACTATAAATAGACCTAATTATTATTCAGAATTAAATACTGATTTAACAGAGATATCCTTTACCCCATCTGTTGTTTTTCAATCACCAAACATGAAGAATTTTTATGTTTATGGTAAAATTGGGCCTTATATACCTTTCTGGGGAAACCCTAGAGCTAAGGCATATATAAATGATAGAGAAGGCGTTTATCTTTCTCAAGGTGGTATTTTTAATGACCCATTTTTAGAACCATTATTAAAAGAGCTACTTGAAACTGATTTTGGGCAAGGTTTATTGGACTTAACTGATTTTAGAACAGAGGTTAGAGCTGATGTAAAAATAATCTTACAACAAAACATAGATGAATTTAGTTTAAAAGAAATAGCTCGTGCCATTGGTGGATCAGCAAGCATGGGCTTCAAATATCAAGCGACACCGATAGTAAGTTTATTTGGAGAAGTAGGAGTAAAAGGGTATAATATTTCGCTTGCAAAAATTGTGATAGAAGATTTGGATGCCAAATTAACCCTTTTTAATGATGACTTAACCGTACTTACTCTTAACGAAAATGGTGCAAATATTCTTGGTAATGAAATTAGCCCAGGAGCATTAACTTCAACATTGGAAACCAATTATGTAAATGAGTTAAACGAAAATTCTAATAATCCTAAATATAATGGGAAAGATTATAGTACTTTTCGGCCAAGGGATGAATTGGCGCCAAGATTAAGTATTGTGACCATTGCATTCAATGTAGGATTGCAATTTAATTTCCCTGGCAGAGGAGTTTATTACCGACCAAACTCAAGGAAGGCAAAAAAATAAATTGATTCTTTTTGGAGCCAAATAGCGAAATACTAACCCAATTAGTGGTGATGAAAATGCCTTTTGGCAAATATAAAAACACATTACTTTGTGATTTACCTATTTCTTATTTGGAATGGTTTAAGCGTAGTGGATTTCCAGATGGCAAACTTGGAATGCAATTAAATACCATTTATGAAATAAAAATGAATGGATTAGAATATCTTTTAAAGCCATTAAAATAAAATTTGTATTTATTTAATACCTAACTCACTTAATAATTGGGCATCGAAAACAACTGGGCGTTGACTAATTTCATGAAAACAAATTGCGCCTTCAGTAAAATAATGCATCACCAAACTTTTACGGGTTAATCCCGAATTTTTCATAGCCATTCCGCCATGGATTAAATTACTATGCCAAATCAAAATATCCCCTTTTTTGGGCAAAAACATACTTGGCTTTAGCCCTGCATTTTTCAAATTATGTTTTGCAAATACTTCATATTTTTCATTTGCATTTCCGTCCAATCTCCAAAAATTCTCCTCTAATGGAAGCATGCCATTCTTTATCTGCGACCACAAATGTGTGCCCGGATAATAAAACAAGGGTCCTTGATCTTCACTAATATCTTCCAAAGCGACCCAAACGGCAATCAAATTTCCTTCTGGAAAAGTGGACATATGAAATGCATCAGAATGCGCATCTTGCTCGCTTCCTTTAAAAAAATTAATGGTATGAAAAGGGATAACCCTTTTTCCCATAATCGATTCTAATACAGACAATAATTTATTATTTACAAAAGCGTTTTTTACACTTTTGGAGTACTTATAGCTTTGCATTATTTTACGACCGGTATAATTAAAATTCGTTTTTCCCGTTAATAACAAGTCCTCCATTTCCTCATTAATACTATCTACTTCCCTTTCTGTAAAGAAATTTTGAATCGTCAAAAACCCATCTTTTTGCCAATTTGAAGTCGAAAACTGTTGGTTTTCTGAAAAAGAATCATCTAGTTTCTTTGGATTAAAAGCAGTTTCCTTCATTTGATTATTTGAGTATTTGCTGTCTAATTTTTCAAAATCGGTATATTGAATAGACGAAAAAATACTTTTTTTAAGGCCAAATTGTTTATACAGTACTATGTTTCGCTTCAGCGACTTGTAATTTCTTAAATTAAATAAAAAATAAAAAATACGCAATGAACGCAAAAAACCATTATATTGTTGAATCCAATTCATGGAATAAAGGTAAATGTATGTATTGAATAAATGAGTATGAAAGGAAAAAAAATAAAAAAAGGGGAGAATAAATCGAACGACCAACCTGACAGGTTGGTAAAAAAAGAAATAGATGTAGAAAATTTAGCCCAAACGATGGAGTTCCAAACATCGCTAAGTCCTGAATTGGATGAAATATTAAAAAAGAATCCTAAACATTTTTTAGGTTGTGGCGGATAGACTGATTGCATTATCTAATTCTTCCAAAATATCTTGAGCCACTGCCATACTTTTTACATCATCATAAATAAGTATAAGGGTTTCACCACTTTGTTTAAGGTTACTTTGTTTTTTTTGTTTTTGAATAATTTCAATTAGCTTGCCAAAAAAATCGGATTCGTAATAATAGGACTTAGGGTTATCAATAAAATAGCAACGCATCTTTCTGTTTTTCAATATTATGCGTTCAAATCCTAATTTCTTAGCCATCCACCTTATTCTTAGTCCTTCAAACAACTCCAAAACGGGAATGGGAATGGCGCCAAACCTATCCTTCATTTTTTCCATAAATGCAACTAAAGTAGCTTCATCATTTATGTTGTCGGTTTCAGTATATAATTTAAGTCGCTCTTCCGAGTTGCTTACATATTCATTCGGAATAAGCATTTCAACATCTGTTTCAATAGAGCAATCATTCACAAAATCTGTTTTTTTATCCATTTGATCTTGAAATAAATCTCTAAACTCACTAAATTTCAATTCCTGAATGGCTTCATCTAAAATTCTATGATACATCTCAAAACCAATCTCTGCAATAAATCCACTTTGCTCGCCACCCAATAAATTTCCGGCACCTCTTATATCCAAATCACGCATAGAAATATTAAACCCACTCCCCAATTCCGAAAATTCCTCCATTGTATGAAGTCTTCGTTTCGAATCAACAGATAAACTAGATTTTGGTGGTGTAATTAAATAGCAAAATGCTTTTTTGTTGGAGCGCCCTACTCTACCCCTCAACTGGTGTAAATCACTTAGCCCAAATTGATGCGCATTATGAATGAAAATAGTATTTGCATTTGGAATATCCAGCCCAGACTCCACAATATTGGTACAAAGCAAAACGTCGAATTTCCCATTAATAAAATCCAACATTGTATCTTCTAGTAAATCACCCTCCATTTGGCCATGTGCCGTAGCAATGGAAATGTTCGGCAACATTCGTTTAAGCATTATTTCAAAATCAATTATATCCTTTACCCGATTGTGTACAAAAAATGCCTGACCACCTCTAAAAACTTCGTACTCTATGGCTTCTTTAATCAATTCTGGGTCGAAGGAAACCACTTCTGTTGTTACTGGCTGACGATTTGGCGGTGGAGTAGTAATATTACTCATATCACGAGCGCCCATCAATGAAAATTTGAGGGTGCGCGGAATAGGTGTTGCTGTAAGCGTAAGCGTATCTACTCCTATAGCAAAATCCTTGAGTTTGTCTTTGGCTGCAACACCAAACTTTTGCTCTTCATCAATTATCAATAAGCCCAAATCTTTGAAATCCACTTTTTTGCTCAGAATAGCATGTGTTCCAATTAGAATATCAATTTTTCCCTCTTTTAAGGCCTTGAATGTTTGCGTTTTTTCTTTTGCCGTTTTAAATCTACTTACAAAATCGGTACTTACCGGAAAATCTTTAAACCGCTTTTCAAAATTCTTGAAATGCTGCCATGCCAAAATAGTTGTAGGTACCAAAACTGCCACTTGCTTTCCATCTAATACTGCTTTAAAGGCTGCACGAATTGCAATTTCTGTCTTTCCAAAACCAACATCACCACAAACTAACCTATCCATCGGTGTTGGTTTTTCCATATCAGCTTTCACATCTGCAGTGGCCGTTATTTGGTCGGGTGTATCTTCATACATAAACGATGCTTCCAATTCATCCTGCAAATAATTGTCAGGCGAAAATGCAAAACCCTTTTCTAGTTTTCGTTTTGCATACAATCGAATCAAATCGCGGGCAATATCCTTTACTTTTGATTTGGTTTTTTTCTTTAAATTGAGCCATGCGTCGGAGCCCAATTTATTCACTTTTGTAATTGAACCTTCCTTGCCCGAATATTTTGATATTTTGTGTAGTGAATTAATATTCACATACAATACGTCATTATCTTTATAAATCAAACGTACCATTTCTTGCATTTGCCCAGCAATTTCTAATCGTTGCAAGCCAGAAAACACACCAACACCGTGATCGATATGGGTTACAAAATCGCCAGGCATTAAATCTCTTAAAACCTTTACTGTAATAGCTTTTCCACGTGAGAAACGGGTTTTGGTTTTATACTTGTTATATCTATCGAATATTTGATGGTCGGTAAAGCATGCTATTTTAGCATCTTTATCGATAAAACCTTGTGATAAATTTTTATAAATAGGAGAAAAGGAAACTTTGGCATTTAGATCATTGAAAATATGATAAAAGCGTTCAATTTGCTTAGGATTTTCAGCAAAAATAAAATTGGTAATGCCTTCTTTTTCATTATCATGAAGGGCTTTTATCAATAAATCAAAATTCCTGTTAAAACTAGGTTGTGGAGCTGAGTGAATAATTTGCAGCTTTTGATTTTCGAAAAATGCATCTTTTGAAAGTTGGATATTTCTAAATTTTTGAATCTGTTTCAAAAACGCATCTGGCTCCTCAAAAAGATGGGCCATATCTTTGCCTACAAATGGATGACCGTCCTTTGGAAAATTTCCAATTAATCGATTAAATTCTATTTCTGCTTTCTTATAACAAACATTAAAACTATCCACCAATGCATTTGGGTCATTTATCCAAATAACCGTATTTTCAGGCAAAAAATCAAAAATATTAGCGATTGTTTCTTTTTGAAACTGAGTTTGTATATTTGGAATAATAGTTAGCTCCGATATTTTCCTTATCGACAATTGATTTTCAACATCAAAAGTTCTAAGTGTTTCTACTTCATCTCCAAATAGTTCTACCCGATAAGGGTGTTCATTTCCAAATGAAAAAATATCTATAATACCTCCACGGATTGAAAATTCACCTGGCTCGTAAACGAAATCTACCCTATTAAATCCATATTCGATTAATAATTCTAAAATAAAATCCAAATCAACTCGTTCTCCTACCTTTAAATAAATGGTATGCTCTTTTAGTTTTTCGGCCTTTACAATTTTTTCTAAAATGGCTTCTGGGTAAGTAATGATAAGTTCTACACTTTTTTTGTGTTGCAAAAATTTATTAAAGGTTTGGGTACGTTGTAATACTTGGTTATTATTCAATTCATCAAAAACACCCTGTTTTTTATAGCTAGATGGCAGAAAAAGTATTTCTTTTTTCTCTAACAATGCAGATAAATCATTTTCAAAATATGCAGCTTGCTCCCAATCATCCATTATAAATAAATGATTGTAATTTGTCCGCATAAATAAACCCGCCGCAAAAAAAGGAGACAATGCACCATTAATTCCTTTAATAGAAATACTTGAACCTTCTATTTTTAAGGTATTATCAATTAAACATATTCTATTATCGTTGGCATAAGCAGCCAACAAATCAGGTAATTCCATGCAATTTATAAGCTAATTTATTTTAAAATTATTGATAAACCTAGTAGCGTCTTCTCCTTCAATACTTTTAGCATTTCCTTTTACTAAAACTTGATAAAATCCGTTAGGTGTTACATAATACCTTATTTTATACATGTTTTTCTTTGCAGAAACCACAAATTCCTTGCAAGGATATTTCATAAAAACCAAAGGATTTTCAGAAATTATTTTCCCATTTACTTCTTTTAAAACAGACTGAATTGCATTATTAAAAATAGATTCAGGTGCGATTCTATCATTATATAATGGAGAAAAACTTCCAACAAAGCTTATTTTTTTTGATATCAACTTAGAAAAATAGTTCTTAGATAGATAATCTGTCCCATTAAAGTTTTCTATTTTAAATATCTTTTCCGTTGGTTTTATTGGGAATTCAGCCTCCAATTCTGGAGTTGTAAACTTGAACCATGGAATTTGCTTAATTGTTTTCGGTGCTTTACTTTTTTTTGAAGAATTGTTAATGGGAGGTACATTTTCCTTTTTGGCAGACAAATCGTTATAGCCTTTTATCTGACTAAAAAAATAATTAGCAGGCAAACTAAAAATTTGTGGTGGGTTACCTGAAACAATAAAAGAAGAAATATATCCATTATTATAAATAATTTTTCCTCTTATATATTTATTTGGTTTTGTAAAAATCTCAAAACTCATTTCTTCAAACCCCTCGCCAGTAAATGGTTTGCTTAATACGGGATAACCGCCAAAATTTATTGCATAACGTTGTATTTCTTCATCAAAAATAGGTCTTACGTCTTTCATTTTTAAACCATAAGCCACCTGATATACAGAAATTTGATATTGCAAATTAAAATTTGGGTCACCATAACTAGCAGTTTGAACTTTTTGTAATCCTTTGGATGTATAAATCTGTCGCTCCCCAAAAATCGGTTCTTCAGGCAATTTTACTTGCAGTGCGGAACCAGGTAATTTTCCAATTTTCCAACTACTGGTATCAAAATCATTAATTTCTTTGCTAATCTTCAACGGTTCAATTCCTTCATTGAGGAATACTCCATCTTGTTGACCAAAAACATTAGTAGAACAAAAGAAAAATAAACTACTTATTAAGCAAAGTGTTTTAAAATGGTTCATTCGCAATAAATAAAAATTCATTTTTTGTGGTCTCACGCTGTAAAGATAAAATTTAAAGATTTAAGATTATAAAAATTAATCAAACTTTGTTGCTAAAACGCATTTTCCTTTCAATTTCTTAACTTTTCCCTCTGAATTAAAAAATTCTGCTGAAATAATATAAATTCCAACATCTGCTTTTAGTCCATTTTCATCAATTCCATCCCAAGTAAAAAATCCATTCTGTCCAATGGTTTCATTTTTTACCAAACGCCTAATTAATCTTCCTCGAATATCATAAATAGTTACATTTGCTAGATATCCGATCTCATCAACCGTATAATTAATAGTCGTAAAATCTTCAAATCCATCCTGATTTGGAGAGAAAATTTCTGGCTCAACCACAAATTCTTCTTCAAGATTAAGGTTTAATGTAGAAGAATTAAGATAACTAGGCGTTGCAAACCCATAAGATTGTGCCGCACTATGCCAATTACTTTGAAGTTGAGTTGGTGCATCAAAACTAATTCTTTCAAGTGAAACCCCATCTTCGTCATCTAATAACTTGAAATGCCAAGCATTATCGAATGCAAAACTATCTAAGGCTACCAAATCAATATTTCTACGCACAACCACGACTCCTTCATCGTCCAAGTAATTAGGCATTCCGCTTACTTTTAAAAAATTCATAGGTCCTTTACTTAAGTATTCATTTATTACAACTTCTGGATTTTCAGTCATTACCATATAATCCTTAGGCAAAATTAATTTTCCTGTCGAACGCAAATCAACAAAATCTGTTGTTTCCCCTGTAATAACATCTTCTTCTGCAATTAATAAATCACGTGAAGTGAATATTTTATCTGACTTATTATAAATTTCAACAAAATCAAAACCATTTGTTCTTGGATTAAAAAGCACTTCATTTATAATTAAATCACCTATTTCGACTTGTTGAGGCAATCCAAATTTAATGGTAGAATTTGTTTCAATTGTATTGCCTGCACAATCTTTCAATCCCAAAATTGTGAGTGTATACAATACGTTTCCAACCATTTTTATAGGCAAATTCAAAGTTAGATTTTTAGGTTCATTTGCATCTAAACCAAAACTTACAATTTGTCCCATTCCATTATCAACATTAAATGAATAGGTATTTAAAATGGAAAAATCGATTATTTCGGTAAAAAATAATTTAATGGTTGAAGAATCAATTACCCAAAGGTCGGCAATTGTAGGCTTAATATTATCATTATTCTCATCTTCAACACTATTTTTTTGCCCTGGTGTTCCTCCACTATTGTTGGTAGATGCTTTCCAGTTATTTGCCTCACCACATGGATTGTCGGTATCAACCATTTCCAATGTCCAACCGCCATCTTGTTTTAGAGTATTTGCAAACCAACTATCTTCAAAATTAATAGAAAAGACAAGTTTTTCTTCACCATCCTTCAAAGTAAGTAATTCCCCATCATTGCTGATTGACGGAAAACTAGGCATACCAATTACCCTTCCAAAAGGAGCGAATTTCAGTGCATTGGTATCTTTTGTTAAAATGGCATATTCCGACGGATTCAAAAAAGTATTTGGAATTATTTCGTCGTCGCTAGCATCTCCAAACGTCCAATTACTAAGATTAATGGGATAATTTTTTCGATTATAAATTTCAACAAATTCAACATTTGGGAGTAGCACCATTGGGTCGGGGTCCGACATAATTTCCGTAATAACAACATCATTAAAATTAGCTGATTTTCCTATTGCAAAAAATAAAGTGTCTTTTACCGAAGGATTACCTGGACAATCTTTAATGGCATCTAAAATTAAACGATAAACAATACTTGAGTCTAATACTGGCAAAATATTAAGCAGCACATTAGCACCTTGAACCGTTGCTGAAGAAACAGTAATTCCATTGTCTATTGAAAATTGGGACCTCAAAAATCCATCATCTTGAATAGTTTCAGAGAATGAAACTTGAACTTGATTGAGACCAATTACGCTAATGCCCGTTGCAAAAGGCGGTTTTGTGTCTGGCGTATTATTATAAATGCTATTTTGTGTGCCTGGTGTTCCTCCATTTAAATTATTAGATGCACTCCAATTAAATTTACCAGAGCAGGTTGCAAATGGATTAATTTGTTCAAGCGTATATCCACCATCATCTTTGTTGCCATCGTTATACCAACTAAGTGCATACGAAACGGTATCGATTATCACATTACTACCGTCTTTTAAAACAATAACATCACTGGTATTATTCAATGACGGTAATGTACCAACGCCAATTTTGCTAACCAAAGAGCTGAATGAGGAAGTGTCAGCAGAAGAGCAAAGTATTACATATGCGCCAGAAGCCAAATTAAAAGCAGGTAAAACCCTTGAACTTGAAGGGTCTTCTATTTTCCAATTTGCAATGTTTATTGGGTTTGAAGTAGCATTAAATAATTCTATAAATTCTTTTGGTGGTATACCACTCAAAACGTCGGGGTCGGGGTACAATTCGTTTATCACTACGCTTCTGAAATTTGGACTTGGCAATGTTCCAAATGAGAAAGTGCCTTGTAAATTATTTCCAATATTGGACGATAAATCTTGAATATTATTTGCCGTAAGTGTAAGTAATTGTCCGGAAGGAAATAAATTGGTAAAAACCAAGTGTACCAATTTGCGATTTAAATTATCCAAAATAGCGGAATTTGGATTCCCTATACTATTGGAAACTGTATAATTTGTTTTGGTTTCAGCAAATGATTCTGCAATATCTTCATCGAATAAAACATCTACTGAATTATTAGAAAGTGCTGTAATGGAAACAATTTTGGGCGGCGTAATATCTAAAACAGGTCCACTAGATGTGATAGAAAAATCATCAAAAAAGAATTTGTCTTTTCGAGTAGAAGAGTAATAACAAGCTATACCAAAATGAGTAGTGCTTGTTAATGAATTATCTGTAACATTTCCAACAGAAACAAAATCACCACCCGTTTTATAATTTTTCACAAAAAACGACCAATTCCCAATATTGTCTCTTATTATTTTTACTCTTATATTGGGTGTATCAGCCATCTGACCATCGATCATTTTAATCAATTGGGTCTCCACTCCTCCAACTCTTTTTGAAAAAATTAGTCCATCTATTGCCCCCGTTTCTCCAATTTTCAATACATATCCATCGGCAATTGTTAGATTTTGATTGTTTGCAGTAAGAAAAACACGCAACAAATTACTTGTTGAAGGCTGAAAATCCATTTTTAAATCAAGCTGCCACTCGGCATTATTCATTAAAGTATTGGCAGTAGAAAGATAAGAGGTATCAGTGGCAGCCGGCCCATTTAGTTGCAATTTGCCACTCGCATTTATTATATAATCGCCTGCATCGCCTGTCCAGGCTGGGTTTGCAGTAAAATTACCATCTGCAAAATTATCGGTTAACTGTCCAATTGCAGGCAAAAAACCAGCAAAAAAGAATAGAATTAAAATGGAAAAATTTTTCATAAACCTAATATAGAATTAATTTTTAAATCTTGCTAATGATTATATTTGCAAGGTACAAATAAAATAAATATTTAAAAGATAAAGAAATGAAAGTTGCAGTTGTAGGCGCTACTGGATTAGTAGGCGGCGAAATGATGAAAGTACTAACAGAGCGAAATTTTCCGATTACAGAACTTATTCCTGTAGCATCGGAGAAATCGGCAGGTAAGATAATTGATTTCCAAGGTAAACAATGGACGGTAGTAGTAGCTGAAACTGCTATTGCAATGCAACCCGATGTAGCCATTTTTTCAGCTGGCGGCACCATGTCGCTTGAGTGGGCACCTAAATTTGCTGCAGCTGGTATTACGGTTATTGACAATTCGAGTGCTTGGCGAATGGACCCTACAAAAAAATTAGTGGTGCCAGAAATTAATGCCGACGCATTAACAGCAGAAGATAAAATAATTGCAAACCCTAATTGTTCCACCATTCAAATGGTGGTGGCTTTGAATCCATTGCACCAAAAATATAAAATAAAAAGAGTAGTTGTTTCTACTTACCAATCGGTAACAGGAACCGGCAAAAAAGCGGTGGACCAAATGATGAACGAACGAAATGGGATATTGGATGGCGAGATGGCTTATAAATACAAAATTGACATGAATTTGATTCCTCAGATAGATGTCTTTTTGGAAAATGGTTATACCAAAGAAGAGATGAAAATGACACATGAAACTAAAAAGATTATGCGTGATGAAAGCATTTTGGTAACTGCTACAACGGTAAGAGTACCTGTTATGGGTGGCCACTCAGAAGCAGTGAATGTGGAGTTTGAAAACGAATTTGAATTAGCTGATATCCGCAATATTTTGGAAAATGCACCAGGTGTGGTGGTTGTAGACGACCCAACCAATTTCAAATACCCTATGCCATTGGATGCTCATGGAAAAGATGAGGTTTTGGTAGGCAGATTAAGAAGAGACGAAACACAGCCTAAAACTTTAAATATGTGGATAGTAGCCGACAATCTCCGAAAAGGAGCTGCCACCAATGCTGTTCAAATTGCGGAATATTTAATGGAAAAGGGGCTTTTATAGTTTAAATTCTTTCAATTAAAAAGCTTAAAAAATTGAAGGCGAATGCGTTGCAATCGCCTTCAATTTTTTATATACATCAATTATTAGCTATTCATTTTCTTTTAAAATCTTGTCCTCCATTTTATCATTCTCCTTTTCAACTTCTTTTACAATTTCGTTTTTAACTTCATTATCTGACAATTTTTCTTGGGTTTTTTCTGGTTCCACTTCTTGTTTACCTCTCAACTCTTTTGGTACATAATTTCCCTTATGTCTTCGTTTCAAAATAGCCTCCTTTTGGTTAGCCTTTTCTTCCATTCTCTTTATTCTTCTTGCTTCTTCTTGAATCAATCTTTGTTCTTTTTCTTCTTCCGTTTCTTCTTTTTTAACCTTTAATTGGTGCGGCAATATTTTAAAAGTATCATCTATAGGTATTTCAACTTCCCACCAAAGTATTTTTAGTCGGGCTATACCAACGCTTCTAAGACTGATAGGTTGTGCCAATAAATTGCTCAACATCTGAAAAAAAGAAGTAATTATACTAATTTCGGATATGGTTGTAATTTCGATGAATGATTTTTTGGGAATCACCTGTGGCGTTTCGTAATTCATCTCGCCTACCTCCACGGTTCCGTTATATAATTCTGTTTTGATGGAAATAATTTCGATAGGCAAAAAGAAAGTATTTTCAAATCGAATGCGTGTTTCAGATTTTACACTTAGCAATCCAATTTCTTTTACCTTTACTTCAATAATATCAACCGAACGCTGCTCGCTCGCTTTTTTGATTATATATTGCCTTATTTTATTATTAATCCACTTAAACATATAGAATATTTTAACAAATTATTGTTTTTAAAAAGCATTAATGCTTTTAATCTCTGCTAAATAACACCGTTTTCTTTCAATGTTTTAAACAAGTCTTCTTTACCAAAAAAATCATTTCTAAGTTTGTTGAGAATGTTTTTCTCTAATGAAGGATTTTGCAGATATAAGCCATTTTCCCAAGCTTGGGATCTCAACAATTGAAATCCCAAATAAGTAGTAATTCCATCTCCAAAAATTGCATCTACAAAATCTCCCAATTGAAAACCTCCTAAAGCAAATGAAGGATCATAATTATAATTTTGTTGTAAATAAGAACTAGCACTATCAAGAGAGGTAACTAAAATATCTCCATAAAGAAAATAATCATCCTTATTTTCCAATTTATAATTAGCACCCTTTATTGCTTTAGATAAATCGACACACAGATGGGCATTTATACTTGTGAAAATGGTGTGAATTATAGAAATGTCATCATTTAAAGCTAATTTATAAAATTCTTTCCAATGGTATTCAACTTTTGCATCAATTAAATGAGCATATAAATTCATTAAATAGCTTTTGCCAAAAATAAATGCTAAATACTCCGCCTTTTCTCCATCTTCAAATTGATCTAATGACTTTGTAACTAATTCTGTAATTGCTTTATAAAGTGTCGGAAAAGTTCCTCTTTTATCATGGTAAGCAGAAAATATTTTTCCAATTTTAAATTGCCTATACTCTAAATCCTCAATTGATTCAAGGGTTGTGGTATCCGAAAGTTTTAACAATTCTGCGATATCAGCATCACTAATTTCATTATTTTTAGGATTTTCAATAGCTCTTTCTAAATCAGAAAAAACAATATTTTTTTCTTTTTTACAAGCAAAAATTAAAAACAAAAGTGGTAGTACAAATAATAACTTTCTCATTTTTTTAAACACAATTTCTACAAATATATTCAATTACAAAATTTATAATCATACTTTACTATTAAGAAATAAATGTATTAAAGGAAAAATGCAAAAAAAATGATTTTTCTATTACTGCTTTTCAAAAGTTTGCACATAATTTCCTTCATCATTTTTTATTTCAAGAAAATAAAAACCATTCACGAGGTTTACCAAATCAATTTTTAACTGACCATTTGCTATTTCATCGTATCTCATATTTCGCACTATTTTACCTTGAATATCCAAGATTTTTATACTTGTATTTTCCATTTTTTTATCCAAATTGACCAACAAAAAATCTTTGGCTGGATTTGGGAAAACTGATTTTATTTCGGTTAATGTATTTTCCGGAACTGCTGTAAAAACGGGACTTTCGAAAACATTCACTACCAAAAACTTACCGAATTCATATTCTTTATTAGAAGCTGTTTCGGCTACATCCAAAAGATTAATTGTCCGATTGCGCGCCGAGAACGAATAATTATGTCTGCGGTGGATATGGCCAGCCAACCATAAGCCCAATTTGTTTTTATAGGGCAAAAATAGCTCGCCCAATTGTTCATACTCAGTGGCAGCAAATGCATTTATCACTCCCCAAGCATCACGAACGGGTGGATGATGACTTACCAAAATGGTGCTTTTTTCTTTGACATTCCCCAATTCCTCAAAAGTCTGTTTTATGAATTTAAAAGTGCCTCCAGCAAAATTATGCAATTCAGCTTCGGGGCCAATGCCTGGCCCAGGTGGGAATCGGGCAGCATAACGAGGATTAAAATCTAAAAAAACGAATTTCGTTTGCCCATAATTAAAGGAATAATTTTGCAGATTATTAAAATTCTTGGTTTGTGGGTTCCAATTTGAATTTAGACGAGTGCCGTCGTTCCAATTTGGAAAAATGATTTTAGCTGGTCGAAATTTTCTGCAAAAATGGTATTGATTAAAGAATCTCCTTTTGGCTCAGGTTCCACCACATCGGGCGTACCATTATAATAGGACCATGTATCATGATTCCCAATTAAAGGAATATAGGGAATTTGGCAATTATCCATAATGGATTTAAACATCATAAATTCCGACTTCTCGCCACTATCGGTCAAATCACCCGATACGATCACAAATTTTATATTGTTTGCTGCATGATTTCTATTTATCCATTCAACAGTTGCACGCAAAGCCTTAGCTGGAGCACCATTATCTATAGCTGGCATGGTATCGTTATAGCCAGGCGAGCCATAATCATCTACCCCTTCACCGATATGGGTATCGGTTAGATGAATAAATGAAAACTGATAGCTTGAGCCAGAAATATCCTTATTAAAATCGTAAAAATGAACGATGGTAGAATCTTGGCTAAAGCTATCAATACCCAAAAAAAGCAATAAAGTGAAAAGCCATAATTTCATTTTTTTCGTTTTAGACATAAATTGAAATTCTAAGGTAATCAATTTGTGCCGAAAAAAAAAGCTACCAAAATATTGTAAAAAAAGAAACTCCAAAGTCAATTCTTTTTTGGAAAGAAAAAGATAGAAACAAACTAGCACTTATTAGTATTCCCATTTTAGAGAAAAACTTTTTTCAACCTGTTATGGCTATATTAATACAAAATTTAAATTGAAAATCCAGGGTAATGTTTATACATTAACCAAAGCTGATATAAACATTTTGTTAGAGGCCAAAAGATTCAATCCATTATTTTACATTCAAACAAATGTTCTCCACTATTTGTCGTTCTATATAAAATTTTATCTCCTTTTTTCCAATTACCGTAAAATGAATCGCCCTCATAAACAGTAGTTCCATCTTCAAGTCGAATTTTCCTAATAAAAATGTTTATGGATTTAATCTTTGAAATACCTGTCTTTTTTATTCCCAATTTCCAAGTCCTTTTCCATTTTATTAATCGGTCGTCCTGCTAAATACCATCCAATTAAGAACACTAATAATATAGGAACTAAGAAAGTCAATGCACCGAGAAAAAAATTGTCCATGATAGATTGGCTTTCCAATAACTTATACCAAGCCCTATTATCATAGCTCCGAAAGCCATAAGTGTCAACTCCTTTAATTTTTCATTCTTGTGTGTTTTGGCTTGCTGAATTGTCTGTTTCAGTTCTTCCTTTTCATTTCGAGTTAATCCAACTTTGTCCATTCGCTTTTAAACCTATGTTCACCAACATTATATATCACCAACTGATTTCTAAATATATCCTTATTTTCTCAATTTACATAAAAAAATCCAATAAAAAAAGCCACACCCGAAAAGTGTGGCTTTATGTGGCCATGCTAGGAATCGAACCTAGATCTAAAGTTTAGGAAACTTCTATTCTATCCATTGAACTACATCGCCGATTGGGGTGCAAAAATAGTCCTTTTTTTTCAATTTGAAAATAAAACTTAGTCAAAATAACATTATCGTATCACCAGTCCATTTCCTGTAATATCAGTATTTACAAAACCGAGTTTGCCTTCGGCATCTTCTGCCATCAATATCATACCTGCCGACTCGATGCCTCGCAGTGCGCGTGGAGCCAAGTTTACCACTACACTTACTTTTTGTCCTATTATTTTATCGGGTTCAAAAAATTCGGCAATACCCGAAACTATAGTGCGCTGCTCAAAACCCAAATCCACTTTCAATTTAAGCAATTTATTGGCTTTGGCTACTTTTTCAGCCTCAATTATGGTACCTGTTCTTATATCCAATTTAGAAAAATCGTCGAAATTAATTTCTGATTTTACTGGATTATAAGCCACTTCCTTTACCTTTGTTGCTTCTAATTTTTCTATTTGTGCTTGCACCAAACTATCTTCTATTTTCGAAAACAACATCGCTCCTTCTTTCAATATAGTGCCTGGTTTTACCCATTCTAGGTCGTCCTTTTCAATCCATTTAGTGGTATTCAAACCCAACATGTTTTCCATTTTTTTGGATGCAAAAGGCAAAAATGGCTGCATTAGGGTAGTCAATGCGCCCACACATTGGATGGCAACATACATTATCTTTTTAACGCCTTCTTCGTCCGTTTTTATCAATTTCCAAGGCTCGGTATCGGCCAAATATTTGTTGCCTACTCGAGCCAATTCAATCATTCACTCATCGCATCCCTAAATCGATACAATTCGATGGCTTCACCAATTAAATTTGCACTTTCATGTATTTATCCAAAACTAATTTATCTGCATCTGTCAAAAGAGCCAAATCCACAGCCGGCACCTCTCCTGCATAATATTTATTGGTAAGCACTACCACTCTATTTACAAAATTGCCCAATGCAGCTACTAGTTCATTATTCACTTTTATTTGGTAGTCTTGCCAAGTGAATTCCGAATCTTTCGTTTCGGGCATATTAGCAATTAAAGTATAGCGCAATTCGTCTTCTCTTCCTGGTAATTCATCTAAATATTCGTGTACCCAAACTGCCCAATTGCGCGAAGTGGATATTTTATCGCCTTGCAAATTCATAAATTCGTTGGCAGGTACATTATCAGGCAAAATAAATTCGCCATGTGCCTTTAAAATAGAAGGAAATATAATGCAATGGAAAACAATATTGTCTTTTCCAATAAAATTAACCAATTTCGTTTCAGGGTCTTTCCAGTACAATTCCCAATTTTTGTCATTATCCAATGCCCATTGCTTTGTTGCACTTATATAGCCAATAGGCGCATCGAGCCACACATACAAAACCTTTCCAATAGGTTTATTACCTGAAATAGTCGATTTTGGATTTATAAGTTCAGTCGGACTAAGGTGCTTCCACATTTCTCACACTGATCGCTATAGGCATTTGGGTTATCGCATTTGGGGCAAGTGCCTGTAATATATCTATCTGCCAAAAACTGCTTTGCTTCTTCATCATAATATTGCTCGATTCCTCTACAATAAATTCGCCTTTTTTTCGTGCAATTTCAAAAAAAATATCTTGGCTTGTTTTGTAGTGAATGGGTTCGGAGTACGGTGATAAATATCGAAAGAAACACCCATTCGATTAAACGAATCTTTTATTTGTTCGTGGTATTTATCAATAATTGCTCTTGGAGTTGTATTTTCCTTTTTGCTTTTATAGTAATGGCTGCTCCATGTTCATCGGAACCACAAACGAACAAAACATCTCTTCCTTTTAACCTCAAATAGCGGGCATAAATATCGGATGAAAGGTATGCACCTGCCAAATGACCAATATGTAATGGGCCGTTGGCGTAGGGCAAGGCGGCAGTAATGGTATATCTTTTTGGAAATAACATGATAAATATTTATTTATTTCGCAAATTAATGCTCTAAATATTGGTTGATATTGAGTGCAATTGCCGACATTTCCTCACTTGAAAAAGCCTTAGGCTTGAAAAATCCATATCACTCAAAAAATTAATTGGAGTGAGATCTTATGCAATGTGGAACTTCAAACCAATTACTGCCACACCCACTCTTTGACAAGGAATCGCCTTTTTGATGGCGATTCCCACTTTTTTGAAAACCATCATATTCTTGAGTGTTTCATCATCCAAATCAAAATATAATCGATTTCCGTTTTAGGTACGACCAAAGTATGACCAGCTTGTAAAGGGCGAAACGTCTAAAAAAGCAATAAATTCTTCATTCTCTGCTATTTTAAAACAAGGAATTTCTCCTTTATAATTTTAGAAAAAATGGTCATTTTTTTAAATTCAAATAGAAATTTCTAAAATATCCAATTCCATTACGCCTGCAGGAATATGAATTTCAACCTTATCTCCTACCGATTTACCCAATAATGCAGCACCAATTGGCGATTTAATTGATATCTTCATTTCTTTTAAATTAGCTTCGCTTTCAGAAACTAAAGTATAAACAAACTCTTTTAGTTTAGCATTATTTACCCTTACTTTTGTTAAAACTGCCGCTTTAGATAAATCTACTTTGCTGGTAGTCCAAAACCCTAGCATTGCTAAGGACATCTTGCAATTTTGAAATTTTCATTTCTCTTTCCTTGTGCTTCACGTGTGCATCATATTCCGCATTTTCTGATAAATCACCCTTTTCTCGAGCTTCGGCAATAGCTGCACTTGGCTGGCCTTGTACCGAAATCATATTTTGCAATTCGTCTTTAATTTTTTCAATCCTTCTTCTGTGAAATAAAAAATATTTCCGCCATAATCTTTGTCATTTATCTAGAAAAAATAGACACGCCCCCGCAAAAGAACGCGTGCCTTAGTGGTGAAATTTATACTTTTTGAATTATAAAGAAAAAAAACAGAAAAGAATTATTTAAGTATTTTAAAACTTACAGACACATTTTAAAAAACAACTTTGAAATTTTTATTATTACTTTTATTGTAATCGATTTTTAAAATTACCTCTTACAAAATATTTTTTGAGAAAAGAAATTCCTTTCTTTTAAGTTCAAATTCTATTTCAATCATTCCCAGGCTATCCCATGTTTCTATATTTGTGGAATCGTTTCCCTATAAGCATCATCTTGAAATTCTGATTTCTAATTTCTTTTGTTAGGGTTTTTAAAATACGCAAAATAGTTTTCCATCATTTCTCTCTTGTATAACAAATAGGTATCTTTTATAATCTTTAATTTATTTCACAATTAAAGAAACAAATAAATGGTACTCTCTTTCTTGTTATCAACAAGTGACTTCACTTTCCATTAATACTCAAAATCTTTTATCTCTATTTCATCTAAATTATATACTTTCAATATTCTTTCTTTCATTATTCTTTCTCTCTAATTAAATCGTCTGCTTCGTTTTATAGTATCAAACTAATTTCTGGAATAAAATAAGATTTTGACTTTAAAAGCTCCACTTGGTTCAATATTGCAACCAATAAAAATTATAAAGAGAAAAATTACTAAGTTCAATCTTGTCATTTTACGTTTTTAATCCATTTAAATAAGTCATTACTCCATGAAACGATATTAATCGTTTTTTATTTTTAAAAAACTCTTCTCAAAATAAATTGTTATAAAAATTTTGAATTATTAGCCTAAATTTATTTTAAATCAAAAATTAAATTTTTAAAACACTTTTAATTTAAAAAAATACGCCCAAATAAAGTTTTACTATATTTATCATCAAATATTTTATATGAAAAGTCTTATCTTTAAATTTTGTCTTTTATTCGTTGCTTTGGGGCATTCAAATTCTCTAATTGCAGGCGACACCATTTACTCGCTCCCGAAAGTGGCTTTTATACAATATGCTTCTGGTTTCAGCAAACCAACTGATCGTGCAAATGCTGGAGATGGTAGGTTGTTTATAGTAGAAGCGAATGGCAATATTAAAATAATTAATGCAAATGGAACAACAGAATCCTACTGTTTTGTGAAAGTGCCAGAAGTGTAAATTCATCCAGAACTGATAGGCAAGGATTATTGGGTTTGGCTTTTCATCAAATTATGCAAGCAATAAGCAATTTTATATATGAAAAACTATATTATTAGAGGAGGCGGAAATGGCAACCTGTTTCAGGTTCTACAAGTAGCACCAACCCCGATACAGCATCCGTTTCTTCAAAATTTGACATACTTACTTTCCCTCAACCTTTTGCTAATCACAATGGTGGTGACCTAAATTTTGGTCCTGATGGTTATTTATGTTAGCATAAACGATGGAGGTTTGGCAAATGACCCCAGAGAAAATGGTCAAAAAGAAAAAAAAAGCCTTTTAGGCAAGATGCTTCAGCTTGATACCGATTCCGGTAGTCCGTATAAAGTATTCCTTCAACGAATCCATTTGCTAGCAATACTGATTGGTTACCAAAAATATGGGCATTGGTATACGGAAATCCTTGGAGTTAGTTTTGATGAACAAACTGGCGTTGTACTTCTTACGGATATGGGTCAAAACTTATGGGAAGAGGTGGATTTTGTACCTGCTGGCTCGGCTGGTGGGAATGAATTTAGCTGGGATTGCTGGAAGGCAATCATGTTTTAGAACCTGCAGGTTGCAGCGTGGGTAGTTTTCAATTTCCAGTGTTTGAATATGCTGCGTGGTTCAGGTGTTCTACCAGCCACGGGTGGATTTGTATATAGAGGAAATAATTCCCCTAGAGATGAAAGGCATTATATTTGTGCGATTATTAATTTCGGGAATTCACTTATATGCTCACCAAAAATACTGATACTACTTTTAAATCAGAAATTTGCAAACTATTCGTAATCTTGATTACATTTGGGTAGAAAACAATAATGGAGAGTTATTTGCCGGTAATGAAAATGGAAAATTTATGAAGTAATAGATACTTGTAATAATTTTTCGCTACCAAAACCATACAACAAGCCTGTTCGGGATTAAATGGGTCAATCATTTTGGACATTAAAGGAGGCACAGGTGCAAAAACTGATTGTTTGGAGCAATGGAAATGCGACAATTAACAATTCTAATTTAATTTGAGTCTTTATCGATTAACCGTTACCGACACCAAGGTTGCCGTTAATGACTCCACAACTATAACAAGTACTTAACTTTACCAAAGAAAAACCAACTATTTGGTATAATATGGATGCCAATTCGGTAGATTGTTGGACAGTAGGCTTGTCTTATCAGTGGTTTAAAGATGGAATTCCTTATTTAATTGGAGAGCAATCCGGTAATTGGGCAAAATGCCAGCTACAACATCAGGTATTTATTTTGTGCGAATCACGGATGCAAATAGTTGTAATATAAATTCAGACCCGCTTACTGTTACTGTTTCAGGTATTTTGAACCAACAAGTGGAGATAGGCACATTTGTCCGTTTTCCAAATCCTTCAATTAGGTTATTTTCATTTTGAATTTTATGGCAAAATACTTATACTACTAGCATTCAAATTTTAGATATTTGTTGGAAAAATAAATTTGGAAATCAAGTTACCAAATTCAAATAATCAATTTGAAAGAT
>JADIYW010000027.1 GCA_016705125.1 Bacteroidota bacterium
AAATAGATTATACAACATTTGGTATATTAAAAGTTTTTCAAAAGCAGTAAATGTAACCCTATTTAGGCCTTACATTTGGGAGACCCAAAACCAATCTTAATCCCAGCAGCTTTAGAAAGTCTTTTTTGTTTATTATTTACAATGTATATTTTCTTTAAAGTAGGTTTTTTTAAAACAATCAGAGCCATTTTAGGCAACCCTGATTTACTGTTTTGTCTAATCTTTACCTTAGTTTTTGCTTTTGCTGTTGGATTTAGCACCTTTAATTTTGGAGCATTGGTTCGTTATAAAATCCCTTGTTTACCCTTCTATTTTCTATTTATATTTATTTTATATAAGGAAAACTACAAACCAAAAATTAAAAAGAAGAAACCAATTACTAAGTAGTTAAATTGCGCTTACTTAATACCTTTTTTTCCAATTAGAAATTATTTTTAATGAAATATCTTCTATCAGATAATAAAATATCGTAGAAACTAAAATAACAATTGGTAGCGTTAGCCAATAAATCACGGCTATAAAAAGTTTTTCCTGTATATTTCATAGCGCGCAATTTAGAACAAAATAAGTAGGAATATGTACCAAATAAAGACTGTAACTTATTTTACCTAAATATTTGAAAAAGCGAATAATAAAATTAGATTTTATGTCATAATCAAGAAAGATAATAATAATTGTACATCCCCACAAAGCACCAAACCACAAGCTAATATTATAAAAATCCTTAACTACTCCTCCCAGAAGCGTTAATCCAAAACAAAAAGCAGAAAAAATTAAGATATAACTAAATTTAAATTTTTGTTTAATGGTCTATTCTCCATCCAATCATATAAGTATAAACCTATAGCAAAATAAAAAGCATATTTTAGAAAAAATCTATGGACGATATTAAACGAATTAAATAAATCCTCTTTTAAATCGAAAGTGGTTATAAAAAATATCATCCCACTTAACATTAGAAAGGTTTTTGATCCTTTATGGATAAACGGCACGATTATGTAAAAAAACATTTCGTATAATAAAGACCAAACAACAAAATTTGAACCATAATACCACCCATTACTACGCATAAACAATAATGTTCTTTTCAATACAATTAAACTTTGTTCTTTGTAAGAGCCAACCATATAACCATTAAAATCTTTTGTTTCTGAATTATTTGCAAATGCTGGGTATATTTCCTTTGCCAAGTACATTGCCCCAATGGATATCCCAATGGATGCCAAATACGGTATATAAATTCTCAATGCTCTATTGAAATAGAATTCTCCCAAAGACCAATCATTTTTATGGTAACTATATGCAATAAAAAACCCTGACAAAACATAAAAAACCATTACCATGGATGTTCCATTAGAAAAACCATGTCAATTGCAAAAGGAATATAATCCCATATTTCCCATGTTGCTCTTGGATACAACTTTACATATTCTGTCCCACCTGACCAAAATATCCATTTTGCATGACAAATTGCAACAAAAACAGCTGCAAATCCACGTAATGAATGTAGCAGAGTAAGTTTATCAGCATTTAGATTTCGTAATGACATGGCCTATTTGGTTGTTAAAATCCTTCTTATTCCCTCTTCAATAGGCAACATGTTTCTATTCAAAAGCATCTTCATATTTGTTAAATCAGGTTGTCGTCGAGTCATATCTCCTTCCTTCAATGCGGGAAGGTGAATGATTTTAGATTTAGAATCCGTTATATCGATAATTTTCTTTGCCAATTCAAAAATCGTAATCAATTCATCATTTCCAATATTTACAACATCATTTACAAATTTATTATCATTCATCGCCGTAAGGCATGCATCCAAATTATCATCTATATAACAAAAAGTTCTAGTCTGATCTCCAGCCCCATAAACGGTAATGTCTTCATTATTTAGAGCTAATTTCAAAAATTTTGACATTACAAAGTCTGTACTTTGTTTTGGCCCATATGTATTAAAAAATCTAAAAATGGTATATTCCAATCCAAATTCTTGTTGATATGATCTACAAAATGCCTCACCAACATTTTTTACAATTGCATAAGGCAATCTTGAATTTAATGGCGTTGTATGTTCATGTTGTGGCAATTCTACAGGTTCGCCATATACCTCTGAGGAGGAAGAATAAAAAACCCTTTTAACTCCAGTGCTTTTACATAAATCTAATACATTTTTAATCCCTTGAATGTCCTCCAAAACCATTACTGGATTGTCCAATGTGCGTTTTACACCCACCAAAGCAGCATAATGAAATACATAATCAAATTGATAAGATGTCATTATTGGGGCAATGTCATTATATTTATTTACATCGCATTTGATAAACTTACATCTATCATTTAATGGCACTTTTGATAAATCTCCTGTGATTAGGTTGTCAACTGCCACAACTGTGTTTTCTTTATCCATCAGGATCTTATCTGCCAATGAACTTGGAATAAATCCCGCACCACCTGTAATTAATATTTTAGCCATTTATAAATATATAATGCGAAATTAGCAAAAAGAATAGATAAATAGATAGGTAAAATACAAAATGAAAATAAATCTATCAAATGAAAAAATTAGTAAAAATGGTTATATAGTAAACTCTCAAATAAAGCCAATTAATAGTAAACTTTCCTGACTTGTCCCCCTTCAAATTAGTGCGGTGATAAAACATTGATAATCAATGTTTTTTTAATTTTTAATGTTATTTTTACCGCACTAAGGGTATTTTTTTATGAAAATTAGGGTAGTAAAAACGGCATCTAATGCAAAGGCTGTTCAAGTAGTGCGGTATCAACAAAACAGAAGGAAAGTTTTGCATCACGTTGGTTCGGCTCATAGTGAAGAGGATTTGAAGGATTTGATGATCTTAGCTGAAGAATGGATAAAAGATTATAGTCAGCAGTTGTCCATTTTTCCAGATGAAAGCCCCAACAGGCTTTTACACCTGAATCACAGTACTTTTATGGGGGTTAAATACCGATACTTTTACCAACAGACAAGCACTATTTTGGACAAAATTGGATTGGATACTTTACCAGCCCTATTAAGAGATTTAGCAATCATTCGCATCTTTGAACCTGCTTCTAAATTGCGTTCCTTGGAATTGCTCAATCAGTATTTTGGCATCAATCATAATCGTAAAACATTTTACAAGATTGCTCCAAAATGTATCGAAGTAAAGGAAACTATAGAACAAAAAGTAGTAGATTTTGCAAAAGCAAATTATGCATTTTAGTTACGATCTTCTTTTACGATGTCACCACACTTTACCTTTGAAAGCTTTCAAGAAGATGAGCTACGGAAGAACGGTTTTTCTAAAGACAATAAATCACAACAACCACAAATATTGATTGCCTTAATTGTGAGGCAAAGAAGGCTTTCTATTGCTTATGAGATTTTCGCTGGCAATACTTTTGAAGGGCATACTATTATTCCTGTTATCAAAAAACTTTATCAAAAAAATGGCGTAAAAGACTTTACAGTAGTGGCAGATGCAGCTATGATTAGCACAGAAAATGTACAGCAATTGACCCAAAACAATATCAACTACATTGTTGGAGCAAGACTGGGCAATATTGCAGCGAAACTACTTGACACCATTGACAAAAAAATCAGTAGAGAGGATGGTAGGAGCATCAGAATAGAAACGGATAATAGTTATCTAATTTGCAGTTATTCATCTGTTAGGTATCGCAAAGACCTTTATGAGATGAATAAGCAAATAGAAAAGGCTAAACAAGTAATAGAGCAACCCTACAAGAGCAAAAAATTAAAGTTTACGCAAAGCAAAGGAGAACAAATAATGCTCAACGATGCACTTATTGAAAAGACAAAAAAACTGCTCGGTATTAAAGGTTACTATACCAATTTAAATGAATCAAAAGCGGATAATGCAACTGTAATAAAGCGCTATCACGAGCTTTACAGAATCGAACAGGCTTTTAGAATATTGCAGACAAGACCAATTTTCCATTACAAGGAACAACCGATAAAATTGCATATTCTAATCTGTTTTATTGCTCTTGTAGTATCAAAACACATTGAATTGAGAACTGGAATTTCAATTAGAAAGTTTGTTGATGAATCTAAAAAAATAGTAGATGGTGAAATACTAAACAAGATTACCAACAAAACGGTAACAATAAACGCTGAACCTAATCAGAAAATGAAGGTTATTACTTCAAAATTATTTACACCGCACTAATTGGGACAAGTCAGGAGGAAACTCTCAAATAAAACCAATTAATAGTAAACTTTCTTAGTTTATAAGCCTTTAAAAAAAGATAACTTTTTTTAAACCCCGTACCTTCCTAAAATAAGAAAGCCTTTCCGATATACTCGAAAAGGCTTCTTATAATTAATTGGCGGCGACCTACTCTCCCAGGAAAACCAAGTACCATCGGCGCAAAGGGGCTTAACTGCTCTGTTCGGAATGGGAAGAGGTGAACACCCTTGCTATAGCCACCATTAACTCGTTGTATGACTTATGACAAAATTAGATTCTAATATTTATACCAATAATATAATTGAAAGTTTTAAAAGCTTACGGGCAATTAGTACTACTCGGCTATGACATTACTGCCTTTACACCTGTAGCCTATCAACGTGGTAATCTTCCACAGCCCTACGAGATCTAATCTTGGAGTTGGTTTCGTGCTTAGATGCTTTCAGCGCTTATCCATTCCCGACATAGCTACCCTGCGATACAGCTGGCGCTATAACAGGTACACTAGTGGTCAGTCCGACCCGGTCCTCTCGTACTAGAGTCGATCTCCTCAAATCTCAAACGCCCACAACAGATAGGGGACCGAACTGTCTTGCGACGTTCTGAACCCAGCTCGCGTGCCACTTTAATGGGCGAACAGCCCAACCCTTGGGACCTTCTCCAGCCCCAGGATGTGACGAGCCGACATCGAAGTGCCAAACCCTACCGTCGATATGAGCTCTTGGGTAGGATCAGCCTGTTATCCCCGGAGTACCTTTTATCCTATGAGCGATGGCCCTTCCATACAACCACGGATCACTATATCCTAGTTTCCTACCTGCTTGACCCGTCGGTCTTACAGTCAAGCACCCTTATACTATTGCGCTCTACGCACGGTTACCAAGCGTGCTGAGGCACTTTGAAAGCCTCCGTTACATTTTGGGAGGCGACCACCCCAGTCAAACTACCCACCATGCAGTGTCCTCCTTATCTAGAGTTAGAATCTAATCAAATAAAGGGTGGTATTTCAAGGACTACCCACAAACACTAGCGTGCCTGCTTCGCAGCCTCCCACCTATCCTACACATTATTTACTCAAAACCAATGCAAAGCTATAGTGAAGGTTCACGGGGTCTTTCCGTCCCGTTGCGGGTACCGGCATCTTCACCGGGGCTACAATTTCACCGAGCTCACGGCCGAGACAGTGCTCAGATCGTTACACCATTCGTGCAGGTCGGAACTTACCCGACAAGGAATTTCGCTACCTTAGGACCGTTATAGTTACGGCCGCCGTTTACTGGGGCTTCAGTTACAAGCTTCGCAGTTTCCCACTAACAAGCTTCCTTAACCTTCCAGCACCGGGCAGGTGTCAGGCCCTATACTTCATCTTTCGATTTTGCAGAGCCCTGTGTTTTTGCTAAACAGTCGCCTGAGCCTTTTTACTGCGGCCCCGCTTGCGCGGGGCGACCCTTCTCCCGAAGTTACGGGTCTATTTTGCCGAGTTCCTTAGCCGTGAATCACTCGAGCGCCTGAGGATACTCTCCTCGACTACCTGTGTCGGTTTGCGGTACGGGCAGCTTATGCCTGAAGCTTAGAGGTTTTTCTTGGAAGTATGATTAGGTCCATTATCCGCTCTCTTAAAAGATCGCGGTACTATCGGGTTTCATCTCAAGGACTGGATTTGCCTGGCCCTCTCATAAACTACACCCTTTAACGTACACTTCCGTCCGTACGCAGGACTTTCACTACTCCGTCACCCCATCGCAGCATAAGCTGGTACAAGAATATTAACTCCTTTCCCATCGGTTTCCCCTCTCGGGTGCACCTTATACTTGACTAACCCTGATCCGATTAACGTTGATCAGGAACCCTTAGTCTTACGGCGAATATGTTTCTCACATATTTTATCGTTACTTATACCTACATTTTCTTTTCCAGACGCTCCAGCATACCTCACGATACACCTTCGCAGCAGACTGGAATGCTCCTCTACCACTAACAGCATTTGCTGCTAATCCATAGCTTCGGTGGTACACTTGATGCCCGATTATTTTCCGCGCTCGATCACTCGACTAGTGAGCTGTTACGCACTCTTTAAATGAATTGCTGCTTCCAAGCAAACATCCTAGCTGTCATAGCAATCGAACATCGTTAATTCAACTTAGCATACACTTTAGAGACCTTAGCTGATGGTCTGGGTTGTTTCCCTCTCGGCCGGTGACCTTAGCACCCCGGCCTCACTCCCGGACATGTGTTATAGCATTCGGAGTTCGTCAGGATTTGGTAGGCGATGAAGCCCCTAGTCCAATCGGTAGCTCTACCTCTATAACACTTACATTCCGAGGCTGCCCCTAAAGGCATTTCGAGGAGTACGAGCTATCTCCCAGTTTGATTGGCCTTTCACCCCTACCCACAAGTCATCCAAAAACTTTTCAACGTTTACTGGTTCGGTCCTCCATGCCGTGTTACCGGAACTTCAACCTGCTCATGGGTAGATCACAAAGGTTTCGCGTCTACCGCCACTGACTAGTCGCCCTATTCAGACTTGCTTTCGCCACTACTCCCTAATTGGTTAACCTTGCCAGTGACGAGTAACTCGTAGGTTCATTATGCAAAAGGCACGCCGTCACCCAGATAAATCCAGGCTCCGACCGGTTGTAAGCAAATGGTTTCAGGTACTATTTCACTCCCCTGTTAGGGTTCTTTTCACCTTTCCCTCACGGTACTAGTTCACTATCGGTCTCTCAGAAGTATTTAGCCTTACCGGATGGTGCCGGCAGATTCACGCAGGATTTCTCCGTCCGCGCTACTCAGGATACCACTAGGTTTTGTTAACTATACGTATACGGGACTATCACCCTCTTTGGTATATCTTTCCAGATGTTTTCTACTTCTGATAACAAAACCACAACGTGGTCCTACAACCCCAAAGCAACCGAAATTACTTTGGTTTGGGCTTCTCCCCGTTCGCTCGCCACTACTTAGGGAATCACTATTGTTTTCTTTTCCTCCAGGTACTTAGATGTTTCAGTTCCCTGGGTTAGCCCCCTATTCGGGTTCCCGATCTTCAATCGGGAGGGTTGCCCCATTCGGAAATCTACGGTTGTAATGGTTGTTTGCACCTTACCGTAGCTTATCGCAGCTTACCACGTCCTTCATCGCCTCTGAGAGCCTAGGCATCCGCCATTTGCTCTTAATTACTTTTAAAACTTTCAATCTTTATTATTGATTAAAATATTAGAATCCAATATGTCAATGAACTTGTGCTTATATCTTTCTATAAGCTTGTAGAAATAATGGAATCGAACCATTCACCTTCTCGATATTGCGAGACGCTCTGCCGTTGAGCTATTTTTCTAGTATTTACTTTTTTTTACTACCATCCTTTCTCCTCGGCTATCAATATATGGTGGAGGATAACGGAGTCGAACCGTTGACCCTCTGCGTGCAAGGCAGATGCTCTAGCCAGCTGAGCTAATCCCCCATTTGTGGTTCTTAAAACCAGCTAGATTACTGTTGACCCTCCCGATGTAAATCGGGATGCTTTAGCCAGCTGAGCTAATCCCCCAGATTTTATCCAATTCGTTATCTGGTAGTCCCAGGCAGACTTGAACTGCCGACCTCTACATTATCAGTGTAGCGCTCTAACCAGCTGAGCTATAGGACTATATTTTCGTCCTTTCTCACTGATAGTTTACTGACCTTTCAGTTGCAATAGAACGCTAACCTTAGTTTAGGTATGGTAAGTATATATTTAAGGGAAAACAAAGTACAAAATTATCTAATAAGTATCACTCTAAAAAGGAGGTATTCCAGCCGCACCTTCCGGTACGGCTACCTTTGTTACGACTTAGCCCCAGTCATCGGTTTTACCTTGGACAACTCCTTACGGTCATCGTCTTAAGGTACACCCAACTCCCATGGCTTGACGGGCGGTGTGTACAAGGTCCCGGAACGTATTCACCGCGTCATTGCTGATACGCGATTACTAGCGATTCCAACTTCATGGAGTCGAGTTGCAGACTCCAATCCGAACTGAGGCCGGCTTTATGAGATTGGCTCCACCTCGCGGTGTGGCGACCCTCTGTACCGGCCATTGTAGCACGTGTGTAGCCCAAGATATAAAGGCCATGATGATTTGACGTCATCCCCCCCTTCCTCACTGCTTACGCAGGCAGTTTCTTTAGAGTCCCCATCATAACATGCTGGCAACTAAAGATGAGGGTTGCGCTCGTTGCGGGACTTAACCCAACACCTCACGGCACGAGCTGACGACAACCATGCAGCACCTTGCAATAGGTCTCCGAAGAGAAAATCACCTTTCAGCAACTGTCCTAAGTGCGGACCCCCGTCAATTCCTTTGAGTTTCATTCTTGCGAACGTACTCCCCAGGTGGATTACTTAACGCTTTCGCTAGGACACTAACTGTATATCGCTAATGTCGAGTAATCATCGTTTAGGGCGTGGACTACCAGGGTATCTAATCCTGTTCGCTACCCACGCTTTCGTGCCTCAGCGTCAATATTGGCATAGCAAGCTGCCTTCGCAATCGGTGTTCTGTAACATATCTATGCATTTCACCGCCTACATGTTACATTCCGCCTACCTCTACCAAATTCAAGACTAACAGTATCAATGGCAGTTCCGGAGTTAAGCTCCGAGCTTTCACCACTGACTTATAAGTCCGCCTACGCACCCTTTAAACCCAGTAAATCCGGATAACGCTTGCACCCTCCGTATTACCGCGGCTGCTGGCACGGAGTTAGCCGGTGCTTATTCCTCTGGTACTGGTCATGTTCCGACAAGTCGGAATGGTTCTTCCCAGATAAAAGGAGTTTACAACCCAGAGGGCCTTAATCCTCCACGCGGCATGGCTGGATCAGGCTTCCGCCCATTGTCCAATATTCCCTACTGCTGCCTCCCGTAGGAGTCTGGACCGTGTCTCAGTTCCAGTGTGGCTGGTCGCGCTCTCACGCCAGCTATTGATCGTCGGCTTGGTAGGCCGTTACCCTACCAACTACCTAATCATCCGCACACTCATCTTGTACCGCCTCAGCTTTATTTAATCTATCATGCGATAAATTAAAACTATGGGGTATTATTCTCAGTTTCCCAAGGCTATCCCCCTGTACAAGGTAGATTGTGTACGTGTTACTCACCCGTGCGCCACTCTCATTAGAAGCAAGCTCCTAAATCCCGTTCGACTTGCATGTATTAAGCCTGCCGCTAGCGTTCATCCTGAGCCAGGATCAAACTCTCCATTGTATTATATTTTTATTGTATGTTTTTGAGTATTTAATACTTATCTTGCGATAATCTTGTACTCACTTTGTTTTCCCAATAATTCAAAGAACTTAATTCCTCACCTACTCTTTTTGCTATCTTTCAATAACCCCTTTTTTCGATGGGACTGCAAAGGTAATCCTTTTTTCTAATTCGCAAACTATTTCAACAAAAAAAAAAATAAAAAAAATGTTTTTCGTTGTATAGCGTTTTTTAGAACTTTTTTCGCTCTCTTTCCAAAAGCGAGTGCAAAGGTAATCCTCTTTTTCTCTTTTACAATAGGCAATATGGAAACTTTGCGTTAAGTAATTGTATAGAAATTCTCAAGTTGTTAACATGTGGAAAAATCAATTTATAATGGACTAATAATCAGTTGTTTTTAGCCCTATTTAAAAAACATATAATTAATAAAAATCTATGATTGACTAAAAAGAAATTCAAACTTATATAATAGCAGCCAATTTGATTGCAATTATTTTAAAGAACCAAACCAAATATAACAATATCTTTGGATTTTAAATATTTTCGAACAATAGGGTTGTTCTATTCTCATTCAATTTATTGTCTACAACAATAACCTCAAGCTTATGCTTTCCAATTGAACACTTTTCGTCCATTATATATTGTATATGGTTGTTCTTTTTATCATATTGAAATAAAACCCATTTTCCATCTATAAATCCATTTATAGAAAGAATATCAGATAAGTCGTCTTTTATGATTGCGGATACGTTGTTGCCAGAAAAAGATTTTGTTTTAGTTGAATAATTTACAAATTTAATAGTAGGAGCTATTGTATCGATTCTTATATAATAACTACCAAAGGTTTTAATTTTCCCGGTAATCTTTCCATTTTCCCATTTCGATATTATAGGTTGTTCAATGCCAATATTGTTTTTTACAACAATAAGTGCTTTGTCTTTCTGCTTTTCAGTAAGACCAATTGGCTCTATAAAAATAGTATTCGACTTTTGGAACGGAATATTATAATTTGAAAGCGTATGAACTAGGGAATAAATTCCTTTGTTTGACAATAAATTAGCTACTAGGTAATTTAAATTTAGTTTGTCATAAAAATTACCCTTTTCAAATTGAATTTCGATGCCATTTCTAATGAATTTAGTGCTCTTGTTATAGTCATATAAAAAAATTGAAACTTTGGGCTTGCTTTTTATACCAACAAGTGTAGCATTGAAATTTGTTTTATTACCATTAAAGTCAGTTATAATGGCGCTTATTTTTACTGTATCTTTTTCTTTTACATAAATACAACCATTTTTAGCGTCGGTATTAATAGAATTCAATGGATTGCCTGGAAGCCGAAAACAATTGTAGAAATTCTTTTTATTGATTTCTTTTTCGTCAAAATCCATAAATGCATTTATATATCTTATTTGATCAAATGAAACTTCATCTGCTTTCCATTGAAAAATTTTCGATATTTTATTAAAAAATTGAATCTGATAAAATCCTAGATTGGATTTACTCTCTTCCATTTTATCTTGGCCTTCTAAAGCAATACCATAATTTCCCTCTTCTAATTCAATAATTGAATTACAACTATATTGATTCTCTTTAAAAATTAGAGGAAATGTTTTGCCTTTTGTAGAATAGTATCCATTATCTAATGCATACAATTTCATTGCATATAGAATAGGAGCTATATTGTCCTTTATCTTTATTCCAAACAAAAGTGGGTTAATAGCATTTTCTGTTTTTGTATTTCTTATTTCAAAATGCAAATGAGGCCCACCAGAGGAGCCAGAATTGCCTGAAGCGGCAATTACCTGACCCTTTTTAACAATAAATTGATTGAAATTAGGCAATAATTCTATTTCAAACCTTTTTGCTTTATACTGTTCATTCTTTAGATAAGATTTTAATGGCTCCGAAAAAGACTCTAAATGTCCATAAACAGAGGTATATCCATTTGGATGGGTAACATAAATTGCATTTCCATAACCTGTGGCACTAATTTTTATTCTTGAGATATATCCATCAGCAACCGCTAATACGGGCAATCCCGACTTTTCATTTGTTTTGATATCAATTCCAGTATGAAAATGATTATTTCTCAATTCGCAAAAAGTACCCGCTAATTTAAGTTCAATATTTAAAGGATTACCAAAATAATCTTTAGGATAATCATTGGTTAAATTGTTTTGGCCAAACGAATCAAAACAAATCCAAAAAAATACAATCCCGTAAATTCTACTCCAATTCAATTAAAAGTTAGGTTTAAATTCATGTCCACCGTCTTCATAAAATGAATTTATATAAATTACGGCTTCATCTATATCATCGGTTAATAAAAAAAGATCCAAGTCTTCTTTATTTATATTTGAATGAACGTTTAAAAGCTCCTCTTCAACCCATGCTAACATTCCTTTCCAGAAACTTTTACCCATCAATACAATTGGTACTCTTGCAATTTTTCGTGTTTGTACTAATGTAAGTACTTCAAACAATTCATCCATAGTTCCAAATCCACCTGGCATGTAAACAAAACCTTGTGCATATTTTACAAAAGATACTTTTCTTACAAAAAAATAATTGAAATTTATAACTTTATCAGCATCGATATATGGATTGTTATACTGTTCATGCGGCAGCTCTATGTTCAAACCAACAGATCGTCCACCTTTATTAAATGCACCTTTATTTCCTGCTTCCATAATACCTGGGCCACCACCAGTAATAACACCATAGCCTTCCTCTGCTAATTTTTCAGCCAAATCTACTGTTAATTGATAATATTTATTGTCTGGCTGAGTTCTGGCAGATCCGAAAATGGAAATACAAGGCCCAATTCTATTCATCATTTCATAAGAGGTAACAAATTCGCTCATTATCCTAAAAACGCCCCAACTATTTGAAGCATTTATTTGTGTCCAATTTTTTTCTCGATAAGGTTTCTTTTTTTTAAAATCTTCCATAATTTTTCTTTTAAACTTTAATTTTCTTTTCTTTTAAATATTTGGTTTATTTATTTTTTTGTAAATTTTCACTTTTTGAAATTAGAAAAAGCCCTAACATTGTCAACATACCGTTTATTATTAATATTTCTATACCTATTTTATAACCATTAAAAATAGAATTTGAAAGATTTGTGAGCTTTAAAACTAAGTCTGGATTCATTGGTATTTTTTTTGCAAACCATTCAATATTATTGATAAAATCTAATGCCAAAATAATAATTGGAGCCAAAAGACATACATAAATAGACAATTTATCGTTTATTTTTCGATTAGTAAGAATTCCGAAGGCAAATAGCCCCAGAATTGGGCCATAGGTATATCCTGCCACTTTTAAAATAACATCTATTATAGATTTGTCATTTATCCATTTAAACATCATTACCAGTAGGAAAAAAAGAATAGAAAATGAAAAGTGAACTATCCATCTTGTGTTTTTTTGTTGCTTTTCGGTAAGATTTGTTTTCTTTTTTAATCCCAAAATATCTATACAAAAGGAAGAAGTAAGCGCAGTTAATGCTCCATCAGCACTCGGAAACAAAGCGGAAATTAAACCTATTATAAAAATTATGGAAACAGCGAAAGATAATGAACCACCTAAGGCTATTGATGGAAACAAGTCGTCACCCTTAAAATCTACACCAATTTTGATTCCATATATATATAGTATGCCTCCAAGTAATAAAAATAAAAAATTTACTGCCAATAATATAGTACTTAAAGTCAGCACATTCTTCTGAGAGTCTTTTAAATTGGGAACACTGATGTTTTTTTGCATCATTTCCTGATCCAAGCCTGTCATGGCGATGGCAATAAAAGCTCCACCCAAAATTTGTTTTACAAAAAAACCAGGCGCTTTATAGTCTGTATTAAATAGCGTTGTTAGCTTTTTCGGCGCTTAAAGTTTTCATTGCACTAAAAAGCCTAAATCCAATTTGGTTAAAATGGCAAAATACAAACTACTAAGCCTAAAAGCATAAAGATGTTTGAAGTGTATCGGTATAAACAATTGTTTTAACGCCACCTTCAAAGGTATATAACAGAATCAAAATTAAAATAACTAAGGCGGTAAGCCAAAAAGGAACACCCAAACTATTAAGAATAAGTATTTGAAGAATATTAACCACCAAATACAATCTTGCTGTGGCTCCCAATGCCCTAGATATCACAAAAAACATGGCGCCTGTTTTATAAGACACCATACCAAACCGTTGTTCGAGGTAATGATATATTGAAGTAAGTTTTAGTTTATAATATATAGGAAGTAAAATATAAGAAATAGCTAGGTAACCAAAGAAATACCCAATTACGACTTGAAAATATTGAAAACCATTCGAGCCCACTGTGCCAGGCACACTCACAAACGTGACGCCACTTAAAGAGGTACCTACCATTCCAAAAGCAACAAGCATCCAATTACTCTTTCTGTTTCCTATAAAAAAGGAATCATTGTTTGAGTTTTTAGACGTTTTCCAAGCAATAGCCAATAGGAATAAAAAATACGCCAATACGCAAAGTAAAATTATAGTTGTATTCATTTATCTTATTTTCATCGTTTAAAACTCATGTAATCTAAATATAAAAAAGGTATCTAATTAAAAAAAACATTTTTTATTTAAGGATTAATCACGCAAAATACAAAAAAAGTCATTTAAACAAATTAATTTTGAAGATGGATTTTTCCTCTAAACTTATTGAAGAAGCTGTGAACGCCTTTTCCTCTCTCCCTGGGATAGGAAAAAAACGGCATTAAGACTTGTAATTCACCTTTTACAAAGTGATATACAAAAACTGAAAAATTTAGTCATTCCTTTAAAGATGCGAACTGATATAAAGTTTTGTACAAAATGTCATAATGTATCAGACGAAAACATTTGCAATATATGTAGCAACCAAAGGCGGGACAATACCACAATTTGTGTAGTTGAAAATTTTAGAGATATTTTATCTATTGAAATACGCATCATTATCATGGTACTTACCACGTTTTAGATGGATTAATATCGCCAATAGAAGGTATTGGCCCAGACAAACTAAATATTCCTTCATTAATAAATAGAATTGAAAAGGAGAAGTGAAAGAGCCGATAATGGCACTTAATCCAACTATCGATGGAGACACGACCATTTTTTATTTATCTAAAATAGTCTCAAAATACGGCATAAAGATTACTACGATTGCTCGCGGATTTCTTTTGGTGGCGAGTTAGAATATGTTGATGATATTACACTTGGTAGGTCAATTAGTGCCAGACTTCCCTTTGAAAATTATTTAAGCGGCCAATGATAAAATTATCTATTATAATTGTAAATTATAATGTAAAGCACTTTTTGGAGCAGGCTTTAAATTCGATATTCCAATCGAATACAAGTTTTGAATATGAAGTTTTGGTGGTGGATAATTATAGTGCCGATGGCTCAGTAGAAATGCTAATTGCCAACTTTCCTCAAGTTAAGGTTTTGCTGAAAAACAAAATCATGGCTTTTCGAAAGGCAATAATATAGCTATAAAAAAATCAAAGGTGAATTTGTTCTTTTACTCAATCCAGACACTGTATTAGAAGAGGATACACTTGAGAAAGTAGTTGAATTTATGGACAAACATAAAGATGTTGGGCTAGGTGTAAAAATGATGGATGGGAGTGGGAAATTTTGCCTGAAAGTAAAGAGGATTCCTAACCCCTATGGCAGCATTTTATAAAATGTCGGGCTTGGCCTCCCTTTTTCCGGGATCAAAAAAATTTGGACAATACCATCTTACCTATTTAGACAAAAACCAAACGCAAGAAGTTGACGTTTTGTCGGGTGCATTTATGTTATTGCGTAAGTCGGTTTTAGACAATATTGGATTATTAGATGAAACTTTTTTCATGTATGGTGAGGATATTGATTTATCTTACAGAATTAAAAAAGAGGGATTTAAAAATTTCTATTTTGCCGACACGAAAATTATTCATTTTAAAGGAGAAAGCACAAAAAAAGATCCTTAAATTATGTGCGTGTTTTTATCAAGCCACGATTATTTTTTTAGAAAAAGCATTATAGTGGTCCGCAACATTGGAATGGTATTAATCAAAGAATTTTGGGAAAATGTGGTTAAAATAAATGAAAAAACAAGCTATCCAATAGAATTTTTCTTTGTAAATGTGCCGCTTTATATAACAATATGGGTTATAGGTATATTTTTTTCGGGGGCTATGATAAAAACTACAAGTACCTCAAAATTATTAGAGGCTTAAGCATTGGAACCCTTATAATTGCGGCAATATATGGTTTTTTAAGCATGAAATACCGCTTTAGTCGGGGTATGATTGTTACAGGATTTGTATGGGCCGCTACAATTACATTATGTAGCCGTTTATTTTTTCTTTTATAAAAGGGAATCCAAAATCTTTATTTACAGATATAAAAAAGATGCTCATTGTTGGTGATAAAACGGATGCCATGAAAGTGGTGCAGTTATTACAAAAAGTAGGCATAAAAAATCGTACTTAGATTTGTTTGTAAAAAAGAGGATGAAAAGGAGGAAGAATATTTAGGAAAACTAGATAATTTAAAAAACATTGCCGATTTATTGAAGCCTGATGAAATTATTTTCTGTTCCAATCACCTTTCAAACAATAAGATAATTGGATTTATGTCCGACTTAGGTGGCAGTATTGAGTTTAAAATTGCGCCAGAAGAGGGAGCTGGAATAATTGGTAGCCATTCGAAAAATTCTTCAGGCGATTTGATTACTATTGATGTAGGTTTAAAATAAATTTAGTAGTGGCAAAAGAAATAAGCGAATATTTGATGTGGCATTATCGCTCCTTTTATTATTTTATTTCCTATTATTTTATTTTCATTCAAAACAAAAAAGAAAAGTTTGATTAATTTGTTCCATATTTTTATCGGAAAAAAATCATTTGTAGGTTATAGCGACGAAAATAATTTGGACAAAAAGAGCATATTGCCTAAAATAAAACCAGGTATTTTATTTCCAAAAGATTCTTTAGACAATAAAATGCCAGAAATGGAAATCGCCCAAAGAGCTAATTTTATTTATGCAAAAGAATATCAGGTATTTAGCGATTTAAATATAGTATTCAGAAATATAGGAAAATTGGGCAGATGATGATTTCTAATAACTTATTAATTGGCGCACTTTTTGATTAATTTTAAAGGATGAAAAAAATATGTCTTTTACTCCATGTTTGGATTTCCTTTTATGGCAATAATTCTTTTGCGCAAATGTAAATCGCCAAAAATTGACACTTTAAACAATGTAATAGTATCTCAGAAAAAACGTAGAAGAAAATTTAAAGAAGTAGAGGTTTTAAAGCTATTAGAAATACAAAAAGATAAAAGAAATCCTTTACCAACTCCATCCATGGAGAAGAAATTGTAAACCACTCTGCCTATACTGTTAGAATGATGACCCATGAACAGCCAAATTGGGTATCCATATGGCAATTACAAAGATATTTTATATGGCGCTGTAAGGTCGTACTAATGATTTTAGACCAGATCCTAACTTAAATGTGGCAGAAGGATTCCGTTGATTACTGGTTCAGGATTTGACAGGGGCATTCCAGCGCCATCTCTGCCGATTTAGGTGGTAGTTTAAATGCTTTAAGTGAATCTATTATTATAATAACATGAGCCCGCAGGGCAGACTTAAATAGGGGCCGCTTGGTCGTTAAGCTGAAAATCAGGGTCGTGAATGGTCGCTCGACTGCAATGAATTATTTGTGGTAACTGGTCCGGTATTAAACCAAATTTGTCTAAAGTTCAACAAGGATGCTTTTCGATTATCGATACTGAATATTATTTTACAAAATATTCGTAGACTTATAACCGAATATAAAGCATCGCTTACAATGCCAAAAAAAAAAATAGATGACCCTATTATGAATTATGGTTTCAATTGATGAAATAGAAAAAAACTGGAATTGATTTTTTCCAACCTTAGATGATAGTTGTAAGAAGATTGGAAAAGAAACGCATTAGAGGAATGGCCTGCATCTGTTCAATCCACCTCAGCGGCACAGTTCCTATTAATTTTGAAAAAGGCCAGATTGGTACGGCACTGGTAAAATATTTTTTGGCGAAACAGCAACCGTTTGCGGACAAGTTGTTGAGCCACCAAATACAAAATAAAATGGCAAATGTGATCCAAAGTATATTAACCTTGATAAAAATGCAACTAAAACTGTATTTACGTTGATGGTTTTGGGAAAGGACAGAATAAATTTTTCGTATAAACCGAAGAATTTTTGACAGAAAAAAAATAAGCGTTACCGGAGAAAAGTGGGGAATTTAATGGCACAACACAAATCATAGCAAACGACGAAACGCAAACCAGATTATGGAATAGGTCTTTTCAATTTAAAACAAAAAATTATTTTCCAACTGAATAAAAACACTATTTTAGGGTAGTTTTTGTATAAAGTGATTATGAAAAAAAAATTTGATAATACTTTCCTTTCGCGTGTAATTGAAATCTACATGCTCAGAAATTTGATTCGAGGCCCATATCTACAAAGTATGCTTCCTACGGGCGTAAAAAGGTGGAGAACAGAGGTGCCAGCCATTCGAAAATAGAATATGGCTTAAAGACAATTTATCTGAAACAATAAGTTCCGCGATTCCTTAGAAATTGACCATGTATTGAAGTAAAATTTAATACCTACACAACTTATTTTTATAAAGTATCTGCAAATAATGTTTTAGCAGGTGGAGACGAGTGGCATCATTTTACTGCGACTCCTCCTTTCTTCTACCACTCCTTTTCGGGCATGGATTTTAGGTGATTTGGAAATGAAAAACACATCAAATATTGAAATAAAACGTTCCATTTTAGAGTATTCCGCTGCAAACCCTGTCGATTTTTGGATGTATCGGCGACAATACTTATACTACAGAAAGGATTTGAATACCAAAATTCAGTTTTTTTCTTCCGATTATGGTTATGATTCTATCTTTAGGTATTTCGCCTTTTTATCCTACACCTGGCAATCATGATTATGGAAGTGTAATTCAGAGTGCAATGGGTATTGGTCCATATTTCAACATTGTAAAAATGTGTTTCAGAATGGAGAAGCAGGTGGAGAGCCTTCCAATACCGAAAAATATTTTCTACGATTATGGAAATGTGCATTTTTATTTCCCTTAACTCTGAATCATATACAAAGAAGTTTTTTTTAACCAATTTAGGAATGAAAAATTGGCTAATTCGTGACTTACAAAAAAACACACAACCATTTACTGTGGTTTATCGGCATCAATGTCCTTATTCAAAAGGATCGTACAATTCAGATGCTACTTGGGAATAGTAATAAGAGCCATGCGTGAAAATTTTGTCCCTATCCTAGAAGAGTACATCAGATTTAGTACTTACAGGCCGTAGTCATGTGTTTGAACGCAGCTACTTAATGCACGGGCATTATGCCAATTCGGCGGTTTTGATTCGGCTACAATGTTTGTAAACGGCGGTTCAAGCATTATTGATGAAGGAACGCTACCTCAAATTTTTTTGCCAGGAGAAGGCGATGGAAGTCGCTAATGCAATGCATATATGTAGTTGCAGTGCAATGGAGGCAAAATGGGAGCCAATCCTGCGTTAAATCATCCGCATTTTTGCGGTTGATATTTGGAGAGGGCGTATGTGGTTCACTATAATGGATGTTGAAGATAATGAAGTGATATGCGTTACTTCAGTAAAAAAATGGAACTAATGACGAATTTTACCATAATAAGGAAATGAGCACGGGAAATAATCAAATGAAATATTTCCAAAAAACTAAATGTGTTTCCTAATCCTTAAAAATGAAATTAATCTGATTGTTTTCGGAAAACATAAGTAAAATTAGAATCTCTCTTTTGGATATAAATGGCAAACAATTGGGAACTAATTTGATGGAAATATATTAAAAGGAAACAATACAATTAAATTAGATTTTCAAATTTAAATTACGCCTGGCACTTATTTTTTAAACATAACAGACAATGAAAAGAAGCAAGAATCCATAAAATTTGCTGCTCAAATAAATTTCAATCGTTTTTTTGAAATTTAACAACCCATTCCAAGAATGCTTTAAAGTCATCCGTGGATTGAGTCCCTACTGGTTTATTTAATAAATTCAAATCGCCACTAAAAGCACATACCAAGGCTTAAGGATTTTTCTTAAAATGTAAGGACGAAAATCACTCCACTTATTTCCTACCGTTTTAGTGGTTCTCGTTGTCCATTTGCATTCGATTGATAATACTCATTTTCTAGTAATGGTTTGCCATACGTCTACGTATAAAGAAATGAGCACATATTCGCCCACCAGTTTATTTACATTTGGAAACAACCCATACGTTTCTTCCATTTTTGGCATTTGGTTACACATCCACACCCAGTAAAGTCTATTAAAATAGGTAATTTTTCCTTTTGCATATTCTAAGCCTTTGTCAAAACCATGAAAGCAATTTAAATTAGCAGGGCAACAACCTTCATTCGGAATTCTAAAATTATAGTGCGTTATGGTGGCTAACCTAACAATTTAAGTGGTTTATAGGAAATCCTGCTTACAAGGTGGCAGTCAAAAAAATGGAAACTACACCAAATATTGACTTTCTAATCGGGCAATTTTTCCTTTAGTTTGCAAAACGGATAATTCGAAACAAAAAATCCATTGCTCCAAAATAAGCATCCATATAATCAAAATGGTCTCGATACGTAAAGATTCCCCCAATTGGAACCATATCTGCAGTAGAAAGAAATTTGAAAGCCAATGCAAGCTCCAAAAATCTAGTATTTTCTTTACCGTATCCATCCAGCCTCCAGACTTAGGAATGGCACTTAACCATTGAGGAAACATAGCGAAAAGGGTGAATGGCAATGCAAAAATGCAATTGAAAAACCCAACATTCCAATGAGTGGTTTTTATTAATATATGACCGAATAAAACTGGCCCCCACCCGTGGCTGCTTCCAACAATAAGGTTCCTATAAGTGTGGCCCCAGTACAACTGAATGAAACGAGCACCAATGTAAATGCCATAAAAATATGCTAACAATCCTCCTTTAGAGGCTATCGCATCTTTTGTTGGGCCAAGAATAAACAAGCTTATTTCTAAAAGTCCAAAAGGATAATGCAAAAATGGCAAAAATTAGAAAAAAGCTATGTTGAAAATTGGATGTAATAAAACATTTAATGCATCACTTCCAAAACACCTGCATTAATTAAACCCAATGTACATAAATGACAATTATAGATAAGCCATATAAAAAGTGCCATTTAATTCCTGCCGATTTTAAAACAAGTCACTGTAGAGGAAGCATTGGAAATACACAAGGTGTTAGAAGTGCTAAAGTCCGCCCAAAAACCTAGAATAAAAAATCATCCACAAGCTTTGGCTTTGATGATTGTTCTGAATTGCCACAATTATCTTTATTTGAATCAAAATTAAAATTGTATTTATGCTTATTTTCACTAATGCAATAGATGTGTACAATTGTTTCGACAATTGGGAGGTAAGAAATAAATGTATTTGTATCTACTTTGGTTGCAGCCTGGCAATTGAATAATTAATTTATCGGGCAATTGGGATGCGACTTGATTCATCCAAAACATACCCAAATTTCTAGATTTATTTTCGCATTTACTGGATCAAAATGAACTGATTATTTGTTTAAAATAGCCTCCTTATCAAAATAACCTCGAAGGCATATCGAATACAGGATCTTGTCAATTTTCAACAAGCCACCCGATTCTAAGCCTTACCAACTAATTTTACGTCTGCTTTTTTTCAAATTCCTAGCATTATTGGAATTGGCTACCCTCACAATAAATTGACTATAAAATATGAAAACCCTTTTTAATTTTCCTTATAGTAACTTCAAATGTTTCTTCCCCTTTAGCCACCACTTTACACGACCATTCAGCAAGGTTTACAATTTGATTATCATCAACTCCATTCTGAGCCTTAGTGCTACATAAAAGAAATAAAAAAGAAAGAAATAAAATAAAAAAACGCATTTGTATGTATTTTAAGCCATAAGCCAATTGAAAAATGGATTTACAAACAAATGTACCTAAAATAAAGACGCTAGAAAACTAAACACGTTAATATTTCTAAAATCGATTCAAATAAAATACGTCATCAGTATTGCCTAGTATGTGCAGCTTCAAGAAACTCTTTCAGGATGTGGCATCATACCAAATACATTTTCTTTGCTTATTACAAATACAACGAATTCCATTTATTGCACCATTTGGATTGGTTTGGTCGTTAACATTGCCCTCTTTGTCATATTACCTAAATATTATTTGGTCATTCATTTCCATTTCTAAAGGGTTTTCATCGGCATAATACCGACCTTCGAAGCATCTGTGCTATAGGAACATTTAAAACTTGTCCTTTTTGGCAATTTGAGTGATGGCACTATTGG
>JADIYW010000028.1 GCA_016705125.1 Bacteroidota bacterium
AAATAAGACAGTTTAAAAGTAGACAAATCTTATTAACTTTAAACTGCAATAATTATGAAAAAGAGTACATTTAGTCCTACGCAAATTGCTGGTATACTCAAGGAGTTTGACCAAGGCAAATCAGTTGAATTGATTACACGCGAACACGGCCTAAGCCGAGCCACCTTTTACAAATGGCGTCAGCGCTATGGAGGCATGGAAGCTAGTGAACTTAAGCGGATAAAAGAGTTAGAAGAAGAAAATGCCAAATTGAAACGTATGTATGCTAATTTGGCTTTGGATTTGGAAACTGCTAGATATATTATCGAAAAAAAGCTGTAACACCCTGCCAAAAGAAACAAGTAGTCGAACAAGTTAAACAGGAAACTCAAGTGAGCATCAGCAGGGTGTGCCACCTATTACGATTGAGTAGAACAGGCTATTACTATCGTTCAATAAAGGATGACAGTACTTTAATTGAACTAATACAGAGCAAAGCAAATGTACATCCAAGAGAAGGATTTTGGAAGGTATATAATCGTTTAAGAAATGAAGGCTCTAAAGACAATCACAAACGAATGTATCGCATATATCGAAAATTGGGACTAAACATTCGAAGGAAAACAAAACGCAGACTACCACAGAGGGTGAAGCAGCCATTGGTACAACCTGACCAAATTGACAATACGTGGAGTATGGATTTCATGAGTGATGCCTTAGAAAATGGCAGAAAATTTCGATCATTTAACATCATAGATGACTACAACAGAGAGGCATTACATATTGAAATAGATTACTCTTTAAAAAGCAGTAGAGTATTATGGATACTGAATCATCTAATACACAAGAGAAACAAACCGAAAAAAATACGAATGGATAATGGTCCCGAATTTATTGCCAATATTATGCAACAATGGAGCGAAATGCATGAAATAGAATTTAAATATATAGAACCTGGCAAGCCGATGCAAAATGGATATATAGAGCGATTTAATAGAACATACAGAGAAGCTGTTTTGGATAGTTATATATTTGAAAACTTAGAAGAAGCAAGAGCAGAAACAGAAATATTTATGAAAGATTATAATGAATACAGACCACATGACGCACTGGGAGGAATGAGTCCATTGATGTGGAAATATGGACAACTACCGCCACCCACAATAAGCCTATCGGGAGTTGACCACATTACCACATCCGAAAATAATAATAACAACGACAAAAAAATTGAAATTAAATCAAAAAAAGTCTACTTTTGAATTGTCTTAGAAATGGGGACTTACATTTTTATACAAATAAGTCTCATTGTGTATAGAAATACTTGTTTTCCATACAAAAGAAGTTATATTTGTATAGAAAATTTAAAATTCTTTACATAATGATGCGTTTTGAGTTATCTGAACTTCCATTTAATATTGACTTAGAAACAAAAAAAGTGTTGAAAAGTCTACCTTCTGCACATGCAGCATTGGCTGAATTAAAAGGTATAGCTTCAACTATTCCAAATCAAAATATCTTGATTAATACGCTTGGACTTCAAGAAGCAAAAGATAGTTCTGCTATTGAAAACATAATTACAACTCATGATGATTTATATAAATCAGAATTAAATCTTGATTCATTTAAATCACTTAATGCAAAAGAGGTTCAAAATTATATTTCAGCATTAAAAAAAGGATTTGAGTTAACTTCAACAAGCGGATTATTAACAAACAAAACGATTTTACAAATCCAAGAAGTATTAGAAGACAACAAAGCTGGATTTAGAAAATTACCAGGTACTGCATTAAAAAATGCAGCAACAGGAGAAACTATTTATACTCCACCTCAAGATTATAATGAAATTCTACGGTTAATGACAAATCTTGAAAAATATATAAATGATTCAGAAATGAGTGACATTGATCCATTAATAAAAATGGCAATCATACACTTTCAGTTTGAGAGCATTCATCCTTTTTATGATGGTAATGGAAGAACAGGAAGAATCATTAATATACTCTATTTGATAAATGAAAAATTACAAAATCTTCCAATTTTATATTTAAGTAGCTACATTATTAAGCGTAAAGCAGACTATTACAGGTATCTACAAAAAGTACGAGATGAAGACTTATGGGAAGATTGGATACTTTTTATGATTAAAGGTATTGAAGAAACAGCAAGAGAAACTATTGACTTAATCTTAAAAATCAAAAAAATGATGTTTGAATATAAGCATCAATTAAGAGAAAACTACAAGTTTTATAGTCAAGATTTATTAAATAACTTATTTAAACACCCTTACACAAAAATTGAGTTTATTGTAAATGATTTAGGTGTTTCAAGATTGACAGCGGCAAATTATTTAAATAAACTAGCTGAAGATAAAATCTTAAAAAAAGAAAAGTTGGGAACTGGAAACTATTACATAAATGAGAAGTTAATTGAATTACTAACTAAACGATAAAAAAATACAAATGCGGTAACAGCCGCTATAAAAAATTGCCGAGAAATTACTAGCTTTGAACGGTTTCGCTCGATTGGTTGGTTGTTGTAGGCGAACAGAAAGCAGTCCACGAAATCGCCACCAGTGCCAAGCCACCAACCGTCAGGTTGTGAAAAAACCCAATTTCCCAAAACTAGCCCAAGTATGCAGCAAAGCCCAAAAGCGTGGGGTACTTGTGCGGCATAACAAACCAAATTTTGTTTATATTTGTATAAAAAAGGAGCAGAAAATATAAATTTAAGGATATTGAAAAGTTAGATTATATGTTAGTAATTATAAGGCACAAGCACACCACCGCACATAGTAAAGCTGCAAACTTGATCCAGATTGGAACCGACCATTGGGGTGCAGAAAAATACCCTCTCAATGACGTATTTACAACCTAAGGAAACATAAATCCAAATTTTTACAATTTCTCATGCACTGCGTGACGTTTTTGTTTTATGGCCTTTACTTTTCTTTAAAATTTTTAAAAGAATTATCCAAAATATTAGAATAAGCAATTTTTAGTTTATATTTGCCTACATGATTGCTCATATAGAAATAAAGACTAACGAACAAGCCGAGGCTTTAAAAGCCTTTGCTATGGCTCTTAAAATGAAAATTAGGCTAGAAGAAGATAGCAGTTCATACAATCCAAAATTTATTAAAATGATAAAGCAAGGAGAACAAGATCTGAAAGAAAGCAAGGGAGTTAATATGACCATAGAAGAACTCCAAAAGCTATGCAAATAATATATACGCCCAAAGCTAAAAAAGACCTTGATTACTGGACGAAAAAAAACAATAAAACAATACTTAGTAAAATATTACAAATTACACTTGCCATCATTGAAAATCCATATATAGGAATTGCAAAACCCGAAGCACTAAAACATGAATTATCAGGATTTTGGTCTCGAAGAATTACAGAAGAACACAGATATATTTACAAAATAGTGGAAGACATATTGTATATATATTCACTTAAAGGACACTATTTATAATTTTCCTTATTCAAAATTTTTAGTTTACATTTTACGTTTCCTTACCCAAAACTAGCCCAAGTAAGCAGCAAAGCCCAAAAGCGTGGGGTACTTGTGCGGCATAATAAACCAAATTTTGTTTATATTTGTATGAAAAAGGAGGAGAAAATATAAATTTAAGGATATTGAAAAATTAGATTATATGTTAGTAATTATATGGCACAAGCACACTACCGCACATAGTAAAGTTGCAAACTTGAGCCAGATTGGGGGGCACATCAGAAAGCTATAAAACTCGAAGGAAAATTTAAATTTAGAGGAAGCACTCTGGGGTTTCCAAATGAAATAAAATTAAATCAAAATCCTAATGAAGTATTTAAACTTTTATATGAAAATATTATACGACCTTATTTACAAAAAAAGGATTTTTTACCAACAACGAAATAAAATTGCAATTTTGTTTTTGTTTTTATCTTCCTGCAATGTTCAAAAAGAACAAAAAAAAGGAATTTTATCAAAAGTTTGTGTTTTGGAAAATAAAGTTGTCCATTGCAGTTTTTTATTCTCGATTAAGGGTAAGAATCAAATTTCACCAATTCCAGCTGAATTTTTCAGTTTCGGAGTTTTAGAATTGATTAAGTTTTCAAGTTTTGGAGATACTTCAAATTTTAAGATTCGTATTCTTGGCAAGTATAAAGAAGATTTGTATTTAATAGATGAGATGATTAATTCAAACAAATTTGAAATAGATTCACTAATTCTAAATGAAAAGAATGAATGTGGTAAAATTAATTTATTTATTGGTTCAATAGAAAATAACAAAATATTGTTTAAAAATAAAATCAAAAGCTTTGACTTGTATGATTTAGTTGAAATTAATTCAAAATTTGATATCAATAATGAAATAATTATTATTACTAGAGAAAATGATGATAGTGTATTAATTGGATATTCATTTAAACTTGTTGAAGAATGACAAGACCCAAAACTAGCCCAAGTAAGCAGCAAAGCCCAAAAGCGTGGGGTACTTGTGCGGCATAATAAACCAAATTTTAGTTATATTTGTATAAAAAAGGAGCAGAAAATATAAGTTTAAGGACATTGAAAAGTTAGATTACTTATAAGGCACAAGCACACCACCGCACATAGCAAAGCTGCATCTTTGTGCCAGATTGGGGTAGTTAGAGTAGTTTTCAGTATCATTATTTCCATTATTCCATCATTTAATTTTATCTTTCAATCTTAAATAATAAATCTGAAATCATAAATCATAAATTCCCTATTTTAATAATAAAAGGGCAGTACGATAATATTCCTTGGGGGAATACAAATGAATACTTTAGTGTTTTTAAAAATGGCCAATTAAAAATAATAGAAAAATCAGGACATGATGTTTATATCGAAAAACCTGATGAATATTTGCAGGCAATGAGAACGTTTTTAAAATAAATAAAAAAATAAAATATTATCATATCTTTGTAGAGTGAATATTCACTAACATTTATGGTATGGCTCAAAAAAATATTACTGAAAGACAATTAGAAATTATTGAAGCGTCGGGCAAAATCCTTATGGAAAAAGGGATTTTGGGTTTGACCACCAAAAATCTTGCAAAAGAAATGCATTTTTCTGAAAGTGCATTATACAGGCATTTTAAAGATAAAGAAGCGATTATATCACATTTAATAGCTCATTTGTCGGAAAATATAACCCATCGTTTTGACAATATATTAAAATCAAATCTAAATCCAGAAGAGAAACTTGTAGAATTGTTTAAAAGTCAGTTTCGGTTTTTCAAATCTAATCCCCATTTCATAGTTATTGTTTTATCCGATGGATTGATGGATAATTCGCAAGAAATAAAAGAAGCAATTTTTCAATTAATACAAACAAATACAAAAACTATAAAACAAATTATAGAAGATGGGCAAAAATCTAAAATTTTCAATACTGAAATAGATGGGGAATATTTAGTTCATTTTGTTATGGGTAGTTTTCGTTTACAGATGCTAAAATGGAAATTGTCCAATTTTATTTTTGATATTGAAAAACAAGGAATCAATACAATGATCAATTTACTAAAACTATTAAAAAAATAAAACTATGGCTCTCCCAAATTTAATTTATACAGCAGTTACACTTCCCAAAAGTACAATGTCATTTTCGCAAACCTTAATAAGTAAAAAATGAATTTAAAAGAATTCCATAAGGATAATTTAGGAGTACAATCAAATATGATTTTTCCTACAACAGAGGGTAAGGTCATTTCCTTGCAAATTCAAAAAGGTAGCCAACTAAAGGAACATATAACGAAAGTACCAGCAATACTAATTTGTATTTTGGGATGTGCCGTTTATGAAGACGAAAAGGGGAATAAAATTAATTTGCTATCGGGTGATTTTGTAAAAATAGAGCCCAATGTGAAGCATTTAGTAAATGGAATTGAAAACTCAAATTTACTCCTTATTAAATAACTATTTTAGAGGTATTCTTAAATGAAAATATTCGTAAATATTCGCTTGCAAATTGTTGCCATAATTGTATTATTAATAGTACAGTCAGCGAAATTAATTGCACAAGAAAGTAAATACTTTGCGTCAATAAACGAAGTAATAGCGTTTACAAAAAACAATAATATTACTTTTCAAAATGCAAATTATGAAAATCAAATGTCAGACATAACAACAAAAACAGCAATTGGCAATCTGTTTAACCCTAAAATTCCGACATCGATACAGGTTTTAGATAATATCAATCAACAAGTAAGTTTTTTACCTGGTCAAGCATTTGGACAGCCTATTGGCACATTTAAAGAAGTAACAATTGGGCAACAGTATGTTTCAACATTTAATATTCAACCTCAATTTGACATTTTAAATATGGCAAATTATGCCCTTATAAAAACAACAAAAATTAATCAGCAATTAGTTGAAAATCAGCATAAAATAAACGAGCAAAACTTATATGAAAAATTAAATATAGTGTATTTTAATATTCTTACATTTAATGGACAAAAAGAAATTGTAAAAGAAAATATAATAATTGCAAAGGATATTTTAAGAATTATTACTAATAAATTTAATGAAGGTGTTGCAAGAAAACAGGAAGTAAATGAAGCCGAAGTTAATCTTATTTCGCTACAAGATAAATTCGATCAAATTGAAATAAATACAAAAATACAATACCAAACATTGAATTTATTTTTCGAAAATAAAATTGATGCCATATTATCTGAAAATATATGGAACTACCAAAATACAGATACGATATTAAAAACACAAAACAATTTAATTATAGAAAATGTAACGCTCCAAACTCAAATGGCACAACAAGAAAACAAGGCATTAAAATATCAAAATCTGCCAGTTTTGTCTTTTGTATCTTCCTTAAATTGGCAAAATCTGAGCAATGATTTTTCATTTGCTAAAAATTCAAATTGGATAAATTATAATTATATAGGCTTAAAATTGAGTTATGATTTACCTACTACCGTTCAAAAAATTACTAACCAAAAAAGCAAACAAATACAAATACAAATATTAAAGAATAACGAAAAACATAGTTTAATAGAAAATGAAAGCAAAAATGCTCAAATGATTTTGGAATATGAAAAATCATTGAAACAAAAAGAAAATTTATGGAAAATTCACGATTTAAAAAAAGATACTTATGAGAAAAACTTTAACCAATTTAAAGAAAATATTTTGCCTTTAGACAAATTGCTGATTTCGCAAAATGATATGCTAGTAAGCAAACTAAATATTGTATCGTCGCTGGCAAATATTGGATTTAATAAAACTAAAATAGAAATTAATAATGGATTTTAAAATGAAAAATATAAAGTTTATACTACTGGCCTTTTCCCTTTTTTCTTGTAATAAGGAAAAGGGTACAAAACCAATAGTACAAGACATAAAAGAACTGGTTTTTGCCTCTGGCGAATTAGAGTGGGACAATTCGTACAACCTTACTGCGCAAACAGATGGTGTATTGACCGATGCAGATTTTGAGGTAGGAAACAAAATATTGAAAGGAAATGTATTAGCTAGAATTGAGAATAAAACAAACGAAATTAATACCCAAACAGCACAAGAGCAGTTAGTGATTTCTAATGAAAATTTGACATCAAATTCGCCACAAATACTGCAAATACAACAAAACATAGCGTTTGCAGAAAGCAAATACAACCAAGATAAAATTCAAGAAGAACGCTATCGCCGATTATACGAAAGCCAAAGTGTAGCCAAAGTAGAATATGAAAATATGCAACTAAACGCTAAAAATTCATTAGCCAATCTGAATGCTTTAAAAGAGCAAATATTACAAATAAATCAACAAGCCAAACAACAACAAATTACAGCAAAAGGACAAGTACAAAATAGCAAAGTAGTACAAAATTACAATCAAATTGTAATTACTGAAGGTGGGACGATAATCAAAAAGTTAAAAACTACGGGTGATTATGTTCGAAAAGGAGAAATAATAGCCACAGTTGCAAACGAGCAAAAAGTAGAAGCGATACTGCATATTGATGAAAATAGTATTGGAAAAATAAAAATAGGACAAACCGTTTTTGTGCAATTGAATACTGATAAAAACAAAATATACAATGGAAAAATCGGACAAATTTTATCTGCCTATGATGAGCAAACTCAATCTTTTATTTGCAAAGTTATCTTTGATGAAACCTTAAATTTTTCACTTTTTGGAACACAATTGGAAGCCAATATTTTAGTGGGCGAAAAGAAAAATGCGCTGCTTATTCCAAAAAGTTATGTTGGTTTTGGCAATAAAATAAATGTAAAAGGCAAAGACGAATATGTAATTGTAAAAACTGGAATTGTATCTGTTGAATATGTAGAAATTTTAAGTGGTATAGATAAGGATGATGTTATTTTGCCATTGAAATTATGAGAGATGATAACCAAAAATAAAAGATAAATTGTGCAGATCAAACAAGTTAAAGAAGCAGAACAGCTATAAGGACATTAATAAGAAAAAATGAAACTGCTATAAGTGAGAAGCATACTTATTTCATTACCGAAAAAAAAATAAAGCATTGGAAATGACAATGTAGAAATATTGAAGACACTTAAAAGTTCAATTATAACGATAAAAAACTAAATAAAAATGAAACTTATTTCTAAACACTCATAACCAGCCCTAATTAAAAATGAATATAAATAGCACCATTGCAAAAACATATATATTTTCAAACAAAAAACTCACAGCAGTTGCCGTTTTAGGGGTATTATTGGGAATGTCCGTTTATATTTTTATGAATAGTTTATTGGTTGGTTTTGATAAAAGCTCCAATACTTCCGTTTTTAGAAACACCTCTCACATCAGAGTGTATAAAGATGATGAAATCAGCAAAGTATTGGTAAACGACACAAACGAAAATTATCTAATCATCAATCCAAAAGTAGTTCCAAATAACAATACCATTATCAATCCGAAAATGATTTTGGAAACCATTTTAAAACAAAAAGAAGTAACCGTTGCCATGCCTCAAATAAACACCAATGTATTTTATAATAATGGAAAATCACAAATTGCAGGAATTTCGGTAGGAATAAAACCCGATGAAGCCAATTTGATGTATAATATAAAATCGTTTATGGTTGAGGGTGATTTAGATTTACTAAAATCCAATCCCAATGGAATTTTAATAGGAAGTGGTATTTCAGAAAAAATGAATTTGGCAATAAACGATAACCTAAATCTTACCTCTTCCAAAGGAATTAGTAGAACTTTTAAAGTAGTAGGTATCTTTAAAACCAATAATTCTGTTACCGACAAAACCAAATCCTATATTAATTTATCGGCTTCACAACAGCTTCTAATTCAAGGAGATTCGTACATAACAGATATAAACGTAAATGTAACTGACCCCGAAATTGCCGAGAAAGTAGCCAAAAAACTTACTCAGATTACAGGCTATAAAGCCGAAGGTTGGAAACAAGCCAACGAAACATTAATGGCGACCAATAAAATGCGAAAAATGATTATCACATTTGTTTCTCTAACTATTTTATTAGTAGCAGGATTTGGTATTTATAATATTTTAAATATGACTGTTTCACAGAAAATAAATGACATTGCCATATTAAAAGCAATGGGGTTTAAAGGAAAAGATGTAATCCGAATTTTTGTTACGCAAGCTATTTCAATCGGAATTATGGGCGTAATTGGAGGTGTAATAATGGCTACTATTTTAATCACTTTTTTAAAAAGAGTTTATCTGGGTGGCGATATAGGATATTTTCCCATAGATTATGAACCACAAAAATTTGTACAAGGCATTGTAATAGGATTAGTAATTACATTTTTTGCGGGTTATATGCCAGCAAAAAAGGCCGCGAATGTTGACCCTGTTGATATTTTAAGAAAATAATAATGATATTAAAAACAGAAAATATAGACAAATTTTTTCACGACCCAAATGAATTTCAGGTATTGAAAAATATTGAATTCGACGTGAAGAAAGGTGAATTTTTATCGATGATTGGAAAATCAGGCAGCGGAAAATCAACATTATTGTACATTCTTTCTACGATGGATACCGATTATTCTGGTAAATTATTTATTGATAATCAACTAACAACAGGCTTATCAAAAGACCATTTAGCTGAAATAAGAAACGAAAAAATCGGTTTTGTTTTTCAGTTTCATTACCTATTGGCAGAGTTTTCTTGTTTGTGGAATGTAATGATACCAGCCTTGAAATTAGGTAAATTATGCGAAAAAGAAATTGAACAACGAGCCTATCAAAAATTAGAAATTTTAGGATTAAAGGATCAAGCCCTAAAACCAGCAAGTAAGCTATCAGGTGGACAACAACAACGCGTTGCCATTGCTAGAGCATTAATAAACGATCCACTAATAATAATGGGCGATGAACCAACAGGTAATTTGGATAGTAAAAACACAGATATTGTTTTTGATATTTTTCAAAACCTAACCCAAAACTATGGGCAAACAATAATAGCAGTAACCCATGATGAAGATTTTGCAAAAAAAAGCGATAGAATTATAGAAATGAAGGATGGGGAAATAGTAAAAAATATACACTCCCGATAAAATATAAGGCATAAAGGCTATTTAGTCAATCGAAATTAGTTATAATAAAATTTTAAAAGTGATAAAAGATTGGTTTTTTAATGACGTTTATTACAAACTTCTTTGCAATAAAATATCATTACTTTGAATCTAATTACCCATTTGAAATCTCCTATAAAATATGGGCAATAATGTTTTTGTTAGGATTTTTTTTATTTTTAACTAGCTTAGTAATTTTCATTTAAGGCTTGGTAGAATGTTTATTCTTTAGAAAAAGGCAGAAATAAGCAAATAACTGCTGTGGAATATTAAAAAAAGTCATATTTTTGAAGCCAATCATAATTAATCCTATTTTTCCTATATTTACTTTAAATTTTAAATTATGACAATTGAGAGAACCAATAACGAAATTATTTTTAGACTTCCAAACAACATTAATTTAGATGATTTGCAAGATTTCGCTGATTACTTTCAGTATCGTACTATTGCTAATAAATCAAAAGCCTCACAAACTGAGGTAGATAATTTGGTTAAAGAAATTAAAAAAGGTCGATGGGATAAGACTAGAAAGCAATTAGGTTTATGAGAGTTGTTGTTGATACAAATATTGCATTTAGCGCGATCCTCAATACAAACAGTAAAATAGGAAAGATTCTTTTACATCCTAAATCCAAAATAAACTTCTATTCAACAAATAATTTAAAATTAGAATTAGAAAAACATAAGGTAAAATTAAAAAAATTAAGCGGTTATAGCGAGCAAGATTTTCATAATATTTTTACACTTGTTTTAAGTAAAATTCGATTCATAAATACCCGACGGCCTTTTAAAAATGGGCGTTAAAAAATCATTGGAATAAAGACTTAAAAAATAAAAGTATGATGAGTCTACTTAAAACATACGATCCATACAAAATACATAAATTAAGTTTGAAATAAAATTTCCCATCCACTTTTTCCAAAAAAAAAGCGATATCATTGCTGATATCGCTTCCCTTATTGGTCTCACCTTGCTTAATTATAATAATCTATTTGCGTGAAATTTTTTCCTTCAAAAAACACTCCATCCTTTTTGGCCGCAGGAGAAATCCGCAATAAAATATCGTTATTCTCTTGTGTATTTGGCAATTTACCAATCACCTTTAGCAATACATATTTTTGATTTACCAAATTAGTCACCTTTACTATTGTGCCTATTGGCGCAGTTTTGCTCAAGCAAAAATAATTAGACTTCATCATCGGACTGCCAGTTTCTAACCAAGTAGAAGAACCTCTCTCCGATTTTGAACCTGCTTTGGAAGCACTTTTTTGCTTTGAAAACTCATCAAATAAAAAGTCTTGTTGGTCATTCAATGCCACCTTTGTTTTTACTGGAGTTGGACTAGGTTTTAACTCTACAACTACTTTTTTATCATCAATTACCTTTATTGGTCCAAATGGACTTATAATCAATTTCTGACCAGGTTGAATATTAGGCGTTTCTCCTAAATCGTTCCAATCTACTATTTTTTCTACAGGTTGGTTGTAAGTACGTGAAATGGAATATAAAGTCTGCCCTTTTTCAACTAAATGATAAACAATTTTGGTGGAATCAAATTTTACTTTTGGTTGCACAATAGTACTTACAGGCGCCACAGGTTTTGTGGTCGTAACAGGCTTCACTTCAGGTGTAGGTTTAGTGATTACAGGCTTTACATTTGAAACAGGTGGCGTTTTTACCACTGGCTTTTGAAATGCCTTTTCGTTAAATGGTATTTTCAATATCTGACCTGGAACAATAACACTATCTACTATAGTTGGATTATATTTCCATATTTCGCCCATTGGCGAGCTATATTTTTTGGAGATAGAATAAAGGGTTTCGCCCAAATCCACAACATGTATCATGAATTCTTGTCCTTCTAGGTTGACATTACAAATTCCTTTATTTCCACCCTGAGCATGTGCATTAAAATTTGGAGCAACAAATATTGCAACCATTAAAAACCTAATCAACTTCTTCATTTAATTTTCTATTTTTTTCTATTATTTGCGAAAATTATGCCGATTCATTATTTTATAAGCATTGAAGTTTTCAACAAACGTTTATATAGCATATTTTAACAATTTTAATTCAAGTCAAAAAAGCAATTATTCGTTTTTTTTTATGAATTTTACCCTTAATTATGGGTAAAATAGTAGGCCTTATTCCGGCACGTATGGAGTCCACCCGTTTTCCGGGCAAACCAATTATAGATATTTATGGCGTACCAATGGTTGTTCGTGTTTTTAATCAAGCCAAAAAATGTGCTTTTTTAGATGAAGTATATATTTGCACTGATAGCGAAATTATTGCTCAAACCGCCAAGGAACATCATTGCAAGGTTATACTCACCACTTCAAACCCACAAAATGGTACCGAGCGATGTGCCGAGGCGCTTGAATTATTAAACGACACTTTTGATTATATCATAAATATCCAAGGGGATGAGCCTAATATTGCACCGCAACAAATAGAGCAAATTTGCAAATTATTAGCAGAAGAAAAATATGAAATTGTTACCCTTGGAATTGAAATAAAAGACAAACAGGATTTTACAAAAAACAATATTGTAAAGGCGATATTAGATAAAAACGATTTTGCAATTGATTTTGAACGAAATATAGACTTAGCTGACACAAAAAAAATCCTTAAACATATAGGCATTTATGGTTTTAAGACGGCAATTTTAAAATCTATAGTAAAAATGAAACCTACCACAAATGAAATAATAAAAAGCTTGGAGCAAATGAGGTGGCTTGATAATGGTATTGAAATAAAAGTAGGTATTACAAATTTCGAATCCATTGCTATTGATTTGCCCGATGATATTCAAAAATTGAAAAAGTACTATTAAATATCCTTTTGTTTCCCTAATTTTGAAAAAATATAATTATGCATTTCAAATTTTACATTTACCTTTTGGTTGCTTCCACACTTTTGAGCTGTAGTGGTGGTAAAAAAGTTTCGAATAAGCCTAGTAGCACCAACTATGTAACCAATTTACAACCCAATTACAGCGTTTCGATTATGGCAAATAATCTATCCGAAAGTTTTACCAAAAACGATGAAGTCCTATTTCTTATGTATCGAGAAGACCCATCGCCAGCCACGCCATATCCTATTTTACTCAAAACAATACTATTTTCAACTGAAAATAATAAAATTAAATACAATTGTAATATTGAAAATATTGTAGGCAATCAGCGTTTAATTATGGTATTAATTGAATTGGATTCCAAGAAAAATTTGGCACAAATTGAACCTATAGTAAGAATAAACTACAAAACCTTAATAAACGCCTTTAATAATCCTAAATCGAATGAAATAGAGACATTTTTGGGTGATGATGATTTATTGAGTATAAAAGCAATCGGTTTTAAAGACTTGATGAAATTAGACGGAGTAATCAATGTTAAAGGCACAAAATTAATGGACGCGTATGATTATTCTATCAAAATCCAAAAAATTCTGAATAATTAATAAAAGACATTACTTCAAATAACTTAATTTAATTTATTGATTAACATTTATTTAAATTACTTTACATAAATTAAAAAATCATATATTTTGTCCATTATTTAGAACGGTTCGTGGAGACACGAACCATGGTAGCACGTTTGATTTTAATTTTTAATTTTTTCTTTTTATACTAAATTCTCTATAATCCATAAGGTTTTCTATTTTTACGCTTCCATTAAAAAGGAATAGGTTAAATGCGTCTTAAAAGTTTAGAAATTAGAGGTTTCAAAAGTTTTGCCGAAAAAACCGTTATTAATTTTGATAACGATATTACTGGCGTTGTTGGCCCAAATGGATGCGGCAAAAGCAATGTAGTGGATTCGATACGGTGGGTATTGGGCGAACAGAAGGCTAAAATGTTGCGACTTGAAAAAATGGACAATATAATTTTTAATGGAACCAAAGAAAAGCAAGCCTCTAATTTTGCTGAAGTATCCCTTACACTCGACAATACTCGAAATTTATTACCTACTGAATTTACCTCTGTTACCATTTCTCGAATTATCCAGCGTGATGGTGACAGCGAATACCGATTGAATGGCGTTACTTGTAGGCTTAAAGACATCAAAGACTTATTTTTAGATACTGGTATCGGATTCGACTCCTACTCCATTATAGAGTTGAAAATGATCGATGAAATACTAAATGATGTAGACAAGGCAAGAAGAAGGCTAATAGAGCAGGCCGCAGGTGTATCGAAGTACAAATCGAGGAAACGCGAGACAATGCTTAAATTAGATTCTACAGAGGCCGACTTGAATCGGGTAGAAGATTTATTGGCAGAAATAGAAAAAAACCTTAAAGCCCTTGAAAAACAAGCAGCACAAGCTAGAAGGTATAAAAAGATAAAAGAAGAGTACAAAGAACTCAGTATTCAGGTGGCTAAATACGACTTGAAGGAGATAAATGATGCCTACGAAAATATAAAAATTGAAATCAGAGCTGAGGAAGACAAGAAATTAGCCATAGAAACTACCATTAAACAAATGGAGGCAGAATTGCTGCGCGAAAGAAAATTAATTATTGACAAAGAGAAATCATTATCAGAACAACAAAAGGTACTCAATAATTTTATTGCAACCATTCAAGAAAAAGAAGGCGACAAACGCGTTTTGGAACAAAAAATTAATTTCCTTTCCGAACGATTAAAAAATCTGCATAGTCAGATAGAACTTTCCAAAAATCTAATCGCTTCACTTGAAAATGAATTATATAGTTCAATTAAAGATCACGATGGATTGGACACAAAAATTCAGGTTTTGGAAGTGGAAGTAGCTGAAATGAAACTAAAGGTAGAAAACCAGCGTGCTCAAAATTTGGAATTGCGAACAAATTTAGAATCCAAAAGAAATAGTTATCTTCAATTTAGACAACAATTGCATGAAGTAGAAAAAAATATTGCCATAAAAGAAGCGAATAAGGAAAGTTTGAAGAAAAATATTCAACGAAACTTATTCGAAAAAGAAGAAAGGCTCAAACAGGTAGAATTGCTTCAAAATGAAGTAGATACCATGGATAAAAATGTTCGCACACAACGTTCATTATTAGAGAGTTTGCGAGAAAAAGAAGAAATCAATGAGCAAAACATTGAAAATTTAACCAAACAGATAGACGATATTCGGCAGGGAATGAATGTCTCCAATCGTGCCTTGGACTCAAAAAATCATGAATATAAGCTTACCAAAAACATGATCGATAGTTTGGAAGGTTTTCCCGAATCGATTAAATACCTTAAAAAACAGGCCGCTTGGTTAAAAGACGCTCCGCTCCTTTCAGATATTATTTCATCAGAGGATAAATATAAAGTAGCCATCGAAACGGTTTTACAACCATACTTGAATCATTATATAGTTGAAAATGAACAACAGGCATTTGATTCAATAAATTTATTACACAATTCTTCAAAAGGGAAAGCTAGTTTTTTTGTATTAGATTATTTTAAAAAAATAAAAACAAAAAAAAGTGCCGAAAAAATAGAAGGTGCCATTGCAATTGGTGATTTAATAGATGTTTCGGATAAATATAAAATGCTTTTTTCTTTTCTTTTGGATCAAGTATTTGTAGTTGCAGAAGATCAAATGGACCAAATTTCGGGTAATGAGCAAAGCCAAGATAATTTTATTCTGATTGCCGAAAATGGGAAAATATTACGGTCTAGTTATCAAATTTCGGGCGGTGCTGTTGGTCTTTTTGAGGGAAAACGCTTAGGAAGACAGAAAAATTTAGAGAAGCTAGATGAAGAAATAAAAAAACTAGAGGAAGAATCAGTTGCTTCTAAAAAAGACCTTCAAACCAAGCAAAGTAGTTTGGAACAATTAAAAATTAACTCATTTAAAAAGGTAATAGAAAGAGAGAATTATGCGCTTCAAAATCTTGAAAAAGAGTTAGTTTCAAAAAAATCGAGAATTGACAATTACAGAGAATTAGTAGAAAAAAGCCATTCGCAAGATGCCGTTCAGGAACAAAATTTGATTTTAATAGAAGAGGAATTAGCCATTTTCAAAACCCAACTAGATCGAGTTTCTATAGATTCAAATGCCAACAAAAATGAAATGGATGGACTTGAAAATCTTTTTAAAAGTGCTTCGGAAACCTATAATCGAATTTCGGCAGAATTTAATAGTCAGCATATAATATTGATACAAGAAAAGAATAAATTGCAATCGCTTTTACAAGGTCAAAAATATAGGGAAACCAAACTCAAAGAAACCCAAGACAATTTGAGCAAATACAATAGCGAACAATCCCTAGCTGCAACCGAACTAGCCGAAATAAAACAAAAGATTTCCGTATTAGAAACCCAATTAATACAAGACTATTTAAAGCGAGATGAGCAAAAATCATCTATGTCGGATTCGGAAGGTGATTATTTTTTACAAAAAGAAAGAATTGACAAATTTGATGAGAATATAAGAGAAAGAGGAAAAATGGTACATCAATCTGAATTAAATATTCAGATGAAAAAAGATCAGTTAAATGATTTGAAATTAAAACTAAATATCTTAAAAGAGCGTTTTTCTATTGAATTTAGAGTAGCATTAGATGATATAATGGACAACCTAAATTTGCCAGACATAAGTAAACTAGAATTAGAAAATCAAATTTCGAAAGTCCGAAATAGGATTGATAATTTTGGTGATGTGAATCCAATGGCGGAGGAAGCGTATACGGAAATGAAAACGCGTTATGATTTTATAATAGAGCAAAGAGACGATTTGATAAAAGCCAAGGAGAGTTTAATGGCGACTATTAACGAAATAGAAACCACTGCAAAGGCACAATTTATGGAAACATTTACTAAAGTGCGTGAAAATTTCATATTGGTTTTCAGAAGTATGTTTACCCAAGACGACAATTGCGACTTGGTTTTGGAGAATGAAAACGACCCTTTAGAATCTGATATAGATATCATTGCCAAACCAAAAGGCAAGCGACCACAAAGTATAAATCAGCTTTCGGGTGGTGAAAAAACACTTACTGCGCTCAGTCTTTTATTTGGATTATACTTATACAAACCAGCTCCATTTTGTATTTTAGATGAGGTAGATGCGCCATTGGATGACGCGAACATCAAAAAATTCAATGATGCAATTAGGAGTTTTAGCGATAGAAGTCAATTTATAATTGTAACACATAACAAAATGACGATGGCATCCGTAGATGCAATTTATGGCGTTACTATGGTACAAAAAGGCATTTCTAGAGTAGTGCCGGTCGATTTTTCAAATTTGAATTAAATTTTTCGGCATACCTTTACATAATGGACAAAAGGCAATTATTTATTTCAGATGTATGCGACACTTTGTATTTTTCAAATACGACTTTTGATTTCCTCCGTTTTTTTGCTCAAAAAGAAAAAAAAGGGCAGTTTTGGTTAACGCTTATTGGTTCAAAAAAATCGCCCATTAACTGGCTGGCTTACTTATTTACCAAATTTTTAAAAAATGATTATTATAGAATCTGGGCTGTCAAATTGCTTAAAAATACGAGCAAGGAAACCATAGATGCTTATGCAAAGGAATTTGTAAGCACTTATTTGTCCGACAAGAAAATAAACCCAAGTTTTGAAATCCTTGAAGCAGCACAGAAAAAAGGCGCAGAGGTCGTTTTGGCTAGTTCAAGTCTGACACCAATTATAGCAATAATTGCGGCACAATTTGATTGTAAATACTATGGCAGCAATTTGCTATTTGACAAAAATGGACATTGCCAAGGAAAGTTAGAAAGGGAAATTACAGGCAAGAAAATTTCTTTTTTTAAGGATATAAATCGTGATGAGTATGCAGAAATAATTGTAATGACGGATAATTTTTCGGATTATTCATTGGCAGAATGGGCAGATAAAAAAATAATAGTGGTTTATAATAATGCAAATAAAGCATTTTGGCAAAAATTAAATCCTACATTTATATCCTTAAGTAAAAATCAGTAAAAGATGATAAAATTTCTGCTACCATTTTCCTATTTTTATTTTAGCAGGGTAAAATCTTTAATGGGATTGATTTTTCTGCTTAGCTGGGAAATTATTCCAAATTTGATTATCCTAATCGTTTTAAATCAATCAGGGCTGAATGAAGGCTTGCTTTCTTTTGTAAAAGGTTATATCGTATTTATTTCATTCTATGAATTAGGCTATATCATGAATGATACGTTTAGCTTAAAAAATGAAAAGGATGGTCGGCAACGATTAGGCACTTTTGAACCTAGCAAAGTACAAACCTTTTTGATGATTGCTTTGAGGTTAATCATCTTTTTAGGTGTTTCATGGTATGCAGGATTTTGGAAAATGGCCTTATTTTATTATTTTTATATTGCCTTGGGTTTAATATTTACCTTACACAATTTATTAAAAAACAAGGACTTAAAAGTAATCACCTTTGTAAACCTCGCTTTACTCCGATTTTTTGCGCCATGTATTTTCTTTATTAAGTCCTATTTATTTGTACAACTTTTGTATCCAGTTTTAATGTTCTATGTGCTTTACAGAACCTTAAGTTATATGGACAGCAAAGGCATTTTGAATATGAAGTCGAAAGAAAGTGATTTGTTTAAATTTGCTTATTATGCCCTTTTCTTAGGTTTAAGTATATTGATTTCATTGGCTAACCAACATTTTTTACCTATTTATGCAAATGTTTATTTTTTGTTTTGGACAATTGGACTAATTGCATTTAGAAAAGTATTTAAATAGAATTATTTTACCCCCCCCCCCCCCCCCCCCCCCCCCCCACCCCCCCCCCCCCCTATTTTTAATTAAAAAAAAATAAACCCCCCCCACAAAATTTTTTTAAAAAAAACCCTTTTTCTTCCTCACCATTTCTCCCAATATATTTTTGTTCAAAATAGCCGAAGCCGTTATAACACCACTTATAAGGGCACCACCAATTCCAACACTCACTATATCCTGACCTGTCAGGTAGAGGTTTTTGAATGGCGACTTTGGACGTAAGAATTTTTGATCAAATCGTTCAGGAGTATGGTCTAATCCATAAATTTCACCATTGGTATAACTACAAAAATTCTTTGTTGTAAGCGGCGATGAAAGCTCATAAAATGCGATTTTTCCTTTCAGTTGTGGTTCTACTTTAAACAAATGCGTTAATAATCGTTGAGCCAATTGTTCCTTAAACGCATCATACTCCTCTCCTCTTTTTTTCCATCTTGTACCCTCCCACTTTTCAAACCATTTATAAGGCGAAATAGTTATAATTTCAATAGTGGCTCTACCTGGATATTTATCCAAAAATTTAGGGTCTTTGGCAGACGGAAACGAAATATAAACCACAGGAAATTCGTTATTTACATCCATTTCAAAATCAGCTACCGCTTTATCATGGTCGATTCCACAGGGATAAATCCAATAGTTTGCCTTTTGCAATCCTAATTGTTCGGCAGTTTCTTCTAATCCAATATACAAACTAATATGACTGGCAGATGCTTTCAACTTTTTCAAATCATTCAAAAAAGGAATTTGCTGCTGATCCTGTTTACTTATCAAATGATTATACGTAATTTCGGCACCTGTTCCACTAATTATAAGTGGTGCTTTTATTTCCTTTCCATCTTTTAGTTTTACGCCTACTGCTTTATCTCCATTTTCAATCAAAATTTCAGTAACACTTGCATTTATATAAATATCGCCTCCATTTTTTAGAATTGAAGGAGCAATTGTTTCAAATATCTCACCCGATCCACCGATTGGATATGCTCCACCATTTAGATAATGCTTAGCAACTACAGCATGTATTGCAAAACTACTTTGGGCTGGAGGCATTCCATAATCACCAAATTGCGCTGAAAGTACAGCAATAAGTGTTTTATTATCTGTTAATGATTGTAACACCTCAAGGGTAGTTCTTTTGTAGAAAGTTGACAATTTTCGCCTTAAAAATGAGCCTGCAATTTTTGCCACAAAATTTGGTAATGCTTTCTCTAAGTAATAATTCTTACCTGCAGCACTTGCCTCAAATAATAAACTAACATATTTATCTATGGCTATGGCGTCTTTTTCAGTTGGAAAATACAATTTCATTCTTTCTTTGAAATTGGAAACGCCTTTAACAAATTCGTATTCTTTGCCTTCTATTACTATTCTGTCGTAAACTTCGCCCATATCTTCCCAAAGCAAATTACCGTCTGTAATATCATCAAACAAAATTTTAAGTAAAGTCCCTTCCTTATTTACCTCGCCTACATAATGCAAACCGACGTCCCATTCATAATCATTTCGAGTGAAGGTATGCGTGAAACCACCTGGTGTATAATGTTTTTCTAAAACAAGTACTTTTTTTCCTGCTCTAGCTAAAAGTGAAGCAGTAGTTAAACTACCCAATCCCGAACCAATACAAATGGCATCATATTGCTTTTCAATTTTGGGGTTTTGTTTATATGATATGTATTTTTTCAAAATATAATTTTAAATACCATTCTAAATTTAGTTAGCACGCACAAAAGGAGCCGAATAGGACTTATTTTCACTATTAATTTGCAATAAATACAAACCAACTGGCAATGATTTTACGCTAATTTTATTTGAATACAAATCTTCATCATGCAATATTTTCACAACTTTCCCCGAAACGTCTAATATAAAAGCAGTTTCGATTTTTGAATTTTCTTTTATACCCAAAAACTGAATGAAGTCGGAAGATGGATTAGGAAAAACGCTCAATTTAATGTTTTTCTCTTGCTGGTTTATACCTGAAATTGCTTTTTTCCCTTTAATCGAATAAATATTATACTTGATTTCTGTCCATGGATTTTCGCCTATACTTTTAATCGTAATATTTATAGTTGATTTATTTTTGGTAAAAATTGCAGGAATCATAAAAAATTCTTCGCGCAAACTAATGAATTTATTTTGTCCTCCTGCATACCAAATACCCACTTTTAAACCGTCAACCCATACTTCAGCAGATTGATTAAGAACAGTATAATCAAAAACACGTTGTAACCTAACGCCCAAATTATCGTTAGCAATTTGAACCATAAAATTAGATGAATCATTCACTTGGCTTACTGTAAAATCATACTTTATATTATCATCATCACCTTCAAATGAACCATTTATGGGATATTCAAAAAGTCCATTACCAATATAATTGTGTGCAACCTTTTCATCTGTATTTGCAATATTAAAACTATCTGATAAAACCATTTTAGTTGAATCCCTAACATAAAAAAATGCAACAGAATTATAATCTACATTCCAATTATTAAACTCACCATGTTCTTGATTAAAACTTCCATTCATCAAAAAATTTAAAGGGTCTGTAATTTGAAAACGATACATCGACCGGTGTTCACCAAATTGAGATGAAAGTCCAGAAAACGGTTTATTATATGTACCATTGTAAAAATAAAAACCACCATTAAAATAATCTTCCGTGCCAGTACCGTGTATAGCAGGCGTTTTGTTATTATCAATTAAAAATCGTTCATCGCCTTCTAACCAAAAGAAACTTTCTGGATTTCTTGCTTCCAAAACTATTCCTAAAAACTTGCCCCATCCATTAATATTGGCATAATTATAATCGAAACTATCTACAGTAGGTGTATTTTTCCATTCAATTTTGAACTTTCCAGTTTGTTCAAAATCATAATTACTATTTTTTGTGGCAACAATAAATTTTAAATTATTTACACTTTCAATTCCTTTATTTTCGATATAAATCTTACAGTTCTTTTCAAAAGGCATCGACCAAAATGCATACATTTCATGCAAGTCATTTATGCCTACAGGAACAGACTTAATATTTACAGCATCCAATGTCCCTAATCCAAAAAAGTAACCTATAGGACAATTTACACTTGGAATTGCTTCATCGTCCCAAACAATTTTAACAAATGTATTTTTTAAAATCGCTTCATTTTTAATCCTAATTTTTTCAGGTGTTATTTGCTTTTTAATTGACACCCTATTCCAACGTTCATCCGTAATTACATAGTTATGGGCTTGTTCATCCAAAACATTTCCAATATCCAAGGAATCGGTCGTTGTTTCGTTACTTTTCACCCAATAATAAAACTCATTGAACGGATTTCCACCAGCCTCATCAACTATTCTTATCGTAATTTTTGATTTACCATTAAAGTAAATCTTTGGAATTTTTATAGTAGCGATATCAAATTTTTTAATATTATTATATCCAAGGGATGTCCAGCTTCCTAACAATAAATTATCTACAAAAACTACCCCTTTTTGATTACCCGATTGATAGTCGTATCGTCTTATTAACAAAATGGAATCAGCCGAACCATTTATCTTAACAGTAAACTTGGAAGAACCCTTATATGCCCGACCGTCATCAGTAATGAATAATTCATCGTTCGAAAAATCCAATGCTGGTAAACTTAATCTAATTTCTTCGATAGATTTAGGACCTTCGTTATCATAAACTAGTTTTGATTCACTTGACAATAAATCAAATTCTTGAGTAGCATAATTATAAGAGCTCGTATCCTTAGGATTGCGACCATTAGGGCTCATTAAGTTGTTAAGCTGGGTCAAATCTGTGTTTAAATCAAAGGTTTGATTACTTGAATCAGGCATAAACTTTCTGTACCCAAATTGATAATAAAGTGTACTATCAAGCGTAATGGTTACCTTCACGGCCGATTGAAATGGAATAGGTAAATAGCTAAAATAACCACCACTAGCAGAGTTAAAATCTTCTGAAATCGGTGCATTATAAGGTGCTATTTCTTGGCGAAAAAAAGTATAATACGGCAAGTCGATTGAAGGCAATAATTCACCGTCAAAATAAAAACGTAAATGAGCGGCGCTATCAATCCAGGTCATCCATATCCTATCGATTATACCTGGCCCTTTTATTTCAGTCAATACATACTCTCGTGTTGTATCACCTGCTACAGCATTTGCTTGCTCATACAAAAAATTACCGCTTGCATAGCCGTCTCTATTCCGTCCTTGAGGGTCGTGGCTATCATCCATAAATGACAAATCATCTATTTTAAGAATAGGCAATTGTTCTAGTATCTTACTATAATCAGTTTGACCAATGGAAACTTTTATTACAAAAGATAAAAATAATAATAAGTAGTTTTTTTTATTCACTTTCATTTTTTTTAGGGATTAATAATTTTATTACCACACAGCTAAATGGTCTTCAACAACACCATTTCCAGTAAATTTTTCGGTTTTTCCATTTATTTTTATACTGCCAGAAAACACTCCATAAGGTTGGGTAAATTGGCTTTTAAGTGCAATAAGATTCAAATTTTCAGCCCTTGCTCCTTGAGGCACAAAATCTAGAAGTAAGCAATCTTCTTTGGTTTTTATATGCCATGGCGTTTTATCATAAGGCATTTTTTTTTCAAATATTACATCTGATAAAATATGTCGTTCTCCATCCAACCAAACAGCATTTTCCATATTCGCATTGTGCTGATTTACAATGTTAATGGCAATTTCTATTCCAGATTTAGTTTTTCCTACCATGGAAGCCCAATTCCATATGGTTTTATTCGGTGGATAACCCTTTGAAAAGTCAATTCCACCAGAATTTCCATCAGATAAAAAAGTTTCCTTTTTATAAATTAGTTTCACATTTGATGGCAATAACAGATTTTTATAGGTGAAATTAAAAGGTCTTCCTTCCGATGGACACACAAAACTCAATCCATTGGTATTGTTTTCTGTTTCAATATTTAAATCAAATTTTCCCTTATAGGCAATTTCGATTTTATTGTTTTTTGTTGCAATTTTAAATTTTCCCAACTCCCAATTATCATACAAATTAGGGTCAAATTTTTCTCCAAAACCAAAAGGCAATGTTATTTTATCCTCTACAAATAAATCTTTAGAAGGAATATAAAAATAGGCAAAAGCAGTAGCAACGTAGCCAGCATCTACAACTGCAATTCCAGTATACAAATCAGGAGCAAACGAGCCGAAATAAATCCAACACTTACGCTGGCTGCGCCTTCGTTTTGGAAAAAATCCCTCTACATCCCAAAAGGAAGTTCGAGTATCTTCTATAAGCCCATCATAAATACCAAATGGAATCACTTTTCCATTTTTGAGTAATGCCTTTTGTGGTTCAAGAATTGATTTCATAAAGTGAAAATAGGAAAAAATGAATTAAAAATTCATAACTCCTTTATATTCTACTTCAAATTCTGCATTAAATTTTTCATTTACATCCGAAGGAAATTCCAATTCAGCAGCAAATTGTGCCTTTACTTCATCTTTAATAGCTTCAATATGTGGTCTTTCGAAATACAATCTACCTGTTCGTCGAATAAAAAAATCACTTAAACTAATTGTCATTTCATCGTTTATACAATAATCTACCTCCGCTTTCAAAAGACTATTTTCGGTGTGGTGAAATTTATTGATTGCGGAGATTAATATTTTTTCTGTATTCGACCCGTATTTATTTACCAAATCGGTAATCTGATTTTCATTAAAAGTATTAAATCGAATCACTAAATCTTGGATTAATTTTTCTACACCACTTACTCCATTTATACCTGCACCGCCACTTAAAGGAATATTTTTGGTATGGCATTTTAAAAACTTTCGACCTGTTTTTTTGGAAATATTTTTACATGCAACATTTAAAGACCGCTCTGCCATTTTCCTAAATCCAGTTAATTTACCACCTGCAATAGAAATTAAACCTGAAGTAGAAATAAATATTTCGTCTTTTCTAGATAAATCCGATGGTGATTTTCCGTCTTCATGTATCAAAGGCCGCAAACCTGCCCAAGAAGATATTACATCTTCCTTGGTTAAAGAAACAGAAGGAAACATAAAATTAGTAGCTTCTAAAATATAGACTACATCTTCTTTTGTAGCAAATGGAAAATCAATATCCTCCTTATAATTAGTATCAGTAGTGCCCAAATAAACAATATTTCCTCTCGGAATGGCAAACATCATTCGACCATCCTTTGTAATATCAAAATAAACAGATTCCTTAATAGGCAATTTACTTTTTTCTACAACTATATGAACTCCTTTTGTTAGGTGCAATCTTTTTCCTTTAAGCGAGTTGTCAATTTTTCGGATGGTATCCACCCAAGGCCCACACGCATTTATCGTTTGTTTGGCTTTAATGGTATGCATTTGTTGGCTTATGTCATCCAAGAATTGAGCACCAACCACTTTCCCATTTTCGTATAATAACTCTTTACAAGGAGCATAATTTAGACAAATAGCTCCTTTTTCTACGGCAGTTTTCATCACCTCAATTACCAAACGGGAATCATCTGATCTGTATTCAATATAAACGCCGCCACCTTTCAAAATGTCTTCTCGCAACAATGGCTCTTGCTCCAAAGTTTCAGATTTTGAAAGCATATATCTTCTTTCATCTGATTTTACTCCTGCCAAAAAATCGTAAACAAATAAGCCAAGAGATGTTGATTTTTTACCCAAAGAGCCGCCTTCAATGATGGGCAAAAGCATTTTTTCGGGAATAACAATATGAGGAGCATTATTGTGTAAAATGGCTCTTTCCTGCCCCACTTCTCTTACTATGCCAAATTCTAACTGCTTTAAATACCGCAATCCTCCATGAATTAGCTTTGTGGATCGACTACTGGTACCAGAACCGAAATCGGATTTTTCGATAAGTCCAACCTTTAAGCCCCGAGAAATGGCATCTAATGCGATGCCTGCACCAGTGATACCACCGCCGATTACCAATAAATCAAGTTCTTCATTCGTCAAACTCGAAATGTATTCTTTTCTTTTTGTTGCTGAAAATGCCATTATGCAAACATAGCAATCCTTTTTCACGCAAAATAAAATATTACTTTTTTAAATTATTAAATCATTGTGGTAAAAAAAACTAATTTTAAATAAAAAAATCTTTTCATTTCTTAATTATAAAAATTGATCCTTTTATATTTTAAAACTAATTTTCATTCATGAAATTGATAAAGAACACAGGGTTATTTTGTAATAGAATACATTGGAAAATTCTAACTATAAATTTACACACAAAAAGAGCCCCATTTTTTCCGATTAGCTAATTTATTTGTATTTTTAATTTGATTTTATTGTTATTAATTTTGTTTATCCAAAAAAGGACATATTAATAAAAATAAAAAAGTTTATAATTGTTACAAAATAATTCAATATCGATGCTCGAAAAACTTTCCATAAATAATGAAGGTATGCCAAAATCATTTTTGGCAAGTATCGGAAGTAATAAATTGGAGGGTTTAAAAAATGGCTTATTGAATCTTTTCCCTCGAACCGAAACATATCAGTTGCTTGATTTTGACGATTTTCAAATAGGCTTTAATGGAATTCATAAAACCAATTTCTACTTTTTTGATCAACAAACAGAATTGGCTTTTTTCGTAATTGGGAGCGTCCGTAATTTAGATGCTGTTTTTAATAGTTCCAAACTTGGAGTTTCATTTACTGATGCAGAAAAAATTGCGCTTCTTTATGGCAAATTAGGTATTTCTTTTGCCAAATTGTTATTCGGGGCTTTTGCGGTTATTATTTTTAATGAAAGTAAAAAAGAACTTCAAGTTTTAACCGATACAACTGGCCAGATGCCCATTTATTTTGTAAAAAATGGAGAAGAACTGTTTTTAACTTCTGAGCTTAAAGTATTTAGTAATAGAGATTTGTTTCCTATTAAATTAATTGAACAAAAGAAGTTTCTTGACTTTGCAAATCATGCTTCAAAATATTGCTTTTTGGCTGGTTTTGAAAAAATTATTGCTGGAACTGTTTACACTTTTAATTATTATGAAGCTAAAATAAAAATACAACACAAGTCGTTTTCAGAAATAAAAATAAGCGAAAATAAAACCGATTTCGAAGAGTCGCTTATGCTTATTTATACCAATCTAATGGCACAAGTGTTGAGTGGAATCAATAAAAACAAACGAATCGGCATTCCACTTTCTGGCGGTTTAGATAGTGGCATAATAGCTGCAATGGCAAAAAAGGAAGTTAAAAACCTTCAATCGTTTACCATAGGAACAGAATTAGGCAATGAGTTTGACCAAGCCAGAGAAGCTGCTACATTTTTGGGGACAAAGCATACCGAAATTTTTATCGACAATGATGGTTTTATGGATTCGGTGTTACATGGAATTTACCTAAATGAATTTGCTCATCCCGTTTATGCAGAAGGGTATCCGGGCTTTTACCATATATTTAAAAAGGCACATAATGAAATTGACACTTACATTACTGGCTATGGCGCAGATTTGATTTTAGGAGATATTTACAACCTCGAAGATAAGTCTACAATAAATAAAATATCCGAACATGCTTGTCATCACACCCAATGGACTGGAGAATTTAGTCCATTTATTGCAGGCCATTTTAATGCAGAAATCATCCATCCTTTCTGGAATTTGGACCTTATAAATATGGCTATTTCATTACCTTGGCACTACAAATATAAAGGTGAAGAAGTGAAATTTATTTTGAGAGAAATGGCAGTGAGAAAAAAACTTTTACCCAAAGACTATGCTTGGCGCAAAAAAACGGCCTTTAATGTTGGCTCTTCCACTGATAAATTATTAGCCAAAATGCTCCAAATAGAGGATTATAAAGACTATGAATCCAAAGGAAAATTTCTTTACAAAGTTTTGCAATACTTATTTGTTGATGGCAACAAATTAGACCAATTAGATTATAAATCGCTACTTAAAAAATAAAAAAATGATACTTAAAAAACAACTTATCGACCAAGTAATGGTACTTACCTTCAACCATGAAAAAATACAAAATCCATTTAGTGAAGAATTGTATACTGCAGTATTATCAGCACTTAATGAAGGTGAAAAAGACGATAAAATAAGTGCATTTGTATTGTATGGTGGCGAAGACCGATCATTTAGTGCGGGTGGAGATTTTAAGGAAATAATAGATTTTTGCACTTTTGATAGAGTAAAATTAGCATTAGATAATATAATTGATTTTTATGTTGGCATTTTAAAAATTAATAAACCTATAATTGCTGCAATCGACAATTATTGTATAGGCATGGGATTTCAAGTAGCCTTATGTGCCGACTACCGAATAGCCAGCGACAGGGCAAAATTTATAATGCCTGAACTTAAAAATGGAGTTGCTTGTACACTTGGTGGCTTAATGCTTGAGTATCTTGTTGGTCGTTTGCAAATGATACCAATTTGTTTTGATGGCAATAAAATACCTTTAGAAGATTGCAAACGATTAGGTATTGCAAATGATATCCTTTTAGCCGAAGATGTATTGAACACTGCAGTTGAAAGAGCTAGTTATTATGGTAGTTTTCCAACCATGGCATTTAGAGGTACCAAGCGCGTAAATAACAATCGTTTTGTCCAAGCACTTGAATCCGTAAGAGAAGAAACAAGTTTGGTTCATTTTTCTGTTTTTGAAACCAATCAGCACAGAAAACACATGGAAAATATCATTTCGAAATAAAAAATTTATATTTTTAGGGCATGAAGTACACCAGAATGCCAATTGAAATAGAGTCGCCCGAACAAATGGGCTATGACACTATTAAATGTAACCTTACAGAAAGTTCGGTAAGAGATTTTCATTTCTCCGATTTGAATATAAATATCAACGACCTAATGATTTGTTATGGCGATCATGTTGGAAATCCTGCATTGCGAAATTTAATAGCAAAAGAAAAAGAAGGCATTGAAAAAGAGGATATTTTACTAACTATAGGCGCAGCCGGAGCATTGTTTATTTTACAAACGGCAATACTTAGTTCCTCCGACCATATAATAGTAATGCGACCTAATTATGGTACAAATATAGAAACACCTAAAGCAATTGGCTGCGAAATAACATTCATCGACCTTTGTTTTGACCGTGGATTTAAGCCAAATTTTGACGAAATTAAAGCCAAAATAAAACCGAATACCAAATTAATAAGTATCACAACTCCTCATAATCCAACAGGTGTTTCATTAAGCATTGAAGAGTTACAATTTTTTATACAATTGGCTGAGCAACACCAAATCCACCTTTTAGTAGATGAAACCTATAGCGAAATTCCTATTGGCAAAACACCCCTTCCAGTAGCAGCATCCTTAAGTAAATGGGCAATTAGTATTTGCTCTTTATCCAAATCTTATGGTTTGCCAGGCATCCGATTGGGCTGGTTGATAAATAAAGACAAGGGATTAATGGAAAAATTATTGGCTGGAAAAGAGCAAATTTATATTTGCAATTCGATAGTAGATGAAGAAATTGCCTACCAAGCCATGTGTAAAAAGGATTCTATTTTATCTTTGGTAAGAAAAAATCTGGAAATTAATTTTGCCATTTTAAATAAATGGATGCTCGAAGAAAAAAACCTACAATTTGTAATGCCTGATGGTGGTGTGGTTGTTTTTCCAAAGATGAATATGGATATAGATGAAAACAAATTTTACGAAGTATTAAATAAAAAATATGCCACTTATGTTGGCCCGGGGCATTGGTTTGAAATGGATAGAAAATTCTTCAGACTTGGCTTTGGATGGCCTACTGCTCCAGAATTGCAAGAAGGCTTAGAAAATATCAGTAAGGCGTTGGAGGAGGCAAGGATTTAAAATCTTTCACTCCAAATAATCCACTTTAAAATAATCTACGTTTATTTCAGCTGGCCCTGCTCCTATTCCAATTCCTATTTTATTGCCATAAAATGGAATAAAATTTTGTTTTTCGAGGTATTTTCCATTTACATAAAAAAAGCAATTACTTCCAATTTTTCTGTATGTAATTTTATTAAACTGACCATTTATTACTGCAATTCCAGTTTGTCCATATTCAAAACCCGTGAGAAGACTACCCAAATTCAGGTTACCATTTTTATCCAAATAAAAATTAAACAGGTTACTTACGTTCGACCCTCCATAAAATAAAGCTGCAAATCCACCCAAAGAAATAAATTTAAGCCCCATTTCAATTTCAAAATCCTTGGTTTGGTCAATTTCTAAATTACGATCAAAAATATAGTTGCCATTATTCAAGCTCTTAAATGAAAAAATTCCGTTTTCGATAGTTCTAATTGTATTGGTGGAATTGCCAATCACCCAATTATTGCTATTATCATCAAAATTTTCGGTAAAAAGCGCCATTCTACTATAAACTGTGGTGTATGGAGATTCAATATTTGACCAAGAAGGCGCTGGTATACTTTCATTAAATAGTTCATCTAAATAATAGGAACGTTTATAAAGTGCTGCCACTGGACCATAAAGCTGCTCACCAGTAGGTTTCATAATGCTTTTATAATTATCGGAAGCAAATTTTATATCTGTATGTTCCCGATTTAGTACACAATGCCCCAATTCATGAAAAATTAGTTGCTCCCTTGAAGAAAGGCTATTTTGCCAATTTCCAGAAGTGGTATCTAGTTTAATGGTATGAGGATCTTTTTTGCTAAAAGTACAAACGCCTGCAGCATCTACTCCATTTACATTTAAGTTTTTTTCATAAATAATGACCAAATCATCAATCACCAAATTAATTCCTCTTGCTTTGGCTTCGGCAATAAAGGAATCAATATAAGGTTGTAACTCTTTGGGAACAGCATATACTTTATCCTTTTTACAATTTGTAAAAATTAAAATAAATAATAAAAACGGAAATAATTTCCTACTCATTCTCCTTTATAATTGTAGTAACACAATCTACCCATTTTTCATTGTCATTCAAGCTTTCAACCAACTGAAGTACTTCGCCACCTTGTTCTTTAAACAATTCAAAATACTCCTCTTTAATTTCAAAAATTGTTTCTAAGCAATCCGCGACAAAAGCAGGACTATAAACCAGCACTTTCTTTTTACCTGCTTTTGCCAAAGCAGAAAGCGTATCCCAAGTATAGGGCTGCAACCAAGGCTCTTTACCTAATCTTGACTGAAAAGCAAATGTCCATTTATCTTTAGGAAGATTTAATTTTTCTGCTAAAAGTTGCGTTGTATTATAACATTGTGCACGATAACAAAACTGATTTTTATGGGTAATTGTTGCACAACAATCACCACTTGCCAAACAGTGAGCCTTTGTAACATCACCATTCCTCAAATGTCGTTCGGGCAAACCATGATAGCTAAAAACCACGTGGTCATAATCATTCACATCATACTTTTTACCTGCATCAATCAAAGAATCAATAAAAAGAGGATGGTTGTAATAACTATTAATCAATGAAATATTTGGAATTTGATCCCATTTGGAAACTAATTCAAGTACTTTTTGATGCGATGAACCTGTAGATGAGGAGGCATATTGAGGGTAAAGCGGAAATACAATAATTTTGTGGACTCCAGCCATTTTCAAGTTATCTAATGCCTTTTCAATGGAGGGATTTTTGTAGCGCATTGCCAGTTCTACCACATAATTTTCGCCTAGAGCATTTTTTACTTTTTCCAGCAACTTCTTCGAATTGATAATCAAAGGCGAACCATCTTTTGTCCAAATTTCGCGATAAGTACGGGCAGAATTTTTATACCTAAAAGGTACAATTATGCCTCTCACCAATAAATTCCTTGGAATAACTGGATAATCTATCACCCTACCATCGGTAAGAAATTCGTTTAAATAGCTAAAAACAGCACCATTCGAAGCATTGTCTGGCGACCCCAGATTTACCAATAAAACACCTATTTTTTTTATCATTATTTCTCTTCAATAAATTTATAACCGATTCCTCTAATGGATTTAAAGAAAACAGGATTTTTTAAATCTTGTTCAAAATGTTTCCTAAAATTCAAGATAAAATTATCTATTGTCCGTGTGGAAGGATAAACATCATAACCCCAAACAATTTTAAGAATTTCATTTCGCGAAACCACTTCATTTTTTCTATCAACTAGTAATTTTAGCAATTCCAATTCTTTTTTAGTCAATTCTATCTGACCATTTATTCCAATAGCTTTATAGTTTTGAAAATCTATTTCATTTCCACCAAACTTATACAACGATTTTTGGCCTTCAGGTTTCCCTATTTTATTTCTTTTAACAAGACTTTTAACCCGAAAGAGAAATTCTTCCAAATTAAATGGTTTGGTAAGATAATCATCTGCCCCCTTTTTAAAACCCATGATTCTATCAGCTGAATTGTCCTTAGCAGTTAAAAACAGTATTGGAATATCAGCATTTTCAAGTCTTATTTTTTCACATACCATATAGCCATCCATTTCTGGCATCATCACATCGAGTATAACCAAATCAAAATGTTCCTGATGGAATTTTTGTAATGCTAACAATCCATTTCCAACTACAATAGTTTCGAAATCCTCCATTTCTAGATTTAATTTCAAAACATCTCTCAAGTTTTTTTCATCTTCTGCAAGCAATATTCTCATTCTTTTCTAAAAAATATTTTAAAAATTGTCCCATTACCAATTTCAGATTCAACCTCAATCTCTGCTTGATGCATAAGTGCAACTTGTTTTACAATAAATAGTCCCAATCCAGTTCCAATTGTTGTTCGGGTTTCTTCGTTTCCAATTCGATAGAATTTATTAAAAATCTGCTTTTGTTCGGCTATCGGAATCCCTTTACCCATATCTGAAACGAATAAAGAAACGCTAGTTTCATTTTGAAAAAGCTTAACCAAAATAGAATCTCCCTCATTCGAATATTTGATAGCATTTTCCAACAAATTGCTTATCAATGAATTAATTAATGATTTATCTCCAGAAATAAAAATATCATTCGAAACATCAGCATTAAATTTGAATTTATCATTCCACTGCAATTCCCAATCCGTAAATACTTCATTAACCAATTGGGATAAATTAAATTTCTCCTTAAAAAAAGAAGCACTATTATCTTCCACTTTTGCTGCCAATAGAATTTTATCCACCAAAGACCCTAATCGTTTCAAATCCTTTTCAGTATTGGTATCCAAAAGTTGCCTTTTTTCACTATCCAAATTTCTTTTTATTTGGGTTTGTGTATTTAAAAGAGCAGATGCAATTGGAGATTTTAACTCATGTGTAATAGACAATAAAAAATTGCGTTGTTGGTTGGCCAATTTTACCTCTTTAAACAGCGTTTTGCGTAATCTAAACAAAATTGCCCAACTGATGAGTAAAAAAGTAAGTCCCTCCGCTATTATCATTAGTTCTTGCTTTTTCTTTTCCTCAACAATTGACACTCCTTTTTTTTCACTTTCAACTATTGTTTGTGCATTTTCCAATAAAGCATAATATCGCTGGTTTTTATCAATTAATAAGAACGACCACCAAATAATAAAAATAGTTATATAAGTCAAAAGGAAAATAAAAATCCAATGCTGTTTTTTTGTTATTTTGGTAGTAAAACTCAATTTATTAAATTTTGAATATTTTGTCCAAACCGTTTAAAATAACTGTTTTAGCCGTTAATAAATCTGAAACTGTATGTGCATGGGAAACAAAACCTACTTCATAACCTGAAGGGCCAAAATAAACTCCATTATCGAGCATAAACTTATGTAATGTTTTAAAATATGCCATTGAATCAGCGTTTATTTTATCTGCACTATCTACATGTTTATTTTTAGAAAAAGACATCCAAAAAATAGACCCAATATTAAAAACAAACAATGGGTAATTATTAGCTGAAATATGGGCATTTATTTCATCTACAAAATGAGTTGTTTTTTCTTGCAAAACATGGTAAAAATTAGGCTCTAAACATTGTTGCAAGGCAGCTATACCAGCCGACATAGCGACTGGATTGCCCGACAAAGTTCCAGCTTGATAAACGGGCCCTTCGGGAGATATGTTATTCATAATTTCGGCTGAGGCAGCATAGGCACCAACTGGTAATCCGCCGCCAATTATTTTTCCAAAAGTAAGAATATCGGGTTTAATTTGATACAAACCACTTGCGCCTTCAAAGCCTACCCTAAAACCAGAAATAACTTCATCAAAAATGAGTAAAGCACCATTTTTTGTACATTTTTCTCGCAATAAATTAAGGAAAAGCTTATTTTGTAATAGTAATCCGTTATTAGCCGGAATTGGCTCAATTATAACGGCAGCTATTTCATTTCCATGTGCTTCAAAAGTTTTTTCAACAGCATCAAAGTCATTTAAAGCAATTACAATTGTATCTTCCGCCACCGCATTGGGAACGCCAGCCGAGGTAGAAACGCCGAAAGTAATTAATCCGGAACCTGCCTTTACCAAAAGCGCATCAGCATGTCCATGATAGCAACCTTCAAATTTTATTATTTTATCTCGTTTGGTTACACCACGTGCTAGTCTAATAGCCGACATAACTGCCTCTGTTCCACTACTTACAAATCTAATTTTTTCTACTGCAAAATGGTTTGAAATAATTAATTCAGCCAATTCATTTTCAAGGGCAGTTGGAGCACCAAACGAAGTACCATTTTTTAGAGTTGAGACAATGGCTTGCTCCACTTTTTCATTAGCATGGCCTAAAATCAGCGGACCCCAAGAACCACAAAAATCAATATATTCATTATCATCTTCATCCCAAATGTGTGCACCCTTTCCTTTTTTTATAAAAATTGGTGTACCACCTACCGATTTAAAAGCCCTTACAGGAGAATTTACGCCACCTGGCATTAATTTTTTGGCCTTTTCGAAAAGTAGTGCTGAATTCGTAGTTTTATTCATAATAAAGTTACTTTTTTGTCATTTCATTTTTTGAAGGTATCAATATTGTAAAAATAGTTCCTTCATTTTCAGCAGAAACAAAACTAATACTACCTCCTATTTTTTCAATTATATTTTTTGACATAGCGAGTCCCAAGCCAGAGCCTGAATTTTTTGTGGTAAAATTAGGTACAAAAATACGATCCTTTTGATCATTAGAAATACCTACACCATTATCTTTAATTGAAATTTTATAAAAATTATCTTTCGTTGATAAATCAATTTCTATAAACCCAATCCTACCTTCAGGAATAGCTTGAATAGCATTTTTTAGGATATTATTGAAAACCCGGGTAAGTTGGTTTTTATCACCAAACACAATAAATGGTTCACTTGGAAAGGATAAAATAATATCATTTTTTCCGGGATCATTAAATAATTCAGCAGAAGATTTAAGAATTTTGGTCAAATTAATTTGTTCAAAATTATCACTAGGCATTTTTGCAAAATCCGAAAATGCAGAGGCAATATCGCTCAGAATATCGATTTGCTCAATCAACCTTCCCGTTACCTTTTCAGTCAATTCATTTACATCATCCCTTTTTTCATAAAGTGCCCTTTGCAAATGTTGGATGCTTAATTTCATTGGCGTTAAAGGATTTTTAATTTCATGTGCTACTTGTTTAGCCATTTCTCTCCAAGCAATTTCCCTTTCAGACTTTGCTAACAAGTCGGCACTCGTTTCCAATTCATTAATCATTCTATTGTATTCCTGAATCAGCAAACCAATTTCATCTTTTACTTCCCATTTGATAGGTAAATTGATTTTTCCAAATTGGACTTGCTTTAAGTTTTCAGTAATTAGGAATAAGGAATAAGTGATGGACCGAGAAAGCAATATAGCCAGAATTGAAGCCGCCATTATCATCAACAAATACACATTTATAATGGTGATGATAAAATAAGAAATATCTTCTTTTAAATTTTTCTCCCTACCATAATATGGGAAATTTAGATAACCAAGTAATTTTCCCTCTTTGCTTTTCAGTGGCTGATAGGCTGACAAAAAGGCCAAATTACCTATTTTTTCATCGTGAAAGTATTTAGATTTATTTAAAAAAAACAGATTATAAAAAGCCTCAGAATTCATTTTATTCGAAATTAAACCCCTCTTAAAAATATCAGATTGAGATGAGACCAGTAAATTGCCCTGAATATTAAAAACATTTAAGTCAACTGAATGAATTTCAGTTAATTCCTTAATATTTTCTTCTAAAAGCACTTGAAAAGCATTTGCATCATCTGATTTCACTGATTCTGCAAGAATGTATCCAAGATCCTTTACAACTACATCTACTTTTTTAAATAATCGATTATTGTGGTAATTTTTATACTGGTTTTGGAAAAAATAAAGCGTTACAATACCTACAAAAAAGAGTGAAAAAATAACCAATAGAATCATAGACACCTGAATCCTTGATTGTAAGGTAATTGCACCAAATTCATCTTTCAATTCGGCATTCTTTTTCGAAACGGTCGTATGAGTGTGTAATCAAGTAAAAAATTGAAGAACAATAGAAAAAAGAAAATATATGAAAACGTAGAAAATTTGCTATAAAAAGAAGCAGGTTTATTACTTATAATAAGGTGCTTTTGATTGACCGTATAAATTAGATGTTCGTAACCGTTTGCTTTCACAGAATAAAAATCCTTTTTTGTATTTGGGCGGAAATTAAAATTAGTATTATACTCATAATCGCCCAATTGAGATATTAGTTTTTGTCGATTATATAAGGCAAATGATTGATTTTCAAATCGAGATTCATTAGAAACCTTTCCAGGATTCAACAATTCGGGATAAATACTATTGGAACCGAAAAATTTAGGAAAAATTTCGATGAACATAAAACCGGTTTCTCTTTTTTCATTATTATAAAAAAGAAATTTGCCTATATATTTACAACCCGATTTAGAGGTTGGGAAATAGAAAAAGTTTTCGGAAATTGCAATTTTATCTGAAGAAATATAATTTTCATTAATTTCTACTAATGATTTTTCATTGGTTCCTTTTAACGGACGTCCATCTGTATTAAAAGCATAAATAAAATAATCATATTTATTGGTGAAGAGGTTTAAATATTCTTTTATAACCCTTTGTTCTAGGTCAAAATTCGAAAAATAGGGGTTATTGAAATAATTAGAAACGAAATTATCCCCTTTCAACTTTTTACCTGATTCAATAAATGAAAACTCCTCTCCCATATCACGCTGAGAATCAATTTCTTTTAGGGTGTATTTTTTTCTGTCAATTTCTTTTTCTTTATTGTTAATAATAATAGTATAGGATAATAAGATGGAAATTAAAAATAAAGAAACTATGTTTCGAATAAATCCAAGTCTTAGTTGAACGGTAAATAATTTTGAATTTAAATTAATGCTTATATAAAAAACGAATAGCCAAATTCCGTAAAATAAAATATCATTGATTTCTTTAAAAAACTTAAAATAATAACAAAGAGTGAAAGCAATTACAATATTAAAAGTTAAGATAATCCAATATATATATCCTTTTTTATTACTATTTATGTGCAAAATTTTTGAAGCAAAAAGTATAATTAATGATTCAAGACAAAATGCCAATAGACCTATAAATGTATAAATATCAAAATGGTTAAAATTGGAAAAGTCGAAAGAAATAATTGAATCAAATACCAAACTTTTGGTCATTCCAACCATTACAAAAAAGATAAAAAGAAAGATAGCTTGACTTAAAAAAAGCTTAAAAATCGTATTTAAACCAGGCCATGGTTTATTACGCTTCAAAATGATTGCTTTTTTATACAATACTATTGTAATCCAAAGTAGCATAAAAAGTCGAAAAATTAAAACCCCCAAGGAATTTCCGTAAATAGGACTTGCAAAAATATTAGGTAAAAAAACACCTGAAGATTTTGAAATAGGAAATAAATTGGTTTGTTGGATTATAAATTCAAATTCCACAAAAAACAAAATAATAATGCCCAATGCAATAGGCAAGTTATTTCGGGAAAAGGCAAAATAATTAACCGCAAAATTTAAAGCAATAATTAGAAATATTACTCCAAAAAACTGCAATAAATTACCCCAAAAAGTAGAAAGAATTGGGTTGAAGGCATTTGGACTTATTGAAAATAATGCTCTATTTTTAAAGTCATTTATGATAATCTCTGATTGTGCAAGATTTTCATTTACAATAATTACATTGCGTAATTTCGATTTTTCAAATAAAAAACCATCCTTAAAATACTTATTATTTATCTCATATTTATTATAAATTGGTATTATTCCTAGGCAGTGAACACCAGGCTTTATTTCCCTTTTTATAATCTCATAATAGCCGTTTTCTAATTTGTAAAAATTAGGCAACGAATCCGAAAATTTTTCAATATTATTAGGTATAACTATATTATTGGTCCAAAAAACAGGAATATTATCCTTATAATAAACCATAAAAAGATGTGGATTGCCTTTATATTTTTTCCAAATTAAATCAGGAATTTTTTGAATTTCAATATTTTCAATTTGTCCCTTTTTAATAGTATCCAAAAAATGATTTAATTCTTCCTCTAAAGGATGGATTTTTTTTTCAATTTCAGATTTTGCATTGTTTAATTGGTAGGTATTTCCAAAATTTGAATTAAACAAATACCCAATAGCAATAAGACAAATGCCTAAACAAAATAAAATAATAATTTTATGTTTTTTGAAAAATTCCATTTGTCTTTTTTGTTGCTTAAGTTTTATTTTGTTGCCAATTTTGCCATATTCCAAACCTCCTCTAAATCCACCAATTTCATTTCAGACATTTCCTTGTTTTCTTTTTTTACAAAATCTTCCATCCATTTAAATCGATTAACAAACTTATTATTTGTTTTATCAAGCGCTTTTTCGGCATCCAAATTTAAAAATCGAGCATAATTTATGAGAGCAAAAAAAACATCGCCCAATTCCATTTCCATTTCTTCTAAATCATTTTGTTCAATTGCTTCTTGTAATTCTGAAAGCTCCTCTTCTACCTTCTCATACACTTGCTCTTTATTTTCCCAATCAAAACCAACAGATTTCACTTTCTCCTGTATTCGCTGTGCTTTCACCATTGGTGCCATCGACCGAGGAACGCCCTCCAAAACCGATTTTTTCCCTTCCTTCATTTTTAAAGCCTCCCAATTTCTAGCCACTTCTTCCTCATCAGCCACTATTGTATTGCCATAAATATGGGGATGCCGATAAATTAGTTTTTCCTTTATGCTAGTCAAAACATCAGTAATATCGAATGCATTTTGTTCGCTTGCAATTTTTGAATAAAAGATTAAATGAAGCATAATATCGCCCAATTCTTCTTTAATTGCAACCAAATCATCCACAATTATAGCATCCGAAAGCTCATATGTTTCCTCAATAGTCAGTTTTCTCAAACTTGCAATAGTCTGCTTTTTATCCCAAGGACATTCGGCCCTTAGTCTATCCATAACATCTAGTAAATCTTCAAAAGCCTTTAATCTTGGATCCATAATAATAAAAATAAACCGTAAAATGTTGTAATACTGACCAAAGATGCGAAAATAAATTTATAATTGAAAAAAGGTATAAAATCAAATAAATTTAAACAATTTTACTCTTTTAATTTTATAGATAATTGTTCCTTACTCAAATTTTGCAAACTATGGTTATAAAAAATTTATTACGAAATCAAAATTGGAGTCCAATTATACAGGCATTGCTATCATTAATTTTATCCTTCTTTCTTTTAATGGGGAGTTCTTTTTTTAGTCAATCCGCTCAAATTATTTGGAATCTATCATTGGCACCACTACTTTTATTTGGTTTTTTGAATCCACTCTGTTTCGTATTTTTTTCTACTTCCAAAAAATATATCCCGCTCTCCTTTTTAGTATTTTTTATTTTGATAAGTATAAATTTTACTATCGGTAGCCAAATTACCGATAACTTTAAAGGAAATTACAATGAAAACATGCTTGTTTACCAACTTTTGGTATTATTTTTCTTTCTAATTTATATAATCGCAGGCCTTTTTAAAGGTATTGTTTATATTTTAGAGAACAATTAAATCCTAATCGTTTTTAGAGGAGGAGTAGATTCTTCTTTTTTATTAGGTTCCTTTATGGGCTTATCTTTTAAATTTGGTTCTGGCTCATCCATAAATTCCTCAAAATTTAAACCATTCAAATTTAATCCTTGAAAAAATTGATTAAATAAATTGAACATCAATCCAATATTTTCACCACCAATTTCGATTGGTTTTTCATTAAAAGTATCTTCAAATTGGGAAAAAGGGCTTTTCATTCCAAAGTCATTAAAAAATTGTTCTAAAACGAAATCAATATTATCAGAAGAATCTGCCATACTTTTTAGCGAATCGCCAAAAAAATAAGAAAAGGATTTAACGAAACCATTGGTATCGTTAATAATAGTATCAAACGAATAAAACTTAGAATTCTCGATTTTATTTGAATTGCTTTGAGCAAAAGTACTTAGGTTTATAACAGAAATAAAAGCAATAATCAACCGTAATTTCATAGCAAAATATTTAAAGCAAAAATAAAGAAATAAAAAATATTGTGAAAAAAAATAGCAAATTTTAACGATAAAAAGTCGTTAAACCTTTGTTAATATATATAAATACCCTCAAATTTGCCTATTTTTGATTTATGTCAAGAGCATCCATAAGAACAATTATTTTATTTGCTTTAATATCCATAATTGGAATAGTAGCCATTCAGGTATATTGGATGCAACAAGCCTTGAGTTTGCAAGAAAAGCAATTTGATCACCGAATAAGAATTGCCCTTTATGGGGCTGCTGATGAATTAATTAGTCAAACCAAAGGATCGCAAGTTTTGTTGGAAACCATAAATAGAGTCTATTCAAATTATTATACCATCGACTTTAGTGCTCCCGTAAAAACTAAAGAACTAGAACAAATATTGTTAACTAGTTTCCAGAATCAAAATTTAAACGTCGATTTTGAATATGGCATATTCGACTGTACTGATGAAAGGATTTTATATGGACGACTTGTAAAAATAGAAGAGAAATTAAAGGATCGTGCTGTCGTTTTTGATTTAGATGGTGCTGAAAATTATTATATCGGTATATTGTTCCCAACACAAAGAAGTTTCCTTTTAAATCAAATAAATATTTGGATATTTTTCACTGCGGTATTATTGCTTGTAATTTTGTTTTTCACCTATACCATTTGGACAATTTTGAAACATCGAAGATTATCTGAAGTGAAAAATGATTTTATTAATAATATGACGCATGAATTTAAAACCCCTATTTCAACTATTGCCTTATCAAGCGAAGTGCTTCTGAAAGACAATATTATGGACAATCCAGAAAGATTTAGACACTATGTAAAAATAATAAATGAAGAAAATAAAAGATTAAAAGGGCATGTAGAATCGGTTTTACAAATTGCATTATTCGACAATAAAAAAATTGGATTTAATCGTAAAGATTTGAATATAAATGATATCCTTCAAAATATATCCAAAAATATGCAACCTAGATTAGATGAAAAATCAGGCAATCTAAACTTGGAATTTATGGCACAAAACCCTATTGTTAGTGGTGATGAAAACCATTTAACAAATGTATTTTATAATATCCTAGATAATGCAATAAAGTATTGCGACAAAATACCCGAAATTAGAATATCCACCATTAATTTAAAAAAATATATTTCTATTGAAATTAGTGATAATGGAAAAGGGATGAAAAAAGAAAATTCGAAACAAATTTTCGAAAAATTTTACCGAGTTCCAAGTGGCAATGTACATGATGTAAAGGGATTTGGGATAGGTTTGTTTTATGTAAAACAAATAGTTGACGAACATAAAGGAAAAATCAAAGTAAAAAGTGTGCTTGGAAAAGGCACCATTTTTAGAATTTATTTACCGACAAAACAATAATTATGGAAAGAAAACCAAGAATACTATTTATAGAAGATGACCCCAATTTAGCATTCGTAATTAAAGACAATTTAATTGAAAATGGCTATAAAGTAGATCATTTCGACAATGGTGAAGATGGTGAAAATGCTTTTTTTGCAAAACAATACGACCTTTGTTTATTCGATATTATGTTACCCAAAAAAGACGGATTTTCGGTAGCAGAAACCATTCGCAAGAAAGACCAGAAAACACCTATTATCTTTTTATCTGCCAAAGAACAACAAGAGGACAAAAATTTTGGTCTACGCATTGGAGCCGATGATTATATTACCAAGCCGTTTGATTTTGATGAATTATTGCTTAGGGTTCAAAACCAAATAAAAAGGACAATGTCCAACATTAACCAGGGCACTATGCTTCGAATTGGAAATTATGCATTGAACGTTGCTGATTTAGAATTAGATTTGAATGGTACAAAAACCAAACTCACCAAAAAAGAAGCTGGGTTACTTCAGTATTTGCACCAACACCTCAACCAAACCCTAAAGCGTGATGACATTTTAATGAAAATATGGGGTGATGATGATTATTTTGTTGGAAGAAGTATGGATGTTTTTATCACCAAACTGCGCAAATATTTAAAAGATGACCCAAGAATTGAAATCGTAAATATACATGGAGTAGGTTTTAAATTATTGATAAAAGAATCCTAATATTTTGACAAAACCAGCCATTTTATTAATTTACACTGGTGGTACTATCGGCATGATGGCCGATAAAATATCGAATGCGTTAAAGCCAATAAGTCACCATAATTTGTTGCAAAACATTCCTGAGATAAGTAAATTTAATTTTGAAGTAGATATTGTATCCCTTCCAAATCCTATAGATAGTAGCGAAATGGCACCTAAGCATTGGGTAGAAATAGCCGAAATAATTGGCAATAAATACGAACAATATACAGGATTTGTAATTTTACATGGGTCCGATACAATGGCGTATACTGCAAGTGCGCTTAGTTTTATGTTTGAAAACCTGAGCAAACCAGTAATATTAACAGGGTCGCAATTACCTATTGGATTCATTAGATCCGATGGTAGAGAGAATTTGCTTTCAGCCATTGAAATAGCCGCTGCTCATCGCAAAAACAGACCCATCATTCAAGAAGTGGCTATTTATTTTGAATACTATTTATATCGGGGAAATAGAAGCACGAAATTTAATGCGGAACAATTTGAGGCATTCGATTCACCCAATTACCCAGTTTTAGCAGAGGCTGGTGTAAATATCCGCTATTTCGACAACTTACCACCAAAACACAATCCTAATAAATTTGTTATCCATAAGCATTTTTCGAATGAAGTAATATCTATAAAATTATTTCCTGGCATTAACAGTTCCTATATAAAAACAATCTTAAGTCTTGAAAATTTAAAAGGCGTTATAATAGAAACGTTTGGCTCAGGCAATGCGCCAATAAACGAAATGTTTATAGGGCTATTGAAAAGTGCTATTGCTCGTGGAGTAATAATTTGCAATGTATCACAATGTTTGAAAGGAAGTGTAAATCAAGGCCAATATGAAACAAGTATAATTCTTGAAAAAATTGGGGTTATAAGTGGACATAATATGACATTTGAATCTGCAATTACAAAATTAATGTATTTAATAGGCCAAGGATATAGCAATAGCAAAGTAAAAACCCTATTTCAGAAAAACATTAGAGGAGAACTAGGTTAAAAAATCCAACCAAAAAATGAAAAATTGCTTCAAACAAAAATAAAGTACCTAATTATTATAATATTAATAAAAAAAATACTTTATTTGAATTGATAATATTTTTATTTCAAATGGAAATTATATAGTTGAATTATGTCCAAAATTGCTTTCTTAATCAATAGACTTATTAAAAATTATGATGCCATTTTAAAGGATATCCAAAATACCTTTGCAGAAACGGATTATCAATTATATTTTTCTGATTTTTCGGGTCATTTAGTTGATCTAGCTCAAAAAGCACTTAAGGATGGAAAAAATACCATTATAACAGTTGGTGGTGATGGCACACATAATGAAGTTATTAATGGTGTATTAGCGCATTTCAAAATTGGAAACAATAGTGAAATTGAAAGCTATGATTTAGAAAATTTAAAAAAAATAAGATTAGGCCTCTATCCAGCTGGTACGGGCAATGATTTCTCAAAATCGATAAATATAAAACCAAACGCTTTACAATTAAAAAATGAAATTGCAAATGGAAAATCAAGGCTCTTAGATTTGGGATGGACAAGTTTTACCGACAAACAGAATAAGCCAACCAATCGATTTTTTATAAATATTACAGATGTTGGAATGGGCGGCGAAGTAGCTCGAAAACTAGAAAATAAAATTCCTTTATTAAGCAATAAAACCCAGTATGCTATTCGAATAGTAAGCACTTTTTTAACCTACAAAAAAGCATCAATCCAAGCGAAAAGTGAAAATTATGATTGGAAAGGGCAGGTTATGAATTTTATTGTTGCCAATGGCAAATGGTTTGGAAATGGTTTGGGTGTAGCCCCAGATGCAGTATTGGATGATGGTTTTTTTGAAATTGCCATTTTGGGTGATATAGGCCTTCTAGACTATTTAAAACATTTGGATACCGTAAAAAAGGGAGAAAAGGTAATACACCCAGAAGTAAATTACAATAGATTTAAAGAAATTACCATTACCTCTGGGGATGGAAGCAGTGTACCAATCGATATGGATGGTGAATTCGTAGGCTATGCACCACTTACCCTTAAAAACATTCCTCAGACAATAAATTTTATTTGTTAAGATTTTTTTAGCTATAAATAAATCCAAAATAATTGCAATCGAAAAGCAATTAATAAATAAAAATCCAATAAATATGAAAAATAAATATGTAGATTTTATTGCTGATGAACATTTTTTAGATTGCGTAGCAAATCTTCATAAAGCATACTTAAAAGCCAAAAACAACATTACAAAAAAGAATTTTTACACAAATAAAGTGGACACTATAAAGTTAACTTTTGATGCTAAATTCAATAATATTGATGAAGAAAGTTTAATTCAAGCTGAAATATTAAGACAAATTGACAAATCTATAAACAATTCTATTGGAACTTTTCACGAGCAAATATTGGGTGGAATAAATGGTTTTGAAGTTGGAAATTTGAGTGGTTTTGATATAAAAGCAAAAGATGATACTTTGTTTGCAGACATTAAAAACAAACACAATACGATGAATAGCAGTTCAGCAGAAGCTCTTTTTCAAAACTATCAAGATATGCTGACACTTATAAAAAATCTGAATGTTATTGGGTTCAAGTTTTAGCAAAAAGTAGTTTCAGTGAACTTTGGAAAGGTGAAATTAACGGAAAAGAATACAGCCATAGTAGAGTTTACAAAATTTCAGGTGACCAATTCTATTCATTACTTTCAGGAAAAGAAAATGCACTTTTTCAACTATATAAAAATCTTCCAATTGCAGTAAAAGATTATCTTGATTCCGTTGAGAAAAACCAATCTGAAAAAGAAAATTCTGCATTAGATGAAATCAAAACAGAAACTAAAACTTCAAATAGACCAATTTTAGACCAAATAACTTTTGAAAATTACAGTTATTATTTAGGTTTTGACAAATTGTAATAGCTATTCAAGAACTTAATAATTGAATAACCAACTTCTTTTCCTAAATTTACTGGAACTGCATTTCCAATCTGCTTATATTGTTGAGCAACAGATCCTTCAAATCTCCAATCGTCAGGGAAAGTTTGTATTCTCGCATATTCTCGAACTGTAAACGGTCGAGTTTCTTCGGGATGACATCTTTCAGTTTGTTTTTGTGCAGGACTACAAGTTAATGTTAAACAAGGTTCGTCCCAACCTATTCTTCTTGCAATTCCAGTTTTTCCACCACCAAGATGGAAACTTCCGCCCATAAACTCCTTTTGAATATCAATAGGCAAATCTCTCCAATAACCTTTTTGCGGAACTAAATCTAAAACATCAATCTTACTTTTTGGATATTTAGAACCTTCAGAATTTGGAACATCACAATCAAATAATTCGCCCTTTTTCAGAGCATCTTTTAAATTATAAACTTTCTTATAAGGATTTGGATATTCGTATTTCAAATCAATATCTTTTCTAATTCCAACTAAAATTAATCGTTCTCTTTAAATACATACTAAAAAATATTGCATTTATCGTGTTTAGTTTACCATGAAATATTAATTGTATATAAATTTTCAAAAGATTTCTTTTATGATTACCGCTCAAAATTATGCTAGAAAAATTATTAAGAAAAGGACAAAAAACTTGTTTCTAACAGCATGGTGACCCAATAAAAAAAATCCTTATTTATTTATAATCAATAGTTTAAGTATTAATGTCGTTGAGTAAAGCAAGAGGTGGTAATTGAAGACACACGCCACTAAAGCGCTTATACGGTTTGTGTCCAAAGAACCGCCAATAACTTAACGACATTGGTTTAGGTATATTTATTTGGGTTTATTTATATTGGAGTGAATCGTTTTACCATTTAATTTGGCATCAATCCACCACAAAATATTAAAATAATCCAGTATTTTTTCATTTGCATCAAATTCAGTAGCTATTTTTTCCAATGCTTTTTTTCTTTTGGTTTTATCCAACTCTAAAGCGTATATTTTATAAGTTGAATATATTTTTTCTGCATTTTGTAAATGCTCATAGCGATAAATCATTTTTTTTATATTGTCGATATTTTTATCCACCATAGACATATTGTTTTTTTCTATAGCAATAAACATTAGCATTAAAGTTGAATAAGAATATAATACGTTATTTTTTTCTACGTCAGGATGTTGTAAAATGATATTAAAAGTATCTTGTGCGTCATCAAATTTATCACAATAAAAATAAGAAATTGCCAACTGATATACCATTGAAATATAGTGGAGTGTTTCGTTTGTAGGTATTTTCCATTTGTGCATTCATTTCTTCCATCACCTTCAATGCTCTATCAAACTGGTATGCCTCCAAACTTAAATGCCATTCAGCTAAATGAATATGATTTCGTTTGGCTTCGCATAAATCATTATTTTTATATTTTTTTAATGCAATTTCTAATAGCAATTTTATTTCTTCAAACCGTTCATATCTTTTAGGATTCAGCATGCGCAATAGCATATTACCCAAGCAATTTATGTAATCAAATTCGTTGGCATCTATGTATTTTTTATTCTTTAAAAACAATTTCAATTGATGTTCGGTTTCAAGGTATGCTTTGTTCCAATCTTGCTCAAATAAAAAGAGAAATGTTTTGGCATAATGAAATAGATATTGAGCTTTTAATGGTACTAATTCGTAATTACTTTTCAACAAATCATGTTTCACAAAATAATTAAAATCTTGTTCTTGCGGACTTCCAAAATGATGATTCATATAAAACAGATATATTTCATTTGATAAATCGAAATACTGTTTTATAATATCATTTTGGCTTTTAATCTTTTGGTTGGTTTGCGTTTTTTGGAGTTCCAACCAAAAGTTGTTCGTAATATCGAAGAGTTCGTATTCAAATATTTTCTGGCTTGTTTAATTTATCCAAACAAGCATCGTTTAAACCATGATCAAAAATTGTGCATTCCAAATGCTACTTAGCTTTCCTTTTATAGTGTTTTCTATTTGATGGATTTGAACTTTTCAATATTTATTTTAAAAAAAAATTGCTTCTAAATGAGTTTATGTTTTGTATTGTTTGTTTAATTCGGCATTGGTTAATTTCCTATTTGATTTATAACATCAAATAGTTTGATTAAATTTTAGCATACTATTCCCCCTGATATTTTGTTTATCAAACATATTATAAACAATTATAAAATTAAATTTAGATATTTACGACAAAGTTAAAAAATAAAACTCCCATTTTTTGAAAACATAATTATTTATTATATATTCTCAACTAGTTTAAATGGTTTAATCCAGCAATTTACTAAATGCTTTTCTTTTAGCTATATTAGTCTTTTAATTTTCACATATGATTTCAAAAATTGGAAGGATGGGTTCAGATGAAAGAAAATTTATTCAGGACTGAAAACCATATAATATTAAATTTTGTTTTTTATTAACCTCAATTTTATATCATTAAAATGGTGATGTCGGCTTTTTTTCTTTCCTTAGCAGTAAATTTGAATTTTTAGAATGGATACAAAAAATATTAAAATTTGGTTGCCTTTCATGATGGCTATTGTTTTGGCTGGAGGCATGTTTTTAGGTTTCAGATTAGAACAACACAATGCACAAAAAATCCGCCTATTTGGTCCGGCTCGCAATACAAAATTCGATGAAATTATGAATTATATCGAAGCAAATTATGTGGATGATGTAAAGAAAGATGATTTGTATGATGGAGCAATAAACGCTATGCTAGCTAATTTAGACCCACACTCTGTTTATATTCCAGCTAAAGAAATTGCAGGTGTTGAAGAAGAAATGGTGGGTAATTTTGAAGGCATTGGTATCGAATTTTTTATTGTAAATGACACCATAATGGTGGTGACACCCATATCGGGTGGGCCCTCCGAATTGCTTGGAATGCAAGCTGGCGATCGGATTATAAAAATAAATGACTCCTTGGTGGCTGGTATAAAAATCCAAAATAGCGATGTAGTAAAAAAACTAAAAGGCCCGGGTGGAACCAAAGTAAAAGTGAGCATCAAAAGAAATGGAAGTCCAAATTTAATTGATTATACAATTACCCGAGATAAAATTCCATTGTATAGTTTGGATGCAGGTTTTATGGTTAAAGATGGTATTGGTTATATAAAGATAAATCGTTTTTCTGCCACTACTTATGAGGAGTTTATGAAAAAACTAATGGAGCTTCAAGCCAAAGGAATGACAAAATTAATCCTTGATTTACGCGAAAACCCAGGTGGATTTTTGGAACAAGCTACCGCTATATTAGATGAAATACTTGATGGGAGAAAACAAATGGTTTATACCCAAGGCCGTAGTTTTCCTAAAATGGAATACAACGCAAAAGTACCTGGCCGATTTGAAGACGGCAAAATCGCCATTTTAATGGATGAAGGTTCTGCCTCAGCAAGTGAAATTGTGGCAGGTGCAATCCAAGATTGGGATAGAGGAATTATTGTCGGTCGTCGCTCTTTTGGAAAAGGATTGGTGCAGGATCAATATCAATTACCTGATGGTTCTGCGCTTAGATTAACCATCGCCAAATATTTTACACCTTCAGGTAGATGTATTCAAAAATCCTATAAAGAAGGTTTAGATGATTACAACCAAGATGTAGTAGACCGCTACAAACATGGCGAAATATTTAACAAAGACAGCATTCACAACGATGAAACTATGGTTTTTTATACCAAAATAAAACATAGAAAAGTTTTTGCTGGTGGCGGTATAACGCCCGATTTCTTTGTGCCATTAGATACTTCTAGCTATAACCCATTACTCGGCGAAATTATTTCCAAAGGGTTGATACAACAATTTGCATATAATTATTATTCTTCTAATAAAGAAAAATTCTCCAATTATAAGAATGTAAAAGACTATAATTCCAATTTTAAAATTGATGAAACCATGTATGGCACTTTTATAAATTATGCCTATCAGTCAGGGGTTTCTAAATCATTAGAAAAATATAAAATTATATCGCAATCAGAATTAAAACTCATGGTCAACCATAGGCAATGGATACTCAAAAGTATCCAATTCAGGTATCCATTTGCGAATATATTTTAATTGCGGATCGAATTTTTCTGTTTGCAATTTTGGATTAAAAATCCTAAAATAAGGTACTGCATCACATCCACTACTTGCCGCCCACTGCCAACCACCATTATTAGAAGACAATTCAAAATCGAGCAATTTTTTGGCAAAATAAGCTTCTCCCCAACGCTAATCAATCAACAAGTGCTTAGTTAAAAAACTAGTTATAATCATCTTTATTTTATTGTGCATAAACTTAGTAGTATTTAACTCTCGTATGCCAGCATCCACAATTGGATAACCAGTCATTCCATCACACCATTTCAAAAATTCTTCCTTATTGTTTCGCCAATTTATTTTATCATAGTCTTGCTTAAATGCATTATTTACAACTTTAGGAAAATGAAACAAAATCATCATATAAAAATCTCTCCAAATGAGTTCATTCAAAAAAGTAGTATCTTTTGATAAAATTGCCTGAGCTGCCAATTTTCTAATGCTTATAGTCCCGAATCTTAAATGAACACTAATTCGTGAAGTGCCTGTCAAATAGGGAAAATTTCTTGTATCTAAATAATTTTCAATCAAATCATTTGAAACATTTGTTGCTGGAAATTCTATTTTGGAATAAGCAAAACCCATTTCCTCTATTTTAGGCATTTCAACTGTCAAGTTAGATTCGAAAAATTACTAAAATATAATTCGTAGGATAAGATTTATAAAAAATGAAGTCAATTTTTCTTTCCATTTGCGACTATAAGGTAAAAATGGTATAAGGTTTATTATCCGGCTTTAGTACTTCTCCTTTTTCGAAAATACATTGATCTTTGAAAGTTAGGAATTCAATATTATTGATTTTAAACAAGTTATTTATTTCAGCTTCTCTTTGTTGAGCATAAGGCTCATAATCATGGTTAGTAAAAACACTGCTAATATTCGTTTTTAAAATAATCTCCGACCACACTTCTACTGGTTTTCCGTAATAAACTTGCAGGTTGACATTATGTTTTTTTAGCTGATCCCTTAATTTCAATATAGCCTCATAAATAAATATTACTCTTTTGTCCATTTCCAAAATGCCATTTTCGGAAATCAAGTCATCTAAAATCTGTTTATCAAAAATAAAAAGTGGTATTACCCTTTTACCCGATTTAAGTGCATGATAAAGTCCACAATTATCGTCAAGCCTTAAATCTCTCCGAAACCAAAAAAAAAGATTGTTTTTCAGACATATTTAATTAACTACATTTTTAATCAAATGTTTTAAATTTATTTAAATTATATCAATAAATTAGGCATTCATTTCGTCTAACACTTTTTCTAATCTATCAAAATTCTCTTCATTTTTGTCAAGCACATAAGGCTTAAGTTTGATACAATCTTTTGATGTTTCAAATGCCATTTTAAAAATAATTTTTGTTTTATCACTTGTTATTTCCTCAAATTTGGCATGTACTTGAAATAGAGGTTTGGAAATGCGTTGCCAAGCAATAAATGAAGGTTTCTCAATTTTAATAAACACACATTCATTGGCAAAATTTCCCTTATCGGGTGCATGCATAATAAATTGCCACTTGCCTCCTATTTGAAAATCAAATTCTAAAAATGTGTTTGTAAATCCTGCAGGACCCCACCATTTTTTAAGATGTACGGGATTAGACCATGCTTCAAAAACGCATTCTATATTTGCATTTACAATTCGGGTGCTTATTATTTCACAATCAGTTGCAGTTGTAAGTAAATCAAAGCTCATAATTGGCGGTTATTTTGTATTAATTTTTGCTGTTTTATTTTGATTGAAACTACTTTTTTAAAGACTAACAGATTTTTTTAGTGTGAAATGTAATAGGAGAGCAAATTAAATTTTAAAGGATTCATTTCTATTTGCAAATAAATTTTTAATTTTAATTGTTTCTGAATGGCTTAAATACTTTTTATTTCCAATTTGATCTACAGATAAGATTCCTCGAATTACATTTGTCAAAAATATTTCATCTGCATTGAGCAATTCTGAATCGCTAATTTTCCTTTCTACTACCTTGTATCCATTAGATTGAAGAAAAAGGATTAGATTTTTTCGTAAAACGCCATTTAGGGCTCCTGAATCCAAACCAGGCGTGTGTACAACATCGTCGATTATTGCAAAAACATTGCAAATAGACGTATCACTAATATTTTTTTCAGTATCAACAATGATAGAATCAAACCTGCCTTCCATTTCGGCATTCGCTTTAGCCGCTCTATAAATTGCCCTGCTTTTGTTTTTAAAGTTTCTATATTCATTCAGAAATTCCCCCTTTTGATAATAATAATTACAATTTATATATAATTTATTATACAAACAAATATTTTTTTTCAAAAGTTCACCCTGCGACCAAATAAAAATAGCTGTATCCTTTTTATCAAAATCAAATTGTATTCTAAAGCGTATATAGTCTGTTTTTAATAGATTGTAAAAAACAGAAATGTGTTCCAAAATTATTTTTTCAAAATCTATCTCATTATTTACCATTTCAAAAAAAGACATTGCATTTTTACATCTCTGAACATGGTCATCCAAAAAAACTGGTTTCCCTTTAAATACCCTTATAGTCTCAAAAAAACCATTTTCTTCTGTATCGAAAGGCATATAATCATTCAATATTCCATTATAGAAATATTTCATTTTAATTAAGCTTCCATTTCAGGTATCTCTCCATTTATAATTAGCTTACCAGCAGTTTTTGCGATTATTTCCTCCACCGAAACACCCGGGGCACGTTCAAGTAAAACGAATGCGCCATCCTTTATATCAAATACGCCCAAATCAGAAACTACTTTTTTCACACAGCCAACGCCAGTCAATGGTAAAGTACAAGCAGGCAATAATTTAGATTCTCCTTTTGGATTGGTATGCTGCATTGCTACAATTATGTTCTTGGCACTTGCCACCAAATCCATAGCTCCACCCATTCCTTTAACCATTTTACCTGGAATCTTCCAATTTGCTATATCGCCGTTTTCCGCAACTTCCATTGCGCCCAAAATCGTTAAATCGACTTTACCTGCTCTTATCATACCAAAACTTTCTGCAGAATCAAAAAAGACACCGCCAGGCAAAACCGTTACTGTTTCCTTTCCAGCATTTATCAAATCAGCGTCCATTTCATTTTCGGTGGGGTAAGGTCCCATTCCAAGCATGCCATTTTCAGACTGAAAAATCACTTCTATTTCTTCAGGGATATAATTTGCTACAAGGGTTGGAATGCCAATACCCAAATTCACATAATACCCATCCTTCAATTCTTTTGCAATACGTTTTGCAATACCATATTTATCTAAAGCCATACTATTTCAATTTTATTTTGGGAGACTAACTGTTTTTCTTTCAATTCTTTTTTCATAACCTTCACCCTGAAAAATTCGGTGAATATATATACCTGGCACATGTATTTCGTCAGGGTCTAATGCTCCAGGCTGCACCAATTCCTCCACTTCAGCTATGGTAATATCCCCTGCCTTAGCCATAGGCACACTGAAATTTCGGGTTGTTTTTCTAAAAACCAAATTCCCTAATGTATCACCCTTCCAAGCTTTTACAATGGCAAAATCGGCTTGAAGAGCCATTTCCATCAAGTGCATTTTTCCATCAAACTCCTTAATTTCCTTTCCTTCAGCTATTTCGGTACCATAACCGGCTGGCGTAAAAAAAGCAGGAATTCCCATTCCTCTCATAGCAATTCGAGTAGCCAAGGTTCCTTGAGGAATTAAATCGACTTCCAATTCTCCACTTAATAATTGGCGTTCAAATTCTGCATTTTCTCCTACATAAGAAGAAATCATTTTTTTTACCTGTCTTGTTTTTAGCATTAATCCAATACCAAAATCATCAACTCCTGCATTATTAGATATGCATGTTAGTTCATTAACTCCTTTTTTAATTAATGCATCAATACAATTTTCTGGGATTCCACATAATCCAAAACCGCCCAACATTAATGTTGATCCACTTTGGATATCTGAAATTGCTTCATCGGCATCTTTAACCACTTTTTTCATTAAATAAATCCTTTTTTAAATAAAATAACTAATACAAAATATACAATCATACTTCCATCAAATATGAGCATAATTGCCCATTTAGGCAATTTTATAGCATAAAAAATGGTAATAAATAACAATAAAGTATAAAACAAAATCAAATTAATATATAAAATAGGATTGAAATTGTCAAAAAATGGTTTATTACCCCAAATTACAGGTAAACATACCAACGAAAAAAGTACAAATCCTTCTAAAATTAATGCCTTTTTAATTCCCAACAAAATTGGAATTGTTTTTACCCCAACCGCATTATCTATTTCAATATCGTTTATATCAAAAGGAATAGTGATAAAAAAAATGAAAATAAATTGGAGTAAGAATAAATGATACGGAATAGAATGTCCAACTTGCAAAGCAGGTAAAATAACAGCAGTACCTGCCCAAGTAAGGGAAATTAAAAATATTTTGATAAATGGAATATCTCTAAGTCTATAATTTAATCCATTCGTTTTGTTTTTAAATGGCAAAGGTATAGGATAAACCAAACTCAGAGCACCCAAAAAAAGCATCAATAATTTAGCTGAAGGCGTTAAAAAAAGAAACAAAATTAACGATAATATACTTGAAATAATTAAAGATAAAATAGTGAATTTCTTATTTTTATGCAACCATATATAAAGTAAATTATTTGTGTCGTGGTCGACATTTCTCAGATAATATAAATAACAACTTAGCTGATATATAAACCAGGTAGAACTAAAAACAAACAAAGCTGGATAAATAACCAAATGAATAGAAATATCCATTAAAATACAATTAGCCAAAAAGAAAAAAAGGGCACATAGTGCAATCCAAATATTGGAAACAATTAGTAACTGAAAAAAACTTTTAACTTTTAACAAAAAAAAATTATAAATACTTCAAATTCATTTTTGGGTCGATTGAAATTACGGTTTCATAAATTAACCGAATAACATTTTCTACATCCTCTTTTGCGACTGTCTCCACTGTGGTATGCATATATTTTAAGGCCAAAGAAATCAGTGCCGAAGGTATACCGCCAGTTGCATATGCAAATGCATCTGTATCAGTTCCTGTTACTCTTGATGCTGCATCCCGTTGGAAAGGGATTTCTTTCTCGACTGCTTTATCAATAATTAAATCCCTCAAAATAGTATGAACGGCGGGAGCATATGTAATAACTGGACCTCTACCGCATTTAAAATCGCCATTTTCCTTTTTGTCAATTAATGGTGTGGTGGTGTCGTGGCAAACATCTGTAACAATGGCGATATTAGGTTTTATGGTTTCTACTATCATTTGAGCGCCCCTCAAACCTACTTCTTCTTGTACTGAATTGACAATATACAACCCGAATGGTAATTTTATTTTATTTTCATGTAAATGGCGAGCCACTTCAGCAATCATAAACCCACCTACTCTATTGTCCAATGCACGTCCGACGTAGTATTTTTGATTAAGTGTCATTACTTCATCCTCAAAAGTACATATAACACCTACATGAATACCCATTTCTTCTACTTCAGCTTTGGTTGCTGCTCCTACATCAATTGTTATATTTTTAATTGTCGGTACAATTTCTTTATCTCCATTTCGCAAATGTATAGCAGGCCATCCAAAAACACCTTTGACAATTCCTTTATTTCTTGTGTGAAAATTAACTCTTTTTGAAGGAGCAATCATGTGATCGCTTCCACCATTTCGGATTACACTGATATAACCATCATCGCTTATATAATTTACAAACCATGAAATTTCATCAGCATGGGCCTCAATAACAACTTTAAATGGAGCATCTGGATTAATAACACCATATACTGTACCATAAAAATCAACTTCATGCTTCTCAATAAATGGCGATATATAATCAAGCCATATTTTCTGACCCTCAGCCTCCACACCCGTAGGAGCAGCATTATTTAGGTATTTAAAGAGGAATTTTTCAGCTGATTTATTTATGGAATATTTAGACATTCAATTTTTTCTGTAAATATAATAATTTTACAAAAAACTATAATTGAAAAAATGATTTTTCAATTATTTATTTAATATCGTCAGAAATAATAAAAAAATTAGAAAGCAATTGTTTACTACAAAGGTATATTTCCATGCTTTCGCTTTGGCATAACTACTACCTTATTTTCCAAAACCTTAAATGCTTTTATTAATTTTATCCTTGAAACTTCGGGTGAAATTACTTCATCAATAAATCCCCTTGCTGCTGCTCTATAAGGATTTGCAAAGGTTTCGGTATATTCTGCTACTTTCTCTTCCAACTTTTCTGCAGGGTTGGCAGCATTCTTTATTTCTTCTTTAAAAATAATTTCTGCAGCACCTTTTGGACCCATAACTGCAATTTCGGCACTTGGCCAAGCGAAATTAAAATCTGCCCCTATATGTTTTGAGTTCATCACATCATAAGCACCACCATAAGCCTTTCGGGTGATAAGCGTAATTTTAGGAACAGTTGCTTCACTAAGCGCATACAACAATTTAGAACCATGTCGTATGATGCCATTCCATTCTTGGTCGGTACCTGGCAAAAATCCTGGCACATCAACTAATACCAATAAAGGAATATTGAATGCATCACAAAACCTGGTAAATCTGGCAGCCTTTACAGACGAATTTATATCTAATACTCCAGCTAAAAAGGCAGGTTGATTTGCAACAATTCCGATACTTCTACCTGCTAAAAATGCAAAACCAACCACTATATTTTCCGCATATTCTTTATGTACTTCGAAAAAAGAATCTACATCTGTTATTTCTCCTATTAAATCCCTTATATCGTAGGGTTGATTTGGATTGCTTGGCAAAAGTGTGTTCAATTTTTCTCTCAATTCATTTCCATCTGTTTGATAAGGAAAAACAGGTGCTTGATCTTCACAATTTTGAGGAATGTATTGCAACATTCTTTTAATCATGTCCAAACATTCCAACTCATTTTTGGCAGTAAAGTGGGTAACACCTGATTTTGATGCATGCGTATGCGCGCCACCTAATTCCTCTGAACTCACTTCTTCATGTGTAACCGTTTTTACCACATTAGGCCCCGTTACAAACATATAGGAAGTATTTTCAACCATAAGGGTAAAATCCGTTATAGCTGGAGAATAAACAGCACCTCCTGCACAAGGACCTAAGATGGCCGAAATTTGAGGGATAACGCCTGATGCTTTTACATTTTTATAAAATATATCTGCGTATCCACCCAATGAAACAACCCCTTCTTGAATTCTGGCACCACCTGAATCATTCAATCCAATTAATGGGGAACCAGTTTTCATTGCCATATCCATAATCTTGCAGATTTTCTCCGCATGGGTTTCTGATAAGGAACCACCAAACACAGTAAAATCTTGAGAAAATACATAAACCAATCGACCATTAATATTTCCATACCCTGTAACTACACCATCACCCAGATATAACTCATTTTCAAGTCCAAAATCGGTGCATCTATGTGTTACAAACATACCGATTTCTTCGAATGTTCCTTCATCCATCAACAATTCAACTCTTTCACGAGCAGTTAGTTTTCCCTTTCCGTGCTGCGCTTCAATTCGTTTTATACCTCCGCCCAAAAGCGCTTGTTCGCTTTTTTGTTGTAATAATTGATATTTCTCTTCCTGTTTCATTACCCTATTGGTTATTTTTTATTCGTGATTGGTTATTTGATATTGAGGAAATCCGTGGTCGACAAGCCACCGTCCTCAGAAATTTGTTTTTTTCCATTCAACATTAATCATTTAGCATTCAACATTTCTTAAAATCTTGGCTTCTGACTCCATTCAACATTAATCACTTAAAATTCAAAATTTGATTTTCTTGTCTCTCACATCTAGATTCTTGAATCTCACATCTTTTCCCTACCAAACAATCGCCCTATCATTCACTGGAACAAACATTTTTCCACCTTTACAACCCCATGCATCATAAAATTCTTGTAAATTAGAAACGGCAGCATTTATTCTTGCTTTAGGTGGTGAATGTGGGTCCGATGCAATCAACTGTTTTAGCGCTTCATCGTTCGTTTTATCTCTCCAAACTTGCGCCCAACCTAAGAAAAATCTTTGCTTATAAGTAAAACCATCAATCAATTTAGGTTCTGGTTTACCTTCAACTGATTTTAATAATGCATAATATGCTAAAATTAAACCACCTTGATCTGCAATATTTTCACCTTGCGTAAACTCACCATTTACAAATAAATTAGGTAATACTTCAAATTTATTATAATGAGCTACCATTTTTCCAGTCCGTTCCCCAAATTTTACTTTATCAACAGCCGACCACCAATCATTAAGATTACCATCAGGTCCAAATTGACTTCCTTGATCGTCGAAACCATGTGTAAATTCATGACCAATTACAGCCATAATTGCCCCATAATTGATTGCATCATCAGCATTGGGGTTATAAAACGGTGGTTGTAAAATACCTGCAGGAAAAACAACCTCATTATTCATCGGATTATAATATGCATTTACCTCTTGAGGTGTCATACCCCATTCCGATTTATCTACAGGTTTATCGATTTTACTTATTTGAAAATCGCTATCATACTTGGCCATAGCCATTACGTTTTCAAATAATTTATCCGCTTGAATATCCACTTTTGAATAATCCTTCCATTTGTCAGGAAATCCAATTTTATAAGTAAAAGCATCTAATTTCGTTTTAGCTGCTACTTTGGTGGAGTCACTCATCCAATCTAATTTATCAACCCTTTCTTTATACACTATCCTAAGATTTTCAATCATTTCTCCAATCTTTTTCTTAGAGCTTGCAGGGAAATATTTTTCTACAAATAATTTTCCAAATGGCTCTCCCATTGTTCTATTTGTATTCCTTAATGCTCTTTCATCACGTGGTTTTTGAACAGCAATTCCCATTTTTATCGTTCTAAAGAAATGAAAATTCTCTTTATCCAATTCCTTATTCAAATTCCCTGCTGTTGCAACTAGTAATTGCCACTTAAAATACGCTTTCCAATCTGCTAACGGAATAGTATTTACGGTAGCATTCATTTTAGCAAATAAATCTAAATTATCAATCACCACCGCCTTTGGTGTTTTTCCAATGCCTTCAAAATACTTGTCCCAATTAATATTTGGTGTTAACGCCTTTAACTCGGCAATTGTCCTTTTATTATAAGTAGCAATTGGATCGCGCATCAATTCCTTTGGTTTGTGGAAACTCGCCAATTTAGCCTCCAAATTATAAATAGAATTAGTTGCTACAACAGCCTTTAAGCTATCCATCCCTAAAAGGCGATGCATTTTAAAAATATGTTTTTTATATTCTTTTCTAATATTTTCCATATCAGCAGAACTAGATAAATAATACTCCCTATCGCCTAGCGCCAAACCACTTTGCACAATAGTAAATATATTTGTTTTAGTGTCTTTTTGATCTGCATCTACATAAAAATTAAAAAAGTTGTCAATATTTGGCATTTTACCATAAAACTTTAATAAATCACTATAAGAAGCTGCCTTATCTATTTCAATAAAATAAGGATCCAAAGGCGCAGTTTTACGTTTTTCAACACTAATGGTATCCAAAAATGCTCTATAATAATCTGCAATTAATTGTTCATTAGACCCCTTTTTATGATTCTTGTTCTTTAAAAGCCCATCCAAGATTCCCTTTTGCTTTTCTTCATTTGCTTTATACAAAATTTCGAAAGCTCCCCATGAGGATTCGGTGGATGGAATTTGAGTATTCTTTTTCCACATTCCATTAGCAAATTGGTCAAAATCATCACAAGGCAATACTGTAGAATCTATTGCGCTAATATCAAATCCATGATCATTATTTTTTGTTGAAATTCGTTTATCACAACTTGATAAAACAGAAACAATTAGACCCAAAATTAGAAAAGAAGATATTTTATGCATAAAATTTATTTTATACAAATGTACAATTAAAAAAAAATCAAACTAAGGAATCTAAATTATTTTTAATAAAATACTTATATTTGTTTAATCTATTTATGAAATCATACCTAATATTTATTTTCATTTGTTTTAGCTGCTTGCCTATTTTTGGCAATAATTGTTACTTTTCAACCGACACAATCAAAGAAAAAAATATTTCAAATGAGGTAATTGACTTTGCTAAAACTTTAATTGGCACCCCTTATAAATATGCAAGCCAAGAACCTCAAATTGGTTTTGACTGTAGTGGTTTTGTTAATTATGTATTTGCTCATTTTAACATAAAAGTACCGAGAATTTCAAGAGAATTTGCAAGTATTGGAAAAGAAATAATGGTAGAAGATGCCAATATAGGCGACATAATACTATTTACAGGCACCAATACAAATGACCCAACAATTGGCCATGTTGGCATTATTACTTCAAATGATAATGGTAATATTCAGTTTATTCATTCTTCTTCAGGCAAAAACATAGGCGTTATAATTTCAAATTTAGAAGGCTATTATCAAACAAGATTGGTGAAAATCATTCAATTAACAAACTAACTAACATGAAAAAATCGATCTTTTTTGCAATTTCATTTTTTACCCTAATTATAGGTAAATCGCAAGTTTGTGATACTTCAATAAATCAAAGAATAAGAGTAAATATTACGCCTGACCTGGGAATAAATGAAATAAGTTGGGAAATTTTGAATGAAGATGGATCTGTAGTTGCATCAGGGGATTATAGGGGAAAAACGCTTTGTCTACCAAAAAACACTTGTTATACCTTTAACTTATATGATTCGCAAGGTGATGGAATGGAAGGATGGAATGGAGTAAACGGAAATTATAATCTATTAATTAATGGAACTAAAGTGGATGAAATAGCAGGAAATTATGGTTTTTTACATCAATATAGCTGGGGTTGTATAGAAACCCAAGTTTGCCAATATGCAAAACCCATTTCATTAGGCGATTTTACTACTTCATATGAAAATGCTTGGTATCGTTATATCCCTGATAGTTCGGGGCAATACCAAATTTCGGCTTGTGGAAATAATTGCCAAACGGGAATTTGGATTTATGATCCTTGTCCAGGAAAAATTTCAGACTTAAATAATGGCACTTTGGCCTTTTCAAATAGTGGTTGTGACAACGGAAGTGGAGCAAAACTGGTAACCAACCTCATAAAACAAAAGGAATATTTTATCAGAATTGGTGATATAAATAATAATTGTGCAAGTACCAATATAAATTTTTCACTTAGCTTCCTTGGTCCAGTGATTGGCTGTATGGATGAAAGTGCTTGTAATTACAATCCATTTGCGACTCTAAGTGATGGCAATTGCATATACCCTGGAGACCCTCGTTGTGCTTCCGGGCCAGATTTAATATTGGACTCCGCTCGTATTAGAAGTACCATGGTATTGCGAACCATAAATAACCAAGATAATTGTATTGTTCAAGAGAAATGCGTTTCTGGATTTGGAAATAGGTATGTAATTCGATTTTCAACCCGAATTTTAAATAGAGGCGACAAGGATTATCATGTAGGTCGCACACCAAATGACCCGTTAAATAGTACGACCCAATTTAAATGGGATCAGTGCCATCAACATTGGCATTACTATGGATATGCTGAATATTTATTATTTGATAGTCAAGGCAATAAAGTGCCTGTAGGTTTCAAAAATGGTTTTTGTGTCCTCGATTTATATTGCCAAGGCGGTGGAACACCTAAATTCACCTGTCAAAACATGGGTATTTCAAAAGATTGCGAAGACGAATACGACCGAGAATTGGATTGCCAGTGGATAGACATTACAGATATAGATACAGGAAATTATGTTTTTGTGGTAAGGGTAAATCATGATAAATCGCCTGATGCATTAGGAAGTGTAGAAACAAATTATGACAATAATGATGCTAGTTTTTGTATAAAAATTGGTCGTAGCGCCCAAAACAGACCTACCTTTGCTTTACGAAATGATTGCCCCGTTTTTACCGATTGTGCTGGTACACCATACGGAAATAGTTTGAGAGATTGTGAAGGCGTATGTGCAGGAAATGCAAAATATGGCGACTATGACAAAGACAGAATAATAAACCAAGGCGATGTAAATGGATATTTTGAGGCTGCCCTAAGCCAAGAAACAGCAACGCCATGCAATGATCTAAACTTGGACGGATTTGTAGATGTTGGCGATGCAGCTTTGGCACAAGATTGCTTTATAAAAGGCACCAATTATATTCCTCCAAGTGGAGGTTATGAAAATCATTGTGAATTTCCAAATCTTGTTTCCAAATGGATAGATACGGTAAATTTTGAATTGAACGATCCAGAAAATGGCTATATCGACATCAATTTAAAGAATGAAAAAACGGATGTATTGGCTTGGCAATTAAAAATTTCTGGTATCAGTATTGATTCAGTAGTTTCGCTTATTAGCAATCCGTTGTACAATACCCATTTGAAATTCAACAACACAAATGGAATAATTGAAGCACTTTCGTATAGCGAACAAACTATTTCAAAAAGCAATACCTATTTCCCCCTTGTAAGGGTTTATTACTCAAGCACCCAAGGGAATAATATCTGTATAGACAAAGTTTTTTCTGTAGTTAATGAAAAATATGAAAGAGTTACTTCCCTCAAAGGCGAGTGCAAAGTTATATCGGGCATTCAGTATCAAAACAATCCTTATGGTGCCAAACTATTCCCGAATCCATTTAATCAAAATGCGACTTTATCATTCACAAATATTAAGAATGAAAAACTAAAACTTGATATAATTGACATACAAGGAAAAATAGTAAAAGACCTAGGATTTATAAATGGAAACAATTACTATTTCGAAAATCTAAACCTTCCAAATGGACTATATTTTTATAGATTAACTGGTTTAAAAACACAGGTTGGAAAATTATTAATTGAGTAGCTATTTTTTGTAAAAATGAATATTTTAGAAGGAAATTATATCGACATTTCGAATAAAGGAATTTATAGTTGTAGCATTTTTATTGAAAATGGAAAAATAAAAAAAATAGATAAATTAGGTAATGAAAATCCAGCTCTAAACTATTTCCTTCCAGGTTTTGTAGATGCGCATATACATATCGAAAGTTCGATGCTTACGCCTACCGAATTTGGGCGATTAGCGACCGTACATGGAACAATTGCTAGTGTATCCGACCCACACGAAATCGGAAATGTATTGGGTATAGATGGCGTAAATTACATGATAGAAAATGGCAAAAAAAGTCCATTCAAATTTTATTTTGGCGCTCCTTCCTGTGTTCCTGCTACCACATTCGAAACCGCAGGTGCAGCAATTAATTTGGAAGAAATTAAAACACTTTTTGAAAATGATGAAATCGTTTATTTAAGCGAAATGATGAATTTTCCGGGTGTGATTTATGACGATGAATTGGTAATGGCAAAAATAAGACTTGCACACCAAATGGGAAAAAAAGTGGATGGTCACGCTCCGGGTTTGAGAGGTGATGCGCTTAAAAAATATATTGCCGCTGGGATAAGCACCGACCATGAATGCTTTACCTATGACGAAGCAAAAGAAAAGCTTTCATTAGGCATGAAAATACTTATCCGAGAGGGTTCGGCAGCCAAAAATTTTGAGGCGTTGATTCCGCTGATTGACGAATTCCCCGACATGATTATGTTTTGCAGCGATGACAAACATCCAAATGATTTACTTGTAGGTCATATCAATTTATTAGTAAAAAGAGCCATAGACAAAGGGTATAATATTTGGAATATTTTAAAAGCTGCGTGTATAAATCCTGTAAAACACTATGGTTTAAATATTGGTCAACTGAAAGAAAATGATGCTGCTGATTTGATTATCATTGACAATTTAACGGATTTCAACATACTTAAAACCTTTATAAATGGTGAATTGGTTGCAGAAAATGGATTGCCCTTTTTGCCTTATTTAGAGGCCGAAAGTCCTAATAACTTTAATACGGAATTAAAACAAATAGGTGATTTCGAATTAAAAGCAGAAGGAGAAAAAATAAGGGTAATAGAAGCACTTGAAGGTCAACTAATTACGAATGAAATCATTACCGAAATAAGATTGTCGGAGAATGGAAATGTGCTAACTGATGTTGAAAAAGATATTTTAAAGATAGCAGTTGTAAACCGATATAATAATTCAAAACCGGCTGTTGCTTTTATAAAAAATTTCGGTTTAAAAAATGGTGCTTTGGCTTCTTCCGTTGCGCACGACTCGCACAATATCGTGGTTGTTGGTGTTAGCGACGAAGATATTTGCGCTGCAGTAAATGAAATCATTCGCCATAAAGGTGGTTTGAGCTTATCGGCAAATGGCGATAATCATATTTTATCGTTGCCACTTGCAGGTATAATGACCACAGAAAACGGCTGTGATGTAGCCAATAAATATACAATATTAGATAAAAAAGCAAAGGAATTAGGCACCACGCTCAATGCACCTTTTATGACACTTTCTTTTATGGCTTTATTGGTTATTCCATCCTTAAAATTGAGCGACAAGGGACTTTTTGATGTAGATAAATTTGCCTTTACGACCTCCTTTGTTTTTTAATTTAATTTTTATACTTCCTTTTTAAATAGAGAAAGGCTTTATTTAATACTTTTGAAAAATGAAAAGTGATTTACGCATAATATTTATGGGCACTCCCGAGTTTGCAGTGTCAAGTTTGGCTATTTTATTACAAAACAACTATAATATAGTGGCCGTAATTACAGCTCCTGATAAGCCCGCTGGAAGAGGCAAACAAATGAGTGAATCGGCGATAAAAAAATATGCTTTAGCAAATCAAATTCCAGTTTTACAACCCGAGCGACTAAAAGACCCTAATTTTATCGAGCAATTAAAAGCTTTGCGAGCCGATTTGCAAATTGTAGTTGCGTTCAGAATGCTGCCCGAAATAGTATGGAATATGCCGCCATTGGGCACTATCAACCTACATGGTTCATTGCTGCCACAATATAGAGGTGCAGCACCCATCAATTGGGCCATAATAAATGGAGAAAAAGAAACAGGCGTTTCTACTTTCTTTTTACAACAAGCAATTGATACTGGAAACATCATTTACCAATCCAAAATACCCATTGATGCCGAAGATAACGCAGGAACAATACACGACAAATTAATGGAATTAGGTGCTGAATTGGTGCTTAAAACAGTAAAATCTATCGAAAACAAAACCATTACAGAAATACCACAATCCGAAATTGGAACAGAAAAAATAGCACCTAAAATATTCAAAGAAGATTGCGAAATAGATTGGAATAATGATGCAGAAAAAATACAAAATAAAATTAGAGGCTTGAGCCCCTTCCCTACTGCTTTTACCAAATTAAATGGTCAAAACCTGAAAATATTTAAGGCACAAATAGCTACTGATTTACCATCATTAAAACCAGGCGAATTTAAAATAGAAAAAACCATTTTAGTAGGTACAAAAACACATCCACTCGAACTTTTAGAAATACAATTAGAAGGCAAAAAACGAATGATGGTAAAAGATTTTTTGTTGGGGTATAGAGAAAAGTAAAATTTTAAAAAAAGACCTCACTCCCTCTTTGCCTTTTCAGTACCTAAAAGTCTGACCAAAAAGCCAGCCCCTTCAACATTGCTCAATATTACTTTTACGGTTACCATTAATGGAACAGAAAGCAACATACCATAAAAACCCCATAAATAGCCCCAAAGAACCAAGCCTAATATAACAACGATGGTATTTAATGCCACGCCTTTTCCCATAAAAATGGGTTCCAAAATATTTCCAAAAAGCGTTTGTACCAAAAACAAAACAAATATTAAAAAACCCACCATACCCAATGTATCCAATTGAATTATGCCCATAAGCGCTGGCGGAACCACGCCTGCAATGGAACCTACGGTAGGTAAAAAATTAAGAACAAATGCCAAAAAACCCCAAAACAAAGCAAAGTCGATATGAAAGAGAAGGCATACTATATAAGTGCCTATTCCAGTAAATACACTCATAATAAATTTGACTCTTATATAGGTAGCGATGCTTTTTTTAATTTGTTCAAATGAATTTATTAATTTGGCTTGTTGTTGTTTTTTTTCGCCTCCTAAATACCTCAAATAATTTTCATATTTCAACACGCCACCCAACATAATGATTAGGTAAATGAGCATTAAGAAAAAAAGGCCTGTAAAATTGCCTAAGAAACCTACTACATCGCCCCCAGAATTCAGTATAAATTCTTTAGAAAAAACAGTCGGAATTTGTCGAATGATGTCGGCCATGTCCAATTGTAAACTAAACGAATTATTCAAATTATCGAGCAATTCAAGCAGTTTATGGGTTATTTGTTGTAGCAATTTATCCTTTTGGTTATAAATCGAATTTCCCGTTTGAAAAACAATGGTACCTATTCCAAATGAAATGGCAGAAATTACAATCCAAATCATGGCCAAACTGATACCAAATGGCACTTTTTTTCTTTCCAAAAACGCCATTATTGGTTGAAGAAGCATAGCGATAAACATGGCTAAAAACAAAGGAATAAGCAAATGGGAAAGCACTTTAAGCAAGTACAATAATACCAAACCCGCAAAAAACATGAGCAGATTACGAATCGTTTGTATATCTCTAGCTATTTTTGGTTCCATCTACAACCATTTTTTCATTCTGAACCAAAAGGTAAGTAATCCCGAAATGAGCACTGAAATAACGATAATACCTATAAAGGAAAAACTATCGTGCGAAAAAGGCAGTGGCACATTCATACCAAAAAAGCTAGCAATTATCGTTGGAATCATCAAAATAATCGTTACAGAGGTAAGTCGACTAACGACAATATTCAAATTATTCGAAATTATAGAATTAAAGAAATCCATAGTTCCATTTAAGATATTGCTGTACACGTTGGCCATTTCCATCGCCTGACTGTTGTCGATCATAATATCTTGCAAGAAATCGCGTGCTTCTTGGTTTTCGTAAATTCCTAAGAAATCTGTCCGTTGAATTTTTAGCATAACCATTTCATTAGCACGCAAATCGTTTACGAAATAAACCAATGATTTCTGAATCTGCAATAATTTATTCAAATCTTCATTTTGCGCCGTTTTATGCAAATCCTTTTCAATCAAACCAATCCGTTTGTTAATCTCTCGGAGGTAATGAAGGAAATAATTTACATTTCGCTCAAAAATTTTCAAAATAAACATCGTTCTATCTGCTGGAGGCAAATTTTTTATCGTGTTTTTCTCGAACCATTCAATCATCGGATTTGGCAACGAATTAATCGTTACAATTTTATCTGGCAATAATACAATTCCAACGGGCACCGTAATATAAGAAGCCTGATCGTCAATATCTTGGTATTCGTTTAAAATAGGTGTATTAATTACGATTAGTTTTGCATCTTCTACTTTTTCATATCTCGACCGCTCATAAAGGTCGATACAGTCTACAATAAAGGAAAAAGGAATTTCTATTTCTTTGGCAAATTCCTCCAATCTGTCCATATTGAAAGGCGGCGAAATATTGACCCAGCAATCCTTCTCCAACTCCTTTATTTCGGTTATTTTCTCGTTTATTTTTTGATATATTTGGATCATCATCCATATTTTTAAACCGACATTAAATTTTTTCTTCTATTATATTTCCACCGAACCCTCAAAAACCCATTCTGCGCTACCCTCTAACCAAATTTCGCTGTAAAAATGCGCATTTTTTTTATAATAAACCCATAATTTACCTCCTTTTGTATTTAATTCACTTTTACCACTATTTAAATTGTATTTTTCAGCGATAGAGATAGCCGCAGCTACTGTGCCTGTGCCACACGAAAATGTTTCGTCCTCCACTCCTCTTTCATAAGTACGCAAATAGAGCGAATCGTTTATTTTACTTACAAAATTGACATTAATACCTTTGTCTTTGAATCGATCATTATACCTTATTTTCCTAGCTTCATCTACAATTTCTAATTTTTCAATATCGGCCAAAAACTGAACATAATGTGGCGATCCAGTATCCATTATATAATCATCTCCTGCCTTTTCAATGGCATTAATATCTTTCATTTTCAATTTAACCAATCCGTCTTTTGTTATGGAAAAATCATGAGGACCATCAATAGCCAAAAAACAATTATATTTATAGGAAATGCCAATATCATGCGAAAATTTTGCAATACAACGACCTCCGTTTCCGCACATGGTGCTTTCATTTCCATCGCTATTGAAATACACCATTTTAAAATCATAGCCAAGTTCATTTTGCAAAAGAATTAATCCATCGGCTCCAATCCCAAAACGACGGTCGCAAAGTCTTTCAATCAATACTTGACTAATAGGAAAAACATTTTCTCTATCATCAATAATTATAAAATCATTTCCCGTTCCTTGATACTTATAAAAATTTATTTTCATTTTTTAATTATTTAATTATCAATTACTTATTTTATTTGTATTAAAGTAATAAACAAACCAAAAAAGAACAATTTCAATATTGATTAACAAAATTTAACCCCATCGTGGGCATTAAAGCTTTGATAATTCTGTTAAAGGTTTAAAATTTGATACGCAATTTATAAAATTCAAAATTACTAAAAACAAAAAACATATTATGGAATTAAAAAAATTAGGTGCTTATTTATGTGTGGGTGTTTTTAGTGGAATTACAGCATTGGGAATTTCACATAAAATGGAAAGCAGTAAATGGGTAAATTTTCAACAAAACAATGGCAATGCTAAATTTGCAAACTTTGGTGGTAATCTGCCTACAGCTAATATTGGCAATGATGCCTTTATAAATGCAGCTTCAAAAAGTACCCCTGCAGTAGTGCATATTAAAGTTAAAACAGCACCTAAAAAGCAAACTCAGCAAGGCTACAATCCGTTTTTTGATTTTTTCGGTCCACAATTAGGTAGCCCACAACCACAAGAAAGTTCGGGTTCCGGCGTAATCGTTTCTGCCGATGGATATATTATAACCAATAACCATGTTATAGACGGTGCTGATGAAATACAAGTTTCTCTTTCGGACAATAAAGTATATACAGCAAAAATGATAGGGAAAGACCCATCCACTGATTTAGCTGTTATAAAAATAGATGAAAAGAACCTACCCTACTTATCTTGGGGCAATTCGGATGATGTAAAAGTGGGACAATGGGTGCTTGCTGTAGGCAATCCATTCGATTTGGCATCAACGGTTACAGCGGGTATTGTAAGCGCAAAAGCGAGAAACATCAATATAATCAGAGAAAAAGCAGGCAATTATGCCATTGAATCCTTTATCCAAACAGATGCAGCTGTAAATCCTGGAAATAGTGGTGGTGCATTGGTAGATTTGAATGGAAACTTGATTGGCATAAACGCAGCAATTGCAACGCCTACAGGAACTTTTGCAGGGTATTCCTTTGCCATTCCTGCAAACTTGGCTAAAAAAATAGTCCAAGATATAACAGATTTTGGACTTGTACAACGTGGATATTTGGGTGTTAATATTGCTGAATTAACGCCAGAATTAGCCAAAAAATCGAATTACTCTAAAATGGAAGGTGCTTATGTAGGCGATGTGGTACCTGGTAGTGCTGCCGAGGATGCTGAAATAAAAAGTGGCGATATTATTACGAGTGTAGATCATTTGTCCATCAAATCGTCACCCGAATTGCAAGAGCATATAGCACGATATCGCCCTGGCGACAAAATAGAATTAGAAATTTATCGCAACGGCAATTTAATGACCAAGTCAGTTACCCTTAAAAATAGAGAAAACAAATCAAAATTGATATCAAAGGCAGATATTGAAAATTCGGAAAATGTTTTAAGTGTTTTGGGTGCTAGTTTTGAAGTATTGGATACAGAAACAGCCAAGAAATTAGGCATCGAAGGCGGAATTGTGGTAAAAAACGTAGAAAATGGCATAATTGCTGAAAATACAGATATAGAAGAAGGGTTCATAATAACCCGTTTGAATAATAAACCAGTGTCCAACTTAAAACAATTTGAAACTATTTTGAACCAAAGTAAAGGAAATGGTGTTTTGATTGAAGGAAGGTATCCGAATAGAAATGGAGTGAAATACTATGCTTTTGGATTCTAATACCAACTATAATTATGAAATAGTCCATAAATGCGACTTTATTTTTTGCCAAGAAAATGAAAAAAATCGTTGCATATCAAATAGATACGGAACTATTTTTTGAAGAATTATTGGTGAAAAAGAACGAGCAGAATGGACTATTTTGTAGTTATAATTGGTATAATAGTTAATTGTTTATGGTTTAGTTAATTAAGGACTCGCATTAATAGTGTGGGTCTTTTTTTTTGTGGTAATAAATTTTTCCCTATTGTTTTCCCCAACTAGCGCAAGTATGCAGCAAAGCCAAAAGCGTGGGGTACTTGTGCGGTATAATAAACCAAATTTTGTTTATATTTGTATATAAAATGAGTAGAAAATACAAATTTAAGGATAATGAAAAGTTATATTTTATAAGTTTTGCAGTAGTTGGTTGGATAGATTTATTTATAAGAAATGAATATAAAGAAATTTTGGTAGAAAGTATCAAATATTGCCAACAAAATAAAGATTTAGAAGTTTATGCATATTGTATAATGACGAGCCATGTTCATTTAATAATAGGAAGTAAAGGAAATTCTTTGTCAAACATTATGCGAGATTTGAAAAGGCATACTTCAGAATCCTTAAGAAAAGCGATAGAAAATAACAGAAAAGAAAGTAGGAGAGAATGGATGCTAGAAATTATGAGCGATTTTGGAAAACAAAACAGCAACAATATTGGTTTTCAGTTATGGCAACAAGACAATCATCCAATAGAATTAATAACAGAGAAAATAATGCATCAAAAGTTAGATTATATTCATAAAAATCCAGTGGAATCAGGTTTTGTTTTATGTGAAGAAGATTGGTTGTATAGTAGTGCAAAACAATATCATAGTGGAGAAAAAGGAATGATAGAAATAATACAAATAGATCCAATAATAGTTACATGGTAGTAATTATAAGGCACAAGTACGCCACCGCACATAGCAAAGCTGCATACTTGCGCCAGATTGGGGAATTTTTAAATTCCATTGAACTTAGAAATAAATATGTAAAATTTTAATTAGATGATAAAGACAAAAACACTAATATTATATCTAACTTTAATTACTATGCTTTGCATTTCCTTATTCTTAATAAAAAGAAACTTTAGAATAAATAATAATATCAAAAACAGTTTAGAAATTGAGAAAGATAACCAAACTAAATAATGTGATTTTAAAATGGGAATCCCAGATTTGGTCTATAAAATACCAAGATACGACTCAATAACTATTTATTATTATGAGGCACCAATCTTTAGTGCCGCTGGTATTTCATTTGATATTGAAGACAAAAGTCAAGTAGTCGTAGGAATAGAAGAATATGAATAAAAAAAATTAGAGATAATTTTCCCCAACTAGTCCAAGTATAGTAAAAAAGACCCCCAACTAGTCCAAGTATATTTAAAAATAAAAAACTTGTTCAAGTATGCAGATAGGCATGGTGGGGAGCGTACTTGGACTTTTTTATTTTAAGGGATAAGTTGCAACTCTCCTACTTGCGTTGGAAGGTTTCATTTTTGTAACTTTTTTTATCCAAAAAAAATAAAATATAAAAAGGAACGACTATCTTTAATTTATGAAGCCCAATCCTAAAAATCTACAACCTTCACCACACTAATGGTATAGGTGTAGTGGATTATTTAGTATTTATTTTTGGTTTAAATTTCAAAAAAAGCATTTTTCAAATTTAAAATAAATATATTTGTAAAACTATAAACTTTAAATACCTTTTTATGCTTAAAAATCTTTTGCTTTGCTTTTTCTTTTGCTTTAGTTTGCAATTAGTTGCCCAACCTCAAATAAAGACTTACACACCACCAACCACTTACAATTTATTTTTTGAAGAGGCCTATGCTCTTTATCCGCAAATACCAAGAGGATTACTCGAGGCTGTTGCCTATAATCAAACTCATATAAGAGATATCAATAGCAAAAACGAACCAGTATCATGTAATGGAATGCCCTTGCCAAGTGGAGTGATGGGCTTATTTGAAAATGGAAAAGGTGTTTTTAGAGAAAACCTAAAAACAGTTTCAAAATTATCTGGTTTTTCAGTAAATGAGATAAAAAACAACCCAAGAATAAATATATTATCCTATGCTAAATCCTATGTTGCATTATTAAATATTCAAAAAATTGAATCAAATCGGGCACTTGAACAATATCCTATATTAGTTGCCCTAAGCGAATTGCCGCTCAATAACGATAGAGTTGATAATTTTGCTTTAGATGCGCAAATCTATGGTTTTTATACCTTTATGAACGATAAAGAAAATAAAAAGCTTTTTAAAATAGAAGAGAATTTAGACCTCAAAACTTTTTTTGGAAAAAATTATGCTATTTTAAGTGCAAAATCCATTATTTTAAATGAAGCACAAATTGAGGCAGATAAAGAAGTTTATAACCCTTCGAATTCTACTGCGAATAGAATTTTATCTACAGATTATGCTCCTGCAATATTGGATTTAACCACCTGTAATTATAGTTCAAGAAGTGGGACGGCCATTTCGGCATACACCATACATACCGTTCAAGGTTCTTATGCAGGATGTATTTCGTGGTTCAAAAACTGCAGTGCATCTGCCTCCTCACACTATGTAGTACGGTCGAGTGATGGACAAGTAACCCAAATGGTACTTGAATCGAATAAGGCATGGCATGTAGGCTCCGAAAATCCTTATACAATCGGTACAGAGCATGAGGGATATGTAAATGATCCTTCATGGTATACACCCGCAATGTACGCTAGTTCGGCAGATATTGTTCGAGATGTAATTAATAGCGGATATGGAATTAATGCTTTAAGAACTTTTTTTGGCGATGCCACAGTAGGAATTAATACCTTGGGTGCCTGCGTTAAAATAAAAGGACATCAACATTTTCCAAACCAAACCCATGTCGACCCAGGCATCAATTGGAATTGGGAATATTTTTATACATTGGTAAATAATAATCCAACAATCACAACATTCACAACGGCCACTGGTACAATTACCGATCCGGGTGGAAGTGCAGCCGATTATGCTAATGATATTCGTCAATGCCAACTTATTAATCCGCCTAGTTCATCAAGCATTTCACTAACCTTTACTAGTTTTAATTTAGAAAACAATTGGGATTTTCTATTGGTTTTTAATGGAACCAATAATCAGGCGCCTTTGATAGGAAAATACACAGGAACAGTAAATCCGGGCACACTTGTGGCGTCTTCAGGAAAAATATATATGGAACTTAGAACAGATTGTGCTACAACAGCGCCTGGATTTGTGGCCAATTGGACGGCTACTGTAGCCGACATAATTCCGCCTACCACTTCCGTGAATGCTCCAAGCACATGGATAACAGGTGATTTCAATGCTAGTTTTACCGACAATGACAATATTGGCATTGCTCAATCTTATTATCAAGTTATTGATTTTGATGGCACAAATTGGCAAGGAAATCCAAATTCTGGATTTATGAATGAAACCTTTACAGGCACTACAATTCCAAGTAATTGGACAAATAGCGCTGGCACATGGTCTCTGTTAACAAACCAATTAATTCAAACAGATGAGGCTAATGCAAACACAAATTTAAATGCGCCATTAACACAAACCAACAGCTCCAATTATTTATATCATTTTAAAATGAAAATTGAAGGTAGTGGCACAAATAGAAGAGCTGGTTTTCATTTTTTTAGTGATAATGGAACCATGGCCAATAGAAACAATTCTTATTTTGTCTTTTTCAGAAATAGCGACAATAAATTACAAATTTATGAAACCACTAATGATGTTTTCACTTTAATGGCAGATTTACCGCTTAATATTCCAGCAGGAATTGAGCACGATGTTAAAATTAATTACAACCCTATATCTGGGAAAATTGATGTGTATTTTAACAACACATTTGCCGGTTCATGGACAGACCCTACTCCACTTACAAGCGGTACTCATATTTCTTTCAGAACAGGAAATTGCAAAACAACCTTTGACCAATTGTCAGTATATAAATCTAGAAATTCGACTGTAACCGTTACTGTCGGTGCAAATAAAGATATCAGATATAGCAATCCTAGTGTTGCCGTTTCAAGTGCTAAAATCCATTCATTAGCAAGAGACTTATCGAATAATTGGTCGAGTGTAAGTACGGCTTCTCCAAATATCGATTTTACAATTCCCAATGCTATTGCTACAATTAATGATGGACTTTCGGCCGATATAAGTACTACAAACAATGGAACACAACTAAGTGCTAATTGGACAGCTTCAACTGATGCCAATTCAGGAATAAGCAATTACGAATACGCCATTGGCACAACCCTAGGTGGAACAAATATTGTAAATTACACCAATTGTGGAACAAACCTTAGTATAACCAAAACTGGATTAACCCTAGTAGGAAATCAAATTTACTATATTAGTGTCAGAGCAAAAAATGGAGCTGGATTATATTCCACTGTAAAAACATCAAATGGACAAACTTATATTGCTTCTTGTGGAACCGATATTTATGAATCAAACGAAACAAAAGCAACTGCTAAATCAATAGGTTCAAACATTAATAGAACTGCTTTAATATGCCAAAACACCGACATCGATTGGCTTAAATTTACCAATACGAGCACTAAGAAAAACATAAATGTGCTATTGTCTACCTTGCCTGCCGATTATGATTTACAATTATACAACAATAGCAATGTTTTGTTATTCTCATCCGTCAACGCTGGCACTACAAACGAGAGTATAATTTATAACAATGCTCCAGTTGGCACTTATTTTATCAAAATTTATGGCTATAATGGAGCTTTTCACCCTAGTTTAAATTATACCATTAGGGCTTCAACATCATCTGTAGCCTACCGAAATGCTGGCATAAATAACAATACCAAGGAAATAAACGAAGAGAATGAAATAGAATTGGTTAAAATAAGCGCAAATATCACTAACCCTGCAAAAATGGGAGAAGCTGCAAAAGTAAATATTTTCAATTACGAAGGCATTGCCAATTTTAGATTATTTGATTTACAAGGCAAAGAAATTATGGCTCAATCGAATATACAGATAGAAAGAAACAGTACAAATGATTTTGTAATTCCAAGTTCGCTTCAATCTGGATTATATTTATTTTTTATTGAATTAGAAAATCAAACCATAAACTTAAAGGTTTTCATAAATTAAATTAAAAAATAACAACATTTGCAAAGGTTTACTAAAATAAACTTTATCGGTTTTAATTAATTGTGGCCAAATAATTTATTTTTTTTTGCAAAAAATGAATTATTTTAGGATATAAACAGTTTATTGTTTTTGCGTGTATATAATTTTTGTAAAAATTTAACAAATTTTGTAAATTCGCATACATTTGTAATTAAAATTTAAATTAGCATGAATAAATTGACATCGTTAGGAAAAATTGTAATCACGCTTGGAATTGTTGGTTTAATTTGGGGCGGATTATATTTTGCTAAAAAATCAGGATTAATTACCCGAAAAGCAAAAACATCAGAACAATTGGGCAAAATAGATTTACCCACTGCTCCAGAAAATGCGGCTGAAACGGTACAGCAATTTAATTTGCCCTCAGATGCGGTGGCAAGTGTAAACAGCCCTGAAATAAGGTTCTTATTGTGGGCGTGGAATTCACAAATGGGCTTAATGTATGCAAATGGTGGGCCAGCGACTACAAAAGGTTCATTGATGGAGAAAAATGGCGTAAATTTGAAATTAATCCGCCAAGATGATGTTTCTCAAATGCAAGCCTCTTTACTTAAATTTGCAAAAGAATATAAAGACAACCCAGACACCAAGGAAGGAGCTCAATTTGTGGCTATTATGGGCGATGGAGCTGCGGCATTTTTGGCAGGTATAAATCCTGAATTAGAAAAAGTAGGTAAAGATTATAGAGCTCAGGTTATTTATTCTTGCGGAAAATCATTGGGTGAGGACAAATTAATGGGACCACCTTCATGGAAGGCAAACCCACAAACTGCAAAGGGAGGAACTGTAGCATGTTATTTAAGAGATGGCGATTGGAATATTGCTGTAAAATGGGCATCTGACAATGGCATTAAAGTAAATCCTGATGAAACGACATACGATCCAGAGGCTTTAAATTTTATAGCAACCGAAAGTTATATCGATGCAAGTCAGAAATACATAAATGGATATAGTGAGGAGAGAGAAATTGTAAAAAATGGTAAACGAACCAATGAAAAGAAAAAGGTAAAAGTAGATGGTGTGGCCACTTGGACGCCTGGTGATGTTATGATAGCTCAGCAAAAAGGTGGATTAGTATCTGTTGTTTCTACCAAAGAATATAGAAGTCAAATGCCAAATGTGGTGATAGGTATTAAAAAATATTGTGAGGACAATAGTGGTATCATTGAAAAAATGATTGAAAGTATTGGACAAGGTGGCGACCAAGTAAAATCATTCTCATCGGCTTTAGACAAAGCAGGCGACATATCAGCTAAAGTATATAATGAGGAAACGGGGCCTTATTGGGTAAAATATTACAAAGGCTTAACAGAAAAAGACAAATTGGGTTATGATGTTGAATTAGGTGGATCTGGTGTGAGCAATTTGGCCGATAATATGGAATTATTCGGACTTACACCTGGAAGTACCAATGTTTTTGGAATTGTTTATACTACTTTTGGCGATATCGTAAAAAAATTATATCCTGAGTTAATGCCTACCTATCCTGGTGTTGATGATATTTTGAATACAAGCTTTTTATCCAATGTGGTAGCACGAACAAAAGACATGAGTTCGGCCGACAAGACCACCTTTACCGATGCAGGTATCAACCAAGTGGTATCAGAAAAAAATTGGAATATAGAATTTCCATCAGGACAAGCCACGCTTACAACGGAAGCAAAAAGGCAATTAGAAACGCTTTTCAATGACTTAATCGTGGCTAATAATTTGAAAGTAGAAATACATGGACATACAGACAATGTAGGAAGTCCTGATGCAAATATGAGCTTATCAGAGCAAAGGGCATTTGCCATTAAAACTTGGTTGGAGCAAAAATCAGCTTCTAATTTCCCTGAAGGCAGGGTAAAAATATTTGCACATGGTCAAACAAACCCAATTGCAAGCAATTCGACGTTAGAGGGAAAAGCAAAAAACAGAAGGGTAAACATAGTAATGGGTAAATAAAAATTTAATTAATACATTTTAATAAACAAAATTGAAATCAATATTAGATATTTTTTCGCCCAATAAAATACTGAATAAAAAGGTATTTAGTTCAATGGTATTACTTCAGTTAATAGCTGTTTTAATATTTTGGTTATTTTCAAAGTCTCCCTTTTTTCCGTCAATCAATGACACATATATTGCATTCAAAAAATTAATAAGCCAAGATGATTTAATTGCTGAATTACTTACTAGTACATTACTTTGCCTACAATCATTAGCAATTGCTGTATTTATCTCTCTTTTAATTTCATATCTTTCAGTTGTTCCATTTTTTAAGCCATTTGCTTTTATCGTAACCAAATTTAGGTTTTTGACGCTCGTTGGATTATCCTTTTTTTTCAACTTAATTACTCATAGCGGACATGGTTTAAAAGTATCTTTAATGGTATTTGGCATAACTGTTTTTTTTGTTACAAGTATGCTTAGTGTAATTCAAGGCATTACCAAAAATGAATTTAACCACGCCCGTACTTTGAGAATGAAAGAATGGGAAGTTGTAAAGGAGGTTATTATTTTGGGAAAGCTAGACCAAGTTTTTGAAATCATACGACAAACTTTTGCCATTTCATGGATGATGTTGACTATGGTCGAAGGTATCTCGAGGGCTGAAGGTGGCGTGGGTACACTCCTACTAAATCAAAATAAGCATTTACAATTAGATGCCATATTTGCGACCCAAATTGCTATTTTAATAATCGGTATAAGTATGGATTATTTAATCGGTTTTATGAAAAATATGTTTTTTCCTTATGCTAACCTAACCCTTCAAAACAAATAACAATGGGAGAAGCAATATATAAGGAAGGAAGGTCTTTGATTAAAGTTGAAAATGTTTCCCTTGTTTTGGGTGGTAATCAAATTCTAAAAGATGTAAATGCTGAGATAAAGGATTTGATTATTCCTGGTCAAACCATCGGTCAAGTTGTTGGTTTTTTGGGCCCATCAGGTATTGGAAAGACCAAATTATTTGAGGTAATGGCGGGATTGATAAATCCTACAAGTGGGCAGGTTTTGATAAATGGAAAGCCGGTTAAAGTAGGTGATTTAGGAGTAGTACAACAAAACTATCCCTTATTTAACCACAGAACAGTATTGGGTAATTTGGAAATTGCTGCAAAGAAAAACCTAAAAGATGCAGTAGCCAGAAAAACAAAGATTGATGATTACCTCAATCGCTTTAGATTAAAAGAAACCATCAATTTATACCCTGCACAATTATCAGGTGGACAAAGACAAAGAGTCGCCATCATACAACAATTGCTTTGTTCGGAGCATTTTTTATTATTAGACGAACCATTTTCTGGTTTGGATACCATAATGGTGGAAGAAGTATGCCAATTGATATCCGAAATTGCCCATTTGCATGAAGACAATACCATCATTATCGTAAGTCACGACATTGTTTCCACTGCTAGCATTTCAGATACCCTTTGGCTAATGGGTCGCGATAAAGATGAGAAAGGCAATGTGATTCCTGGTTCGAAGATTAAATATACTTACAATTTGATTGAAAAAGGATTGGCATGGCAAAAGGGTATACACGAAAGTGATGCATTTAATACACTGATAAAAGAGGTGAAAAATTTATTTCCTACTCTATAAATCGTTTATTTTAATCCATTAAGAATTAATCAAAAACTGCCACCGAAATTCCATCTTCTTTTGAAGGCCAATTTGGGGTATTTAGTATTCTACCATTAAAATCAAACCGAACACTTTGTCGAGGTAGAGCCGAAGGAAAAAAGAAATCAACGCCTTTCAAGGATAGTAAAACCTCGAAAAGAGGTATACTCGTTAGGTCAGTTCGCATATTTCTATTAGCATCATACAAGAAAAAGGCCAAACTATTGAGCTCGGGGGCACAAAATTGCGCTGTTGACAGTTCCGTTTCATTTACTTTTAAAACATCTCTACCCGTCCAAACTGCCTTTGAAGCACTAAAAAAAACGGAAACAGCCTGCTCATCATTTGCAGGAACGGATGACAATGCACTATTTAATAAACTACTTTTTGGAGGAAAAGAGCGCAAATAAACCAACTTATCTGATCTTAAAAATGGCTCTCTATAAAAATGAAAAGACCTATCTCCTGGTTTATTGGATGAAATATTAAATTCGTAATATGTACCTTTCTTCGCATTCATTGGCCCCCATCTTCCGTTTTCATCAGCAACAAAAGAAAAATTAGGTGTTTCACTTATTCTAAAACCATTATTTGGATTAACTTCATACACATCAACAGATGTGCCGTTGCCTACAAAATTTTCAATAAAACTTACTACTTTACCCGATATAATTGGATTTTCTTCCTCTATAATATCCGTTGTTGTTGGCAATTTTCCAGTAAATAACTTATAAATAGCAGTAAAAGTAGCTGGGCAAGCAATGATTTCATTATGATCAATATCATCCAATTCTAAATTAATTGCACCATCTATTGAATCACTGTCAAATACTACATAATCCGTTTTGGTCCAAATATTTAAAGTGGTCACTAAGGGAGAAGGAACTGTTTCTCTTTCACTTAAAAAAGGCGCGACCATAGCAAGGTTTAAAATATTTTTAGCATTTTCAGGATCTTTACAATAATTATAGGACAGCCCTCCTCCCATTGAATGTCCAATTAAATTTACCTGCTTTGCTCCTGTTTCTTTTAATACTGTTTTTATAAATTTCACCAAAGGTTGAATATTTCTGGCATCATTACTAAAAGTATTCCAGTCAAAAACAAATATTTTTTCTTGGGGAAAACCATTTGATGTAAAGCGTTTAGCCATCCATTCATACGAATCTCCACTACCCAAATAACCATGTACCATAACTATTGGAGTAACACCATCAAAAATTACAGTGTCAGAATTATCCTTTTTGCAAAAAGTAAGCAAAAGTAAAAGGAAAATAAAAGTAGGAAAACGAAAATATTTCAATTTTTAAAAATTTAATTTTGAATTGCAATATTAAACAAATCAAACATAAATAAATGAATAAAGTTGAAATTCGATTTAAAAAAATTTATAGGATAAGGATAAAAATAAATAATTTACTTTTGTATTTTGCAATAAATTAAACCATGAAAAGTAATACCGAACAACCTTGGTTAGAGGCTGGCTACGAAATATTTTCCAAAGAGGGTATTACTGGATTAAAAGTAGAAATACTCTCTAGAAAAGTAGGCATAAGTAAATCCTCATTCTACCATTTGTTTGTTGATTTAGACATTTTCATTGAAAAATTATTTGACTATCATATTGAACAAGCAAAAGCTATAAGTGAATTGGCAAAAGAATGCAAAACCTTAGAACCAGAATTAATAAATTTATTGGTTTCCAAAAAAAAGGAAATGCTCTTCAATAGACAACTATGTATTAATAGAGATAATCAGTTATACCAATTGTATTTTGAAAAAGCATTTAAAATAGTTGAAACTTCTTTTTTTGACAAATGGGTAATGGTGCTTGGACTAAATACTCAACCAAATATTGCGAGAAATATATTAAAAATTTATTCAGATAATTTTTTCTTACGCATTACAGAAGAAAATCTAACTTATGGATGGCTAATTAAAATGTTGGATGAAATAAAAGTTTTGGTAAAAGACATAAATAGGTAGAAAAAATTTGAAATTGTACGGTAACGTTTAATTAATATGGAAAATAAGTAATAAATTTGATTTACTAAAACTAAAATTTAAAATTATGAGTACGGTGATTCAAAGTGAAATGAGTGCATTACATAAAGCTTGGAGAAGATATAAATACTTCTTACCAGTAGTTGTACTCCCAGTTATTATGTATATTTCTTTCAATTTTTTGGGCTATTGGTCATTTTTTGCATTTGCATTTGTTTATGGTTTTATTCCTGCAATGGAATTTATTTTTACGGGAACAGCCGAAAATTTTACTGCTGAAGAGGAAGCAATAGAACGAAAAGATGTTTTTTACGACATATTAATTTACTCAATGGTGCCATTACAATTTACCATTTTGGGTTTATATTTATGGACCATCACTACCAAATCGCTTGAAATTTACGAATTTGTAGGCATTACATTAGCGATGGGCTTGGCTTGCGGTGCCTTGGGTATAAATGTAGCGCATGAATTGGGTCATAGAACAAAAAAATATGAACAGTTTATGGCAAAATTATTGTTGATGTCAACCTCCTACATGCATTTCTTTATAGAACATAATCGTGGACATCATAAAAATGTTTCTACTCCACTCGATCCTGCAACTTCAAGATTAAACCAGCCGCTTTATACTTTTTTGGTAAAATCTGTTGTTGGTTCGTGGTTGGATGCTTGGAAATTGGAAGCATATCGATTAAAGAAAACAAAACAAAATTTTTGGAATCCTATTCACAATGAAATGTTACGTTTTCAAATAATACAGTTTGTATTTACTGCTGCTATTTTTGCAATTTTTGGATGGGTAGGCGTTTTTGGTTTTATAGTTTCTTCCATAATTGGGTTTACCTTATTAGAAATTGTAAATTACATAGAGCACTATGGTTTAATGCGTAAACAATTGCCAAATGGTGCTTATGAGAAAGTAAAACCTCACCATTCTTGGAATTCTGGTCACGAATTAGGACGTATCTTTTTATTTGAGTTGACTCGTCATAGCGACCATCACTTCAATCCAAGTCGTAAGTATCAAATATTAAGGCATTTTGAAAATGCACCACAAATGCCATCTGGATACCTGGCTATGATTCCATTGGCTTTAGTTCCACCATTATGGTTTAAGATAATGAATCCTTTGGTTGAAAAACACAATGCAACATTAGATGATTCCTATACAAAATCATTAGAAACTGTTGAGGAAGTAGCTTAGAAAATAAACAAATGGATATTAAAGGTGTGTCATTTCTATTGGCACACCTTTTTTTATTTAACGATTATATATAATTATTTGTTAAAAACATTCAAATTAAAACTTACATGCTGGATTAGCACTATATTTGATATATAGTAAAATAAAAAAGATGAAATCTGTAACTTTAATTTTCTCTTTATTATTAATGTCTTTTTCAAATTGGTCAACTGATTTTGAAAATGCAAAAATAACTGCAAAACAAGAAAATAAATTGATTTTATTGAATTTTTCTGGATCTGATTGGTGTGGGAATTGCATTTTATTAAAAAGGGAAATCTTTGAAGATACCATCTTTAAACAATTTTCAAATAATAATCTTATTTTAGTAAATGCAGATTTTCCAAGGCAAAAGAAAAATCAACTTACCCCTAACCAGCAAAAACAAAATGGTCAATTAGCAGAGCTATACAATAAAAAAGGCATATTCCCTTTAACCATTCTTTTGACTTCAGATGGTAGTATTTTAAATATTTGGGAAGGAAAACCAAAAGAAAATACGAAAGAATTTATTTCAACTTTAAATAGCTTCATCTCCAAAAACTAATAGCACACATACAAAAATGGAAGTTCATCAGAAAAAAATAAAACTGATGGGCAACCGTTTTGAAATTAGTATTGTCAGCGACGACAAGAATTGGGCATTTGAAATAATTGAAGAGGCAGTTAAAGAGATTCAAAGAATTGAAACCTTGCTCACCACTTTTGATGAAAATAGTCAAACCAATCAAATTAATAAATTTGCAGGTATAAAACCAGTAAAAATCGATAAAGAAGTTTTTGAACTAATTGAAAGATGTAATCGAATTTCCCAACTTACACAGGGAGCTTTTGATATTACTTATGGATCTATAAATAAGAAATTATGGAATTTTGATACTAGCATGACTGCCCTACCTAGTCAGGCAGTAGCAAAAAAAATGGTTCAATTAATCAATTATAAAAATATTGAACTAAATAAAACAGAAACATCTGTTTTTCTAAAAGAAAAAGGAATGAGAATTGGTTTTGGTGGAATTGGAAAAGGATATGGCGCTGAGAAGGCAAAAAAAATAATGCAAAACAATGGTGTACAAAGTGGAATAGTAAATGCATCAGGTGATTTAACGGTATGGGGTAAACAACCTAATGGAAAACCATGGACTATAGGCATTGCAGATCCGAACAATGCAAAATATCACTTTTCATCATTAGAACTTACAAATACGTCAATTGCAACATCAGGGAATTATGAGAAATTTATATTAATAGATGGCAAAAAATATTCGCATACAATAAATCCAAAAACTGGATTACCAATTGAGGGTATTAAAAGTGTTACCCTTATTACTCCAAATGCAGAATTTGCAGATGCTATGGCTACTCCTATAAGCGTTATGGGCATAAAAGTTGGACTAAATTTAATAAACCAAATTAACAACCTAGAAGGTATTATTATTGATGATTCAGATAATATTTTCACATCAAAAAATATAAAACTAAACTAGAGCGTTAGAATATAAAATATTATTTAAATTTTTAAATCAAAAAAATGAAAAATAGATTAAAAATTTTCTTGCTAATTGCTTTCATCATTATGTGTTTAAATTCGTGTACTGTGGTAAAAGAATACGAAAAAAGCAAATTAAATGATTCTGAAATGCAGTTAAGCAATAGAAAAATTGAAAAAACTGAAAATAGCTTTCAAACCTATAGAGAAGGTGCATCTGGTGGAAATGGAGGAAAGAGCGGCGGAGGTTGTGGTTGTAATTAAAAAAGAGACAAATGAGAAAAATAACATTATCAGCATTAGGTATTTTTGCAGGAATTTTGTCTATTTTTTCACAAGAAAAAACAGATTCTACCACTTTTAAAAGCAAAAAATTATCCCTAGAAGAAATAAATATAGTGTCGAGTTATTACCATCAAGATGGTAATAATTCAGCAATTACGGGGGGAATTGGCACAGAAAAATTGTCTGACTATGCAAATTTCATAAATATAAAACTAAATAAATATAATAAAAAAGAATTAAAACACTCAATTGATTTAGAAATAGGAATCGACCACTTTACATCTGCTTCCTCCGATAATGTGTCGCCAAATACTGGTACAAATGCTTCGACCTCAAGTGTAGATGCTAAAGACACAAGAATTTATCCAGCTATAAATTGGCAAGTGGAAAACGAAAAGAAAGGAACCACATTTGGTACTGGCCTTTCGGTCTCAAGTGAATTTGACTATTTGTCATTTGGTGCTAATTTTATTTATGGCAAAAAATTTAACCAAAATAATTCTGAAATTTCTGGAAAAGTACAAGTATATATAGATCAATTAAAACTAGTATATCCAGCCGAATTAATTCCGATTTCGGCTGCATCATCTAATGGTGGACACGATGATGATGATGACAAATATATTTCTAATTTTGAAGAAGAAGAAGGTAAATCAGAAGGAAATTATCCAACACGATTACGAAATTCCTTTAGCAATTCAATTACTTTTGCTCAAATTATAAATAAAAATATTCAGGTGGCATTTACTGCCGATGCCGTTTATCAGAATGGTTACCTTGGACTACCTTTTCATCGAGTTTATTTTAATGATAATTCAGTGGCAGTTGAAAATCTACCCTCAAACCGCTTTAAATTGCCTTTAGCCGTAAGGGGTAGTTTTTTTATCGGAGATCGATTTATAATACGATCATTCTATAGATTTTACTACGACACTTGGAATTTAAAATCAAACACATTTAATTTAGAAACACCCATTAAAATTACTCCATTCGTTTCAGTAAGTCCTTTTTATAGATTTTATCAACAAAATGGAATTAAATATTTTGCACCATATAAAATTCATTCCAAAAATGAGCAGTACTTTACTAGCAATTACGACTTAGGAAAATTTATAAGTCATTTTGTTGGAGCTGGAATTAGATTAGCGCCACCAAATGGAATTTTCAATTTAAAACATTTTAATATGATAGAAGTGAGATATGGCTATTATTTAAAAAATATAGGAATGAAAGCTCAAATAGTATCTTTAAACTTGAAATTTAAATAAAAATTACTTTAAATAAAATAATATAAATTTATGATTTACATTATTTTATAATAATAAAAATAATGTTCAATTTTATAAAAATTAATTATCATTTATATAAATAATATATTATTTTTGGCTCTCTTAAAAAATATTAAATACTGATAGCCAAATAAATGAATTTAATTACAAATACGCCTTATAAAGCACCAAGTACAAAATATTTCAAAACGAAGGAAGCATTTGACATTGGGGTTGGACAGGATTTCATAATTGAAGCAAATAAATTACTCAATAAGGGAGAACAATTTTTAGTTGGTTTATCGCATGGACAAAGCCCTGCAGGTGCTTATAATTATATAATTGAACATTATAATGAGCTCAAAAATCCTCAAAACATAAGGTTTACATTTATCAATTCACCTCTTATTACCCAAGAGGGTCTGGAAGGAATTGTAGATGCTCGGGTTTTTGTGTTGCAATTATTAAGAGAAAAACTCATCACCAAAGAACAAATTATAGGTAGAAATTTCGATGCTTCAGAAATAGATACATATTGTAAAGAGGTAAATGAAACGCTTCAAAATTATTTAGATTCACAACAAAAAGAAGGCCTTGACTATGCCTTTCTTGCAACTAATCCCGACGGCAGGATTGCAGGAATAGAGCGCAGATCAAAGGCTTTCCAATCAGATGAGATATCTATAGTTGTAACCTTAAAAAAGAAAAGGAAATAACTATTACACCTTCGTTCCTTAGAAAAACAAAAAAAATTGCCTTTTTAGCAACAAAATCTGATAAAAGAAGACCACTTGCATGGCTTTTTTCTATTTGGGGAAAAACTGATGAAAGCCCTAGTTTCTTGCGATTTTTTGATGATGTTGAGAATAGGGTAACTGTATTTGTTGACGATTTGGCGCTTACTTGGCCACAAATTGAAATTGAAAGAGAAACACCTTATGGGAAAAGTTTGATAAAAATTGATGTCCCACGACCATATAAACCAAATGCTAAAGAAAAATTGCCAGTAGTATTGCTCATTCATGGTTTTTTGGGTTTAAATTCATTTGATGCCTTGTTAGCTGCAATGCCAACCTCAAAATATATAGCAGCTGCTATGCATTATGGTTCTGTTCCGACCGATTTACCTGTTTCAGATTACTCCAAGCATGTAGTAAAAAACATTGATGCCGTTGTAGATTTTTTTGGTTCTAATGGCCATCCAGTTTACATATTTGACCATTCAATGGGGAATATTTATTTTCAGATGATGGATCGCGATTACGAAAAACTTAAAGGCATTAAAACCTATTTAAAAGGCAGAATTGGAGCTAATCCTTTTTTTGGAGAAGAGGCAAAACATGCTTTTATTGGATTTTTGGATACCGTTATATTACCATCACTATCTTTTTTTAAAAGCACCTTAGAATCTTCCGTTTTATATACATTAAGACAATTAGTGCCCTTCGATTCGAAAAAAGGAGTACGAAAAAGAGGCATTAATTTGTCCAAAATGATGATTGATAATGAATCTACTAGGCGAAATAATGCCTGGGTTGCAATCAAAAAAAGAATTTTATACCTAATGACAAATATGGATTCGTTACCACAACTTAATAGAATCCCGATAGAAAATGCGCTAAATAGATTACCAGCCAAAATTTTTGCAATACAAGTAAATTCTGCATTAGAAGAATCAAAATCATTTGATAAATTAATTGGCTTAACTAATTTAAAAAAATTACCTGTCTTAATTCTTAAAAGTGAAAAGGATGGTGTAGCTAAATTTGTTCCTCGAATTTATGAAAGTAATAACGTTGCCATTCGCGACATAACCAATAATGAAGAAAAAGATTTATTCAGAGAGCACCTTTACCACATGGTACATCCTATCAGAACAACTGAAATAATTGATGATTTCATTACTAAAACAAGTTTGGAACAAAAAATATCGCACTAATTTTTTGGGTAATTGGTGATTTGTGATTAGTAATTAGAGAATATTAAATAGTAATTAGTGATTTGGTAAATGGTGATTTGGTCTTTCTTTAACCATTCAACATTAACAATTATCCATTTTCAATTACCTAAACGCCAAACTGCCTAAAATGATGATCTAAGTGTTTGTAGAACATATTACTCCATTGGCTTGCAGATAAAACGCCGAAAGAAGTATTTTCTCTACCTTCAAAAAAAGCGGTTCCTTTAGTAGCTGTCTCTTTAATGTTTTGAATTAAGATAGCTTTTTCTTTGGCAAAATCTCTATCATTTTTTATAATAAATACTGGCGCTGTTCTTTCATTTTGTTTGTATGGCACTTCGTTGGTTACTTTGTCTTTCACAAATAATTTCATCATTAATTTCATGAAAAAATTAAGCTTATTTGGAATTCTTTCATATGCTAAATCATACGTAACATTTAAATGCGCCAATAACTTAGCCGAATCCATTGTACCCCATTTTGGCTGAGATTGTGCAGTAATTTGCTCTAATCTTGCTAATAAATCTTGACTAGCTTTTTGTTCGAAAACACTTGGTAATGCCATAATTATTATTTTAATCGTAATTTTAATAAAAAAATTAAACTCCGTAAAGCGCTGCCTTTTGCTCCACTACCCTTTCGTCAGCTAAATATTCATCATAAGTCATCAATTTATCCAAAATACCATTTGGTGTTAACTCAATAACTCTATTGGCAATGGTGTGCGTAAATTGATGATCGTGCGATGTAAATATCATAGAACCTTGAAAATCAATCAATCCATTATTAATAGATGTAATAGATTCCAAGTCTAAATGGTTCGTAGGCTCATCCAAAATTAAAAAATTAGCCTCTTCCAGCATTGTTTTGGATATCATACACCTTACTTTTTCACCGCCCGACAAGACCTTACAGTTTTTTAAAGATTCTTCGCCTGAAAACAACATACGGCCTAAAAATCCTCTGATAAATGTTTCATCCTTTTCGGTTGAATATTGTCTTAGCCAATCAATTAGGCTCAAATCTTTATTAAAATATTCACTATTATCATTAGGAATATAAGACTTCGTAATGGTAATTCCCCATTTCACATCTCCAGTTTTGGAAACAAGTTCGCTTGCCAACATCCTCAAAAATGCAGTAACTGCCAATTGATTTTTGGAAACCACTGTTATCTTATCTCCACGATTCATTGTAAATGAAACTTTAGAGAAAAGCGGTTTGCCTTCCAATTCGTACGACAAATTAACCACATCCAATATCTGATCTCCAGCATCACGATTCTGTTTAAAGAAAATACCTGGGTAACGACGTGTACTTGCTTGCATTTCGTCAATATTAAGCTTTTCAAGCGCTTTTTTCCTTGAAGTAGCCTGTTTTGATTTAGATGCATTGGCTGAGAATCGAGCTATAAAATCCATCAATTCTGCACGTTTTGTTTCCGTTTTCTTATTCTTGTCTCCCCTTTGTTTCATCAACAATTGGCTTGTTTCATACCAAAAAGTATAATTACCAGTATATATAGAAATCTTTTTAAAATCAATATCAACCATGTGGGTACATACCATATCTAGAAAGTGCCTATCATGCGAAACTACAATAACTGTATTTTTAAAATCCGCCAAAAAATTCTCTAACCATCCAATAGTGTTTATGTCCAAATCATTCGTAGGCTCATCAAGAATTAAAATATCAGGGTTTCCAAATATTGCTTGAGCAAGAAGCACTTTAATTTTTTCGCTACCAGTTAGTTCCGACATTAAAATATCATGCTTAGCTTCAGCGACCCCTAAATTGCTTAATAATTCTGCAGCATCACTTTCAGCATTCCAACCATCCATTTCAGCAAAATCAGCTTCCAAATCTCCAACTCTTAATCCATCTGCATCGGTAAAATCTGCTTTAGCATAAATAGCATCCTTTTCCTTCATTATTTCATAAAGCTTACTATTCCCCATTATCACTGTCTCCAAAACTGGAAAAGTATCAAATGCAAAGTGATTTTGACTCAAAACCGACATCCTCTCCCCTGGTGTAATATCAATATTTCCGGTTGTGGATTCAATTTCACCAGAGAGTATCTTCAAAAAGGTAGATTTTCCTGCTCCATTGGCACCGATTACACCGTAGCAATTACCTTTGGTAAACTTAATATTTACATCTTCAAATAAAGTACGCTTTCCAAATTGGAGAGAAAGATTATTTACAGCTATCATGAACTAAAATTTTGGGCAAAGGTAAAAAGAAAGAAATGGAATTTTGATGCTTTAATATAAATAAAACAAAAAATTTAAACATTAAAAAATAAACCTATCTAAAAACAAGCGGCAATTTAAATTCCACTCTTACTGGCTTGCCATTTTGGGTACCTGGAATCCATTTTGGCATTCCTTCAATTACTTTAATTGCAATGGGATCCAAATAAGGATTAGATGATTTTTCAATTACAATATTACTTATTGAGCCATCTGGTTCTACAAAAAACATTACATTTACTTTTCCACTTAAGCGATTCATTATCTTTAATTCGGCCATTACACTCTCAGATTTATAATTTATGTAATTGTATAATGCCTCAGTGCCTCCAGGATAAGATGGCATTGATGTGCCATTTTCATGTTTCAACTGACTAAATTTCAACAATTTAGCACCGTAAATATTTCCTCCTGCCAAACTAATTATCAACAAAAGAAAATAAATTACATTCCTTTTATTTGAAATATTCCTTTTCATTCAGTTAATGTTTCCTTTTACAATATCAAATATACTTAAAATATAAAAGAAATCAAAATAAAATTCAAAAAATATTAATATGAAAGGGAGTTTGAGGTTGTCTAACCTTCCACTATGGATTCATTTTTTTTCTTTTCCTTTTTCTTAAAACCAAATGTTCTGGTCATATTGAATCCCAAATGTATGTCGCCTTTGAAAAAATTACCTGTAGTTTGTCTTATAAATCCAGACTCAAACATTGCTTGAGAATTAGTTAATTGAACCTGAAAAACGTGACCCCCTGTAAAATAATCAAAACCAATTGCCAATGAATTGTGGTATCCATTGTTTGGATTATCCTTTATTCGAGCATAATACTCGGCGGTAATATTCATCTTTTTCATCACCTTAATACTTGACCCAAGTCCTACAGAAAATAGTGTGTTTTTGTCCGCTTTTGTTTCCACTAAATTGTAATGGACTATTGTTGGCACTACTTGAAAGGAAAACCATTCACAAAATTTTCTTGCTATTATCAATTGTCCAGTATAAGAAATTCTTTGAGAGAAAAACGTTGGTCTGGCGTCAGGGTAAAGGTTTTTACGCGTATCAAACGCGATTTCTGCAAATGCAACCGCAGTAATAGGCATCCCATGTTTTTTTTGTTCTAATAATTTTCCCTTTGCATACAAATCAAATGTTTTTAGGTATGTACTTCTTCCTACTCCAACGGATAACTGATCTAGAATACCATATTGCAAACCTATTCTCATTGATGCCTGATCGAGTCCAAAGAAATTTCGCCAGCCTTCATTTACCCTTCCAAATCGATGCGCGATATTAAACTCAAATACATTTTTACCCAACATCTCGGAACTTTGACCATTTATAAGTCTATTTCCTATAAAAGTACCATAAACAATCTCCTTTTTCTTTGACGATTCCTGCAAAGTATCTCCCTCTTCCACATTTAAAGAATCTGAAATATTATCAAGCTCATCTAATAATGAATCTTGAGCAAAGGTATTTAAACCTAAAAAAACAAATAAAAACGAATAAACTGCTTTCAAGAAACTACTATTTAAGAATTGAAAAGATTATCTAACATAAGGTGTAAGGGTTGCATCAACCGTAATTTTTACATTTTTATTTAGCTTGGTAACATTATCAGCTGGAATTTTCACTCCATATTCAGTTACGTTTATCATAAATTCAGACTTTAAAATAATATTAGTTCCTTTCACTTCCACAGTTCCTTTCTGAGTTATTGTTTTTGAAACACCTTTAATGGTCATCTTTCCAGCAACTGTAACGTTATACTTGCCATCTTTTGCAAAGTTGACATCAGCTAAATTCGTGATTTTACCTTCAAAAGTTCCGTTCGGAAATGCTTCAGTATCTAACCACATTTTTTCATTAAAATGCTTTTGCATTGGACCGTTATCGAAAATATAATTTTTCATTACCACCTTAAATGCCATTGCACCAGTGGTTTTGTCCAATATAACCTGTACTTGCTTATTTGTCCCGGTTATGTCTTCCAAAGGAGCGTCAGAAAAGAAAGTAATTTTTCCACTATTCGTTAAAAATTTCGTACCGGTTTGGCCAAAAGCTATAGCCGAAAATCCAATAATAAGTAATAAAAAGGTTGTAATTTTTTTCATAATATTTTATTTAATTGTTTGGCAAACTGTCATTTACCCAAAATTCTACTTTTTTAATGTTGCAAATATCCAATTTTCTATCTCCTCTTGGCATTGGCAAAGCCCCACCTTCTTGTTTCAAAGATTGTACCAATATATTAGGGTATTTTTTTTCAAATTCCACAATTTTTTCATACGAACCCAAATCGATGCCATCTCCACTTATTGGAGCATTTGATTCACTGTGACACCTATCGCATTTAGCTACAAAAATGGGTTGAATATCTCTCACAAAAAAAGCCTCAGTAACTATACAATCTTTTAAATAATCCTCATAAAGTGTTTCTTCATTGTCAGAATAACATCCTACAAAAACAACAAAACATAGTAATAAAATAGGAATAAATATTTTCATATAAACGCTAAACAATTATTTATCAAAAAAGTTTTTACTTAAAATAACAACGACTGATTTGGATCGTTCCAGGCAACATAAATGATTTATCGCCTTCGATATAACCATTATACTGTCCAACCAAGGCGGTTAAGTCCCCCACTTTTAAAGCTTCAGCTTTTTTGGTATTATTTTCATTTACACTTAAAGAAATTATATAATCTTTGCCATCATCAAAAAGGATTGTAATACTTGAGTCGCTTTTTTCAATTTTATGCACCACTCCACTTACTTCAATCACTTTTTCTAAATACTTTTCATTTCCATTTTGCGGATCTTTTATAAATTCATCAATCATTGCACCAGCATCAATTGACAAATTAACGGCATAAGATTCAATAGACTTGACCGGTCTATACATTATTTTATAAATTATAAACGCCGAGACAAGCCCAAGACCTAATCCAATTAATAATATTTTCAACCACTTATTCATACTAAACTTATTTTATCAAAGATTAAAATTTTTTGAATAATTTTCCCACTTTTCTACTAATTCTTTGAAATTTTGTGGAATTGGCGTTTCAAATTTCAACCTTTCTCCCGAAATTGGATGATCAAACGCCAACGACTGCGCGTGTAAAGTGTGATATGGTACAATTTGAAAGCAATTGTCTATAAATTGCTTATATTTAGTAAAAATTGTACCTGCCATTACCCTGTCTCCACCATAACTATAATCGTTGAACAAAGTATGTCCGATATACCTCATATGCACCCTGATTTGGTGAGTCCTTCCGGTCTCAAGCTTACAATTAACCAATGTTGTATAACCAAATCTTTTCAAAACTTCATAATGTGTAACAGCGTGCTTACCTTCATTGCCATCAGGAAAAACAGACATCAACTTTCGATTCCTATGGTCTCGCCCAATATTGCCTTCAATTGTTCCTTTATCTTGTTCAAAATCTCCCCATACCAATCCTACATAAAGTCTATCTGTGGTTCGATTATAAAATTGTTTTGCAAGGTGACTTAAGGCATAATCTGTTTTTCCAATAACCATCACTCCTGATGTATTTTTATCCAATCTATGCACAATTCCAGGGCGACTTGCACCATTTATTTGAGGTAAATTGCTTAAATGATACAATAAACCATGAACCAAAGTACCTGTAAAATTGCCATGACCTGGGTGAACGACCAAACCCGCTTGCTTATTAAGCACCAATACTTCATCATCTTCATACAAAATATCCAAATCGATTTTTTCTGGCTCAACGGTGTATTCCAATGGTGGTTTTGAAAATACAATACTTACCTCATCAAATGGTCTTATTTTGTAATTCGGTTTTACGGCTTGTCCATTTACCAAAATACTGCCCGCTCTTGCAGCATTTTGAATCCTATTTCTACTTACTTTCTCAAGTCTATCAAATACGAACTTGTCAATCCTTAGCGACCCTTGACCCTTATCGGCAACAATTCGGTAATGCTCATAGAGGTCATCGCCTTCATCGCTTACAATATCTAATTCTAAATCTTCCTCTTCCATTTATTCTTGTCCTCCTGTGCCTTTAGGTAAATCCATTATAACCTCCCCATTTTCATCTTTTATTTTTTCTAATTCGCCTCCTAATGAATCTAAAGCTTCAATTATCGTTGAGTCAATATTGATATCTATGTTTTTCAACATATTTTCCAGTGGATTAGTCGATTTTGAAACAAATACCTTATCTCCACTTTTATAATTTTCTGTTTCAGTTGAAAACTCAATTTCAATCGTTTTCTTTCCAAAAAGTGTTTTTTGATTGGCAATAAAAACAGAATTGACAGGAATTTTAAAATCATTCGGAAACACCAAAGTGCCTATTACTTCAACTCCTTTTCTATCTACGTTTTTTAATTTGCCAACTTCAAGACCTTTATACATTACATTAGCGCCATTTTTAAATCCCTTTGCATCTTCTAAAACAAGTAGAATTTCATAATCATTTTTTTCAAATAATGACTTACAAGAAGTAAAAAGCATTATGGAACTTATGAATAGAATGCCTAATTTAACTTTATTAAATCGTTTCATAATTATTTGATTAAGATTCCTTTTTCAAAAAAATAGGGTAATGTAGTTAAATTTTCAAAACAAATACTGCCTTTTACAAAAACATATTTTTTGTCATAAATTTGATTACCAATAAAAAAACTCACCCAAAATTCATTTGAAAAATCAACGAGGTCGGTTGAAATATCTTCAATTTTGGTAAATGAATCGCTTTCAACATCACCCAAAAACCACCTTAAAGTAGAAGTTTTTTTCTTCACTCCGTTTATTTCACCATGACCAAACGAATTAATGATTACACCCGTTAATTCCTGCTCACTCATATTTAAAAAATAAGCAGTCCAAGTGGTATTTTTATCCTCCACACTGTCAGGAATTATGGCTATTCCCATTTCCTCCACTTTTTTAAATTCTATTTCTTTTAACATATACTTATTTCAAATACGGTTTCAAAATTACGGATTATAAACTGTTTTACAAGATTTTCGTCTATCTTTTCCCCTAATTCTTGTTGAATGGAGGTTACACCCTTATCGCTAATGCCACAAGGCACTATCATTTTATAAAAATCTAAATCCGTATTTATATTTAATGCAAAACCGTGCATGGTTATCCAACGACTGGTTCGCACACCAAAAGCACATATTTTGCGTGCACTTTTCGGATTATTTGCATCTATCCACACACCAGTTACCTTATCAATTCGTTCGCCAATAATTCCAAATTGAGCTAAAGTTAGGATAATGACTTCTTCCAAACTACGCATATACCAATTTATATCCAATTTAAAATCTTCTAAATCAAAAATTGGGTACCCTACGCATTGGCCAATACCGTGAAATGTAATATCTCCTCCTCGATTACTTTTAAAAAAATCTATTTTTTTTTCGCTCAAAATTTGTTTTGACAATAATAAATGGTTTTCGTTTCCATTTTTTCCTATGGTAAAAACGCTCGGATGGCTACATAAAATGAGGTGATGCAAAACGCCATCAGTGGGCAAATCGTTAGCCGATTTGTGCAATTTGCTTTGAATTTTCTGATTAAACAAATCCGTTTGAAAATCCCAAGCTTTCTGATAATCAATTAGCCCAAGGTCAATAAGCCTTGCCTGTTTCATTATTAAAGCGGATTAGCGGCTAATGAGCCTTTCAATTTGTTGATAACATCAATTTCGGCTGTATCAAACCCATTCATTACGCCTAAATACTGTGAAATCCAATCTACAAAATGGATTAAATAAAAAGTGCGTTCGATATTGCTTTCGCCTTTTGAATGTATTTCAAAAATCCCAGCGCAATAGGGTTCTATCACTTCTTTCAAAAATTCCATTCGTTCCTGATTACGAATGAAATCGGATTCATTTCTTAAAAAAACTGCTTTTACATTTGGATAATTTCCTCTCCAACCTACCAACTCGTTATGGTTCATTTCAGGTATTACATGATGCCAACAAAGCATTTTTGAGTTTTCGTTTATTTGTTGCCTAAATCGTATGCCTACGCCTTCATACGAGGCATCAGAATAAATTACCGGAATTGAATCTTTCAAATCAATGGCCATTTGATTGGCCAATGTTTTAATTTCGTGTTGTTCGGACAATAATAAAGCAGCACTTTTTTCCAATTTAATTTTGAAATCGGCATTGATTAAACCAAGTCCATTTAAAACATAAAACAACTGAACAAAACTGTAAGCAAAACACGAACGTGGTGGCATACCACCATCAATAACTATATAATCATAGTTATTTTCTTTTGCAAAATCCAAAATAGCACCACCAGATGTAATGCAAATGATTTTACCAGCCTTGTCTTTCGCTTTTCGCAAAACTTCCAAAGTTTCTTCTGTGTTTCCGCTATAAGAGCAAATAATGACCAAAGATTTTTCACCAATATAAGCAGGCAAACTATAATCTTTATTAACCAAAATTGGAATAGATAATTCGTCGGCTACAATTTGGGAGAAAATAGTGCCGCCAATACCCGAACCACCTAAGCCCGAAATAAAGATATGGTTAAAAGATACTGAACTTGAATTTATTTGGGCGCTTTCTCCTATTTCAATTGCTCTTTTTATCTGATTAGGAAAGTTTTCGATTAATTGTTCCATTTGCATAAAAAAAATAATTTTTACAAAAAAAACAAATTTTTCTCATATTTTAGCCATAAATGACCATAAATAATAAAAATTAACGTTCAAATTATATGCAATTTTTTATGTTAATATTTTCAAACCTTCAAAAAACATCGTTAGAATTGTTTTTTAAATTATTGTAAATGAGCACAAAAAAAACAGGAACAGATGGTGAGCAATTTGCAAAAAAATTCCTTTTAGAAAAGGGTTATACGGTCTTATTTGAAAATTGGAGACACAAACGAAGCGAAATAGATATCATTGCAAAAATGGATGATATTTGTGTTTTTGTAGAAGTAAAAACCCGCAAAAACAATCATTATGGAACACCTGAAACATTTGTAGATGACAAAAAAATGGAAAAAATGAATGAAGCAGCGGAAGCCTTTTTATTGCTCTATCCTCATTTTAAGGAACTTCGTTTTGACATTATAAGCATTACAAATAATTCCAATAATACGCCAGAAATAGCACATTTTATTGATGCTTTTTATTTTTATTAGGAAATAAATTAATTATAAAGTCTAGCTTTTTCTAGAGCTTCCTCTTCAAATACTACATCGGTATAATCTTGAATAATATTATAAACGGTATCTCTTTCTAGCGGCTTGCGGCCTGCTCCTTTTATTAATTTTACCAACTGATAAGTACTCATGGTAGGTGTTTGCTCTTCAGCACCAGCCATGCTATAAATTTTAGTCGTATCATCTATTGTACCGTCAATATCGTTAACACCAAAATTCAAACTCAATTGGGCGGTTTCTCTACCAATCATTGGCCAATAGGCTTTTACATGGTCAAAATTATCCAAAAATATTCTGGCTATTGCATAAGTTCGTAAGTCTTCAATAATAGAAACCTCTGGAATATCCGACATTTGATTGTCGCCATTTCTAAATTTAAGGGGAATAAATGTATTAAAACCACCAGTTTTATCTTGTAAATTCCTCAGTCGGCTCATGTGGTCAATTCGGTGTTCATATTTTTCGATATGACCGTACAGCATGGTTGCATTTGATGGCATACCCAATTTATGCGCCTCTTCATGGATTTCAAGCCATTGTGCGCTTGTACATTTGTCTTCACAAATTTGGTTTCTTATTCCTTCATCAAAAATTTCAGCGCCACCACCAGGCAAGGAATTCTGACCACAATCTTTTAGGTATGCCAAACCTTCTGTATAGCTCATTTTTGCTTTTCGACACATGTATTCCAACTCTACAGCAGTAAATGCTTTTACATGAATATCTGGTCTAATTGCTTTAACTTTTTGTATTAATTCGCCAAAAAAATGAATGCCCATTTTGGGATGAACACCACCCACAATATGCACTTCTGTTACAGGTTTATCTTTATAAGATTCAACAATATTAAGCATGTCTTGCATACTGTATTCCCAGCCTTCCTCTTTATGTTTTAAAAGCCTCGAATAGGCGCAAAACTTGCAATCGAAAACACAAATATTGGTTGGTTCGATGTGAAAATTTCGATTAAAATAAGTATTGTCACCATGTTTTTTGTTTCTTATAAAATTTGCCAAACTTCCCACTAAACCTAAATCGGCTTCATAATACAATGCAATACCTTCCTCCTCAGAAATCCTTTCTCCATTTAATACTTTATTTGAAATGGATAATAATTTGGGGCTTAAAATTATGTTGTTTATTATCGATTGTGTAGCTAGATTTTCCATTGCTTTTTTGAGTTATTGGTTGTTTAGTTATTGGTTATTAGTAAATAGTAATTAGGCTAAAAAACATTCATCATTTAACATTTACCATTCAACATTATTTAATTCGTTTTCAAATTTAAATCATTAATAGTAATTGTATATAAAATTTAAATTAAGTATTGTCCTTTTACAAAATCTTAAGCAATTCAACTAAAGCCAAAGACACCATTGTACCTATTGAATAGCCTAAAATTGCGGTAATCATACCTGTTAAAATTACTTCTTTATTGTTAATAGCTGCTGCCAATTGTCCCACAAAAACAGGTCCATAAATTGTTCCTGTGGTTGTCATAATGGTAGTATCAACATCTATTTTGAAAATTTTAGCCAAAATAAGTTGATACAAAATAGCCAAACCATAATAGCAAAAAGTAATATAAAATACATCCAAACTCTGACTTAAAATATTCGCAAAATTGGCTTTTAATCCAATTAACAAACAAAAAACCAACAAAAGATATTGACCTATTTCATCTGAACACTTTAAAGAACGCACCTTTTTACTAAAAAAAGCAATTAAAATACTTATAATGGAAATGCTAACTATAATCAAACCCTCTTCCACTTTTCGGTAAAACAAAAAAGAAAGAAGTGCGGCAAAACCGACAACAATTATTGCAATCAAAATACTTAATGGATAATCCATCCATTTTTTAGAAAAAGGTTCTTCTAAATTATGATCTAAAGTAATGTTTTCTTCTGGTTCTTTCCATTCGTAAGGTTTTAGAATGAAACTATATACTTTTTTTCCCAATGCAATTAAAAACAATAAATAAATAGCTCCAATACCAACATCGGCTGATGTAACCAATAAAAAAATGGTTGAGTCAGCATGCATTGCAATGCCTACTGCGCTCAAATTTACATTTGTTCCAATCAAACTGCCAGTAATCATTCCTAATGTAGTAATAGCATGCGGCAATTTTTGAAACAAGAAAAAAGTACTAACACAAGCCAATACAACACCCAGAAGTGCTATGAAAATAGACAAAAAAATAGGTTGAATATGCTTAATCCATTTTTTTAAATCGGTGGACATCAACAAAAGCGGAATAGCTAAAGGAACTATTATTTGACTCAAATTCGTAAAAACAATATCGGGCACCTGAAATAAGCCCAAATTTCCTATTAAAATACCAGTGCCATAACACAAAATAACAGGACTTAAAAATTTATATGTCTTTACTCTATTGGTTGCATAAATAAAAAAAGCCGGTACTAAAAACAGGAATAAACAAATAAAAAAAATCAAAATTGAGTTATTTATTTGGCTTTTCAGGTGAATTCAATTCATCTACAAAATCTAGCACCATTTCCTCTAAAGTACCTGTCCCTTTTAACTCTCCCATCATACCGTACATAGAGGCTTTTCGCTTACTTTCGGCTCCTCCACTACTTTTACCTGCCATTTTGGTTACTTTTTCAAACATTTCTTTGGACAGAAGTTTATTCATGCCTTTTACTACACCAACTTGTAAGTCCTTTTTTAAGTTATTTAGACTAAATCCTTTAGCTTTTTTTACTGAAAACTGTAAATCGTTGAGCAACATTTCTGCCTTTCCAACATGGTGCTGCGTAACAAAAACATGTAATCCAGGTGGTTCAGTTTGACGATTGATAACCCATCCCAAAATGGCCATTTCATCAGCAATGGTATGAATATCCATTTTTTCGGCACCAAAGGAAAATAAGGTAGCATCAGGATTTCCGAAAATTTGCAATTCTGGTATTTCCTTAATCCCATTTATCATTTTTTGCGTTTCGTCCATGGTCGCTTTTGCCATTTTCATAAATCCATTTTCACCCAAAAAATTTAAAACCGCCCAAGCGGCTGCAATTGCCCCACCAGGACGAGTGCCAGCAAAAGAAGGTGAACCATAAATTCCACCTGTCCAATCCGTCTTAATATAAAATTGTTGTTTTCTGATAGATGCATTTTTATACATAATTACTGATGCTCCTTTTGCAGCATACCCATATTTGTGAATATCGGCAGAAATAGAAGTAACACCCTCCACTCTAAAATCCCAAAGTGGGATAGAGTATCCATTTTTTTCAAGAAAGGGCAACATAAAACCACCAACACAAGCATCTACATGACAAAGTAATTTATGCTTTAGAGCCAAAGCAGCTATTTGTGGTATTGGGTCAACGATTCCCTGCGGGTATTGTGGCGCAGAACCAACTAAAAGCACGGTTCGTTTATTTATGGCCTTTTCCATTAATGCCAAATCGGGTTTGAAGGCATTATCTAAGGGTATATCTACAGCCTTAAGACCAAAGAAATGACATGCTTTATGAAATGCTGGATGCACCGAAACAGGTAGAATCACTTCTGGAATGCCTTCCATTTTTAATACGTTTTTGGCGTATTCTCTTGCCGACAACAGAGCCATCATTATGCTTTCCGTACCACCAGATGTCATTACACCTGTGGCATCATCTCCTCCATTAAATAAATTTGCACACATGGAAATAATATCCGTTTCCATTTTTCTAAGCCCAGGAAAAACAGCTGGATTGAGCCCATTTGCCGACATATATTTTGTGTATGCCAATTGAATTACTTCATATACTTCATCGCCTGGATAAAAAACGTATCCAAAAAATTTACCCGACTTCCAGTCTAAATCTTTAGTTTGGAATTCATCAAGCTGTTTTAAGATGGCATCTTTACTCAAACCATCTTTTTGCATAAAAATTTCATTTTTTCGCTCCATAAAATTTACATATTAAAACGAATATAAATCTTTTTACAAAGAATTACGAATTTATACCAATTATAACTACAAAATAGTCCATTCTGCTCGTTCTTTTTTCCCAATAATACTTCAAAAAATAGTTCCGTATCAATCTGATATGCAACAATTTTTTTTATTTTCTTGGCAAAAAAATAAAGTCGCATTTATGAACTATTTCATAATTATAGTTGGTATTAGTTTATTCAGTGTAGTAAAAATCAACAAAAAACCAATGATTAAAAGAAAATAATTAATGTATTTTTCGAAGACTTGAGGTTTCATTTTTCTATTCAATTTTCCACCAATAAAGATGGCGAATACCAAACCAGGCAATGCGTACAGAACCATTTTCAAAACGTCATTAGTAAGGACATCTGAAGTATAGAAACCAAATAATGCTAAAAAATTTGTAGGTAAAAAATAAGCTTGTAAAGTAGCAACAAATTTTTTTGGTGGCCATTTTTTGAGTGTTCCAAAAATGACAACTGCAGGGCCACTCATATTAAAAGCGCCACTCATTATTCCACCCAAAAAACCAAACGGAATACCATACCAATCTTTTTTCAAAACAATATTGCCTTTGTAAAAAATTTTGAAAATAGAAATAAAAATAATAACTCCAGCCAAACCCAATCTTGAATATAAATCATTGCCATTTTTGAGAAAATAAACGCCTATTGGAACACCTAAAAATGAACCAAAAACCAAATATATTGCGTCTTTCCAAGCTAATGATTTTGCTTCCTTTATAATCAGCGTAACTGACAAAATCAAGCCCGTCATACACATAAAAGGAGTAGCTATTTTGAGCGGCAAAAAGGTGGATAAAATAGGAATGGCAAGCATTGAATCACCAAAACCAAATGTGCAAAAAACGATGGAAGCAAAGAAATTTATTATAACGGCAAAATAGAGTAAATTTTCCATCGTTTAATCCAAAAAACGGTTTCTTAACTCGGGAGTAGGCATCATACAACTTTCATTTTTTCCCCATATTGAATATCTCCTTTTGGCAATTAAATCATAAAAAAAATCTCTTATAAATTTTGGAAAAACAATAAAAAAATAAAAAAAAGTCCACTTTCCGCCTAAGTTTTTTAACACCTTTAATGCTGCTGTAGACTTCAAAAAAAAAGTTCCATTTTCTATAAGAACAAAAGAATTAAAATCGGAAGTTGGTAGGTTGTTTTTACTCAAAATTTGTTGTCCAAAATCCGACTGAAGCGAAGCAAATTTAAATATTCCTTTGTCATCATTTTTAATAATAAATTGTACGACTCCGTTGCAAAGGTTGCAAACACCATCGAATAAAATTATCTTATCGTTTAAATTATCTTGCATTTTTTAAAAATTGGAATATTTTATCTTTTCCAAACAAAATCTCTAATAAATTAAACCAATGCGCCTACCCTATTTTTTATTTCTTCCAAACTTCCTTTTGGGATGGCCGAAATTAATTTTTTGGTATACTCTTTCTGTGGATTATTGTATATTTCATCTGAAAGACCCATTTCTTCTATCTTTCCTTTGTTCATCACCACCATTCGGTCGCTCATAAATTTAACGACACTTAAATCGTGAGAAATAAAAATATAGGTGAATTTGAATTCCTCTCTTAGGTTAATCAATAGATTGAGTACCTGAGCCTGAACAGAAACGTCTAGCGCAGATACAGATTCATCGCAGATAATAAATCGAGGATTAAGTGCAAGTGCCCTTGCAATACAAATCCGCTGGCGCTGACCACCAGAAAACTCATGAGGATAGCGGTTAAAATGTTCGGGTTTCATATTTACCTTTTCAAGCAATTCAATTACCTTAGCCTTTCTTTCTTTATCATTACCATACTTTTTATGCACTTGCATTGGCTCCAATATGGCATTGCCGATGGTTAAGCGTGGATTGAGCGATGAATAGGGGTCCTGAAAAATAATTTGCATGTGTTCGCGCAATTGAATCAATTCCTTTTGGCCCATAGTTAAAATATCTCGCCCTTCGAATAAGGCTTTACCGCCATAAGGTTCCACCAAACGGAGAATGCTTCTTCCCAAAGTTGTTTTCCCACAACCCGATTCCCCAACTAAGCCAAGGGTTTCGCCCTCGTAAACATCAAAACTAATTTCGTCTACTGCTTTTACATACTCTAATGGCTTACCAAAAATATTGGTTTTACTAGGAAACCATGTTTTCATTTCCTTTACTTCCAATATTTTTTTACCTGATTGCAAATTTTCAAATCTATCTATGGTTTGTTGTGGGGAAACCACCATTTCATCAACTAATGCTTTCATATTAGATGCTAATTCAACCAAAGAACCATCAGCTTCCTCTTTCATAAAATCAGAGATAACAGGCAATTTTCTCAACCTATTGGCCAATGGTGGTCGACAAGCTAATAAGCCTTTAGTGTATGGATGTTTGGGATTCTCAAAAATATCAACAACATTTCCCTGCTCTACAATTTTGCCTTTATACATAACAATTACTCTATCGGCAATTTCGCCAATAACGCCCAAATCATGCGTAATAAAAATAGTACTCATGCCATTTTCTTTACTCAAGTTTGAAATGAGCTCAAGTATGGTCTTTTGCACTGTAACATCTAATGCAGTAGTCGGCTCATCAGCAATTAATACTCTAGGATTGCAACTCATAGCCATTGCAATCATCACTCTTTGCTTTTGTCCACCCGAAAGTTGGTGGGGATATGCATTTAAAATCCTTGATGGATTAGGCAATTTCACCTTTTCAAATAAAACAAGTGTTTTTTCCTCTGCTTCCTTTCTGCCTACTTTTTGGTGTAACATAATTGCCTCCATTACCTGATTTCCACAAGTAAATACAGGATTTAAAGAAGTCATTGGTTCTTGAAAAATCATGGATATCTCATTTCCACGAATAGACCGCATTTCCTTTTCCTCTATTTTAGCTAAATCAATAACACCATTTTTTTCGTGGTGGTAAAGTATTTGCCCTCCTGAAATTCTACCTGGTGGATTTGGAATTAATCTCATTATCGACAAAGAGGTAACCGATTTCCCTGAACCTGATTCGCCAACAATACCTACAATTTCACCCCTTTTAATATCAAACGAAACATTATCTACTGCCTTAACTATACCATTTTCGGTATTAAATTCGGTACAAAGATTCTTTACTTCAATTATATTATCAACCATAAGTTTTATTAATTTGGGTAAAAATAAATATTTTATTTGGGAATAAATTGAAATTTTAAAAATTGATTTCCACTAAAAATATTTTGAAAAAAAATATGCCTTCCGACATACAGAACAATCAAAAAACAAATCAATAAAACCTACTCTATAGCCTTACTTTGGCTTAAATAAACCTTTCACTGCATTTTTCACATCCTCCTTTGGATTTGATTTTGGTGGAGCAGGTTTTGGAACAGAATCAGCTGAGGTTGGAGTAGTATTTGGAGCAGATGAATTTGGATTTCCTGCATTAGGCGTATTATTCTGATTGCTATTAGGCTTTACCAAACCTGGTAAAACTTTGCCCAAACCTTCCTGTACTTTGTCTTTTACTACCTCTTTACCCTTATCTATAGCCTGATTCTTTAAATCATTTCCAAAGGTTTTCATGACTTCTTTTAAATTGGTACTAATTTTAGGATTTTCGATAGAGCCTTTCATTAAAACATCAAATTTTATTGGTGCATTTTCGTCATATTTTACACCAATCGCAGCCAATTTTTTCATTTGCTCATCAATAATTGATTTCATTTCTCCACCAATTTTATCCTTAGGCACCGTCATATGAATAACATAATCCATTGTATTGTCGAAACCGTGACTGCCTTCAACATTCATTTTGGTGTCCTTCACTTGGTAATCCATTGGAGCGAGGTTTACTCTTCCATTTTTAAAACCAATCTTGGCTTTTAAATTAGATAAGTCCATATTTTGCAATTGAGGAATATTCACCACCTTAAGCAATTCAACAAAAGGCTTAAAAGAATTATCAAGCTGTCCTCTAATCACTAATGCTTCGCCTCCACCTGTAAGTGAGTTAAGCACTGGATTCATGTTTTTATCCAATTTTCCATCCAATTCCATTCCGCTCGAGAAAGTACCTGTTATAAATTTAGAAATTGGCGCAATTTTTTGGATTGTGTTGAAAGTTTCAAAAGTTTGCTTTAGGTTGAAATCATTTATTTTATACGACAATTTAATATCAGGAATACCATGATTTTTGGTTGAATAATAACCGTTTATAACAGTACTACCTCCTAATAAACTTGCTGTTACATCTTTAAAAGTAGCCGTTTCGTTGTTTATAGAAATTCCACCGCCCATATTTTTCAAAATAATATTATCGTATAAAACCTGAGCAATATTTACATTTAGGTTGACGTTTAAATCGGCTGGAACAAAAGAATTTCTTCTACAGTTTTAGCATTCTCCTTTTTAGATTTTGGAGCACCACTTGAGGGTGATTTTAACTCATTTAAATCCATTTTAGTAGAAACAAACTTAATATTTCCGACCAAAGGGTCTTTATTTTTCAAAATATAAGACCAATAATTTTGGATATTTCCAGTTATATCAAAATCGCTTTTTCCAATATTTCCATTAGCATTTTCAATAATAATTGAAGACGGCGTGAAAGCAATTTTGGCTTGCGATAAAGTAATTGGTGCAGGAATTTCTTTAGTATTATAATACAAACTATTTAAAGTGGCATTTCCATTTGTTATTATATTCTGGTAAGTTTTGTTATCAATATCTGATTGTTTGCCTTTAGCAGTAACGTCAATTGCCAATTTTCCCTTCATTTCAGTACCTTCAATTGGAAAAACTTTCAACCACTTTTCTATATTCGCCTTTCCTTTTAGTGCGACATCAAAATTCGGATTATCTAAATCAAAAACGGTAGCTTTAGCTAATATTGGCTCACCATCTAGGGAAGCAGACAGGTTCTTTAATTCAAATCTTGTATCTTTTATCAAACCCGAATTGTTGATTAAAGTGGCATTTGCAATTATACTTTTTAGTTCCGCGCCATATTGTTTATTCTTATAATAGCCATTCGAAATATCAAAAAGGGCATTCACCTTTGGATACAGTCCTTTTTCTTTGTCATAGATTCCATTTGCAGTACCCGTAAGCAACAAATTGCCTTTCATTTCTTGGTCTTTTAAAGGATAAAAAGATTCCACATCAGCCAAATCTAGTTTTGCATTTACATTTCCATTGATATTCATTCGGGTTAAGCCGGCAACTGTACCTTTTGCGCTAATTGGGTTTCCACCCAAATTGGCAGTTAAGGTTTTTAGGTTAATGGTTGTAGCATCAATAATTCCGCTCGTATTTTTTGCATTAAGGTCGATACTCAAATTTTCAATTGATTTAGGCAAGCCTTTGTATTTTACTTTTCCATTTTTCACCAAAAGATTTATGTCAAAACCTGGAATACTAGTTTCAGACAAAAGCCCTTTTATAAAACCATCAAGCGAGAAATTGCCATCTGTTTCGATATCTTTCATATCTTTTACAATAGAAGAAGGCAAAAGGGATAAGAAACTTTTTAAGTCATTATCACTCGTTTTAAATTTCAAATCCAAATTAGTCCCGCTTGCTACTTGTTGGATATTTCCATCCAAATTTAGTTTCATTTTATTAATTCCAATGGTGGTTTCGAGGAAAGAATACATTTTTTTGGAAAGGTCGACATCCGTTATAGCGTTTAATGAAATAGCACTATTTCTTAGAAATGCGACACCATTTGAGGCGACGAAAACCGAATCCGTTTTCAAATCTGTAATTGCTTTAAATTTGTCAGTACCAAAATTACCCGAACCTTTTACATCCAGCCCTCTGATTTTGGCTATTAATTTAGAGGTTGAATCGGCATAAGAGATATTTCCATCTTGAATCACCAATTTTTGAAGGTCTAAACTGAAGGGTTTAGATTCTTTTTCTTCAGTATTACTTGGCTTTACAATATCAAAATTTGCTGAACTATCAGCTAAAATAAATGCATTGATGGTTGGATGATTAATATAAATTGTGTTGATTTCGATTTTTTGGTCTCTCAAATACTTCATCAAATCGATTCCAGCGGCAAATTCATCTATTTCTGCTAAAGGAATATCTTTAAATTTTCCGATGCCAATTATTTTAAAATCATTTAGTCCAAAATGCAATTTGGGAAATGATTTAAACAAGGAAACATTTACATCCTTAAAATCCACTTTCGCATTAATGGATTTATTTATTTCTGTTTTGGCAATTTTGATTAATTTATCTTTAAAAAAAATGGGTATAACAAAAAGGCTTCCAATAATAATAACAAGAAAGACTAAAATCGAAAGTAAAATTTTCTTAATCATATTTTTTATTTTTTATAATAGCTAAAAGGCAAAAATTATTCCACAATAAATTTATATATGCTAGTATTTTCTAACTGTTTAATTTTTATAAAATAAATTCCATTCTGTAAGTGCTCAACACTGATTGGCATTCCAATATATCTTTCGGATTTTAAAATTTTTCCATAAATATCAAAAATACTATATTCTATTTCTTCCAAACCAGTATCCATTCCAAGAATAGAAAGAAAACGATTGGTTGGATTTGGATAAATGAGCACCTTTTCAAAGGAATTATGCTCCGTTTGAATATTCGTGAGTTCAGATTCATCTAGTAAAGCCAAAAAACCATTTCCATTAACGCCATTATCTAACAAAATAGTATCAAAGTAACAAGAATTGGTAAAATTACCAACACAAAAAATGTCTTCATTTTGTAAGTCAATATCTGTTATTTCATCAACATCATCACTTGGATTGCCTCCTGCTTGTTTTAACCATATTAAATCACCTTCTGTATTAAATTTAACTAGAAATATATCCCCTCCTCCAAACGAAAAAAGTGTATCAGTTTGCCAAATCAGTTTGTCGCCACCAAACCATCCTCCAATATAAGTATCGCCATTATTTTTGACTTCAATATCTAAAGGTTGATCTTGAAAATTAAAGGAACCTCCAACTTTTGCCCATTGTATATTCGCATTTTTATCAAATTTAGCCACAACAATATCATCAAAATTACCACTTGAAAATATTGTAATTGTATCCAAAACTGCAGAATGTGTTGAATTATATCCAAAATTAGCAGTAATATAAATGTTCTCATCACCATCGATTGCAATATTTGAAAATTGACCTGAAAACTCCCCAGTTGGTTTTACCCAATTAAAATTTCCATTTTCATTCATTTTCGCCAAGAACCCGTTTGATTTATTTCCGATTTCCAAAGTATCTCCTATATCGAAGGTTGGGAAACCAAGAAGGCTTCCAGCCATAAAAATGGATTCATCAGCTGCATTTTCCATACCATAAATGAAAACATTTGAATACTGCAAACCACCCATTTTTTTGATCCAAATTTTTTCGCCATTGGAATTTAATTTTATAACAAATGAGCTGTAATTATTGACACTTTCGTTTTGTAAAGTATCTCCATCAAAAATTAACTGGCCTTTAAAATATCCTGAAACATATATATTATTCTGTTCATCGCTTAGGATAAAATTAGATACATTATCCTCTAATCCTTTTATAATTTTAACCCATGAGGGAGTACCATTTTCATTTATTTTAGATATAAATCCATCTTGTTTTCCAGTTGAAGTAAAATTATAATCACCAATATTTAATGATTCTGAAAATGAGCCAACTATAATGGAATAATTAAAATTATTTATATCTATTTTATGGATAATTTGCGATCCAATTCCACCACATTGTAATACCCAATCCATTTCGCCAAAATTATCACTTTTAATTAAAAAAGCATCTTCGGATTTTGGCACTAAAACCGTATTTCCAAATGTAATTGTATCAGAAAAAAAACCAGACCAATAAACATTTTCAGGTGTAGAAACTATACAAGATGCTTTGTCATAACCATTGCCACCAACTTGTTTTGCCCATTTCCATGTTGGATCCAGGCAAAAAAATTAAAACCAAATGTTAAAAAAAGGTAATTGCAAAAAATCTCATAATAATATGCAAATATAGCTATAAAATATTCTTTTTTGTTAACAAACCAACAAAGTTTTAAACCTAATTTATTAATTTCATTGATAACATTTACCTTTGTAGCATCATGATATTAATATTTGATTTTGGGTCTCAATACACTCAATTGATTGCTCGTAGAATAAGAGAGCTAAATGTTTTTTGTGAAATTGTTCCATTTAATAAGTTTCCCGAAGACATCAGTAAAATAAAGGGAATTATCTTAAGTGGTAGCCCATTTTCAGTTTTGCAAGAAGATGCTTTACAATTTCCAATAAAAGATTTTGTAGGCAAGTTACCCATTTTAGGGGTTTGTTATGGTGCTCAATATATTGCTCAAGTTTTTGGAGGATTGGTTGAAAAATCGAACAAAAGAGAATACGGCCGAGCGCATTTAACACAAATTCATCATGAATCGCCCTTTATGAAAGGCATTCAGGGCAATAGTCAAGTTTGGATGTCGCATGGTGACACAATCCTAAGCCTTCCAAAAGACGCCCATTTATTAGCATCCACTGAAAGTATTCCTGTGGCCGCCTTTAAAATGGATAATGAAGACATATTTGGCATTCAATTTCACCCTGAAGTGACGCATTCCACAGATGGCTTGAATATTATAAAAAATTATGTAGTAGATATTTGTGGTTGCGAACAAGATTGGACACCAGATGCATACATAAAAGAAACCGTAGATGCGCTTAGAATTCAAATTGGGAATGACAATGTTGTATTAGGACTTAGCGGTGGAGTAGATTCTTCGGTTGCTGCGCTTTTATTGCATAAAGCTATTTCAAAACAACTGATTTGTATTTTCATAAACAATGGCTTATTGCGTTTGAATGAGTATGAAATTGTATTAGAAAACTACAAAGGTTTGGGACTAAATGTGATTGGAATTGACGCTTCAGAAAAATTTTATGCCGAATTGGAAGGAAAAACAGATCCAGAAGACAAAAGAAAAGCAATAGGCAAAGTATTTATAGATGTTTTTCAAGAAGAAGCTTTAAAATTTGAAAATGTTAAATGGCTGGCTCAAGGCACAATATATCCTGATGTAATAGAATCTGTGTCAGTACATGGCCCATCCGCTAAAATTAAATCGCACCATAATGTGGGTGGATTGCCCGAAAAAATGCACCTTAAAATAGTGGAGCCGCTCAGAAAATTATTTAAAGACGAAGTACGAAGAGTTGGTAAAGCACTTGAATTGCCTTCAATTATTCTCAATAGACATCCATTTCCGGGCCCTGGCTTAGGCATTAGAATTTTGGGAGAAATAACTGCAACAAAAGTAGCCCTTTTACAAAAAGCAGATCATATATTTATGGACGGACTTAAAGAATTTGGTCTTTATGCTGAAATTTGGCAAGCAGGCGTAATGCTTCTACAGATTCAGTCTGTAGGTGTAATGGGCGACGAACGAACCTATGAACAGGTGGTGGCGCTTAGAGCAGTGACATCAATTGATGGAATGACTGCAGATTGGGCCCACCTACCCTATGCATTTTTAGGTCATATTTCCAATAAAATCATAAACAATGTAAGGGGAATAAACAGGGTTGTATATGATATTAGTTCAAAGCCACCTGCTACTATAGAATGGGAATAGTTTTTGATAAGTATAAAAAACAATAAACATATAATGAAAAAAACGTTTAAATTATTGGTCTGGATTGTTTTGGGCAATTTCTATTTAATTGCTTGTTCTAGCACAAAAAAAGTAACAACTAATGAAGGATATACTCCAATAGTAAATGAAAAAAATGACAAGGATACTTTAAATGGGCTTGAGAATGGGTATAGCTCCAAAAAGAAAATAGAATTAATTGACCAACAAAATATAACGGTTCAGGATATTAAAAACATCGAAGAGAATATAAAAAATGATTCCGTAATTGAATCAATAGATACAACAAAAAAAATATTGGAAGAGCCTAAACCAACAAGCAAACCATTTTACGTAAATCCATTTGCGCATCTTGAATTAAAAGACACATTTAATATTGCTTTGATATTGCCCTTTAATCTTGGACAAACGCCAACGACCTTGACACAAAAACAAAATTTTAAATTTGATGCATCCACAAAGTTGGCATTAGATTATTATCAAGGATTTATGACAAGTATCAATAATTTTAACGGAAATGATTTGGTTGTAAACGTAACTGTATTGGATGATAAAAACGATGAAAATGCAACTCAGAATTTGATAAACAGTGGAAAATTAAGGAATTGTGATGTAATTGTAGGTCCGATTTACAATAAGAATTTAAGAATTGTGGCACCTTATGCCCTTGAAAACAAACTACCCATTTTTTCGCCACTTTCTCCATCCTCCAACATAGCCCAAAATAACCCTTATTACTTTTCAGTAAATGCAGTAAATGAGTCCTTTTATGGTCAAATCCTTACAGAAGTATATAAGAAACAAGCATTTGACACCATTTATTTATTTAATGAAGGCACTGAAGAGGAAGCAGAAATAATGCAAATTATGCGTCAAAAAAACGAGGAATTAGGGAAAAAATTAACACTTATTGATTTTAAAATAAACAGGTTAAGTGATACGCTAAAAGTTCCGACATATTTTTCCGACACATTGCAAAAAAACATAATCATCACAAGTCACAATGAACCATTTGTATCCTATATGTATGATAGATTAAAAATATTATCGAAAAACAAATTCAATATTTACGGACTCTCCACGTGGATTAAATATAATAAAAAAACATTTGTTCCCAAAAACATAAGCACATTTATACCTAGTTCTAACCAAACTAATTATGGAAATGGTGAGTTAGATTTATTTAAAAAATTGTATGAGACAAAATATGACAAGAAACCAGCAGATGCTTCTTACCAAGCACATGATTTAGTTGTTCTTTTGTCTCAATTATTAAGCAAAAAGAAATTCCATCCAATCAATGGATTTCAACTAATGGAAAGTAGCCAGTTAATTTATACCAAATACGATTTTTTACCCAATAAAAAACCTGATGGACAAATAAACTTTTATAGCAATCACTTTGTTTATTTTTTAAAATTTGACCAAGGAAATTCTACCTTTGTTAAAAATTAGTGTTTCATGAAAAAAATATTTTCACTTGTAATATTTTGTAGTCTTTTTTTTATAGGCCACAGTCAAAATCTAAATGTCCTATTTAAAGGTAAAATTAGCTATGGTGGCGAGAGCAGTGCGCTTTGGGGCTATACTGCTCCAAATGGTAAAGAATATGCATTAATGGGTGCACAAGCTAAATTATCTATTGTAGATATTAGCAACCCTAGTTCACCAGTTGAAGTTGCATCAATTGGCGCACAAAGCAGTCCTTGGCATGAAATTAAAACGTGGAGTCATTACGCTTATATGGTATCCGACAATACTACTGATGGCGTATTAATTGCAGATTTACAATATTTACCCGATAGTGTTCCGTTTAAAAGATGGTATGGTGAACCCGAATTTAATATTACCCGTGCTCATACCTTACAAATTGATTCTAACGGAATTTTATATTTAAATGGTGGTTCAAAAATCCTGAATGCAACCACCCAAAACATTAATGGAACTACTTTCCATGATTTAAAACCAAACCCATGGAAACCTAAATATCTTGGGTTTTACAACAATAGGTATGTTCATGATAATTATATTAGAGGAGACACTATGTATTCTGCAGAAGTATATGATGGATATTGCTCTATTATTGATATAACAGACAAATCAAATCCAGTGGTACTTAATGATTTTAAAACACCACAAAGTTTCACACACAATACATGGTTATCAGGTGATGGTTTAACTTTATATACTACCGATGAAGTTAATGGCTCTTCTGTGGGAACCTATGATATCTCTGATATCTCTGACATTAAATTGATAAATAAATTCAAAACACCACTAGGGAATTCTGCTATTATACACAATGTACATGTTTTAAATGATTTTTTGGTGATGTCGTATTATACTGATGGCATAGTAATAGCAGATGCTAAAAACCCAGAAATAATAGTAAAAGTAGGCAATTATGATACTTATCCGCAAGGAAGTGGTCCTGATTTTAATGGTTGCTGGGAAGTTTACCCTTATTTTCCCTCTGGTAATTTTATCTGTAGTGATATTTCAAATGGTTTGATCATTGTAAAACCTAATATTATTGGCGCTTTTGCTTTGAAAGGTAATGTTATTGATTCTATTACAAAAAATCCTATTAATGGTGCTGTTGTAAGATTTGTTGGAGCAAATAAAATAGTAAATACCGATGTAGATGGAAAATTTAAGTTCGGAGTATTAGATTCTGCAAACTTCAGTTTAGAAATTTCAAAAAATGGATATGTAACTCAAACAGTTTCAAATCTTAATCTTTTTAGACGAGATTTGAAAGAATTTAGAATTGCATTGCTCCCAACGTCTGTTGGAGTGCCTACCTATAATAATAAATATGATATAAGAATTTTGGAGAATCCTATTTCTACTTCTTTATTTTTAGAAATCCCAAAAGCATTTGGCAATCTTTTAAATTATTCAATATCTAATATAGAAGGAAAAATTTTAGAAATTGGAAAAATTAATCATTCAGGTATTCAGGAGATAAATGGTTTCAATTCTTTAAGTAATGGCATCTATTTTATAACAGTTGAAGAAGAGGGCGAAAAATTGTTTTTGGGGAAAGTAGTAAAAAACTAAGCCTTTGAAATTTGCAAAAAAAACATTTTCCTTCTTATTTATTTTTATAATAATTATTGGATTAATCCTATTCTTTAGACCTTCAAATATTGTTTCGAAAGAAATAGCTAAAAAAGACGGTTCAGTTGCTGATTCTAAATTTCTTAATTGGAAAGGTAATGAGGTGCATTATACCGATCGTGGTAGCGGAGACATTATTTTACTAATTCATGGTTTTGGTGGTTCTTACTATAATTTTGAAGTACTTTCAGGGAAATTATCCAATAATTATCGAGTAATAAATGTTGACCTTCCGGGTTCTGGACTTTCTGACTTTAATCAATCCTCACAACCGAATGTAATTTTCTTCGACCAGTTTAAGGATTATTTTTCTTTTCTGGTAGATACATTAAATTTGGATAGTTTTCATTTGGTTGGCAATTCCCTTGGCGGAGTAATGGCATATTCAATAGCTGTTAGTATGCCAGAAAAAGTAAAAGACTTAATTTTAATAAATAGCGCAGGTTATGAACTAGATAAAGTAATTGCAAAAGGGGCTGGGCCGATGCGATTTAAATGGGTAAAGCCTTTAGTGGAAAAAGGTGCGCCGATGTTCTTGGTTAAATATTTTGTCACTTTTCCTTTTGCAGATAAATCGAAAGTAGATACAAGTGAATTTAGGTACGATTATTTACTTACAAATAGAGCTGGTAATTTGAATTGTCAAGTTGATTTAGCCTCAAGCCACCAATATCCTGACACTACAATAATAAAGAATATAAAATGTCCTACACTTATTTTATGGGGTAAAGAAGACAATATAATACCAGTAGAACATGCTAGTAAATTTAAAAGAGATATTAACAATTCACAGGTAAAAATCTACTCCCCTTGCGGACATATGCCGCAAATGGAAATTTCAGATAGCGTCTTAATCGATTTAAAAAGATTTTATTCAGAAAATAAAATAAAAAAACGGTAAAAGTGTGGAATTTTCTTCCTATTCGTATCTTAATAGGAAAGAAAAGGAAAATGCAATTCAAAATTACAAAAAAAAACCGCAGACTCGGAAGATGGGATTATGGATCGAATGCAATTTACTTGGTAAGCATCTGTACTGAAAAGTGTGTACCTTACCTAGGTGTGGTCGTAGCGTCGCAAAATATTGCGACACTACAGAAAACGGAGATTGGAAAATGTGCAGAAAATTGCATAAATGAAATTCCGAATCACTATAATTTTGTTGAAATCATCCACTTTGAAATTCTACCAAACATCATTTATTTAATTCTAAAAATAAATAAGTCGGTTCAAGACAAAAGTTGGAATGTTGGTAATTTTGGACCTCAATCAATGAATTTAGGTGCCATAGTAAGAGGATTCAAAATCGGAGTCATCAAATTTTCCATTCAACAACAGATTGTTTTTTGTTGGCAAAGAAGATTTTTCGATCGGATAATAAGAGATGAATCCGAGTTAAATTCAATTAAAAAATTTATTGCTAAGCAAAAAAAACTTGCATTAACTAATAAATTTTTTCCCAAAAATATAAATGAATTAATTCAAAATCAATTGAAATAAAAATCTCTTTAAATTAAATCGAAATTTATAATCGAAAAAACTACTTTTACAAAAAATACTTAATGAATACTTTACTTATAATTCTTATCTCTTTTGTTCTCATCGAATTTATCTTTGAGAAAATTTTAGATACTTTAAACGATAAAAATTGGAGCAAACCAATTCCACCCGAATTAGCAGACATCTATACAACCGAAGAATATGAAAAATCAAAAGCCTATAGCCTTGCTAAAAAGAAAATTGCAATAATTTCAGAGTCATTATCCCTACTTATTATACTCTTCCTTTTGGCCTTTAAAGGCTTTGCATTTATAGATACTATTGCATCCAATATTAGCAGCAACCCCATTGCAATTGGATTAATTTTTTTTGGGATTCTTTACTTTTGTTCTGAAATATTTGGAATACCTTTTGATTTTTATAACACCTTTGTAATCGAAGAAAAATTTGGTTTTAATAAAATGACATATAAAACCTACATAATAGATAAGTTAAAATCTTATGCCTTAACTATAATTTTTGGAGGTGGAATTATAAGCCTATTAATTTTAATTTATAGCCAATTAGGCGACTTCTTTTGGATTTTAGGTTGGATACTCATGGCATCGATTTCAATATTTGTGGCAATGTTTTATACCTCATTAATCGTACCTCTTTTTAATAAATTAAAACCACTTGACGAAGGCAATTTAAAACACCAAATAAACCAATTTTCAGAAAAAGTAGGCTTCCCTTTAACCAATATATTTATAATTGATGGAAGTAAGCGATCAACAAAAGCAAATGCATATTTTAGCGGATTGGGTTCAAAGAAAACAATCGTTTTATACGATACTTTATTAAATGATCATTCAAATGATGAACTTGTGGGTATATTAGCACATGAGATTGGTCATTACAAATTAAAACATATTCAAAAATCCCTAATAATAGGATTAATCCAAATGGGTATATTGTTCTTTCTTTTAGGCGAAATACTTAAAAGTGAAAGTATTGCTACTGCATTAGGTACAAATTCACCAAGTTTTCATATAGGAATTATCGCATTTTCAATATTATATAGTCCAATAAGTAATATTTTAGGCATTCTGATGAATATGCTATCGAGAAAAAATGAATTTGAAGCCGATAATTTTGCAAAGGAAAATTTTGGCGCAGATCCATTAATTAAAGCATTGAAAAAATTGAGCAAAAACAACCTTTCTAATTTAAATCCACATCCAGCATATGTATTTGTACATTTCAGTCACCCACCCTTAAAGGAAAGGTTTAGGAACCTTCTTTTGCAAAAAAAATAGATTTGTGGATAAAAAAACAAACATTTAACGTCATATTAAAAGTCAAAGCATAAATTAAATAAAAATAATACTATCTTTGCACCCACATTTTAAATAACTAGAACTAATGTACGCAATAGTAGAAATAGCAGGACAACAATTCAAAGTAAAGGAAAAGCAACAAATCTTTGTCCATAGACTTGAAGCAAATGAAGGTGATTCAATTACCTTTGATAAGGTTTTATTGGTAGATAACGAAGGAAGCATCCAAATTGGAACACCGGTGGTAGATGGGATGTTGATAAAAGCAACCGTTGTAGATCACGTAAGAGGAGACAAAGTAATTGTTTTCAAGAAAAAAAGAAGAAAAGGATATACAGTAAAAAATGGTCATAAGCAATCATTTACTAGAGTAAAAATTGAATCAATAGCATAATTAAAAATATAAATAATGGCACATAAAAAAGGTGTAGGTAGCTCTAAAAACGGACGTGAATCGGCAAGTAAACGATTAGGTGTTAAATTATTTGGTGGACAAGTAGCCATTGCAGGTAACATCATTATACGTCAGAGAGGAACAAAATTTAAAATAGGCTCAGGGGTTGGTTTAGGAAAAGACCATACCATTTATGCGCTTACTGATGGGAAAGTACTTTTTCAACGCAAGAGAGATGACAGATTGTATGTATCTGTAGTTGCGGAGGCATAATTTAACCAAAAGAAGACCTTATAAAGCTCTAAGTTTATACTTAGGGCTTTTTTTTATTAAAAACTTAAAAAGGACTTAATCCTAACCATTCTTTTTATATGCATGTGATGATTACTTTTATAGCTTAATTAAATCAGCTGGAAAAGAAAAGAAACATACTCGTATCTGGATCTCATCGATCTGGCACTACTTGGACAGGCAAAATCCTTGCTAATGATAAATCAGTTGATTATATCGATGAACCCTTTAATTTAAATCACAATAAAATCATTGATACACCTGTTGTCCATTGGTATGAATATGTATCAGAAAATGATTCAAAAGATAGAATTAAGCAATTTGAAAAATATTTAGATAAAAATCTAAAATTTAATCTGAGAAATTATTTTTTGGATATCAAAAAATCCAAAACCCTAAGACAATTTGCAAAATTTAATTATATTTATTTAAAAAAAATAGCCAAGCCACGCAAACTAATAAAAGATCCAATTGCACTAATGAGTGCTGGTTGGTTGGCAAAAAAATATGATTTAGATGTTTTGCTTTTAGTGAGGCATCCAGCTGCTTTTGTAGCTAGTTTAAAAGTGAAAAATTGGAAATTTGATTATTTTAATTTTGCTAATCAACCCTTACTAATTAAAGAAAAGCTACAAAAATTTGAAACACAAATCAATTATTTCGTTGAAAATCCTAATCAAGATATAATTAAACAGGGGATTTTGCTATGGAACATAATTTATGATGTAGTTCATGAGTATCAAAAAAAATATCCCAATTGGTATGTTATCACTCATGAAAAACTTTCCTCTAATCCACTTATGGAATATGAGAAAATCTTTAAACATTTCAATTTGGATTTTTCTGATAAGGTGAAAAGCAATATTCTTAATTCAAGTGATGGTGAAAGCGGAAAAGATTCCAAATTAAAAAGAGATAGTAAGTCTAATATTACCTCATGGAAAAATAGACTTTCTGCTCAAGAAATAGACCTTATTAAAGAAGGCACAAAGGAAATTTCAGATCTTTTTTATACCCAAGCGGATTGGGAATAAATTCATAATGCAACTTATTGCTATTTTTACTGTCATCTTATTGAATGAGAAAGGTTTATGTTTTTAGTGGATTAGGAGCAGACGAAAGAGTCTTTAAATTCCTTGACTGGGGAATTGACAACCAACCAATTTTTATTAAATGGATAGAGCCACTAAAGAATGAGCCCCTTAAAGATTATGTACTAAGACTAAGCTCGCAAATTGAATCTCCAAATCCAATTTTAGTTGGAATGTCTTTTGGTGGTATCCTTGCTGTAGAATTATCCAAACAAATTGACACCAATAAAGTAATTCTCATTTCAAGTATAAAAACTAAAGCCGAACTTCCCTTTTACTACAGAATTTTGGGCTTCCTTAATGTCCCGAAATGGTTTCCTCTCTCCTTTTTACTCAAAGGAAATCAAATCATTTATAACTTCTTTGGCATTAAAAATAGAACCGAAAAAATGCTATTGAAAAACATTCTCAGAGATACCCCAATTTCGTTTCTAAAATGGGCGCTTCAAAAAACTGCTAATTGGAAAAACACAACCATCCCTTCTAATTTAATCCATATCCATGGTGGAGCGGATCATATTTTACCCTACAGATTTGTAAAAGCAGATATTACTATAGAAAAAGGAGGTCACTTCTTAATTGTAAATAAAGCCAAAGAATTAAGCCGTATACTTAAAGATATTTTACACGACAGTTAAATTATTATTCCTCGTATGCATCCATAACCGCCTTGGCAACAGCCTCAGATACTGAGAAATCCAAGGTGTCAGGAATAATATAATCCCTTGATGGAGTGGTTATACATCCAGCAATTGCATATGCTGCGGCAATTTTCATTTTTGGAGTAATTCGTTTTGCTCTACAATCCAACGCTCCCCTAAAAATACCAGGAAATGCCAATACATTATTCACCTGATTTGGCAAATCGCTCCTTCCTGTACCTACAACACCTGCTCCTCCAGCATAAGCCTGATCAGGCGTAATTTCTGGATTTGGATTCGCCATTGCAAAGATAATGGGAGATTTTGCCATAGTCGTTATATCATCCGTTGACAATAAATCTTCAGTACTTACTCCAATAAATACATCTGCTTCTTTTATTGCATCTCTTAAAGTTCCCTTTTTGTTATTTGGGTTTGTAAAACTCAATAATTCAAATTTTAATGGAGTCAAATCGTTTCTTTGCTTATGTATAATACCTTTAGTATCACAAATTATTATTTCACTTACAGGGGTACAAACATTTGATTCAATTTCTATACATTTTAAAAGTTTTGCTATGGCCACCCCTGCTGCTCCAGCACCATTTATAACAACTTTTAAGTCACTTATTTCTTTATTTAAAAATTTGCATGCATTAATTAATCCAGCCAAAACAACAATTGCAGTACCATGTTGATCATCATGAAAAACTGGGATTCCTAATGTTTGAAGCTCTTGTTCAATTTCAAAACACCTTGGAGAAGAAATATCTTCTAAGTTAATCCCACCAAATACTGGAGCAATTCTTTTAATTGTTTCTATTATTTCATCCTTATCCTGCGTATCCAAACAGATAGGAAAAGCATTTATACCCCCAAATTTTTTAAAAAGCATACACTTACCTTCCATTACTGGCAGTGCTGCTTCTGGACCTAAATTCCCTAGTCCCAAAATAGCTGAACCATCTGTAATTACTGCAACGGTATTGTTCTTAATGGTTAAATCCCAAATCCTTTCTGGGTCATTCGCAATTTGTTTTACTGGCTCGGCCACACCTGGGCTATAACACAGAATTAAATCCATTTGTGACGCTATGTCTTTTTTTAAAACAACTTCTATTTTTCCCTTTAACTCTTCATGTAATACCATGGAGGCTCTTGAATAATCTTTCATTTAATTTTCAATTTCGCAACAACAACTAATTTAAAAGGCTAATTTTAAAAGTGAAAAATAGAATTTAATATTTAGAATTCCTTGATAACTAGATTAAGAAATTAAAAAGGGTTGGATTGTTGTTTACATTTGTAAAATCTATTCCATATTTCTGCATCCTTTCAACCAAGCCCAAATAGTCTTCAGCTTTACCTAACTCAATCCCAACCAAGGCCGGACCACTTTCCTTGCTATTCTTTTTGGTATATTCAAACAAGGTAATATCGTCATTTGGACCAAGTACTTTGCTTACAAATTGTTTTAGTGCGCCTGATCTTTGAGGAAATTTTATAATAAAATAATGCTTCAGCCCTTCATATAAAAGTGAACGCTCTTTGATTTCTTGCATTCGCTCAATATCATTATTACCTCCACTTAAAATACAAACTACTCTTTTTCCTTTTATTTTTTCCTTATAAAAATCCAGTGCGGCAATGGCCAATGCTCCAGCTGGTTCAGCAACGATTGCATCCCTATTATAAAGCTGCAAAATTTTTGTACAAATCTTTCCTTCTGGCACTAAAATTAAATCGTCCAAACCAGATTTACAGATTTCAAAAGTTAAATGCCCAACTTGCTTTACTGCAGCACCGTCAACAAAACTATCAATACTATCCAGAACAACTAATTTACCTTTTTTAATAGACTCATCCATCGCTGGAGCACCAGCTGGTTCAACGCCAATTATTTTCGTTTCTGGAAATTCACCTTTGAAAAAGGTAATCAGTCCAGATGCCAATCCACCACCACCAATAGGTACGAAGATAAAATCAGGCGCATGATTTTTTAATTGGTGTAAAATTTCATAACCTACCGTTCCCTGCCCTTCAATAATGTATTTTGCATCAAATGGCGGCACAAAAGGAATTTCATGTTTCTTGCAATATCTGGAGGCTGCAGATTTAGCATCATCATAAGTGTCTCCTACTAATTCTACTTTCACCCATTTTCCACCCAAACGCTCAACAGCCCTTATCTTCTGTTTTGGAGTAGTAACTGGCATAAACACCACACCATTTATTTCCAATAATTTACAAGATAAAGCTACTCCCCTGCCCATGGTTTCCAGCACTCGAGGTAACCACTCCAAGTTTTTCTCCTCGGCACTCAATCGCGAAATTAAATTATAAGCACCTCTTATTTTATAAGATCGCACTACTTGTAAATCCTCTCTCTTTAAATATATTTTAGCCCCAAATTCTTCCGACAATCCAATATTCAAATCCAAATTTGTGGTTTTAATAACTCCTTCTAAAGTTTTTACTGCATTTAAAATCCCTTCTTTCGTGGGTAAACCATCTCTCATTTTAACAATTTCAACAAAAATAACTTAAATTGCAGTAATATTAATGCATTGATTTATTTCTTAAAGGGAATTTATTCTTTATCTCTTTTGTTATGCTTTAAAAGAAAATTATGATACTGCTTACACTCGGAATTCTGGCCATTGCATTTGGACTTTTCCTTTCCAACGACCCACGTTTTTCAAAAAACAAAAAACCTATTGTTTACTTGGGTTTAATTTTGTTAATTTCAGGTGTTTTTTCAAAATGTATTACTATTATTAAACCTGGAAACGTAGGAGTAAAAGTGCTTTTTGGTAGGGTGTTTGAAAATGATATTCTTGAAAATGGAATGCATGTTATAAATCCATTAATGGATATTGAAGTATTTAATTCCAAAACGCAAAATTATACCATGTCGGGTATACATGATGAAGGTAACAAAGAAGGCGATGATGCCATTAAAGTATTGAGTTCGGATGGCTTGGAAATAACCATGGATTTGAGCGTTTTGTATAAAGTAAATCCTAAGTCTGCACCTAAAATATTGAAAGAAATTGGAAGCGATTATCAAGATGTTGTCATTCGTCCTATAACCAGAACACGAATTAGAGACAATGCAGTTTTTTATCAAGCTGTAGATTTATTTAGTGCTCGAAGGGAGGAATTTCAAAATAGGATTTTTAAAACCATTCAAAAGGATTTCGAAAAAAGAGGCCTTATTCTCGAACAATTGTTGATTAGAAATATCACTTTGCCTGAATCTGTGAAAAAATCAATTGAAGCAAAAATTAATGCTGAACAAGAATCTCAAAAAATGCAATTCGTTTTAGCCAAAGAAAAACAGGAGGCAGAAAGGAAAAGAGTGGAAGCTCAAGGTATTGCCGACTATCAAAAAATAATTTCTGTAGGGCTTTCTGACAATCAATTACAATTTGAATCAATAAAAGCAATGAAGGAATTAGCTAAATCAGAAAATTCAAAATTATAGTTATGGGAAGTGGAAAAAATTCTATTCTTTTAAATACTGGACAATAATTAGTAGCCTAAACTAATCCAAACTGCATAAAATGATGCATAAAGTGCTTGTACTGAAAAATTAGCCACTGCTCCTCATTGAGTTTGCCAAAAACTGGATGATTACCTCGCTCCTTTTCTTTATCAGCCAAAAAAATCATAAATTGTTGTATCTCTGCTAACAAATGAGATTTAGCTTCTTCCAAAGTAGCATAAAACAAAGGAGGTACGTATCCAGGGGCAAAACCAGGAAAAGGGAAGTTTTTGGGCAATCCCAAAGGACTCTCCAAGAAAGCCTGCTGCTTTGCAATTTTTTCTTCGGACGTAAATATCCCAAAATCAATCTCCTTTTGAGCTATTTTAAGTGGGAAAATTAAATGCTCTATCATATGCTGAACACTCATTACTCCCCAAATTGGAAGTTCGTCACCTTTAATATTTTTAAGTATTTCGGGAACTTGCTTACTAAAAAGGATTCCCTATTAATACTTAAGTCTAAAGTTGGAAAATCAGCCATACTTATTTTTTTATTCTACACCAAAATCAAATCCCAATTTCCTCCTTTTCGCAATTCTATTTTCAATTGTACAAAAAAAGGCTTCTTTGTATTTTGGAGCAGGCATTACTTCACCGTTTGAATTAGGAATTACCCACTATTTTATAACTCTTTTGAATAATTGTCGTTTCTTTTTAATAAGAAAAGATCTATTTGCTTTTTTCCAATACCTATTTGGGCCTTTTAGAAAGAAAGGAAAACCAATACTACTATCAAAAAAATACTTCATAAAAGAAAGCCGAAAACTAATTAAAGTTTTCGGCTTTTACTATTTTATAAAAAAAATTATTCTACCACAAATTTATTAAATACTACTTCGTCACCAGTTTGGATACTTACCATATAAATTCCTTTTGACAAATTTAGACTGAAAGCAAAATTTGATTTTCCAGCATTCAATTCGCCTTCAAAGATATTTGCAATCAACGAACCTCTTAAATCAAAAACATTTACAGTTGCATTCACACTTTTTTCGCTAGTTATAGATATTGTACCATTACCCAAGTTTGGATTAGGGAATACTTTTAAGCCAAAATTTGAAACTTTATTCGAAAGAATACCTGTTGATGTAGAATTTGGAAAACCAGGGGTAAATGTTCTGTTTGCAAATGAAATTGGATCAATTGCAGTTGCGTCCATTTGAAAACTACCCAAAGTAGTTTGGTCTACTTTTCCAAACCCATCAGCACCACTTAATAAAATATATCCTTCAGGAGTACTAATTTTTGAAGTATCATTTTTTGTAGCACAAGCAACAGCATCTCCAACATTTGAAACCCCTCTTTCTAAAAATCCAACACAATCTAAAACTGTAATATTTGAACTTAACAATTCTAATGAACCATTATCATCTGCATCCAAATCTGCATTTCCAGCTGGCAAATCTCCTGTACCTGCATAACTTACAAGCAAAAATGTACCAGAACCATTTTCTATATTACCTGTATTATTATTTCCTAGTACTGCATGCACCAAAGTGCCTGCTTGAACTAAATAAGGATTCGTATTTGCTGTAATTAACACTAATCCATTTGAACCTGCATTTAAAGCACCCAAATCAATTACTTTTTTTACTTGGCCTAGATTATTAAAATCACCATCGGTATAAAGTAATGCCTTTTTACCAACAGCGGTACTAACCGGAAATTTTAGCTCAATAAATTCATATACGGAATCCGAACCAGGTCTATCAACTAAAATTTCTTCAATTGACTGTGAATGTCCTTTCGAAAAACCCAAAATTACTAATGCTAGTGTTAAAATCTTCTTCATATTAACTATTTTTATGCAAGATAAATAAATTATTGCGTAAAAGGCAAATTAAATTATCGTGAAATCACTTTTTCACACAAAAAACAAATCAAGGATTCAAAAAATCGCCTGATTCTATTAGGCTTGCCCTTTCAGGAATTGGCCAATTATAGAAATAGATCCAACAATCTACCGTTTCATTTTCTTCTTCAAAAAAAACTTTTTTCTTTTCTCTTCGATACTCAAAAGGTGGTGTGCCAATACCAATATTTTCATACTCATCTAATTCTGCCAAAAAATCGTGGTTATTTAACCTATAAACATCACCAATTACGAGGTCATTTTCATCAGTGGATTCAATTAATGCAGGATACCAATCAATTTGAAACAATTTAGCTTTTTTTATATATCCCAACCCTACAAGTATCGCATTCTTGGCAATTTTTTTCTGCCATAGGATGAGCAGCATTCATTCTTAAAGTGCCATACGTAAATAAATACATTGTACAAATCTATTTCTTTTTCTTTTATTTTTAAAACTAATTCTGATTTTCCTCAAAAAAAAAGCCAACCATTTAGGTTGACTTTTTCAAAATATTTTTTTTCTTTTATTTTATGGTGGTCATTACATCCAACATATCTTTATCTTCAGGTGCCAAAGCTTTCACACTTAACCAGTGCGATTTATATTCATCATAATTTTGAATCACTCCATAATAACTACCTAAATATTTATGTGCTTCAATAAGGTCATTTTTGTATTTTACAGGGTCTGAAGTCGCCAACATTACCAATTTCGTATAAAATGGAACTCCACTTCCCACTGCAAAATCAATATCTTTTCTAGCGTTATATTTACCTAAATACCTATTTGCTTCAATTAATTCTGATTTAAATTTTGTCGTGTCAGTAGCTAATTCTGTTACTTTCTGATAAAATGGAACCGCTAATCCTTTGGTTAAATCTGCGTCCAATTTAGCATTACATTTACCTCTCCATTGAAAACTAACGATTGAATTTGGGGACATTTCAATTGCCTTTGCAAATGCAGCATCGGCACCAGCATAATCTTTGGTAAAATACAATGCGCTTCCTAAACCTAAAACATCATTTACCGATTTTTTGTCTTTTTATCTATGGCATTTTGATATGCTTTTGCAGATAAGTCAAATTTTTCATTTTATAATAACCCGCTCCCATATCGCTATACATATCAGCTTTGCTTGGGTCCAATTCAATCATCTTTTCTTTCATCACCATTGCCATTGAATCCTGACCTGATTTTTCGTATAATTTAGCAATAAATTCATAATCTTGTGGTAAAATTTTTCCGGGTTTAGCTACTTCAAATACTTTATTTAAATATTTTAAAGCCTCTGCATCATTATTTAATTCAAGATTAGAATATCCCATTAATCTATTCATTACCACATTATTAGGGTCAGTTTTTAAAAACTCCGATGCTTCTTTTATTGCATTTTGAAAATCTTTTGCTTGATACAAAATTTTGGCATAACGCTCCTTTACGTCGATTTTATCTTCTGCCATCGATGCATATTTTCCAAAATAATCTTTTGCTTTTTGATAATCTTTTTGGATACTGTAAATATCTGATAATTCTCTATTAGTAGGAGCAAAATTTGGCTCCGCAGCCGCCGATTTCTCTAAACTAACTATTGCATCTTTATAATTTTTTGTAGATATATAAATCTTACCCAACTTATAATGCGCCACAAAATTCTTTGGGTCAAAATCAGTTACGAAGCCATAGTTTACAATTGCATTTCCTAAATCTTTTTTGGCATAATACATATCGCCTCTATGCATATAGGTATCTGTATTTTTAGATACAAGTGCCATTGAGGTATTAAGCAACTCCTCTGCTCTAGCAAAATCTTTTGTTTTGCCTTCATAAAATGCTTCGGCCGTTCTATTTATTACCGCTGCATCTTTTTGCCAAGTGAAACAGCCTTTGCTGCATTCGCTTTTGCATCTGCACTATTATTTTCTTCCATTGCTATTAAAGCCAAACCTGCAAAGTTCGAACCTTCCTTTGGTGCCATCTCTGAACCTTTCTTAAAGCTGCTTTTTGCACCTGCAATATCACCAGTAGTAAACTTTGTATCACCAGCATAATAATAAGCCAAACCATTTGTTGGTTCTTTACTGATTATACTTTCAAATATTTTTAAAGCACCTACATAATTTTCCATTTGCAGTGCCTTTACTCCTTCTTGAATGGTTTGAGCAAAAATTCGGTGCTTATAAAAGCGCTAAAAATTGTAAATGTGATTTTTTTGGTAAACATATTTTTTAATTTAATTCATTTGTTAAAGAAACTAATCGTACAGGCATAGAAATGGGCAATAATCCTAATTTTAAAACAATCGTTTGCCCAATATCGCTTCTTGTATAATTCATAAATCCAGTAGCTAATCCAGTATGTGGTTCTTTCGAAATCATTACTATGTCTCTATAATAAGGATATTCGCCTGTGGCTAAATAAGCCTGATAAGGTTTGAAAGCCTTCTCTTCATAAGCATCCATGATACTAAGTACATTTATAGAATTAAAAAATTCTTGTGTACTAGGATCATCACTATCACTTATCCATCCTGCACCAATTATGCCAATAGCATTTTTGTCGCTTTCTACAAATTTTATCACTGCTGGATTATCATTCATAGCATAACTTTTTTCAAAAAGTGTGCCACCCTTTAAAATTGAATCTCGGCAATAACGAACAATACTCGAATTTTTATTATCAAACACCACCTTTATCTCACCATTTCCGCCTAAATCATTCCAATTTGTTATTTTTCCTGATAAAATTTCTTTAACATTTTTTTGCGTTAGCTGTTTTAATGGGTTATCTTTATTTACAATAAATGCTACTGCATCACGAGCAACTTTCACCTCATCTGGGGTAATCCTTGTGGCTATTATATTTTTCTTTTCGGCTTCACTTAATTTCCTACTTACTACAATCATTCTAACACTATCTGCCAATAATAACCGAAAAGCATCCACTTCGGAAGTATATCTTATGTTCAATTTAGCATCTTTATAAGCACTTTGGAATGCATTTGCCTCGGCATCTACTAGTAAACTACAACTTTCATCTGCAGCTATGGAAATTTCACCACTTGTAGATGTATCAGTATATATCACCTTCTTTACATTCGATTTGCAAGCCACTAAAAATAGAACTATAAATAAGGAAAGAAGAAATCGAAAATTAATTTTAAACATCATTTTTTTTAAAACACGAAATTAAACATTTTCTTTATTTGATTTTACTTTTTCACCTAAATTAGGATTTATTGTGTTTGAGGAAGAGTCAACGGTCAGCTGTTCGCAGTTTAGTTATAGGTGATTTGTAATTAGTAATTAGGCTATTTAGCTTTCATTATTAAAAATTCAAAAATTAACCATTCATTATTAAAAATTCATCATTAAAAAAAGACTTGAATCTCACTTCTTGATTTCTTGCATCCATCCATTATTTAACGCATCGAAAACCCAAGTGATTTGACGCTGTTCTACTATCACCTTTTCCACGAGTACCTACCATAAAACGGGTGCAATACAAACTAGTACACAAAAATGAACCACCCCGATGTACTCTTTTTGGTTCTGTAATATCCGACGATTGGTTTGGACCTTCAGGATTTTTGGCTATGCTAGATGCAATTTGTGTATAATAATTTTCGTCATACCAATCACTGCACCATTCCCAAACATTACCCGCCATATCGTGTAATTTATATCCGTTTGGTGGGTACTGAGCTACCCTTGCCAATCCAACAAATCCGTCCTCTCCCGTGTCTCCTCCTTTTACAGGAAAATTCCCCTGATAAATATTTGCTTGGTATTTATTGTTAATCTTCAAGTCATTTCCCCACACATAAGTATTTCCCGATACGCCTCCACGGGCAGCAAACTCCCATTGTGCCTCGGTTGGCAATTTTTATGCGCCCATTTGGCATACGCTAATGCATCTTCATAACAAACCTGCACCACCGGATAATCGGCCTTTCCAATTATATTGTCATTAGGCCCGCTTGGGTGACGCCAATTGGCACCTTCAACAAATGACCACCACTGCATATAATTGCGCAAATCAACCTCATTTGGTGTGGGACTAAAAACTATAGAACCAGCCACCAAATCGGCAGGCAAAACATTTGGAAATTCTGCCTGACTAGGTTTTTGTTCAGCTACTGTGATATAACCCGTTTGAGAAACAAATTTAGCAAACTCCGCATTGGTTACCTCCGTTTTGTCCATCCAAAAACCATCTAAATAGACTTGATGGATAGGTTGAGCATCTTTTGTAATACCACCAATACTACATAACGATTCATCACTTGAATTGCAACCCATTGAAAAAGTGCCTCCTGGAATCCAAACCATATTATTTGTAGCCGCTTTACTTTCTTTTTCATTTTCAATAGTGGGCAGAAAAACACTTTCAACAAGCTAACAGTTTCTAATCTTTTTTCCCTTTTTCTTTTAGAGTAAAAATAAAAATACCTAAACCGATTGAAAACAAAATAAATAATAATAAAATCTTTTGAAGGCTTTTTCGACTATACATGGTTTAAATATCTAAAATGGTATTAAATTTCATTTTCGATTTAACAGAAAATAAACTTCAAAAACGAAATCGATATTAAAATTAATCAAACCTATCCTATTTTAAAACTAAAAAAGTTCAAAAAACAGATTAGTTTGGAATGACAAATTTAACCGGCAAATTAAAACTTACTTTTACTGGTTTTCCGTTATTCATTCCAAGGCCCAATTCGGCATTAAAGAAATAACTCGTATTGCTTCTTTATCCAAATCCTTATTGATTGATTTTACAATTTTTATGTCATTTATTTCGCCATTTTTACCTACTATAAAATTCACAATTACAGTACCTTCAATTCCATTCTCCAATGGAATTCTTGGATAGGTCATATTTTTTGAAAAGAATTTTTTACGAGCATCATCACCACCTGGAAAAAGGGGCATAACAGGTGCCCAAGTAACAAAATTAGCCTCCTCGGCTGGCTTTACAACTTCCTTTTTCTCTATAGGGTCTTGCTGTCCTCCTGGCTTTACTTCTTTGTCAACCCCTGTTCCTTCATTTAATCCCGAATATGGATTACCATGATTCTCAGTTGTCATGGTTTCAATTGGTCTATTAGTTATTTCATCTAGCTTATCACGGTTATCTTCTTTATCACTAACTTTAACATTTAGTTTGTCAGCTACTTTTTCAACTTTTGCAGTTGAATGTGAGGATTCAGTTTTAGGTTATAAATTTGTCTCCTATAAACTAAATCCCGCCAATCGAATTCCTAATATCAGGCATTTTTTTTTGAAACCTCCATGAAATGCGGGAATCAATAAAATTAATCCAAAAAAAAGCAAACCACCAAAAAGAGCTTTTATCATATTGTCATTATATGATTGGCGCAATTCATAAGCACCATAAGCTCTATTTCTATTTTCAAATACAATTTGATTTCGTTCATTGGAAAGTTCATCATTCCATTGTTGCATAAATAATTTCATCTCTTTTAATTTGGTTTTATATTGCTTTATCAAAAAGCAATTAGGTAAATAAAAAATCATTCACCTATCAAACGAAAAAAAATGAAATTATTGTGTTGAAAATAAGAATTACTTCTAATGGAAAAATTTAAGGAAGAAATCTTTAAAAATCGATTTACAATTCGTCTTCTTCTTTAGCACTCATTTTGGTAGCTTGCAATTTCCTATAAAGGTTAATGGCCCGCATAATACCGTAAAATAGTGCGAAAAAGGCAAATATTTTTTGGTAAAGAGGAGGAAGACTAGAATTTTGAATAGGGAAAAAGAAAAAAACTATGGCTATTACAAAATAAAACAGCACCATAATTCCCTGAAAAATTAAAAGGAAATTATAGTGCTGCTTTTTCACTTTATCTTATTGAATAGTAAACTTGATTGGCAACATGAAACTCACTTTTACAGGGTTTCCATTATTATTGCCTGGTTTCCAATTTGGCATACCCGTTACCACTCTTATTGCTTCTTTATCCAAATCTTTATTAACTGGTTTTGCAATTTTAATATCTGAAATTGTACCATCTTTTCCGACAGTAAAATTTACAACTACAGTTCCATCAATTCCATTTTCTTGAGCCATTCTTGGATAGACAATATTTTTAGCCAAGTATTTTTTTAACTCTTCTTGCCCGCCTGGGAACTGAGGCATTACTTGTGCAAACGTAAATACTTTTTCAGGTTCTGGTTTTGGCTCTTCAATTTTTACTGGCTCTGGATCTGGCTCTTTAACCACAACTGGAGCTGGAGTATTATCCACACCACCTACATAAGGTGTAGGATCGTTATTTACCACTGGTAAAGGTTTATCATCTATTTGGTCAATTACCTCTGGATCATCTTCTTTAGTAGTAACTACTGGTGGTATAAACTTAATTTGCTTAATTGGCGGCGGGGGTGGTGTATTTACTTTTGGTGGTGGCGGCACTTCCTCAATAGATGGAGGCGGCGGCAACTCTGTATAATTCAAAACAGCAGGAGGAGCCTTATCTTCCGTCACTTTATCTAATAAAGTTTTAATAAAGGGACCAGCCAAAGCAAAACAAAACAAAAAGACACCTAATAAAAGGGCTTTTGTCATGTTTTCACTATAGATTTCTCTTAAGTAATAGGCACCATAAGCCTTATTTCTATTTTCAAATACGATTTGATTCCTTTCACTTGAAAGTGCATCGTTCCAACCTCTTCCGAATATACTCATAATTTTATGGGGTATTTGGTGCGCCCATTGAGGCAGCATATTGTTGAATAATATTTTTATCTTGCCCTGTAGCTTCCATCAATGCATACTTGGTTATATCTACTACTTTCATTTCATCCAAAATATCCACTACATTTTTATAATTCGATTCATCCAATGGTTTAATGAAAACGAACATGGATTGCTCTTTATTGCCAAAAAGTGCATTTATTTTGGTTTCATTTTCTTGTAATATTTTTCTGATACCACTTTTACTATAATTTGCCTCTTGTAATGTTGCTGGATTAATACCTGGATACCAATAGATTTTATCATTATCGCCTAGCAAAAGTGTAACCACTCTCCTTTCATTAATATCAATTGGCTCAGAATTATCATCCTTTTCTGGAATTCTAATTTCCATTGTTTTAGGCTTATTCATGGTGGTGGTCAATACAAAGAAAGTAAGCAATAAAAATGCTAAATCCACCATTGGGGTCATGTCTATACGAGTAGACATTTTTTTACTTCTTACCTTGCCACCTTTTTTATGACCGCCACCGCCACCTGCTGCTATTTCTCCCATTATTTAACTATTTGTCGTTTTCAGGCGAAGTTAATAAATTAAAAACCGTAACATTTGTTTCTTGAAGTGTTTTCAAAACCTTGTTCACTTCAGGAAATTTGGTATTCTCATCTCCTTTGATGGCTACTCTTAATCGTGTATTGGACAATCGTGCTTGCTTTATCCAATCCACAAGTTCGTTTTGTGCTGTGTCTTTAGGAATACCTGGTTGTTTTACTGCTTTTTGGGCTTTAAGGTCTAACGCTAAGAACTGCTTCATATTTCCCATAGGAATGGCAATACTTGATCCTCCTGCAAATTTTTCCTTCTCCTCTTCAGTAAACGAAATGCCATATTTTTCGCCCATATTAGTAATTAACTGCTTACGAGCCGACTTACCTGAAACATCAATATATACTGCTCCTTCTTTTGACATAGTAAGGGTAAGCACGTCATTTTCGGGTATAATAATTTGCGAATTACTTTTTGGAGTTGTCACTTGTACTGGTTCTTCAGGCCTAAATTTGGCTGTCAACATAAAGAAGGTTACCAAGAGGAAAGCCAAATCCACCATCGGCGTCATATCGATAGTAGGCGAACTTCTATGTGGTTTTACTTTTCCCATAATAAATTATTTCTTACTTAATGAATGAATAGACTAGTGATTTTTAGATGCAAATGATTGCACTATGCTAAATCCAGCCTCATCTATACCATAAGTAAGTGAATCTATTTTAGATGTGAAATAGTTGTAAAATATAATTGCTAACATCGAAGCAAAGATACCGAAAGCGGTATTGATAAGTGCCTCAGAAATACCTGTTGCTAATGCTGCAGTATCAGGAGTACCTGTAGTAGCTAATGCACCAAAGGCTCTAATCATACCCAATACTGTACCAACCAAACCTAATAATGTAGAAATAGAAGCCAAAGTAGCTAAGATAGAAAGATTTTTTTCCAACATCGGCATTTCAAGTTGAGTTGCTTCCTCGATATCTTTAGAGATTCCTAACTCTTTTTTCTCATTATCTAATTCATTATTTTTTCCCATTTCTATGTATTTCAACAAACCCGCTTTAGTTACATTTGCAACTACACCAGCTTGAGCATCACATTCTTTAATTCCTTTTTCAATTTCGCCATTTTTAACAAGCGATCTGATTTTAACAACAAAATCAGCTACGTTTCCTTTGCCACTTGCTTTACCTAATGAAATAAATCTTTCAATAGTTACTACAATTACAGTTAATAAACAAGTCATTAAAAAAGGAACTATGAATCCTCCTTTATGGATCGTACCAAATGTATTTAAAGGATGTCCTTTTACTGGATCGCCACCTTCAAAATTAGCAGTACTACCTAACACAAAGATATATATCAAAACTGATACTACAAAAATGATAGGAATTGCAATCATAGCAAACGAAGATTTCATTGCCTGAGCAGAAGAAGAAATTGGTTGTTTAGCACTCATAAAGCCTGTTTTTTTTAGTTTAAAGTAATAATTCTTATTAATGTTAATTTAATGAAAAGCCAAAAATAGTAATATTGTTAAAACATGCAACTATTTTATTCTTAATTTTTAAAGTTTTTTTTAAAAAATATTTTAGTTTAGAATATAAATAACTGATTAATAACGGAAAAAAATAATTTTATTATCTGCTCAAATTAATTTTCCTTTTTCAAATTCATTTCTCGTTTAATTATGTCTGCCAACGAATTTTCTTTTAAAAGGCTTACTGTTTTTGCTCTTACTTCGCTAAACAAATCACGGATGCCACAGGTTTCCTCATCCTTGCATTCATCACATTTTTCGTAATATTTGAATGAAACACATGGCAAATAGGCTATTGCGCCATCAAACAAGCGCATTATATCGGCAATATTTACTAGTTCTGGTGGCTTAATAAGGTAGTATCCACCACCCTTTCCTTTTTTGCTATTTAAAATACCTGCATTTTTTAAATCTAACAAGATGGCTTCAAGAAATTTTTGCGGAATGTGTTCACTTTCAGCTATTTCACTTATCAAAACTGGTGTTTTGGTTTCCACTTTTGCCAAATAAACTAAGGCGTTTATTGCATATTTAGTCTTCTTCGATAACATAATATCTAATTACTCGGTAAAGTTAATCAATTTTATAGACAAATAGAAAAATGTAAGATTTGGAGATGTGGGAATGTGAGGATTTGTGGATTTGTGGATGTGAGAATTTGGGGATGTGAGAATGAAGTAATTAGCGAATTAAATAATTAGCGAATGTAAGATGTGGGGATTTGAAAATGTGGAAATTGAAAATGTGAAAATTAAGTAATGAAATAATGTAATTTAGAGGCAAGATTTTTATGAATGAGATATTAAAAGGAGGAAATGAAATAATGGCAATGAATCATAATGATAAAATGCTTAAAAACAAATAACTAATTACGAATTACACTTTACTAATTACCCATTACTTTTTATTAATAACCAAAAACACAATAGTTTTGATGATGGAATCGGCAAATTATAGATTGGTTAAAACTAGTATTGAAGATAAAAAGGCAATTTCGGATTTGCTCGGTATGCCTGAATTTTTAATGCGATTTGAAGAAGATCCAATTAAAGTAAATATTGAATTATACTTTTCTAATTTATTGAATATTAATAATTTTTGTTTTTCTATTTTTTGTAAAAAAGAAAATAAATGTATCGGTTTTTTACTTTTGCAAAATTATATTTTTGATGAAAAAAGAATAGAATTTGGTATTAGTATTCATCCCGATTATTGGGGAAAATCTGTTTTATCAGAAATATTTCCAATACTTATTTCGTGGGTAAAAAGGAATTTGGCGCCCATTGAAATTTTTGCAATAATAGAAGAAAACAATTCAATTGCCCAAAAGGCCGCACTAAAATTAGGGTTCGATTTATGCACAAAAACGGCTAAAAACGAACCAAATGATTTGTTTTATTACCATATATTTTCAATAAAAGTATCGGAATAAAGGGGTTTTTCTATATTTGTAACATTCTATTATTCTTTTATAAAAAATAAATGGTTCGATTAAGTGTAAATTTAAATAAAGTAGCGTTACTTCGAAATAGTCGTGGTAATGATTACCCTAATTTGTTAAAGGTAGCTTTAGACTGTGAAAGATTTGGTGCCGATGGCATTACCTTACATCCGCGGCCTGATGAGCGACATGCCAAATTCGAGGATGTTGAACTATTAAAGGAACATATCAGCACAGAATTAAATGTGGAAGGCTACCCAAATAGGCGATTTATAGAATTGATTAAAAAAGTAAAACCCGCACAGTGCACTTTGGTGCCCGATGAGCCAGGCGCACTTACCTCCGACCATGGTTGGGACACGATTAAAAATAAGTCTTTTTTGGAAGAAACGATAATTGAATTAAAAAAATCAGGTGCTCGTATCTCTCTATTTATCGACCCAATTGAGCAATTTATTGAGGGAGCTAAATTGGTAGGTGCTGATAATATCGAATTTTATACAGGTCCTTATGCCAAAAATTATTCTTTACATCCCATTCATGCTATTGAAAAATTTTCACTTTGTGCCCATTTCGCTAGTAATTTGGAGTTGGGTATCAACGCGGGCCATGATTTAAATTTAGAAAATCTAAAATATTTTAAAGAAAACATTCCTAATTTAATCGAAGTTTCCATTGGTCATGCATTAATTACTGATTCGCTATATTATGGATTGGAAAATACAATTGGAATGTATAAGCGATGTTTGGTTCCTTAGGGAGTCCACAGTCCATGGTTGACAGTCCACAGGGAATAGTAATTAGTAATTAGTAAAAAGTAATTAGGAGTCCGCGGATAAGTTATTGGTTACTGGGAGTCAATATTCCACGGTTGACAGTCCACGGGGAAAAGTAATTAGTAATTAGTAAAAAGTAATTAGTAATTAGGAGTCCGCGGATAAGTTATTGGTAATTAGGTTATTGGTTAATGGGAGTTTTAGACAAAAAAAATCCCAAGCCTGGGGTTTACGGCTTGGGATAATATTGAGAGGGTTTTGTAAAGAGGTAGAGGTTATCATCCTTTATTTTGGGGACGATGTAAAGATGCAACTACTATTTCAAAACCCAAGGGTACAATTTTTTTTCAAAATCGGAATAAAAAACGAACTTTTAGCGCATTTATATAAAATTAAGCGTTTTAAAGTCATTTCCCAAAACTTTATGCTGATTCAATCCAAGGTGATTTTCTAAAATAGTGCCATAAATTGACCTAAAATCAACAGAAAATTTCAAATCGCCGTCTTCTAAATCTTCCAAATTTGGAATTGGATTGTAAATTCCTGCTTGTTTCAAATTTCCACCTAAAACAAAAACATTATTGGCCGTACCATGATCTGTGCCACTTGCACCATTCTCCGCCACTCTCCTACCAAATTCACTAAAAACGAGCACCAGCGTATTTTTCCAGAAACCAGCAGTTTCCAAATCTTGTTGTAATGCTGATAGGCTATTTGCCACTGTTTCTAAAAGTTTGCCTTGCCGCTGATTTTGATTTGCATGTGTATCAAATCCGCTTAAAGAAGCATAAAATATTTTTGTATCCACTCCTGCACTTATTAAATTGGCAATAGTTTGCATGTTTTTGCCAAATTTATTTTGAGGATAATCGGTTTTACTTTGTTTTTTTGTCGATTTCTCAGCTAAATAAGCCACCGCATCTTTTGTTTCTTGCATGGTTTTATACATATATACCAAGGGCTCATTCAAATCTTCAAAATTAAAATCAGCCATTACATTCAGCATATAAGGATTCCCAACTGCCTTTTTCAACTTTTCAAGGTCTGATATTCCCATACCTTTAATCGTATTTCCTTTTAGCGCCAAACTAAGCATTTCATCCAATTCCATTGCCAGTCGGGCATTTCCTTTGGTACTTGAGGAAAAATCATTTGGTGAACAAAAATTATCCAAATATCGACCCAACCAACCTGTATTCCAGTATTCATTCGCGCTCGAACCACTTTGCCAAATATCCATTGATCTAAAATGAGAATGGTCGGGATTGGGATAACCGACTCCATTAATAATGCACAAATCGCCTTTATCGATTAATTTTTGAAAGGGCAAAAGAAATGGATTCAAGCCTATTTCATCCGTTAATTTCAAAACTTCATCACTTTTTATGGCAATATTTGGTCTGTTTTTGTAGTAAAAATCATTTTTAAAAGGTATCACCGTATTTAATCCATCATTTCCACCCGATAATTGGATGACAATTAATTTTTTATCCGATTCAATGGATTGTAGATCAACCCTTTGTTCCATCGATTTTAAAAAACTAGGAACTAACATGGTACCTGCCCCAGAAATCATTGTTTTCTTTATAAAATTTCTCCTGTTTTCCATTTCTTTAATTTAATTGATATTCAGGCAATTGTAATAAACGTAAAGCAATTTCTTTTACCAAATCGGCCTTTTGAGTCGACTTTATAAAAAATTCAAGATTCAAGTTTTTTGGTGGTTTTGAGAATAAAAAATCCGCCAATTCCTTTTGTATATCTTTTGGCTTTTCAAATTGTACTTTAGAGGTTATAATATTCCAATCAATTTCCGTTTTCAAATTTTCATTTTTCAACTGCTTTAGTTCGTCATTATCATCGCCACTTTCTTTCAGTTCGACATTATTGAGTAAATTACCCATTAATAATTGGGGCAAATTAAAACGAAATAAAATAGCTGAACTGTCAATCCATTGCACGCCATTCGACCAACCTCCTACATTTGGCGGCATACACAATATTTGACCCATCGCTTTTTGGACAAATAATTGGGTATTTTCATTTAAATAATTTATTGCAAATTTTCGATTATAACTCACTAATAATTCAATCGGTGATTTAATCAATTGTGCAATATTTTTATCATCATAAAACCATGCAGATTTAAAAATGGTCTCCATTAGTTTTCCTATATCATATTTGCTATTATAAAACGAATCAGTCAATTCGGCAATTCGATTTTCATCCAATGTTGGATTTACGAAATAGGCATAAATTTTTGAAACAATAAATTTTGCTGTTTCCTTTTTTTCCAATAAAATATTTAGAATATCATCACCATCGAAATTTCCTTTTTTACCCAAACATTCTTTTTCGTCGAAATCGTGCAATAATGGCCTAAATTTAAAATCAGGATTGCCGGGTTCAAAACTCCAACCGGTAAAAGCACGAGCGGCTTCTTTGATATCCTTTTCAGTATAATTTCCCTTTCCGATGGTAAATAATTCCATTACTTCGCGGGCAAAATTCTCATTTGGACTATCCTTCTTGTTTTGCTTATTATTTAAATACTTAATCATGGCGGCACTTTTGGAAACGCCGAATAATAAATTGCGAAAATTTCCTAGCGCATTTTCCCTTAACACATTGCAATAGCTAGTCATAAAAACTGGATTATTATCGCCACAAGCAAAATGGTCATGCCAAAAAAAAGCCATTTTTTCTTGCAAAAAAGCGGTGGAACTGCTCATTTCATTCAACCAAGCAAGGTTTAAAGTCTTTACGCCTTCTTTGGATAATTTCACTATCTCTTTCTTTTCTTCCGCACTCATTTCAGCAAATTTTTTGGTTGGAATATCAGAAGAAAAAGAAATAGCTAGAGGTTTATAATTCGTTGCCTTTTGAAAAATATCATCTACAATTTCCTCTACATTTTTTTTTCTCACCGTTTGAAATTCATCGATATTAATTCCAAAACCAGCACGATTGTATAAATGCACAATTTGAATAGCGCTTAAATTCATATCCACTTTTTAAATAAGACTGTAAAATAGAGAAATGGTTTAATGAAAGAATGTAAATTAAATAATTAATTAATGAAGCCATGTAGTTTCAGAATTTAAATCTGAAATCCTACATTTAAAATCTAAGATTTATACCTTCTGTAAAACTATAATATCTTGAAAACTGAGGTATGGTTTTCGACCCGACCAAGAGCCAAAAGGTTCATCGATTACTTCAAAATTATTGTCTTTAAACATTTTATTTAACCATTCCTTTTCAAAAGCCACATTCGACTCCGGTATTTTTTTACTTATGGTGAAAAAGTTCTTTTCATGGTATTTAAAATCCAAAAAAGATTGTTGTTGTAACACCAGATTTTGGGCAATTTCATCCATTACGAAAAAGGTGAAAAGTGCTTTTTTTGATGGCTTTAAAACCCTATACGTTTCTTTAACATATTGCAACAAATCGGCAGGCAACATGTGCGTAAAAACGCTGGTTGCAAATACAAAATCAAAAGAATTATCGGGATATGGAAACACAAATTCGTTGGCATTTATTTTTCCCGAAGGATTATATAATTTATTATAAATATCTACTTTTTGGAAATGGAATCGTTCATCATTTGGGGCAATTTTATTGGTACACCATTCTATTCCTTCAGTGGCAATATCAAAACCATGAAATGATCCATTATTATTTAAAAACGACTTAAAAGGCAATGCCATTCTGCCCATTCCACAGCCTAGTTCCAGTATTTTTGAATCGGGTTGAATTTGTCCATACCTTTTGAAATAGTCGAAAAATTCATTGCCAATTTTTTCAAAATCACCGGGTCCAATAAAATTTTTCCCGTTTGGTGGTATTTCCGATTTTGATTTTCCCGATAATTTAAGGAAAAAATCTGATGGCCAAAAATAAATTTGTCTTACAAACTTTCTAAATGGTAAAGGTAAGGCATAAAATATGTTTCGAATCAATTTCATTTAGGAATTATATTGAAACCCTTTCCTTTACTTTTGTCTTTTTCTTGCACCTTCATGCCATATTCGGAAGCAGCTTTTTTCTTAGCGGCAATCTCGGCAGCCGTTTTGGGAATCAATTTTATTTTTACTATTTTAATATCAAATCGCATAATGGCATACTTGGGCACACCTTTTATTACCTGGTCGGCATAAGCCAAAGGCGATGGAACCAAAATTATCCCTTCTGATCCTTCATCAAATTCGCCAATTGCTTCATCAAAACCTGGAATCATCTGGCCTGTAAATGCCTTAAATGATAAAGGCTGCTTATAATCATAAGTAGAAAAGAATTTTTACCGTCAAGCGTTAGTCCGTTACTATGCACCCAAACCTCATCTCCTCGCTCGGCAAACTTTCCATTTCCCTCTTTTTCAATTCGATAAAATGAACCATGCTCTGTCTTTTTGAATTTAGACAAATCCTTATCATCGATATAGTTTTTAATAATTTTTCGTCCTTTTTAGGATTTCACGCTCCACCGAATCTAGTTCGCCATACGCCATTTCGGCATAATCGATTTCTGAGGAATTGCCTCCCTTTTCAAAATAATCTTCAATACCGCCAGGCTTTTTCCAATATCTTTGGTGAAATACCAAATAGAAGTACCAATTCCTGCTATTAGAAATAGGGAAATAATGGAAATAAGTAGGATCATTTTCTTTTTAGAAGCATCAACCATATTAGTACTTTTTCTTCGCTTTTTCTAATTTTAATAAATCTATAATTCGATGAATCGTTTTATCTAAATTTTCGTTAGACCGTCCTCCTGCTGCATTTTTGTGTCCACCTCCATTAAAATGCTGTCTCGCAAATTCATTTACATTTATTTCACCTTTCGATCTGAAAGACAATTTTATCATGCTCATATCTTCCTTTATCAGCGCAGCAATTCGCACCCCTTTCACCGACAATGGAAAGTTTACCAAACCCTCGGTGTCGCCTGATTGCAAATTAAATTTGCGGCTATCTTCCTTATTTACGTAAATATACCCAAACTCAATTTCGGGAATAATAACCATTTTATTTAATAATGAATTACCCAAAAATCTTAACTTATTTTCCAGATTATTATTGTGCAATTTCTCCTGAATATCTATAAAACTTGCGCCTTTTTCAATCAAATCGGCTCCTAAGCGCATAGCTTTTGGTGTGGTGGCGCCATTTGAAAAATTGCCCGTATCGGTAAGCAAACCTGTGTAAAGACAAGTAGCTGTATCGATAGAAATCAAAGGATTGTCTTCAAGTAGGTGCACAAAATCAAAGATTAACTCGCAGGTTGAAGAGGCTTTGGTGTTCCAAAACATCAAATCAGGGAAATCATCAGGCTCCAGATGATGATCGATTAGCACTTTATATGCCAATGAATCGGCTACAAAAGAGTCGATTGGAACAATGCGGGACAAGGCATTAAAATCGAGGCAAAAAATAATATCTGCTTCAGCAATTGCTTTTTCGGCGGCGACCTTTTTTTGTTCGGCACTAATCACCAAATCGTTGCCGGGCAACCAATTCAGAAAACTAGGATAATCGGTAGGTGTTACAACCGTTACTTGATGTTTTTTTTCAACCAAATAATTGTACAATCCCAAACTAGAACCCATCGCATCACCATCAGGTTTTTGGTGTGTAGTAATCACTATTTTTCGAGGTTTTGACAATCCATCTTTTAAGACCTCTATTGTTCCATTTAGCATAATTAGGATAAAGGTCTAAATTTAATAGGATTTGGCAAAAATGAAATGTAGGAATAATGACCCTAAATACCCTAAAATCATGTCTGATAACGCATATTTAATTTTAGATTAATAATATTCCATTACTTTATCCTTAATTTTGCGCCACAAAAAAAAATATAAAATGGCAACCAACAGAACATTTACCATGATTAAACCAGATGCGGTTGAAGACAATCACATCGGTTCTATATTAGCAATGATAACCGAAGCAGGTTTTAAAGTAGTAGGTTTGAAATTTACAAAACTTTCAACCGAGCAAGCAGGTACATTTTATGAAGTACATTCAGCGCGTCCATTTTATGGCGAATTGGTTGAATTTATGAGTCGTGGACCAATCGTTGCTGCAATACTCGAAAAAGAAAATGCAGTTGAAGATTTCCGTAAACTAATCGGCGCAACCAATCCTGCGAATGCAGAAGAAGGTACGATTAGAAAGCGATTTGCTAGAAGTATAGGTGAAAACGCGGTACATGGCAGCGACTCTGACGAGAATGCAGCTATTGAAGGCAATTTCTTCTTTTCAATGTTAGAAAGATTTTAATCCAAAAAATATAAACCAAACAAGAAGGTCATCAAGCATTGGTGGCCTTTTTTTTGTAAAAAGGGGTGGATGGATCAAAAATAATTATTTGATTTTTAAAGAAAACATTAATAAAGGAACTTCACCGAATCCATATCGGATAATTTTTTTCCATTGGTTAAATAAAATTAATTGCATTTGGTTTTTATATCCTTTTTTGTAATATTTGTTTTGTTGTGATTTATCAGGTAGATGTACTAAATCCAAAAGCCGACAAGTTGCTTAAAGATTTTGAGGATTTAAATTTAATTAGACTTTCAAAAGCTAATCAGGATTCTTTTTTGACTTTGGTTAAACAATTAAGGAAAAAAAGCCAATAAGTTGCCTTTACCAACCTTGGAGGAGATTGGTTAGAACAACAAATACCGTTTTATGTTTGGTAATGCCCTTTAGCAGAAAGAATTGACAACGACATCATCAAAAACTTGGTAAACTAAGCGGTGTTCCTGATTAATTCTACGCGACCATAAACCAGCGAGTTCATATTTTAGTTGTTCAGGTTTTCCAGTACCATCAAAGGGATGTTCAGTTAGTTCTTCTAGAAGCAAAGTAATCTTATTAACTACAGCCTTATTGCCTGATTTTTTATGATTCCTTATATCCTCTTTAGCTTGTTCAGAAAAGCGTAAGATATAGCTACTCATAAACTGTCAATAAACGCTTTTAGGTCATCGACTTTTACTTCTGTAAATTTACCTTCGGCAATTTGCTTTTTGCTTTTATTAATTTTTTCTACAAACTCAGGATTGTATGGTTTATCATTGGTAAGCTCAAATTTTATTTTAAGTGCTTTCATAAATGCCTTTAAAGCTTCAATTTGTACGGTATTATTGGTATAAGCTTTAATATTAATCGTTTCCATAATTCGGCTGTTTTGATTGTTGTGATTTTTCGTTTCTCTGACTTTTTCCAAACTATCACCCATTTTCATAAAAATACATTTTACTATACAAATATAATAAATAAGAACATTACTACCAATGATGTCCTTGAATAAAAAAATAATAATTCTATTTCTTCAATCTCTATAAAATCAGTCGGTCTGTGACCGAATTTATAAAGTTGTACAATGTGACTTCCAACTATTACGAGTAGGAAAAAATAAAAACGACAAAAATCATGCGAGGTTGTAAAAGGCGTTGTATACTTGTATTTTATTAATTTTTAATATAAGCATCATTTGGATCTTGGTAGGCACAAATAACGGCTTCAATGAGTACCAAACGATTAAGCGTATCAATGGTATAGTGAATAAGATACGGAAATACGCCAACTTGCCGACAATGAACATCTGCATAAAACACACGGTAATATGGATTTAGTTTAATGGATTTAAGTGTTTGAATAACGGTCTTATTAAAACGTTTACCAAGTCCAGCTTGTCGAGACTCATAATATTTCACAGCATTTGCCACATCGTCATAAAAACGAGATTGAAAATCGACTGTAAATGCCTTTTTAGCCAATCTTTTCTAATTTTTGCATCATTGTATTCCAGTCAATATAATCTTCACGCTTAGCGTTTTTACGTCGTTCAAGAACAATCTCTTTATGCCATTCAGGCACTACTAAATCCTGTTCAATGATTTTTGAAGTTGAATATTCATAGTAAATATTTTATTGAGAAACTATTTGTTCAATCTGTTTTTATTGATTATTACAAAAATAATCATTAGGAAAGAGAATAACAAGTGTTTTGGTTTTAATTATGTGGGAATCTTTTAATGGATAACTTGACATTTGTTTATTATATTTACCTAATTGATTTAAAATGTCCAAGAAAAAATTATCTATTTAATCTCATCTATTGGCTCAAGTAAAAATTATTGCTACAATCCCTTTTTCTTGATTAATTTTATTACTTCGGGCATTTGAATTTAATATTTTTCAATTCTTTTCTGACTCTTCGTCACTCATTTTTTCTGAAAATATTTCTTCTTCCAATAAAAAATATTTTGGGTTATTTAATATTTCTTTCTTGCCAACTCCTCACATTCAACGAATTTCTGTTCCTCAATATTCCAAGAAGCCAAAATTTTCTTAATCCTATAAAATAAAGAGGGATAAATTTATCTAATGGATATTCACGGTTTATAATATATGAAGTTGGAAAATAAATAGTATTACCAACCGATTTTTTTCTTTTGTTTTTGTATGGCAAGTTAGTTGACAGTTCATCACACCCAGTTTTAGTTGTCGCGCAAACTCCTATTATCCAACCCTCATCAAGGTGATTTATTCCTAAGTTTTTATTACAAATCTCAACTATTTTTGGTTCGACTAAATAACAAACCTGAAAATAGGTATCAGGGTCAGAATGAAAAGTACCGCTTATTAGTTCCATATTTTTATTTTAACTTTTTCTGCTCTTTAAATTTCTCCTAACATTTTAAAACGAACTATTTAATTTAAAACATTTTTCAACGTAAAAATTAAAATAACATATTTTTCAAAACTATTATAAATTCATTAAACCTACTTTTAAACCCCTCTCAATGAATAGCAAATGATTTATTAAAAAACTAAAAGAAAATTTTGCCATAAACAAAAAAAAAGGAAAGACTTTCATCTTTCCTTTTTCTTTGTGGGCGCACACGGGTTCGAACCGCGGACCCCCTGCTTGTAAGGCAGGTGCTCTGAACCAGCTGAGCTATGCGCCCTCACAATTGAGAGTGCAAATATAAGAACCTTATTTTAATTTCCAAGTTAACAAAAGGTAAAATCAAACTTTTTCTTTTCTATTGTTGTTGTTGACTTTGTATATGGATTACAGGCATTGGTTCTTTTAGTCCATCGCCATTTACCAATTGAACCGCTGTTTCATCTTCAAATACTGTCCCATCTTCATATCCAACGGATACATATACCATCATTTCCTGATACGCTGGCCTTTAAATGTTCCTTTCACTGAAGTGCAATCGGTAAAATCTCTGCCTACCGCTAATTGTATATGGTTTTCGTTTGCATAACAGTTGTTGGTCGGGTCGAGTCCTACCACCCCAAGTTGGGAATGAATGCTTCCAACCCAAGCGCGTGTGTTGCTCCTTCTCCCTCATCCCATTTTTGTTTGGACAATATATCCACTAACATACCTACAAGGAATGCTAAGGGTGCGCAATAATTGTAAAGCACATGGGCAAAGTCCCTGGAAAACACCCGTTCTTAAAGATAGCACTTGATCCACTGTGGTTTCAATGGTAGTTATCCCTTTCACATACTTGAAGTTATCAAATATATATTGCGAACACCCTTTGAAATAGCAAGTGGTGTGAAATTATTTGCTAAAACCTCCTCTAATATTTTATTTATTTCAGGTTGCAATTTAATGGATTCCTTTTGCGCCAAATCTAATAAAATGATGTCCTTTTGAATCAATTTATTTAATAAAATCAAATCGGTCGGTTTGGAAAGCGATTCATCAATTTCAATCGGAGTTGTTTTGGCAATTAACCTACTATCTATTATTAATTCATCGTGCGGATGTGCCACTGTAAAGCAGCCCACTGTATTGCCCCAATAATCGTAATGTTTATTTACATTGGGTTCATCTGTGATTACCATTTCATGACTCAATATTTCTTGTCCTGCCTTATTATATGGGTAGATTTTTATCTGATTAGCACTTTCTCGTATCGACCTATCGTATTTGTATTTGGTAATATGGTGTATTTTATAAATTGGCATAATTTGATTTTGAATGATTAATGGTAAGCAAAATACACTTTAGATAATTGGCTACTAAATGTATAAACATCATTATTTATTTCCCTTAGAAAATTATGCAATCCAATTTTCGAAATCGTTTCCAAATCAGAATATTCAATTCTACTCCTTAATCTTCCTATAATTTTTTCTAAAACCATATCATCTTCTCCTTTTTCAAGTACAATTTTTTCTAGTATATGGCTCATTTTTTTTATAGAATATAAAATGGAACGCGGAAAATTGGTATTCATTACAATCATATCGAGTACATTTTGTGTTTGCAAACCAATATGGTATGTTTTCATATAATATCCATACCCCGATACCGATAATAACAAATTTTCCAATAGGGAATATCAAAAGGGTTTTCTAAATCGTAAGAAATGTCATTTCCCCTTGCGTTCTCACGGGCTTTTGTAATAATAGAACGTACCGAATTACTATTCGTTTTATCCGTAATCATATATAGGAGCGCCGCTTGAGTATTGTCTTTTATTAATTCAATTTTTTCAGGCGCTAAAGCCGTAAATAATTTCAAAACAGGCGCCCAATTATAGGATTCATTTTCGGATCCATCCAAGGAAGTTACATAATTTATCTTCAACATGCGCATCATTCCTTCTGCCCTTTCCACATATCTATTCATCCAAAACATGGATTCTGCAATTCTACTTAACATATTTCATCGTTTTTAAAAACTAGGGTTTATAATCACAAATTTTATACAATACAAAAAATTTATTTTTACTAATCAATTATCCAAGTATCCTTACTTCCGCCGCCTTGAGAGGAGTTTACCACTAAGGAATTTTCTTTCAAAGCCACCCTTGTAAGTCCTCCTGGAACCAGTTTTATTCCATCTGGGCCACAGAGTGCATAAGGCCTTAAATCTATGTGACGTGGCACCAATTTTCCATTTATAAAACAAGGAACCGTGGAAATTTTAATAGTTGGTTGAGCAATATAAGACCGAGGGTCTTTTAAAATGGCCGTTTTGAAATCATTAATTTCTTCATCGCTTGCCGTTTCGCCCATCAGCATGCCATAACCTCCCGACTCGTTGGTCTTTTAATGACCATTTTATCCATATTATCAAACGCATATTTTCGTTCTTCCTCCACTTCCATTCTATAGGTAGGTACATTTTTCAGCAAAGGTTCTCATTCAAATAATACTTTATCATATCAGGCACATATGTATAAATAGCTTTATCATCAGCTACTCCATTTCCCATAGCATTTATGATGGCTACATTGCCTTTCGATAAGCTGAAATCAAACCAGGAACACCTAATAATGAATCAGGACGGCAAACCAAAGGATCCAAAAACTCGTCATCCACTCTTCGATAAATTACATCTACTTGCTTTAATCCTTTGGTTGTTTTCATATAAACCTTATGATTATTCACCAATAAATCTCTACCTTCAACAATTTCAACACCCATATATCTGGCCAAAAATGTATGCTCAAAATAAGCTGAATTATAAATGCCTGGTGTGAGCAAAACAATATTAGGATTTTGGATTTGTTTGGGCGCCAATGAAATGAGAATATTATGTAATAAAATAGGGTAATCGGATACTTTTTTTACATTGTACTCACTCATTAATTCTGGAAAAATTCTTTTCGTAACTTCTCTATTTTCAAGCATATACGAAATACCAGAAGGCGTTCTTAGGTTGTCTTCCAAAACATAATAAGTACCATCCGAATCGCGAACCAAATCAATACCTGCAATATGAACATAAATATCGTAGGGTACTTGAATACCGAAAACTTCGCGATTATAATGAGGACATGAAACAATTAAACTGGCAGGAAGGATGCCATCGTTGATTATATTTTGTTGATTATAAATATCTTTTAAAAATAAATTGAGCGCTTTTAATCGCTGAGCCACCCCAATTTCCAAAAAATTCCATTCACTAGAAGTAATAATTCTTGGAATGATATCAAATGGAAAAATCCGTTCTATTCCATCTTCATTTTCGTTGTAAACAGTAAAAGTAATACCTTGATTCATGAACAACTTCTTAGCTATTTCCTCCTTTTTATTTAATACTTCTAAATCAATATTATTTAATTGACGAAAAATCGGTTGATAATGATCCCTTATTTCACCGTTTGGAAAAGCCATTTCATCCCAAAAATTAGGTCGCGTTGCATATTTTTTCAAAAATCATAGGTCAATCCTTTATTAAAAGCACATTATACTATTTTTTATTGAAATTTTTCCCAAAACAATAAAAATCAAAGCGAATTAATAAAAAAATAAATATATTTATTTATGTAATAAATTAATTATTTTCGGACTTTTTTAATTACTGCACCTAAATCAACTTATTCCTTATCGAGCCATTGTTTCCTTAGTTTGATTTGTTCAGAACTGGGTTTTTCAAATTCCGTAAGTTGATAAGGAATTATTGTTTCCACTTTTTTTGCTGGGGCACTCAAAGTTTTTGGTTTCCGCTTTTTCCCTTCACTTTTAGCTCTAAGTACTACAACTCTTATAGGTGCGCCATCATGTAAGTTTGCCAATAGCAATTCTTTAAATACTTTTAAATTTTTATACGAAATCCTCAATGCCATTTATAGACTTAATAATATCATTCTTTTTGTAACCCAACAATCGACCAAAATCATCCAATGACGATTCGCTATCAATCATAAACTTTCCAAGGCTCATGTCAAAACCAAGTTTATTAAACCCAAAAGAATAAGCCATTTTTTTGCCATTTTCAACATAATCCAAACCAATCTTTACCCAGTCTGCTTTTAGTGGCAATGGATTGTTGCCTATACATATTTTTGTAAAAAAGTACCAATTTCAGGATAGGTAAGCCCAACAATTACGTCAAAAAGTTCATCATCTTTAAATGGCTGATCTTTTCCATATTTTAATGATAAATCTCTAATTAATTCCTGCAAACCATATGCTCCACCACTCAATTCTTTCAACTCTATATCCAAACATAGATTAATCAATGCGCCCTTTTCATATACATTTAGGTACTCATCCTGATTTTCCAAACAAGTTAAACTCAATGTGGTAAATGGCAATGTATCATTGTGTCTTGTTTTAGAATTTTTTATTTACTAACAATTTCTTCCACATAATCCTTCATAGTTACCATACCTGATCGCAATTGTATGTATTTTGCATTATACTCTGTTGCTCCCTCATATAGCCATAGGTGTTTCGACATTTTGGGATTTTGAAAATCGAAATAACCAATTTCTTCTGAGTGTATATTAAGTGGTGTTATTATGTGTAAAAACTCATGTGATGCCACATCAGCCATATAATTTCAAATTCTACTTTTTGCAAAATAGGCATAAAATAAACAGAACTTGTGGCATGTTCTAATGCTCCAGAGCCGTACAAACCACCCGTTCTTTCGGCATTAGGGTCAAACAAATAAATTAAAAACGCTATATTTTTCATTGGCAATTTACCAAAAGATAAGATTCCGCTGCCAAAACAATTTTTGACAATCGCACACTTAATTCTTTTGCATATTTGCCATTATCTTCGCTATATACCGAAAAAAGCACCTCTGCTCCGCCTATCGATAATGTAGCAGTGTCGGCTTTACAATACATTATAGGCAGGTCAGCAAAATCATAATAATTATCTGCTCTAAAGCCATCCATATTTATTGACTTTTCACCCAAGTCAAAACTTTCCATTGCTGTACTGCCATAAAACCTTGTGGATGGGAAATAATTAATCTGAATGGAAGACTTAATTTATTTTCTAAATACCCAAACAATCCAAAGGTGTTTATTTGATAATTTTTGTTTGCATCAAAATTAACTCCAGCTGGTTGGAAAATAAAGTTATCTCCAGTGTCATCAAAACTGTCATCTATTTTGTATTCGATACTATATAATTTGCTTGCATTAAAAATCTTGATAGAATTTACATCAATATTACTTGTTTTCAATTTATTTCCTTGGGCATCAAAAGCAGTAAAATCTGACATAAATCGACCAAAATCATAAATAGAGTAAGTGCCAGGTACTATTTTGGGTAAATAAAAAACAACCTCATCCATTTGGATCTTTGGTGTAAGCAATTTGACTTTAAGCTGGTCATTTTCCAACTTATTTAAATCTATTTCATATTGGTATTTGTCTTGTCCAAAACCAAATTGGCTAATAAAAATCAGCAATAAAATTAATACGGAATGTCTCATTTTTTAAAAATTTTGACAAAGGTAATTTTTAAAAAATTAAGAAAATAGGATTAAGACAAATGTTAAAATTAATTAAGTTAAAAAATTAAGAAATATGTGTAAAATAAAATATATAAATTGTCGTTAGAATAAAAAAATTGCAGTATGAAATTGTTAGCTATTATTACATTTTCCATGTTAACTTGTTTTGGATTTTACGAGCCAAAAGAAAATAAAACCATTAGACTTAAGGATGCTGTTGCCCAAAACTTAGTTCAAACAACAATAGAGTATGCAGAACTCAACGCATTACGGAAAATCAGGTCTGTGATGGTCTTCAATACTTCTAAAGTCCAATAAATGTGGCAGTTCCAAATGGCGAATTATTTGAACCCACCGACCCAGAATATCAAAATATGGTGGTAACTGATGAGGCCATTTTGTTTTAAAAGCTGGTGAAGCCAAAAGAATGGATTTATATGCAATGTGTACAGAACCACATGATAGAGGTGCCGGAAAAGGAGTTACCTATAAAATTTCCAATACAAAAAACGAAAATTAAATCAATTGACTCAAAACTGTCTGAACTGAAAGCTAGAAACGGAGGGTCAATATGCAGTGTGGGCTTTAATGGATAATGCTCGTGGATTAGAAACGGTTTATGGTGCTGACACCGTATTGGCTTCCAATTTGAGGACATTTCTATCTACTCTAACAGGCAAAAATTACCCGATCCAAAACTTTTATTGGGCTACTCTTCCAACTTTACTCCCCCTCCTGCTATATCAAAGGAAAACCATGCGAGGAAGTTTTGATTTCAACCACTCAAACCCTAAAATATAAGTGTTGGCATGTTCAATACTGCTGGCACTTTGGTTCGAGAATTGTATCGGGAATCGAATGTAAAACCAGATTCAAAAACTCAATTTTGAATTTGATAGTCAAACCTACACAGATGACACCTATAATTTTATTTAATTGCAGACGGCAAAATAGACTAAAAATTCAAATAAAGCCAAATGAAATTAGAAAAAAGCAATTGAGCAAGGTGGCGGACAACATTAAATAACCATGTTTTGCAAATTGTAAAAATGTCAAAATATTAAATTCTTCCTAGCTTTATGTCTATTTTGCTGCATGTCTCTTTTCATAAATTGTGAAAAACCAACCACTGTAACCAAAACAAACAACCTCCAAAAACAAAAACCATTATTATTCAGCCATTTGAAGATATGCCAGCTGCATTGACGAATAAAATTTATAATCAATTATTAGTTGTTTATCCAAATATTGTTTTGTCAGAGCCTATAAAATTTCCAAAAACGCATATTACAAATTAAGAAATAGATATAGAGTAGATACAATAATTTCTTTTTAAGAACTGAAGCACTATAGAAAAGTGTAATGATAGGCATTACAACAAAAGACATAAGCACGACAAAAGGCAAAATACCAGATTGGGGCGTGATGGGTTTGGGATATAGACCTTAGAATGCTTGTGTTGCATCTACATTCCGATTGGAAAAAGAAAACTTGCTGAACAATTCTATAAAGTTTGCTTGCATGAAATTGGGCATACTCAAGACCTAAAGCATTGCCCTGATCAGAGTTGTATTATGAGAGCTGCAGAAGGTAAAATCACTTGGATGAACTCAAGGGATTCTGTGGTAGTTGTACAAAAAAATGCAAAAAAAGGGTTGGAAGTTAGAATGATTGTTTTTCGATTCAAATAATTAATTACTAAAGGCAGAATTAATTCTATATTTGAGCCTTAGAAGAAAAGACAAATTGGAAGAGCAAAAATACCAAAGGTTAGATTATTTAGATGCACTACGTGGCTTAGCTGCAATTTCTGTTTTTTTTATCATTTTTTTGGCTGGAAATGGGAAAAAACGAGTTATTTTCATGCAAGTGCTTTGTATTTAATGGAAGTGATGCCGTTTCGTTTTTCTTTGTATTAAGTGGGTTTGTGCTTTCATTCGCTTTTATTCAGCGAAATGAGCCAATTCCGCTTAAGAAATTTATTGTAAAACGCTTATTACGTTTATACCCAGCTTATCTCTGCGTTGTGTTTTTAAACTACCTCTATTGGAATAGGTACGCATTAGATTTAAAATTGCTAAATGATATTTTTTATTTAAATGGCCAACAATTATGGCAAGAATTAATTTTGGTAAGAGGAAACCATAAATTTTATATTCCGGGTTGGACACTTGAGGTAGAAATGGCTTTGTCTCTATTAGTGCCTTTTTTGGTCATTTTGGGTCGAAATAACGTAAAATATCTTTGGTTTTTACTCCCCATTTCAATATTTATGGGAGGTAGTATTTCCATTTTTATTTTCCATTTTATACTTGGTGTATTACCTCGCATACTATTATCCAAAAATAACTGAATACAATATAAAAACGCATAAGTGGTATAAAATAGATGGCTTATTTATATTGCTATTTTTCTTTATTTTCAATACGTCAAATAGACAAAATTTCTCCCATCGATCCATCATTTATGAATTTATTAAAGTTTTTAGGCATTGATTTCTTTCATTTTACTGGCTTTGCAGCAGCTTGTATTATTCTAATTGCCTTACAAAACAAATCCCTTCAGAAAATAATACAAATAAAACCATTTTTGTTTTTAGGCAAAATATCTTATAGCATTTATCTTATGCATTGGCTAATAGTGGTATATATTATGGAGCATTGGGAAAAATGGTTACAACTATTTCCAACTCCACAAATTACCTTTTTCGCGATGCTGCTTATTTCTTTTTTGGCTACTATAATTTCTGCGACAATGCTGTATTATACTGTAGAGCGTCCATTTATTAATTTGGGTAAGAAGATAATCTCTAAAAGCTAAATAAAACTTTTCGTTTTTATTTTACTGAACTTTCCAAAACTGGCCATTGAGGGTCCATTTTTCGAGTGTCGTACATATACTTTTTGCAATTAAATATTCCTTATACCAATTTTTATCTGCTGGAATAATCTGCCATTCTGCACTCTTATCGCAATTGGCAAAGCAATCTTCATAAGCCTTCATATATTCATCCCACGATGCCCTTTCCACCATATCCTGATCCTTGTGTTTCCACATCTTTTCAATATTCGTTTTGCGCTCTTCTAGCCTTTCTAATTGGACTTCTTTAGAAACGTGCAAATAAAATTTAAGGACTTTTGTACCCGATTCTTCTAATAGTTTCTCAAAATTATTGATGTGGTTCATTCTTTTGGTTACCGTTTCTTCATCTATCCATTTATGTACTCGCTGGATAAGAATATCCTCATAATGGCTTCTATTGAATATTTTTATCATTCCTTTCAGTGGTACCACTTTATGAACACGCCACAAAAAATCGTGTCCTAATTCTTCAGCTGTAGGCTTTTTGAAACACTGTACTTCAATACCTAAAGGATTGATTTTGTAAAAAACATTTTTTATAACGCCGTCTTTTCCAGAACCATCCATGCCTTGTAAAACAATTAATAGCGCTTGTTTATCTTCTGCATATAATCGCTTTTGAATTTCGCCAATTTTAACAATATACTCATCCGTTTTCTTTACATAATTCTCTTTCAACATTTCCTTTGGAGGTAGTGTATCAATTTTGGCTAATTTAACTTTCATTTTTATTTGTTTTGATGTAAAGAATTCCCTTTTATAATTAATTTAAAACCACTTTTTACCTTTTCCACCCAAACCCAAAGCCCCTAATAAACCACGTGTAATTTCACGGGCAACAGTTCTTCCAATTTGCCTTGTAGTGGTGCTTCCAATTACTTTCTCAAAAGTTGATTTCTCTTGCCTTCCTAGTGGTTTTTGTGCAGCCTTCCTTTCAGCCAATTCGGCATTTTCTTGAGCTTCTTCTGCAGTTGCGGCCTCTATCTTTTTTACAAGCATCTCATACGCACTATCTCTATCTATAATTTGTCCATACTTTGCATAAAGCCGAGACGAAGATAATATTTGCCTTTTCTCATCTTCTGTAATTATATCCATTCTTGAAACTGGCGGAAACATAAGTGTTTGCACCAATGGAGTAGGTATTCCTTTTTCATTTAATACCGAAACAAATGCTTCACCAATACCTAAAATAGTAAGGGTTTCATCAATATCATAGTGGTCAGTTACAGGATAATTTTCGGCAGCCTTTTTAATGGCCTCTCTATCTTTTGCCGTAAATGCCCTTAGCGCATGTTGAATTTTCATGCCTAACTGACTTAAAATGCTATCAGGAATATCGATAGGATTTTGAGTACAGAAGAAAATACCAACGCCTTTGGAACGAATTAATTTAATTATAGATTCCAATTGTTGCAAAAGAGCCTTTGAAGCTTCATTAAACACAAGATGTGCCTCATCTATAAAAATCACCAATTCGGGTACTTCGATATCTCCTCGTTCGGGCATTTTTGATAAATTTCGGATAAAATACTCAGCATAAATGTAGAGAACAATTTAGGCTTGTCCTGAATATCGTTTAATCTGATAATATTAATATAACCATTTCCATTTTCATCTTTTCTCAATAAATCGTTGGTATCAAAAGATGTTTCTCCAAAAAAAGCCTCTGCACCTTGCGACTCCAATTCTACTACTTTCCTCAAAATCGTACCAACAGTTGCAGGACTAATTGCACCAAATTCCTTCTCGATTTCGGCTTTACCTTCATTGGAAGCATATTGCAAAACCTTTTTAAGGTCTTTCAAGTCCAAAAGCGGTAAATCGTAATTATCACAAAACTTAAAAATTAAAGCGATTACACCGCCTTGAACATCATTAAGTTCTAAAATTTTACTAAGTAAAACGGGTCCAAATTCAGAAACTGTTGCTCTAAGTCTTACACCATCTTGATTTGAGATAGTCATTAATTCTGAAGAAAATCCGTGAGGTGCCCAAGCAGCGCCAATTTTTTGCACCCTCTCCTCAATTTTAGGATTTGTAACGCCTGGTTTTGCCAAACCACTTAAATCGCCCTTTATATCCATTAAAAGAACCGACACACCATTTTTTGCCAATTCACCACTTATATGTTGTAGTGTTTTGGTTTTCCCAGTTCCTGTAGCTCCTGCAATTAAACCGTGTCTATTGAAAGTTTTTAATGGTGCCTTAACTTGTAAACCTTCAATCGTTTGAGTATCTAACATAGCGGCACCTAAAACCATGGATGATCCTTGAAAAGTGTAACCCGATGTAATATCTGAAATAAATTTTTCCTTATTGCTCATATAAATTTATAAATTAAATTCTTGTTCTAAAATTGGAATTTCGATTTGATTAAACCCATTTTCGATCAAACCATTTTTTAATCTTTCTTGTCTTTTTAATTCTCCATGCACTAAGAAAATGGATTTTAATTTTCTTTATTTTGATTGCTCAAAAAATCAATTATCTCAAAATGATCTGCATGAGCCGACATGGAAGAAAGTGTTTCAATTCTTGCATTTACATTTAATAGTTCACCAAATATTTTAATCTGACTTGGCTTTTTTATTAATTTTTCGCCAAGTGTTCCATCCGCACAATATCCAACCATCAGAATAGTGCAATTTGGATTTTCGATATTGTGAAAAATATGGTGTTTTACCCTTCCAGCTTGGGCCATTCCCGATGCACTAATTATTATAGCAGGCGAATCCATTTCATTTAACTCCTTTGATTGTTCCAACTCTGACACATAATGGAGCGAATTAAATCCAAATGGATCTCCTTCTTTTCGCAAATATTCATGCATTTCGTTATCATAACACTCGGGGTGTAATTTAAAAACCTCGGTAGCATTTACTGCAAGTGGACTATCCACAAAAACAGGAATTTCTCCTATTTTTCCTTGGCCTTTTAACTTATCTAAGGTGAAAACGATTTCCTGTGTACGACCAACCGAAAATGCAGGAATGATAACCCTTCCCCTTCGCTCTACACAAGTTTCATTTATTATTTTTAAAAAATAGTCGTCAGTTGTAATATTGTCCTTATGTTTCTCACCGCCATATGTTGATTCGCAAATTAGATAATCACACAAAGGCATTTTTTCAGGATCTTTCAAAATCGGTCTATTTGGTCGGCCAATATCTCCTGAGAAACCAAAAATGGTTTCTTTTCCATTATCAATTATTTTAAGGGCAATAGTTGCACTACCTAAAATATGACCTGCATCATTAAAAACAAAAGAAATATCATTTGTAATTTTAAACCATTTATTGAATGAAACGCCTACAAAATAATTCAAACAATCCTTTGCATCCTGAATAGAATATAATGGAGCAACATTTCTCTTAAGTTTTTTGGCTTCGTATTGGGCATCCTTTTCTTGAATATGAGCACTATCCAAAAGCATCAATGCACACAAATCGTATGTTGCATGGGTGGCAAATATTTGACCTTTAAAGCCATCCTTTACAAACTTTGGAATTCTTCCACAGTGGTCGATATGGGCATGACTTAGGATTAAATAATCAATTTCAGATGGTTCGAAAAACCAATTGGAATTAAAATCATCCATCTGATCTTCATGACCTTGATACAATCCGCAATCCAATAAAATTTTTGTTCCGTTATCCAATGTTAGTAAATGGCAACTTCCAGTAACCGTTTGGGCTGCGCCACAAAACTTAATTTTCATAGTTAATTATTTTATGCTTTAAAAATCAAAGAATATAAAATAATTATTCGACTATTAACTTTTTAATGCCTTTACCTAAATTATTTTCAATTTGAACAAAATAAATGCCTGGAGAAAGACCATTTATGTCATAAGTAATTGCATATTTTTCGGTCGGATTAGAAACTAAGGTTTCTTTAATAACTTGACCTAAATTATTAATCAACTTAATTGAAAGATCCTTCCCTTTGCTATTTACGATTAGGTTAAAATTATTGTTAGCAGGATTTGGAAAAACATCAAATGAATTAGATAGCACGTTGCTATTAATACCTGTTGATGCAGCTATAACGAAATTTTTGTCGTTTATATCAAAAAATATATTCCCAGCTCCTTCTATCCAAATTCTTCCTTTAGTTGTAATATTATCAGAAACAACCCATGAAAAAGTTCCATTATTAGGTACATTATTTGCTATTTCAATTGGAAAAGTTAAACCTCCATCGGTAGATAATTTAATATTTACAAATGGTGTATTAATTACGCCAGTATCTGTTTCTGCCACATCCCATAAAATGTCTTTTGTCTCACCCACAGCCAATGAAATACCAGTAGTATTTGGTTCTGTTATTGCAAATGGAACACTTGTTTTTATTACATTTACAACTGCTTTATCTTCTGCATAAGTTACACCACCACCACCAGTTTGATTGTCACGGGCAGTCAATCTAAAGTTTAAAACCCGAGCTTTCGATGGTTTTAGTTCGCCGATAGTATTTACATTATTGAGCACATTTGCTAATTTTGGAAAATATCTTTTTGATTCTAAAGTTGGGTCATAACTTCTAAATATTGGAGAATTCCCTGCAGGATTTTGCCAGCCACCAAATGAACCTCTATTGAATTGCTCCCAACTGTATGTCACAGTTTGTCCATCGGGATCACTCGCAGAGCCATCCAACCAAAAAGGCGTATTATATGGTATTGTATGCGTATCCAAAGGTGCGATTGTAGGTGCATTATTTCCTGTTAGCGTCATAACTGCACAACCATTGCCACTTGAATTTTGACTAAAATTAACGATTTGGTCGAAGCTAATAGTATGAAAAGTAGCAATACTATGGGGAGCCAAATCATCATTACCACAAATACCAGCATACCCCATAATGGTTATACCACTACCTGGTTCGTATGCTGTCGATGAATTTCCATTACCAGCACAACTTCCTGTTTTTGAATTAAAAGTATGATCTGCTCCAAACTGATGACCCATTTCATGGGCTACATAATCTATATCAAACTGATCGCCAATAGGTGTTGGCAAACCAGTAACACCTTGTGCTTTTATGCCATTTGAACATACACATCCTAATGAGGCAACACCGCCACCGCCAGTACTAAAAACGTGACCTATATCATAATTAGCACTTCCTATTCTACTATTACAAACGTTTTGATTTTGTCCTAACATAGAAAATCCATCATCATTTGCAAACGGATCAGCTCCTAAGTAAATTAAAGTATCATTATTGGGCACCAATACCATTCGAATACCAACTTCAGTTTCATATACAAAATTGACCCTATTCATACTTGTTACCATTGCTGCTAAAACCAAGGGTTTTGTACCACCATGGTAAGAAGAATATTCTCGGGTACAAGCCAAAGCCAAGCGATAAGTACGCAATTCGCCAGCAATTGAACGATTTGCATTAAATTCTTCTAAAGTTTGTCTATTTAATTTTTTCTCTTGGTTGGATGGCAATTCATCTGTTAAGCAATTTAATTTTTTAGCATCATTCTGATAATCTTTGCGATAATAACTAATATAACTTGTCGTCATACCTTCAGCATAGGGGTCGATAAATATATCGCCTTCCTCACTCCTTATCATTGCATGAAAACCTTTAGGCGTTATATCAAACCTAATGGCTGCATAAGTATTTGTAATACCTTGACCAGCGTACGTTTTAATTTCGGGATATTTAGCAGATAATTCAGATGCCATAATTGGCGCTTCATAAATAGCAAACTCTTCAAATTTACCATTTGGCATAGGAAGTACAATTATTTTAGGCGCAGACTTAAACAAATTATCAAACTCCAAAGGAGCACTTTTTAAATCTTGAGAAAATTGTTCTAAATCCAATTCAACCGTGAGATATTTATTGGGAACAATTTGTCTGTTGGCATTTCGAAAAGCAGCTGTCTCCGTCTGCAATTTCCAATAATTATTGCCCCAACCTGCGAATAAGCCAATTGGCGAAAGGCAAAATAATGCCATTTGAAACAATATTTTTTTCATAAAAGTTATTTATGTCTCAAATATAAAAAAGAGGATTTAAAAACCCTCTTTTTTTTAAGTATTTACAAACAATTGTTTTGATTTGTCTTTTTAACCTTTGATACATCAAAACCCAAGGCCGACATACGGGCTAAAATCCCATCTATCTGTTCTTGTGGCATAGTGCGACTTCTGGAAAGGATAAACAAGGTAGAAAATAATGGGTCGCCTACCACAGAATAAGAATAATCACTTGCTAATTCAACAATCCAGTAGTTACCAACAGTACTATTAGTAGGATTTCCGAAAAAAGAAACATTTAATTTTGCATTATTCGAACCTTCAACAATTGTAGCTGTGCCCGAAATTTTGTTTAATAACCCAGTTGGTGAAAATAAATTACAAGTATTCTTCACATTTACGGTACCATTTGCTCTAATTTGATACTCTGCTTGGGTGCAATTACAACCAGCCGAGAAAAATTGAGGAATTGAAGATATCTCATACCAAACCCCCACATACTGTGCAGGATCCATTGATTCAACGGTTTGTAGAGTTGTGTTTGGATCATCTTGTTTGCATGAAAACAAGGAAAAGGTAGCTAATAAGCCAAATAATAATTTTTTCATAAATTGTATTTTTCTTTTTAAACAAAAAAAAAATAATAATGTTTAACTTTGTATAAAAAAAATTAGACAAAATAAATAAAAAATTTAATTGCTTAACTGTTTTAGTTTAAATAAAAAGAATTACCTTCGCAACATTAAATTAACAATAGGTATGTTTGAAGACTTTTTTAGTAATATTGAGTCAAGTATTAGAAAAAAAATGGCTGAAAGATTTGGTCTTTCAGAAAATGAAACCCAGCAATCAACGAATATAGTCATTGAGCAATTAAGGTTAATGGCTTTAGATACGCTTAAAAAAGGGAATTTTCAAGAATTAGCGGCAAGTATAAGTTCAAATATGGAGTCGAATCCATTATTTCAAAAACTAAATGCGACTATTGTTCCAGATTTAATAAACAAGGTAGGATTATCGCAAGAAATGGCCCAAAACATAAAAGATTTTTCGCTAAAGGAACTTATTATGGCTTTAAAATTAGAATTTGCTGATGAAAATGGAAAGGTAGATATCTCAAAAATAATTTCTAAGTTAAATACAAATGGAATGAATGGGGCACAAAATTTGATGAATACATTTAATAAAATTTTTAAATAAACAGATATGGGTAAATTTGTAGTGAGTACGAGAAAAAATGGTGAATTTCAATTTTCATTAAAGGCAGGAAATGGTCAGGAAATTTTAGCTAGCGAAGGTTATACAACAAAGGCTGCTTGTTTGAATGGAATTGAATCAGTGAAAAAGAATGCTGAAAATGAGGGTAGATTTGAAAAATTGACTTCAAAAAATGGTAAGTCCTATTTTAACTTAAAAGCCACTAACGGTCAAATAATAGGTACAAGTGAAATGTATGAAAGCGAAGCTTCTCGTGATAATGGCATAGCTTCAGTAGCTAAAAATGCGGCTGATGCTTCCGTAGACGACCAAACAGCTTAATAGATTCAAAGAAGATCAAGACATTAGCAATGTTTAATGGTTAGTTTTAATGTTTAATGAGTTATAATTAGCTAATAATGTATAATAGTAATATTAACATTAATTTTTTAAAATTTAAAAAAAAAAAGCTTAGAACCTAGAAAATTATCCCTGCTTATTTTTAAGCAAAATGGGTATTTCTATATTTATTAATTTACTTACGGCATTTGGTGCATATTCTTGTATTTCGCCATGAAGTAGGGTGATGATATTTTTAAAATCGATAAATGAGGGTAGATTTAGGGTAAATCCCTCCCCTTCTATAATTAATTTAATTATTGCTTTTTCGGTGGAATAAAAAACAATAATCTTCAGGTCTACTTTTTTAAAATCCAGTTTCCAAATAGGTTCAAGTAGTCCTTTTACAATTTTTAAAATAGCCACTTCGCTTGTAGGTGTAAGTTCTCCAATTTTCAAATTTTGCATAAAAGAAACCTCCCTTTTTTTCGACTTATTTAAAGTTTCTATAAAATCTTCAATACTAATTTTTAGACCATACCGTTCTAGGGATTTTTCACTTAATTGATGAGATAATTCCCTTACTTTATCACATTGCAAATCAACTTCCTTTATATTGTTCCCAAGAAATCTTATAAGCGTTAAATCCTCTGTTTCGGACAGCAAAATGGACATTTTAATTTTCAAGGTAGAAAGTGAGATGCCGATTCCATCATGTAATTCTTCTGCCACCCTTTTTCGTTCTTTTTCCTCACCTTCAAGCAAATAGTAACCATATTTCTTATTCAAAACCCCTAATTCTTCTCTAACCAATTTATTTGCTCTAATAATAGCCCTTGATCGAGTAACAAGCAAAACAGACATAACTAAAGCCAAAATCCATCCGCTTAAATAAACAGTTAAAAGATAGAATTTACTATCTGGTGGGAAAAAGTTATTTAATAATGGATTAAAAATTATTAGGCTTAAAAAAAGAAAAAATGCCATTGAAATAAAATAAATTGTTTTTTCTTTTACCTTAAAATAACCATAAATAATAAACACCAAAACAAAAATAAGCATAAGGAAAAGTCCTAAATTTTGAGTTAATAAAAAGAATCTTATTAAATTGGTTGGCATTATTACTTGAAAGAAATTGACCATTATGAAGCAGGAACAAACAATAACAAAAAAGTCAAACAAATAAAGAAAGATATTTTTAAACCCCCTCTTTTTAAAAAATTGTTTTATAAAAATCAAAGCAGTTAATATAAAACAATTAAGTAGGATATAACTAAAAAGATTTTGAAATTTAGGACTATTCATCCAAAAAAATTCATACGCGATACCCTGTTGAACAAAATAATATAAAGTTCCGGTAAGCACATGCAATCCATAAAGAAAATAGTTGGTCATTCTCAAAATCAAACTTAAATAAAAGGCAATTAGAAAAAACAAAATGATTACACCAAATAAAATCCCCTTACTAATTTCAATACGTTGACTTTTTTCAAATTTTTTATTTGCATCCCAAATAGTGAGTGGAAAGCTCATTAAATTGGCTTGTGGATAGGTTTTAAAATACAAAGTTCTACTTTGTCCACCAGGTATTACTGTTTCAAATAAAAAATTTCGATCATAAATCGCTCTTGAAATATACCCCCTTTCATTTCCAGTAAAGTATTTTTTAATGACCTGATTGTTTTTAAGAGTATAAAAATCTAAACTGTCAATTTGGAAATTGTTTATTTCAATAATTAATCTTTTCTGAACCTTGGTAGCATTAAAAATGGACAATTTGTACCAAAAGCATTTTTCAGCTTTCCAAAAAAAGAAAGGCTTTTCTGTTAATGACTCCCATTTAACAGTAGCCTTATTTATATCATTTACATTAAAGTTGCAATTTTCATCTTCTAAAAATAATAAATCTTTGCCTACAAATTTAGAGTCAAAATTATTTTCTAATACATAATTTTTTGCATTACTTTGGAAAGAACAAAACAAATAAAACAATAAAACAAACCACTTTTTCATTGTTTCCATTAAATTTTATTTTGGTATGGAAAAAAAATATTTAAAGTAGCGCCATCCCCTTTTTTAGCTTCTACAACTAATTCTCCGTTCATACTTTTGACTCTTGAAAACATATTTGGTAATCCTATTCCATCATTTTTAAAGCTATTTATTTTATCAAATCCAACTCCATTATCTTTTACGGTTAAGTTAAATACCTGATTGTGATCATTTAAAATTACATCAATTTTATTTGCACCAGCATGTTTTATAATATTCGAAACCACCTCTTGAACGATTCTATATACATTTGTTTTTTCGAAATCTGTGAGTTTAAAATCTTCCTTCAAGTCAACCTCAAAATTCACTTTTACACCTTCATTTCTCTCCAATGTTTGAAAAACATCTTTTATAGCCAATAAAAAATTACCACTTTCTAAAGCAACTGGAAGTTTATCAAACGACAAATTATCCAAATTTTGTTCCAATATTTTTAAATCTGATTCAATTTCTTCGAGTGATTCTTTTTCACTATTATTTTGCAATACCTGTTTAGCAATTCTAATGCCTGCCTTTAATTTGGTCACCTCTCTTTTGATTTCTGCATCGATTTTTAAAATTAATTTTTGTCTTTGCTTTTCTTGGCCACTTACAATTGCACTTATCGATTTTCGTTGCAAATCATTTAATCGGCGAGAGCCAAGTATGTATTCATTATTTATTTTTCTGAAATAATTTGCCAAAATAATCGAAATCAATATAATTTGAGTAAAATCTATAAAGAAAAAAATATTGGGCAAAAATACGTGCGTTTTTACAATATTAAAATCATACAAACTTTTATCTTGAATTAGATATTTAATGATTTTAGAATTAAAAATTACCAAAGACGCATTTTTTACAATATGCAAAAAAGGCCCTATAAATGCCCAAATTACATCTTGTCTTTTCAATTTAAGCCATGAATAAAGTATCAATACGGTAAAAATTCCACCATAAAAAATCAAAATGGCATTTAGTATATAAAATGAAATTTGAAAAGGTAAAGGCCGTTCAAAAGGAGAAAAACTATATATATAATTGAAAATAAAACTTAAAACTAATAGTACGTTGATGAGATTAAATAACTTATTAAAATTCGAAAACCGAATAGCCAAATTAAATAGGTTTTTAATAAAAAAAGTGGTTAATAACAAAAATCCAAAAACGGTTAAACTGGGCATTAATTTCTGAACAATTGGATAATTTGGCCATATATATTGAAATCCAAATCCTGTTTGAGAAATATAGAACAAGAAAATAATTAAATTAAGATTTGCGTAATACAGAAACACATTATTTTTCGAAAAAATATACAAACAAATAAGAAAAAGAATAAATAGGAAAAACAACCCGGTAAACACACCCAAATAAAAAAAATCATTTTTAGCACGTTTAAAATAGAACGATTCCGAAGAAAGAAATATTGGTATTTCAATAGGCTCCAATTGTGCACTCAATTTTATAAATACTTTACAGTTTTCATTGGGTGGAAAGGACATGGGAAATGCATAATTTCGGGCTGAATAACTTGTTTTTGGGTATAGAAAATTATCGCCCACAGGAGAAAATGAGAGCGTATCAACCGAAGACAAAAAATAAACATCCAATTCGTCCGTATTAGGATTGGCAAGCGTTAGATAGAACAATAAGGTATCCTCACTTGTGTTTCTGGCTGTAAAGGTGAACCAATAATCATTAGGATTGAACCCCAATAGTATTTCATTTTGTGTGAATTTCTGTAAAAAAAGGCTATCTCTTTTTTGCAAAATTTGCGGAAACGTTATTGTTTTCGATTCATCTTTAAAATAAAACAAAGATTTTCCGATTCGAGCATCTGTAAATTGCCTTCCAATCTCAATTATATTGTCCCCTTTTTCATTAGCTCCAACTAAATCTAATGCAAAAATAAATATACAAAAAAATAGCAGTAATTTTCTCATAAAGCTATGCAAACTTTAATCTATCTGCCTTAGGTAATTTTGAAACGACTAAATTGAAAGAGTGATCAATCATTTCATAAATCAATTTATCAGGTATTTCATTATTACAATACACTGTATTCCAATGTTTTTTATTCATGTGGAAGCCAGGTTGAACAGAAAAATACTTTTCTCTTAGCTCGATTGCCCATTCTGGGTCACATTTCAAATTCATTTGTACACCCTCTGTGTCCAAAGGACACAATAAAAACACCTTTTCCATCACTTTTAATACCAAAACACTAGGACCAAAAGGTAAACCTTCAGTTACATACGGTTTTTTGATACAATATTCCCTTAAATCTTCTATATTCATGCCCTAAAAAAAGACTAAGTTATTGTATTATGGGAAATATTCATACAAAAGACGATAAAGATTTAATTGAAAAGGCATCAAAATTGATTTGTGGGGTTTATGATGACCTTCTTGGGCAATTCATGGAGCTGACTTCCTATGGAAAAGAATATTTTGAGAAACGATTGTTTGCACCACTTTTTGAAAAGCAACAACAACGATACCGCCTTTATGGAGTAGCAGTTAAAAGATGTCTTGAGGCATTAAAAAGCTTATTAGAGGATGATTTGTATAGTGAAAATATTTGGATTGAGATAAAAAAACAATATTCAATCGAAATACAATCAAGAACATACACCTTAAATTGCGAAACATTCTTTAATTCAATTACACGTAAAGTATTTTTTGACAGAAGTTTTAATAGTGAATTTGAGTATTTTGATAAAAAAGATTATTCCCCTGTGCCTCAATTAGATCAAAAGGTATTTAAAATGTTTAAAGCAGAAAAATTTACAATTGAAGCTTTAAAAGAAATTTTGCTTTCCTATGATTTTAATGTCCCCTTTGAAGATATTGATAGAGATACAAGATTAATATTTGATGAAATAGCGCCAAATATTATTTCGCAGAAAGAAAACCTATTTCTTGAAAAAATAGAATTTATAGAAACGGTATTTTTCAGAAATAGAGGAGCCTATTTGGTGGGCAGATTGGTGTATAAAAGCTGGACGATGCCACTTGTAATTCCAATTTTGAATGAAGAAAACGGCTTATTTGTTGACTCAGTAATTTCTACCACGAATGAAATCTCTATTATTTTTAGTTTTACAAGGGCATCATTTTTTGCATACACTAATCAACCAGCACAATTAATTGATGGTTTAAAACTCCTACTACCCAATAAATCTGTGGGAGAATTATACGATTCAATTGGCTTTTACAGACATGGAAAAACCATTTTATATCGTGATTTGATGAATTATATTCATAATCATGACGACCAATTTATAATTGCTCCGGGAATAAAAGGAATGGTAATGGCTGTTTTTACCCTCAAATATTACAATTTCGTATTTAAAATAATAAAAGACAAATTTGATAATCCAAAGACCGTAACTCGTGAACAAGTAATTAAAAAATATGAAGAAGTAGAAATAAATGATAGAGTTGGAAGATTAGCCTATGCCCATTTATTTGAGCATCTTGAGTTTCCAAGACATTTATTTTCAGCCGAATTAGAAGAACATTTGAAGGAAGTGGCGAAAGAAACAGTGGAATTTAAGGATGATGTGGTTATTGTAAAACATGTTTATCTTGAAAGAAAAATGACTCCTTTAAATTTGTATCACGAAAAAGCAAATCCAATTGATTTATGTAGGGTTATTTTGGATTATGGTTTTTGTGTAAAAGAATTGGCGGCTGCAAATATTTTTCCTGGCGATTTGTTGATGAAAAATTTTGGCGTTACAAGACATGGAAGGGTTATTTTTTATGATTATGATGAGATCTCTGAAATAAAAGAATGCAATTTTAGGCGCCTTCCACAATTGACTGATGATGACGATATGTTTGGAGGTCATATGCCCGAAATTTCTGTAAATCAAAATGATATTTTTCCTGAAGAATTTAAGAGTTTTATGGCGCCTAGTGGACCAATTGGCGATATTTTTTTGGCAGAACACGATGAAATATTTGATCCAAAGTTTTGGAGAGACATTCAAAAAAGAATAATTGCTGGAGAATATCTTTCCTTTTTTGCTTATGATCAATACAAACGTTTTAGGCAAGTTCCCAGAATAAATCCTTTAAACCCTAGATAAAATCAATTATATTTTATTTTAAATTTTCTTAAATTTGGATAAAACGTTTTTTTTCGTGATAATTCATAATTGTATATCAAATTCCCTAAATTTTCAAAAAAGGGCATTCCAATTTCTTCATATTCATATTTGTCATCATTAAAAACCTCATCTTCATTACAATAAATAACGGCACTCAACATAAATTCAACTTTTTGTTTAAAATCAACTATATATGCATTATCAATTAGAAACCCATAAGCTTCACCAACTTTATTGAAGATTCTTATGTTTGGTGGTATCTTATTTTCTGAGTTACCAAACATAAAAAATTTTACATAACTATCACAATATTCACTGCTATCAAATTTTGGATATTGCGACTCAGAGGGCTTTTCGGACATATATTTATATAGAAATCTGTAATCAGAATACTTGAGGTCAAAACGGTTCTTTTCTACAATACTTTTTGGAAAAATAATAGATTTTAAAATGGACTGTTGGTCCATTAGTCCGAAACAATTCTTTGATGTAAAATCGAAAGGTTCATTTATCAATGTTTCGTTTTTATAAAATCCTTTGCCCATTTTTATAGGAAATTCACTTGAATATTTAACTTTTGAGCTATCCTTTTCTTTAAAATAAAGCTCTTTTCCTCTTTTATTATAAAATGAAAAACTATTGCCTAAGGCATTTTCATATTCCTTTAATGAAACGCCCAATCTATGGCTAATTCGAATATTATTGTATCCTTTTTTCTTCAATTCATTGTTTAAATTTTCCTGCCCAACAAATTCATATAATCTATTAAATGCATCATTATCACTTATCAAAAAAATCTTTTTTGAATAATGAGCAATAGATGGTGTTTTATCTTTAGAAGTACTGTCAATTTCAACGCCATCTGAAATATTGGGTATTGGATCAATTTTTAAGGCAACGTTTTTATCGAATTTACCAATCTTATTTACTTTTTCTAATGCCATTAAAACGGTAGGTAATTTTATGGTACTTGCCGGATAAAAATAATTGGAAGAATCTAACTGATAATAAAATGAATTAAAAGTTGGAATATTTCCCTTATTTCTATTAATCTGAGTATATATTATTTGGACTTTATACTTTGAAGGATTCTCAAGAATTATTTCAAACTTACCAGACTGTTTCATCAAATCTTGCAAAAAAGAAGATTGAGCTAATGACTTAACACCAATTAAAGACAATAGAAAACCAACTAAAAAATGTTTCACAATTTTTTTTATACAAATTAAACGAAAAAAAAATTATTCATAAATAAAAAAAAATGTAATGCATGCATTGCATTTTACAAAATAATAGTTTAAGTTTGTCTAAACTTTAAATTATGACAGTTTCAAATAATACCTTAAAAATAAGAAATGTACACTTTAATTTTGAAGGCATCAAAAAACATTGGGTTTTCAATAGTTCGGTAGCTACCAATTTCGTTAATAGTATGCATATTGTTTTTCCTGAGGGAGAAAAGTTTTTTGTAAGAAGTGTACGAAAATATTCAAAACAACTCAAAGATGAACAACTTAAAAAGGATGTTATCGCATTTTGTGGGCAAGAGGGCATTCATGCGCGAGAGCATCAAAACTTTTGGGAAATAATGAAAGCTCAAGATTTAGACCCGCAGGTGTATGCTAAATTCTTAAAAACTACAGCTTTTAGCGGTAAATATAGCATTGAGAATACACTTATTAAATTTGGTGACTTTTTTCAAAAAGGCTTGGGTGACAAAATGACATTATCGCTTACTACTGCTTTAGAACATTATACCGCAATAATGGCAAATGCGCTATTTCATGAACCATTTGCCAATACTGATAATATAGAGCCACGAATGCTTGAATTGTTGCATTGGCATGCTTCAGAAGAAATTGAACACAAGGCTGTTTGCTTTGATGTGCTTAAAGAAGTAGATGGCAATTATTATGTGCGAGTTAGCGGTATGGTACTTGCTTCCATTATGTTGTGGAGTTATATTGGAATGGGTCAATTATATTTTATTGCAAAAGACAAAGATAAAAGCATTATTAAAATGCCCTTTGAAATATATATGCTTATCGAAAAAGTTGTATTTGGAGAAATAGGAAAAAATTTATCCAAACACTTATTAGATTATTTTAAAAGAGATTTTCACCCCAACCAAATAAACGACCAATATTTGGTAGACAATTTTTTTAAAGACAAAACTTATGCCTAAAACTATGAATAATAATACAGAAAGACCACAATTAAAAGTAAGAAATGTACATTTCAACTTTACTAATGTGCGAAAACATTGGATGCAAAACAGCGCATTAGGTACTCATTTCGTAAATAGTATGCATATCGTATTTCCAGAGGGAGAAAAATTTTTCATTAGAAGTGTTAGACATTTTGCAAAAAATATAAAAGATGAAAAATTAAAAAAAGACATCAATTTGTTTTGTGGTCAAGAAGGCATTCACTCGAGAGAGCACGAACGATTTTGGGAAATAATGGAAAATCAGGGTTTAAAACCAGATAGATTTGCAAAATTTATGTACGAAACAGCTTTCGGGAAATATGGATTAGAAAAAACGGTAATTAAAACACTCAATAAAGTAAAACCTAGATTAGGAGAAAAACTTTGCCTTTCGGTTACCACTGCCGCTGAACATTTTACTGCATTATTTGCTCATGGTGCTTTTAGTGAAAAAAATTTAACTGCCAAGGATACAGATGAGAATATGAAAGAATTGATGCAATGGCATGCAGCTGAAGAAATTGAACATAAAGCAGTTTGTTTTGATGCATTGAAAGAAATTGATGATTCTTATGCGCTTCGAATTGGTGGTATGCTACTTACAACACCATTATTATTTGGCTATATTGGTATAGGACAATTATATTTTTGGCTTACGGATAATGATGCAAAAGTGAAAGACTTACCCAAAGAAATGGTGCAATTTATTGAAAATACCGTTTTTGGAAGCATGGGCACAGAATTATCTAAACATTATTTCGAGTATTATAAAAAAGATTTCCATCCTAATGATATTGAAGACTATTATTTGATTGAAAAATTCTTTGAAAATAAGTCTTATGCGTAGTTTAACTTTAGGAGTCCACGGACTTCAGTCGACAGTCAACCGTTAAGTTATTGGTTAATAAGTTATTTAAAGTTTATTATAGTGGGGGAAGTTCACGGCTAACGGTTGACTGTTCACCGACATTTGGTTTTTATTTTTTGTATTGGGTTATTCGTTATAAAGTTGTTAGGTTATTTGTATTCATTCAACATTAAACATTTAGCATTTATCATTTCTTTAAATCTTGATTCTTCATTCCATTAAACATTTAGCATTTATCATTTCTTTAAATCTTGATTCTTCATTCCATTAAACATTAAAAATTAAGCATTCACCATTTAATTAGTCTTGTTTCTAAAAATCTTGACTCTTAATATCATTTAATTTCTAAATTAAAATAAAGTTTCTTATTTTCCGTGATGATTATGGAAAGCATTTCAATTTTTGACATGATAAAGATAGGCATTGGTCCATCAAGTAGCCATACTATGGGTCCTTGGAGCGCTATGCTTTTATTGAGAAAGGAATTACAAGAAAAAAAACTTTTCGAAAAAACGGATAAAATAATAATTACCCTATATGGATCATTAGCCAAAACGGGCAAGGGACATAAAACAGATTTGGCAATATTGTGTGGCTTAGTAGGCTTAGATTATCAAAATTTAGACGAAACAGCATTTGAGGAATTGGTAAATAATGCGAAAAAATTACATTATATTAAAACTTCAAATAAAACCACACTATTATTTGATTATCAAAATAATATAATTTTCAACTTTAACCAAATTTTACCCTTTCATCCGAATGGATTATCTGCAAATGTTTATAGCAACGAAAAAATAATTTATACTACAAGTTACTATTCTGTTGGTGGCGGATTCATTTTAAAGGAAGGCGAAAAAACGAATATTGACTATAGAAAGCCATCTGAATTTCCATGTCATGATGCAGCTGAAATATTAAACAATTGCAACGATATGGGTATTTCAATTGCCGATTTGGTTTTAATAAACGAAGAAACTTGGCTGCCAAGACCTATAATAAAAGAAAACTGCACCTTATTATGGCAAACAATGAAAGCCAGCATATTTAATGGAATAAACAAATCTGGTGAGCTTCCCGGCGGCTTAAAAGTTCAAAGGAGAGCCTCAAAAATCAGCAAGAATTTACTGAATCAATCTTTCAAAGACATAGAAGATTGGATATTAGCAATAAAAGACACACCTCACACTTTCACTAATATAAACAAATGGATTACTTGTTTTGCACTTGCGGTAAACGAAGAAAATGCTTGTATGGGTAAAATTGTTACCGCTCCAACAAATGGAGCGGCTGGTGTAATTCCTGCTGTTATGCTATACAGCTATTGTTTTTTACCAAATATGACTGAAGAAAAAATGATTGAATTCCTTTTGGTTGCTGGAGAAATTGGCACCCTTTACAAGAAAAAGGCAACCATTTCGGCTGCAATGGGCGGTTGTCAGGCCGAAATTGGCGTTTCATCATCTATGGCAGCGGCAGGTTTAACACATATATTAGGAGGAACGCCCGCACAAGTACTACAAGCAGCGGAAATAGCAATGGAACACCATCTCGGATTAACGTGTGACCCCATCGGTGGTTTGGTTCAAATACCATGTATAGAAAGAAATGCTATGGGTGCTATAAAAGCAATAACTGCCTCAAATATTGCCATCGAAAGTGATCCAAAAAATGCACGTGTTTCTCTTGACAATGTAATTAAATCAATGTGGCAAACTGCACAAGACATGAATCACAAATATAAAGAAACAGCAGAAGGCGGTTTGGCCAGCCAAATATCAGTAAATATTGCCGAATGTTGATGGAGGTTGACGGCAGTCCAATAACCACCTCTGACCTTGGACTTTTGACCTCCTCCCCAAAAAATTCCCACACATTTGTTTTTTAATTAATTATACTTATCTTTGCACCCGCAAACCTCGGAAAGCTATTTATTAGCATAAATTCCGGGCATTTACTAACCAAAACATTTTAAAAATGGCAACAAAAATCAGGTTACAGAGACACGGTAAAAAAGGAAAACCGTTTTTTCACATCGTAGTAGCAGATGCACGTGCTCGTAGAGACGGTAAATTCATTGAACGATTAGGTTTTTACAACCCAACCACAATTCCTGCAACTATCGAATTAAACCACGAAAGAGCATTGTATTGGATCACAACTGGTGCTGAACCAACCAATACTGCAAATGCAATTTTAAGGTACAAAGGTGTATTGCACCACAAACACTTACTAAACGGTGTAACAAAAGGAGCACTTACTGCTGAACAAGCAGAAGCTAAATTCCAAGAATTTATGACAAGTCACCAAGCTAAGGTTATTGACCACACTAAAAAAGCGGTAGAAAAGAAAACAGAGAAAAACTTAATTTCTATCAACGCAGGTGCTGAAAAAGCTAAAGCTAAAGCAGAAGCTAGATTAAATCCAGTAGTAGTTGCAGAAGCGGTAGAAGAAAATGTAGAAGAGCCACAAACTGAAGAAACTCCAATTGTAGAAACACAACAAGAAGAGCAAGCTCCAGAAGTAGTAGCTGAACAACAAGTAGAAGAAGCACCAGTTGTAGAAGCTCAACAAGAAGAGCAAGCTCCAGAAGTAGTAGCTGAACAACAAGTAGAAGAAGCACCAGTTGTAGAAGCTCAACAAGAAGAGCAAGCTCCAGAAGTGGTAGCAGAACAGCCGGCAGAAGAAGCACCAGCTGACGAAGAAAAAGAAGGATAAATTCAAATTATAACCAAACCAAAAACCCATCCTTTTAAAAGGGTGGGTTTTTTTATTATGGAGAAAATAGTTAAAATAGGTAAAATACTTAAAACACATGGCTTTAAAGGCACCCTAAAAGTGGGATTTGATGTAGCCTTAGCAGATGATTTTAAAAAAATAAAAACGATTTTCGTTAATGAAATTCCTTTTTTTATCACCAAATTAGAAATCATTCCCTCTGGCTTTGCTTTTATGGATTTAGAAGAAATAGATACAAAAGAAAAAGCGCAGAAATTATGTGGTAAAGACTTGATGGTACAAGAGCAATATTTAAGTGTTGAAATTGAGGAGGATGAATTTGATGTATTAATTGGCTATAAAGCCATTGATGAAAGAAAAGGCAATTTAGGCATTATAGACGATGTTTATCATACGCCTCAACAAGTATTAGCACTTATAATTATAAATAAAAAGGAAGTTTTTGTACCCTTGCACCCAGACTTTATTTTGGAATTAAACAAGGAGAAAAAAGAAATCCACTTTTCATTACCTGAGGGTTTATTAGATTTGTAATTCAAAAACAATAATGAGAATAGACATTCTATCTGCCATACCCGAATTATTGGAAAGTCCGCTAAACCATTCTATTATGAAACGGGCACAGCAAAAAGGACTTTTGGAAGTAGTTGTGCACAACTTAAGGGATTATTCAACACTAAAACACAAACAAATAGACGATTACCAATTTGGTGGTGGCGCAGGAATGGTAATGATGATTGACCCAATTTTAAATGCGATAAAAAGCCTTCAAAAAGATAGAGATTACGACGAGATCATATTTTTAACACCCGATGGAACCATTTTAGACCAAAAAATAGCCAATAACCTTTCGCTTAAAAAAAATATAATTTTGCTTTGCGGTCATTATAAAGGAATTGATGAGCGATTGAGAGAACATATAATTACCAAAGAAATATCTATAGGCAATTATGTGCTCAGTGGCGGCGAATTGCCCGCAGCGGTATTGGTAGATTGTATTGGCCGATTGATACCTGGTGTACTTAATGATGAAACCTCTGCCCTCTCCGACTCCTTTCAAGACGATTTACTAGCACCGCCAGTGTATACTCGACCAGCAAAATATGGAGATTGGGAGGTTCCAAGTGTACTATTATCGGGCAATGATGCCAAAATAGATGCTTGGAGACACGAAAAAGCTATTGAAAAAACCCAAGCTCGGCGACCTGAATTGTTAAGAAATAAAGAAATTGAGCCCTAATTATCAACATTTTTGGAAATTAAAAAAAAAGCCTTAACTTTGCACTTTCAAAATTAATTGACACGACCATGGACTTTATAACATCATTAGAAAAACAACTAGCACCTAACAAGAATTTGCCTGATTTCAAGGCAGGTGACAATATAAATGTACACTACAAAATTATAGAAGGTACAAAAGAAAGGATTCAAATTTTCCGTGGCGATGTAATTCAAAGAAACGGAAAAGGGCTTACACAAACCTTTACTGTAAGAAAAATTTCAAATGGCGTTGGTGTAGAGCGTATATTCCCTTTATTCACTCCAAATATCGACTTGATTGAAGTAAACAAAGTAGGTAAAGTAAGAAGAGCTAAAATTTTCTATTTAAGAGAATTGAAAGGAAAGAAAGCAAGAATCAAAGAAGCGAAAAGATAAGATTTTATTTATCATTAATAAAAAAAAGCCCTCCAAAAATTTGGAGGGCTTTTTTTATGTGTTTTGTTTTAAAGAAATACATCTTTTACGAAACCCCATTTAATAATAAGTAAATTCTGCTCTGTATTCATTTTTAACCGAGATATCGCCATTTTTGATAACATTTATTTCAGACAATTGGTTTTCAATATTAAATTTATATTCAAACGAATTTCTATAGGTCTGAAAATCTACGCTTTTTATTAAATATTCATTTGGCACTTTCATACCTAATAGCGCATATGGAATAAATTCAGCTGAATAATCACCGTACATAAAATTGAACATTAATCCCAATTTATTTTCATAATTTGTGTGGGTTGCAGTCGTATTCACCACATCTCTTTGGTTTTCGTCGTCCACAGGTCGTAGATCACAAATTTGAAAACTTATGTCAAAAGAAGTAATTGGATACTGAAAATCCAAGGTGCCCGTTGGGCAAAGCATAAAATCAATCACGGATTGGGAGAAGCATTGCTCTCTTTTTTTACGGGTAATTAAATTAGCGTTATAAATAAAATCATCGCTTACGATAGTACGCCCGGATGAAAAATAAACATTTTGATTATCAGTAATTAAATTCACAAAATCAGATCCAATATATTCCTTATTGCGTAAATTTTTAATGTTATTCCAAAAAATGGCTTTCTTAGTATAATTGCCAAAGGTATCTAATGGTTCTATAATTGTATCAATTATGTCAATTACAAATGAATCTGAAATTGTTCCTCCATAATTTATTTGAATATCTCCATTTGGAATCCCATTTTCGTTATAAAAATATTGATGAGAAGCATAAAACTCGTCCTCTTTATAAATTTTTACAGTAGCCAATTTACCTTCCCAATTGGGTTTAACCTCAAAAATTTCAGCTAATGGATCATCAATTGAATCTATAATTATTTTTTTTTCCTTTTTACAAGAAAACAATAGAACAAACGAAAGTAAGATTAGGTATTTCATAGATTTTTTTTTTACAAAAATAAAGATTAAAAATAATACAAAAATCACCTAAAGTAGCTATTTTTCAAAATTCATAAAGCAAATAAAATTGGTGAAATTACCTTGTCATCGCCACATAATCGTTCACGATATCTTTCAGAAATTTCTGTCCATCATAAGGAGATTCGCCAATTTCTAATTTCATTGCTATTTCATCTAATGTTTTATAATATAAATCTATATTGGTTTTGGTTTTGTGGAGCCGAATCCTTTCCAATAATTGCTTAATCGCCAGCATATCTTCATCCGTAAATTTGGAAACTAATGGATATTTAATCTCAGTATTTTCTGCATTTGGCAAATTTTCGATATCTGCAAGACTAATTCTTCTAAATCCAGACAATTTAATAACTGTGGTATTGGCTAATATATCTCCAATTCGTTGTGCCTTATCGCCCGAACTAATTAACAGAGAGCCTATAGACCCCAAAGAACCCCAAATATCTATTGGTCTGAAAATCCATCGCATAATATAATCAGATAAATTAGGCACTTCACCATTCAATTTTATGATTTTAATGCCCATTATTTTTTTTCCCCAAGTTTGGCCACCATACAATACTTCCTGCACCAATCCATAAAAAAGCGACAAAAAAGTAATGACTACATAGTAAAATATAAAAAGAGTCGAATCATCAGACAAATCCTTAAACAACAATCCTAAAAAATAAGCGAAAAAACACCTGTAATAACTGATAAAAACACCAAATCAAGAATAGTAGCAATAACCCTATCCTTTAAATCGGCTGATTCGTACTGAATAGGCACATTCTGTGTGGTTATAATTTCTATTTTCTTCATTTATAAAACAATATTAAAGATTTTTTTTTATTTTTCGACTTGAAACCATGAGAGAAAGTAAATTTATTAAACAGAACAAAGAAAAATGGTCTGAATTTGAAACCCTTTTTGATGAAAAAAATAAGGATTCCAACAAATTAAGTAAATTATTTATCCAAATAACAGATGATTTGTCTTATGCACGCACTTATTATCCCAACAGATCGGTACGCTATTACATAAATGAATTGGCGCAAAAAGTATTCTCAACCATTTATAAAAAACCAAAACGAAAAAAAGGAGCCATTAGCTATTTTTTATTCGAAGAAATGCCTTCCATTATTTATGAATCTAGATTTAATTTTATTGTAACTTTTTTCTTCTTTTTACGGCATTTTCTATCGGTTTTGTTTCGAGTCATTACGACAAAGATTTTCCTGAGCAAATACTCGGAGCAGATTACATAGAAATGACCAAAGATAATATTGCCAAAAAAGATCCAATGGCGGTATATAAACAAGATGATGAAAATAAATTTATGATGGCATTTAGAATAACCATCAACAATATAAAAGTAGCCTGTTATGCTTTTATCTCTGGTATTCTTTTCGGGTTAGGCACATTGTATATTATGTTTTCTAATGGTATTATACTCGGTGCATTCGAATACCTATTCTATGACGCCAATATCATGGGTGAAGCATTTTTGGCTGTTTTTCTCCATGGCATGCTCGAAATTTCATCTATTGTAATTGCTGGTTCCGCAGGCCTTACTTTGGCAAATGGGTTGATTTTCCCTGGTACATTTACCCGATTACAAGCCCTGCAAATATCAGGTCAAAAGGGATTAAAAATATTGCTTACCACTATTCCACTTTTTATAATGGCTGGCACTATAGAAGGCTTTTTAACCCGTTATACGGATATTCCAGATGGAATAAGGCTATTTTTTATATTATTATGTTTGGCTTTTATAATCGGCTATTATATTTGGCTACCCTTCCAAAGATGGCGTAGTGGCAAACTGGTGCCTACTACAAACGAAAAAGTAATTACGCTTAATAAAAATCCAATTCATTTGTATGAAATAAAAGAAATAGGCACTATATTTTCACAAACCTTTCAAGTATACCAACAATATCTAAATCAACTTTTTAAATTTGGGTTAAAAATAAGTATCATTTATACCATTGTCTGTTATGCATTTTATAAATTAGCAAATCATGAAGATTTCTTTTTATCTCATTTTCTTTTAGATAATATTGATCTTTCATTCCATTACTACGAACCCAATTTATTTATGGTTTTGAATATTCTATTGATTAGCAATGCAATAATTTATGGTTTTTATATTTTCCAAAAAATCATCAATTCATATTTTGAATCCCAATCATTTTTAAATTTTATTGTAAACAACAAAATGCTTTTTTTACTTTCGTTAATTTGTTCTTTCCTTATAAATCTTTATTTTTTTTCACCCATTGGAATTCTATATTTACTTTTCTTAAGTCCACTTTTGCTACTTTTTACAGGACTACATGGATACAAAAACACCAATGAACAGCCATTTTCGGAATTATTAAATGGATACAAACAGGCGTTAAACCAATTTTTATATGTGCTTTTTGTTTTTTTGATAATGGCATTTATGGCTTCTATGATTTATCTCGCCTCACTAATATTAGGTTCGTTTTTAACCAATATCATTTTAACAAATTTGCCTGAGTCGTGGAAAGATGCTCAATCTTATGCTGCCATTAATTTTTTCTTTTTCTCCTCTTTTCCTATCTTAATGGCAACCCCGTTGTTTGTTATCAGTCAGGGATTTTTGTACTATTGCCACAAAGAAAAATTTGAATCTATTAGCTTGTCTGCCAAACTTTCTAATTTGGGTAAAAAAAGAGATAAGTATGGTTTTTAGAATATATAAAATATTTATTTTCTTTTGTTTGCTTTTTTGCTTGCAAATTTCAGCACAAGACACAACAGTAAAATCAAGAGGGAACGAACGCTATTTCAAAAAAGAAATAGAAGAGAAAGAATTCGATAAAGCGTATTGGAAAAAAGAAGAAAAAAAATTAAATTTTAAAGAGAAAAAGAAAAAAGAGCAGAAAAAATATTTAAAACCAGAAATGCCAACACCAAGTATTAATCCACTACTTATTAAAATTATCCTGTATGGATTACTGATTGCTTTCCTGCTATTTTTGCTAATTTGGTTGGCTAAATCTGGGCTTCTTTTTTCCAAAAAAGTCAAAAAAACAGATTTTGAAATAGATATTGACCACTTAGAAAATGAAGAAATTTCAGAAGAATTGGATATTTATTTGAAAAAAGCACTAGAAAATAAAGAGTACAAAATTGCCATTCGGATTTATTATTTAAAAGTACTAAAATCCTTACAACAACAAGGAAAAATATATTGGAAAAAGTATAAAACCAATAGGCACTATGAAAATGAAATGCTCGAACAAGAAGATTATGCTCAATTTAAGGAAACAACTGAAATATATGAAAAAACATGGTTTGGAAAAGCCGTTATTTTAAGCACACAAGAATTTGAAAGTTTTCAAGAAATTTTTACCAATTACTTAAAAAAATTGGAAAGAAGATGAGCAACGAAACTAGAAACGCTACGATTGCTTCCATTTTAGTTGGGTTGCTTGCTTTACTTTTTATTATCCTTTATTTTTCGAAAGGAATCAATTGGGATGAAGAATATGAAGATAATAAGAGGATGGCTTATGGAACGAGCTTAATAAAAAAACTAATAAAGAAGCAACATCCTAAAGCATTTCAAGAAGTAGATAAGGAATTAAACAAATATTTTGAAAAACTAAAAAAGGACAAAAAATACAATTATGTTTTTATTGGTAACGATATTTTATTGAATCCCGTTGAGATAATGGCCTTAGATAGTTTTGCTAAAGCTGGAAACACCGCCTTTATTTCTGCCAAAAACTTTAACCATTTAGATTCATTAATTGTGGGCAAGGAATGGACAAATCCAATATCTGAATATGATGATTTAGACGAAAACTCAGAATATGACAATGAAACGGATGAATTGGACACCAAAAATCCAATTTTGAAAATGCTTTTTTCATCCAATAATGGTGCTACACGCACTAAATTGAGGAAAAAGATAAACTATAATCTGAACCACCCAGATTTAAATATCAAAAAAGATTATATACTTTACAATGTTCATAAAACCGACACAACTCCTTATTTAGAAACGCACTTTTTTGCATTAGAATATTTCAAACGATTTGACGACAAAATAATAAATGCGGGTTATGTATTTAATAAAGAGCAGCCAAATTTTCTGATAGTTCCTTGGGGAAAAGGTCAAATTATTTTTCATTGCGGTCCCGAATTTTTTAGCAATATAGCACTAAAAGACTCAAATAGAGTAGATTATGCGGAAAAGGTACTCTCCCACCTCAATTCTGGTACAATAATATTTGACGAAATACATAAAACAACCTATTATGAATTAGACGAAAATGGAGTAAGTACATTGGATAAATCACAATTGAGTTATATATTAAGCCAAAGAAGTTTGAGATGGGCTTGGTACACTGCTTTGGTAGCGGTTTTGCTTTTTGTAATTTTTGGTGCTAAAAGAAAACAAGCGCCCATTCCAATCATTTTACCTACAAAAAACACCTCGCTTGAATATGTAAAAACAATTGGCCAATTATATTTTTTAGACAAAAATCATATTCTTTTGGCTAAAGAAATAAAGGCTCAATTTTATAATTTCGTAAAAAATAAATATCAGTTGAGTTTGAATATAGATGAAGAAGAAAAATTCATCCATCAATTACATCTAAAAGCGGAAATAGAAAAGACTGAAATAGAAAATATTATATTAAAAATCAATAACTACTCGAATGAAAACCAATTGCCTCTCGAAGAAAAAAAACTACATGAATTGTATCAAATAACCGATAAATTTTATAAAAATTGTAAATAAAAAACGAATGGAACAAATTACAAGTTATCAAGGAGAAAATATAGATAAAAATATTGAAGAACTTCAATATTTAAGGGAAACGACTTTTAAAATAAAAAAAGAAGTGGCAAAGGTATTGGTTGGCCAACAAGAATATGTAGATTTAATTTTGGCAGCATTATTATCTGGCGGTCATATTTTGTTGGAAGGTGTACCAGGAATTGCCAAAACCTTATTAGCCAAATTATTAGCACGAACGATAGAGGTAGATTTCAGTCGTATCCAATTTACGCCCGACCTAATGCCAACTGATGTAATTGGCACCACCATTTTCAATCTTAAAGATGCCAATTTTAATTTCAGAAAAGGCCCAATTTTTAGCAATTTTATACTAATAGACGAGATAAATAGATCGCCTGCAAAAACGCAAGCCTCTCTTTTTGAAGTAATGGAAGAAAGGCAGGTAAGCGTGGATGGCACTACCTATCAAATGTCATTTCCATTTATGGTAATTGCTACCCAAAACCCAATTGAACAGGAAGGCACCTATAGATTGCCTGAAGCGCAGCTCGACCGTTTTTTGTTTCGAATAAAAATGGATTATCCTAATTTTGAAAATGAAAAACTGATTTTACGGAAGTTTGAACAGGATTTTTCAAACAGACAAGTTTTAGATGTAAAAGGTGTGATGAAAGCCGAAGACTTGAAAAAATGCCAGGAAATAGTAGAAACAATTTATATAAAAGAGGAATTATTAGATTATATAGCAAAAATAGTTTTTAATACCCGCAACAATGGCGATTTATATTTGGGCGCTAGTCCGCGTGCTAGTCTTGCAATACTAAAATCTGCTAAAGCAATGGCGGCCTTGAATGGTCGAAATTTTGTAATTCCTGATGATATCCGTTGGGTGACGCCAAGTGTTTTAAACCACAGAATAATTGCCAGCCCCGAAAAGGAAATGGAAGGCGTAACTACTGAAGACATCATAAACAATATTATTAAAGGCATAGAAGTTCCAAGATAGTGTGGTTATTTAAGAACATATATATTCCTGCAAGGACAATTAAATGTATGGCATTTTTAGCCAGTTTATTTGTATTAAGCTTTGTATTTCCATTTATTTTTTGGCCAATTGTAGGTTTACTAGGTGTTTTTACTTTTATATTTTGGGCTGACTTTTTTTACCTTTTTATAAAAAAACAAAAAATCGTTTGTCAAAGAATAGTACCAGAAATATTGCCCCTTGGTGATAATACAACTGTAGAATTGCAAATATTAAACCTAACAGGTTTTACCATTTATTCCAAAATAATCGATGAATTACCGATTCAATTCCAAAAACGGGATTTTAATGTAAGACTTGCTTTAAAAAACAAAGAACGCAAAGAAATTTCATATCCCATTCGACCAACAAAAAGAGGAATTTACAAATTTGGTGATATACATATTTTTGTTTCATCCATAATTGGGCTGATTGAAAAAAGGCATTCCTTTGCATTAACAAAAGATGTGGCCGTTTATCCTTCTATTTTGCAAATGAAGCAGCAGGAATTAAAACTACAAAAAAAGTTATTTTTATTTACTGGAATAAAAAAATTAAGGCGAATTGGTCATAGTTATGAATTTGAGCAAATAAGAAATTACCAAATTGGAGATGACATAAGGTGTATCAATTGGAAGGCAACGAGTAAAAGAAACACATTAATGGTCAATCAATTTGGGGATGAAAAATCACAACAAATTTATTCTGTTTTAGATATGAGTCGAGTAATGTTGATGCCATTTAATGGACTTTCCTTGCTTGATTATGCCGTAAATTCAAGTCTTGTGATAGCCAATACAGCTTTAATAAAATATGATAAAGCAGGCATTATTTCCTTTTCAGAAAAGTTTGGATCTATTGTAAAAGCAGATAGTAAACCAACACAACTAAAAACAATACTTGAAACACTTTATCGAGTGGAAGAAAGTAGTCTGGAGGCCAATTATGAAATACTTTACCAAGCTATCAAACAATTTATCAACCAAAGAAGTCTAATTATTTTGTATACCAATTTTGAAAGCTATTATTCATTAGAAAGAGTATTGCCCATTTTTAGGAAAATTAATCAGATGCATTTATTGATGGTAGTATTTTTTAAAAATACAGAAATTGCCGATTACAGTTATCAATCAGCAGTAGACACTGAAGATATTTATCAAAAAACAATAGGCAAAAAATTTCTTATGGATAAAGAAAAAATTGCCAAAGAATTAAGCATGCATGGCATACAATGTTTGTTGACTGCACCAGAGGATTTATCGACTAATACACTCAATAAATATTTGGAGTTTAAAGCGAAAGGTTGGATTTAAAAATAAAATGGAAACTTATATAGCATTATTAAGAGGTATAAATGTAAGTGGTAAAAATTTGATAAAAATGACTGACCTTTCAATCGTTTTTACATCAATAGGCATCTCCAAAATAAAAACCTATAAACAAAGTGGCAATATACTATTTGAACATTCATCGTTAGATACCGATTTATTACAAAAAGAAATTGAATTGAGTATCAAATATCAATTCCAATTAAATGTGCCTACCCTCATTAGAAGTAAAACAGAATGGACAAAAATCATTGAAAAGAATCCTTTCAATGATCCATTAAAATACGACGAAAATTCATTACACCTAACTTTTCTAAATCAAATACCTTCGGTAGGTCAAATCGAAAAACTTATGGTTAAGAACGTTGGGACTGATGAATTTAAAATTTTAGAAAGAGAAATTTATATCCACTGTCCAAATGGATATGGAAAGACAAAATTTACTAATACCTTTTTTGAACAACAGTTAAAAATGAATTGCACCACCCGAAATTGGAATACTTTAAAGGCATTAGAAGAAATGGATTTCTAAATTTCGATTCTAAAAAGCAGCTAAAACCAAATTAATTCACTATATTTACCTACTAAATTCGATTTGATGGGACCAGATTTTTTGTTAGGATTAGTTATCTTTTTTGGCTTTTTGTTTATTGGAAGAGTTTTTAATATGAAGGCAATAAATTCATTAACAAATGAGGAAAAGGGCAAAATGATTACCGTGCTTCAAGGCTTACAAAAATTTTATCTTTTTCCAATTATTATCATCGTTATAACCATGTATTTAGTATCAAAAATGGAAATCATTTCACCTCAACACCTGTTTATTTTTTATTTTATAATCATTGCAATTTATTTAGTTGGGATTAATGTATTTGTTTATAAGAGATTGAGTGGTTTAAATTTCAAAAAAGATTTCAATAAAAATTTCATTATTTCCAAAATACTAAATTATATAGGCTTGGCCGTTTTCTTTGTTTATCTTTTGATGGATTTGTAAAAAAGACTTTTAAAATGTTGAATGCTTAATTTTTAATGTTAAATGAATACAAATAACCTAATTACTAATTACCAATAACTAATAACAAAACTGCGGACTGCCGACTTCGGACTCTTAAAACTATAAACAACCATGCTATTCATTCCGTTTGCACTTATTTTCATGATTGGCGGAATCTGGTTCTACTGGCAAATAAAAAAACAACCTGATTATCAAAATGAGGGAAATAATACCAAGTACCTTTTCAAAAAAAGAAAACGACTTAAACGAAAATTAGGTATCATAAAATACAAATTGATAAAAAAGTGGAATGCAAGAAAAAATCCCAAATTACCTATTTCAACAAGAAAAAATACATCTAAAAAATAATAAACCTAAACTTTTACTACAAAAGTACCGGCAATTTTATCATGCAATGATTGCTTGCGAGCATCAAATGCTGCCATTATATAACCAATCATTAGAATTAACGCAGAAATGAACTTCGATAAACTTCTTATCAATGCATTAAAGGAGTTAAACGAAACCCATTTTTATCTACCACCTTCATATTCATAATTGCTTTCCAATGGTGGCTTGCTTTAGGCTACTTTCAAAATAAGTAAAATACAAAATCTGAATAACTATGTTCAAACCCAAATCAAAAACACATTTTTAAACAAATCCTAAAAGCAAAGTTAACAACAAACAAAATTAAACCATCAATTAAGGCAGCCACAAATCGTTCCCAAAAACCAGCATAGCTTACATTTTTAAAACCTTGGTCATCTATTGAATCTAAAAGTTGATCTTCCATAATATAATTTTTTTTCCAAATATAGCAAAAAATACAAATTTGATAACCTTAAAATAAAAAAAATCATTTTCAATTTCTCAATCTTTATTTTATATGTACATTTGCAAACTTATGAAATCATTTTTCTTGTCTTTGTTTTTGCTTTCTTTCTTTACTTTAGGGAAGGCTTTATCTATCAAACGAATTTCTCCAAATGCTGAAATATCCTTGCTAACTTGCTATCCAGGCTACGAATCGTGGCAGGCGTATGGGCATAGTGCTGTCCGAATTAAAGATGATTCTTTCGATATCGTTTTTAATTATGGCACTTTTGATTTTTCGGTTCCAAATTTCAATTCAAAATTTTTAAGAGGCAAACTACCCTATGCCCTTTCCATAAATGATTTCGATGTTTTTATGGAAGAGTATCAACTCGAAAATCGAACTGTTTTAGAACAAACGATTAATTTGTCAATTAAAAAAAAGCAAAAAATATACAACTTCCTAATTTGGAATGCACAACCTGAAAACCGCGAATATTACTACGATTTTGTGTATAACAATTGCTGTACTAAAATAAGAGATTTATTCGAGGCTCAACTAAAGCCATTGCAATATAAAGATGCGCCTAAAATAACGCTTCGGAAGATGCTAGACCCTTACAATGATTATAACGAATGGCAGGATTTGGGTATTGATTTATTACTTGGCGCTCGGCTAGACAAAGTGCCTGATCAGTATGAAAAGATGTTTCTTCCGATCGATTTACAAAATGCATTCGACCTAACACCTAATTTGGTAGAAAAAGAAAATACACTTTTTGAAGCAAAAATAATGCCTGCTCCTTTTGTAAAAATTACTCCAGGATTGGTTTTTTGGGTACTTTTTATTGGCTTACTTATTTTTGCAATCCGCCGTGGCAATGGCATTCCTTTTGGAAAAATAGGCCCTTTCATAATTTTGTTTGCTACGGGTTTAGTTGGTTCTATTTTATTATTTATGTGGTTCGGAACAGATCATTTGTGTACTAAAATAAATCTAAACCTACTTTGGGCAATGCCACTTAACTTGTTTTTTGCTTTTTTTGTTTTTAAACCAAAACTCCCAAATATTATTTCCCATTTTCTTCGTTTTTACAGAATCCTTTTGATTTTAGTACTTATTTTTTGGGTGCTAATTCCACAACAATTCCATCAATCATTAATTCCAATTCTTTTAATTATTATATTATTTATTTCCACCATTTTACCTTTACAAAATGAAAAAGTTATTAAGTAAGCTACAAAAAATTGACGAATTAAAAGCAGCTATTACAGACAATATAGGCAGCCAAAATACCGAACAACAACACCAAAATGGTGTCCAGGAAAGTTGGTCAATGATTCAAGTATTGAGCCATTTGGTAACCGCAGAAAATGGCGTTTTGGCCTATATTGGAAAAAAAATGCAAGATCCTTCCAAAATTGAAAACAATGGATTATTAGGTATTTTCAGAAGTTTACTATTGAGTACACTACTCAAACTACCACTTAAATTCAAAGCACCTTCTGCCCTTCCAAAACCAAAGAACACAGAAACTTTAGCTGATTTAAAAGCCAATTGGGAAACAAATGCCGTTAAATTTAAAGCAATTATAGATAATTTACCTCCAAATTTTGAGGATAAACAAATATTCAAACACCCAGTGGCTGGCAAATTTAATTTAGAGCAAACCTTTGATTTTATTTTTGACCACATGAGCCACCACCTTATACAATTAGAAAATATAAGCAAAAGCCTCAAAAAATAATTTTTAATAATTTTAAAAAAAGCTTACCTTTAAAATAAAAAATGGAATCAACTAAAAAAATTATTGCAGCCATTCTTGGACTTTCCTTAATTTGCTCTTCTTTCATTTTGGCAAATGCTTTTAAATATCGATATAAAAAGCAACAAACCATTTCCGTTACAGGATTAGCTGAATATGACTTTGTAAGTGATTTGGTTGTTTGGGATGGTAGTTTTAATCGTCAATCATTCGAAATGAAAGAAGCTTACGCTATGCTTAAGGAGGACGAAAAAAAAGTGAAATCGTTTTTGATTACAAAGGGAATTGATGAAAAAGAAATTTCGTTCTCCTCTGTTTATATTCGCAAAGATTTTCGAAGCCAAAATGATGGAAACGGCAATTATTCACAATACTTTAATGGCTATGTACTGGATGAAAGTGTAATTATTGAGTCTAAAAACATTCAAAAAGTAGAGACAATCTCCAAAGATATTGCACAATTAATCGATCAAGGCATTGAATTAAATTCAAATGCTCCTCGCTATTATTATTCAAAACTAAAAGACCTTAAAGTGGAATTGCTCGCCAAAGCAGCGGCCGATGCTAATATTAGGGCAAGCACAATCGCCAAAAATTCAAAGTCATCACTTGGTGGCTTGCTCAAATCAAATATGGGTATTTTTCAAATTACTGGTCAGAATACAGATGAAGATTATAGTTATGGTGGAGCATTCAACACTTCTAGCATCAATAAAACAGCGTCAATTACTGTAAAGGCTGAATATCAAATAAAATAATTTTTTTTCTTAATCTTATATTTACAAACCTTTATCTCCTTTTTTGGTTAATAATATATTAGATTTTATTAAATTTGCAAAAAATAATTAAAAAGCGTTTTTATGGCGACAACAACAAAAATTGAATTGGCATTACCCTACAAAGTAAAAGACATTACTTTAGCCGAATGGGGTAGAAAAGAAATAGAATTGGCTGAAGCAGAAATGCCAGGATTGATGGCACTTCGTGAAGAATATGGCGTGAGCAAACCGCTAAAAGGTGCACGAGTTGCAGGTTGCTTGCACATGACAATACAAACTGCGGTTTTAATTGAAACTTTAGTAGAGTTAGGTGCTGAAGTACGGTGGTCTTCTTGTAATATTTTTTCAACACAAGATCATGCAGCAGCAGCTATTGCAGCGGCAGGTATTCCTGTTTTTGCTTGGAAAGGACAAAATGAAGAGGATTTTAATTGGTGTATCGAACAAACACTTTTCTTTGGTAGCACGGATAGACCAATCAACATGATTTTAGATGATGGTGGCGATTTAACCAACATGATTTTCGACAATTATCCTGAATTAATTAGTAATATCAAAGGACTATCAGAAGAAACAACTACAGGCGTTCACCGTTTGTATGAAAGAATGGAAAATGGCACTTTACATATGCCTGCTATCAACGTAAACGATTCTGTTACTAAATCTAAGTTTGACAATAAATACGGTTGTAGAGAAAGTTGTGTGGATGCAATAAGAAGAGCCACTGACGTAATGATTGCTGGAAAAGTAGCCGTTATTGCAGGTTTTGGTGATGTAGGAAAAGGGTCTGCCGAATCTTTGAGAGGTGCTGGAGCACGTGTAATTGTTACTGAAATAGATCCTATTTGTGCACTTCAAGCTGCAATGGAAGGTTTTGAGGTAAAGAAAATGGCTGACGCAGTAAAAGAAGCAGATATCGTTGTTACTACTACTGGTTGTAGAGATATTGTTACTGAACAACACTTCAGATCTTTAAGAGACAAAGCAATCGTTTGTAATATCGGACATTTTGATATCGAAATCGATATGGCTTGGCTTAACACAAACTATGGCCACACCAAAATTGAAATCAAACCACAGGTAGACAAATATACTATTGATGGCAAAGATGTAATTATTCTTGCAGAAGGTAGGTTGGTTAACTTAGGTTGTGCAACTGGTCACCCAAGTTTTGTTATGAGTAATTCATTTACTAATCAAGTATTGGCTCAAATAGAACTTTGGGTAAATACGGATAAATACGAAAACAAGGTTTATGTTTTACCTAAATTTTTGGATGAAAAAGTAGCTAGATTACACTTGAAAAAAATTGGTGTTGTTTTAGATGAACTTACAAAAGACCAATCTGAATATTTAGGCATTCCAGTTGAAGGTCCATTTAAGCCAGAATATTATAGATATTAAACTAACAATATAGTAGTTTTGTAGGGTCGCAATATTTTGCGACCTTTTTTTTATCCAAAAATTAGGAAAATGAAATATGATATTATTCTTGAAGATGAAATAATTCAAATTGTTCCACTTAAAGAAAGTGATTTTGAAAGACTCTATTCGGTAGCCAAAGACCCACTAATTTGGGCACAACATCCCAACCCAAATCGTTATAAAAAAGAAATTTTTGAGGTTTATTTTAAAGGTGCGATAGAGTCGAAAAGTGCTTTTTTGGTTTTTGATAAAAAACAAAACATACCCATTGGAAGTAGTCGCTTTTACGATTTAAATGTAAAAAACAAATCATTGTCTATTGGTTATACTTTTATAGCTAGAAGTCATTGGGGCGGAAAATACAATACTGCTTTAAAAACAATTATGCTCAACTATGCCTTTCAATTTATAGAAAGCGTAATTTTTCATATTGGCGCAAACAATATTAGGTCTCAAACATCTATTCAACGCCTTGGTTCAAAGAAAATTGGCGAAGAATTTATGTCTTATTATGGTGAAGAAAAAAAACTAAATTACCTCTTTCAAATCGAAAAGAAGGATTGGATTAGGGATTGATGGAAGAGGAAATTTGAACCTTTAGAAAGTCGGCAGTAGAAAAGTCCGCAGTCCGCAGTTTAGTTATTTGTTATTGAGTTATTAAGTTATTAGGTTATTTGTGTTCATTCAAAATTAAACATTTACCATTCAATATTTCTTAAAATCTTGTCTCTTGATTCTAAAAATCTTGGTTCCTTTCATTATTTAATTTAAAACAACCTGCTTTTCCTTTTTCAATGCTAAAAAAATCAAAACTATTCCAATTAAAACCAATGGAATACTTAGCAATTGACCATTTCGCATGCCCAAAAAGGTAATAGGACTATCCTTCCAAATTTCATTTACAATTCTAGTCCCAAAACAGCCCACTAGAAAAATGCCTAATAACAAACCATCAGGTAGTCGGACATTCTTTTTTAAGTAAGTAAACGCTAAAATAAAAAACAAAATCAAATAACTAATCGACTCAAATAATTGAATAGGTACTCTTGGCACATGCATACCTTCAGGCTCATCCGAATTATGATAAAAAATTACACCCCAAGTTCCATCTGTAGGAATACCCACAATCTCGTGGTTGAAAAAGTTGCCAATTCGGATAAAAACCCCTGCCAATGCCACTACTATTACTATTCTATCTACAACCCACAGATAGGTATATTCTCTATGTTTACGCTGAAAAATAAATAAACCCAACAAAATCCCTATTGCAGCTCCATGACTCGCCAAACCACCTTTCCAAACTTGCAAAATCTCCAATGGGTGTTGTACAAAATAATAGTTAAAATCATAAAACAAACAATGCCCCAACCTAGCTCCAATTACGGTACTCAAAAACATGGTAATCAATAAAGCATCCAAATGTTCTACATTTTTTTTCTCTTTTTTAAAAATATATTCAATTATATAAAATCCTAAAAAAAAGGCAATACCAAACATTAAACTATAATACCGCAAAGGATAAACACCAAAAATATTAGCAATTTCTGGATTTACTTTCCAATGAAAAATTAAAAATAGTGCGTTCAACATGCTGAATAATTTAACTTCAAAAATAAGGATATGTTTCAATAATGGTGCTTTTAAATCAAATATTCAAAGGATTAACATTTTATTTAACATTATTTTATCGTATGCCTTTTTTTATTGACTATTTTTAGCCCAAATAAATGCTTGAAAAAAACTGTTTAAAAATATTTTTTCTATAAAAAGGTGAAAAAAGATATAAATTTAAAATTCAAAGTTGATTTAGCTTCCCTGGAACACATTGGATTTGCCAATGAAATATGCCATATGATGGAGGATGCTGCCAAAAAAAGAGGAACTGGTATTGCCAAAAGGGATCCAAATTATATTCAACAAAAAATATTAGAGGGCAAAGCAATTATTGCTCTAGAACTCATTTCTAATACAGTCGCAGGGTTTTGTTATATCGAAACCTGGGAAAATAAAGATTATGTAGCAAATTCTGGTCTTATCGTTAGTGAACAATTTAGACATTATGGTTTGGCTACTCAAATCAAACAAAAAGCGTTTGAATTGACGAGGAAAAAATACCCTAAATCTAAACTTTTCGGTATAACAACTAGTTTGGCCGTAATGAAAATTAATACCGACTTAGGGTATAAACCAGTTACTTTTTCCGAATTAACAACCGATGACACCTTTTGGGCTGGATGTAAAAGTTGCGTCAATTTTGACGTTCTTACCCGAACGGAAAGAAAAATGTGCCTATGCACAGGTATGATGTACGACCCAAAAGAAGAAAAAAAGAAGGGTTATGAAGAAATTATTAAAGTCCAAAAGAAAGTACCTTCTAAAGTAAAAGAACCTAAATCTAAAAGAATAAAAATATCCGTTCCAAAAGTTTTAAGAAAAAAAGAACAAAAGAAAAACGATGACAAAGAATAATAAGGTAGTTTTAGCGTATAGTGGCGGCTTAGATACCTCATACTGTGCCAAATACTTATCGGAAGATAGAGGACTTGAAGTACACGCACTAACGGTGGATACTGGTGGTTTTTCTGAAGAAGAATTAAAAAATATTGAAACAAGAGCTTTTCAATTAGGCGTTAAAACCTTTAAAATTGAGAATGTCGTAAACGAATATTATGAAAAATGCATCAAGTTTCTTATTTATGGCAATGTTTTAAAAAATAACACTTACCCTTTATCTGTAAGCGCCGAACGGGTTTTTCAGGCAATGGCTATCGCAAATTATGCCAAATCTATTGGCGCTGCTTATGTTGCTCATGGCAGTACAGGTGCAGGCAATGATCAAGTTCGGTTCGATATGATTTTCAATATCGTTATACCTGAAGCAGAAATCATAACTCCAATCAGAGATAATAAATTATCGAGAGAAGCAGAAATCGAATATTTGGCACAAAAAGGTTTTCAAATTGATGCCAAAAAAGCTGCTTATTCTATCAACAAAGGTATTTGGGGAACTTCTGTGGGTGGAAAAGAAACACTAAGCAGTAGAAATACCTTACCCGAAGCTGCTTTTCCAAGCCAAATAACAAAAAATACGCCAGAAAAAATTTCAATTATTTTCAAAAATGGGGAACCAATTGGATTAAATGGCAAAATATTCAATCATCCCACCCAAACCATTGAAGCGATTGAGCAATTAGCTGCTCCTTTTGGAATCGGTAGAGATGTACACGTTGGCGACACAATTATTGGAATCAAAGGAAGGGTTGGTTTTGAAGCCGCAGCTGCGCTTATCATTTTAAAAGCGCATCATTTACTTGAAAAACATACGCTTACCAAACAACAATTATTTTGGAAAGACCAGCTTGCAACCGTTTATGGAAATTTTCTTCACGAAGGACTTTACTACGAACCTACCATGCGTGATATTGAACAATTCTTCATCAGCAGTCAGGCAAGAGTGAGTGGAGAAGTATTTATTACCTTAAAACCGTATCAATTTATTTTAGAAGGCATTGATTCTCCTTTCGACCTAATGCAATCCAAATTTGGTACTTATGGCGAAATGAATAATGCATGGACGGGTGATGACGTAAAAGGATTTGCAAAAATATTTTCAAATCAAATGATGATTCACAAAAAAATGGAAGAAAACAATCCGCAGGATAAATAGAATGGAAACAAAAGCAAAAATTGGAATAATGGGTGCCGCTGGTTTTACTGGAGGCGAATTAATACGCTTGCTTTTAAATCACCCAAATATTACCCTCGTTTCATTACAAAGTAGATCGCAAGCAGGCAAAAAAATTAGTGCTGTACATCCTGATTTATTAGGAGAAATTGATTTGGTTTTTACCGAAAATTTGGAATCAAATCTAGATATTATTTTTCTTTGCTTACCACATGGAGAATCAAAATATGTAGTTAATAATCAACAATTTGGAACAAATACTAAAATAATTGATTTAAGTAACGATTTTCGCCTTCAAGCCAATGCAAGTGATTTTATTTATGGACTTCCTGAGTTAAATAAATCAAAAATTAAAGGGGCAAAAAATATTGCAAATCCAGGTTGCTTTGCTACTGCTATCCAATTGGCACTTTTGCCTATGGCGCATGCTCAAAAATTAAATAACGATATTCATATTTCAGCCATTACCGGCTCCACTGGTGCTGGCATAAAAGGGGAACCAACAGTCCATTTCTCTTGGAGAACTAACAATATTTCAGTTTATAAAGCATTCAATCACCAACATTTAGGCGAAATTAATGAATCTTTACTTCAATTACAACCAACCCTTTCAAACGAGATAAATTTTATCCCTTATAGAGGCAATTTTACTCGTGGCATTATAGCGACAACCTATACTATTTTCGAAGGAAGTATCGAATATATCAAAGATTTGTATAAAACCTTTTACAAAGACCAGCCTTTCGTGTTTATTAGTGATATAAATATCGACCTCAAACAAGTGATTAATACCAATAAATGCATTATTTATTTGGAAAAACAAGGCAATAAACTACTTATAATAAGTATAATTGACAATTTAATCAAAGGTGCTTCAGGACAAGCCATTCAAAACATGAATTTGATGATGGACTGGGAAGAAACCACTGGACTGCATTTAAAATCTATTGGATATTAAAAATAAATCAAAATGAAACCATTAGACGTTTACCCATTATTCGATATTTCTCTTGTAAAAGGTGAGGGCTGCCACGTTTGGGATGACAAAGGCAATAAATACCTCGATTTATATGGCGGCCATGCGGTCATTTCCATCGGACACAACCATCCTAAATGGACAAAAGCGATTAAAAAAGCGACAAAAAAATTGGCCTATTATTCCAATTCCGTCCATTTACCATTACAAGAAAAATTGGCTCAAAAATTAGGCGAATTATCTGGCTATCCTAATTATAATCTTTTTTTATGCAATTCGGGTGCCGAAGCCAATGAAAATGCACTAAAATTAGCCTCATTTACCAACCAAAGAAATAAAATCATCGCCTTTAAAGGTGCATTTCATGGCAGAACTGCCGCAGCGGTAGCGGTTACAGATAATCCAAAAATAAAACCGCCTATTAACCCTGATGATCATGTTATCTTTTTACCACTAAATGATAAAATAGCACTAGAAAAAGCATTTAGCGAGCACGAGATTTGTGCCGTTATTATTGAACCATTTCAAGGAGTGAATGGAATTTACGAGGCAAAACATACTTTTCTCAAAGCGATTTCTGCGCTTTGCAAAAAAAATATGTCCTTATTTATTATTGACGAAATTCAATCAGGATACGGTCGTACTGGCCATTTTTTCGCACATCAGTGGGCGTTTGTAAAACCAGATATTATTACAATGGCAAAAGGCATGGGCAACGGTTTCCCAATTGCCGGGATTTTAGTAAATCCTGAAATTAAAGTTTGGCATGGCATGCTCGGCACCACTTTTGGTGGCGCTCCCATGGCTTGTGCTGCCGGATTGAGTGTCTTAAAAACCATTGAATCAGAAAAATTAATTGAAAGAAACGTCGGTTTAGGTGAATATTTTATAGAAAAATTGCGCGCACTTCCTTTTATTAAAGAAATTAGAGGTCGTGGTTTGATTTTAGGTGTTGAATTTGATTTTCCTATTAAAGGTTTAAGGGAAAGGCTCGTTTATGAAAAACATATTTTTACCGGTAATGCCAGCAATCCTAACACTTTGCGCTTTCTTCCGCCTATGAATATTCGTAAAAAAGACATAGACAAAACGATTAAAGCATTACAAGACCTTTTAAGCACCAACCCATAATGAGAAATTTTTTATCTGTCCATTCCATTGGTGATGTCGAGAAATTGGCGCAAGAAGCTATTGAAATAAAGTCAAACCCTTTTCAATGGGAAAATTTAGGCAAAAGAAAAACCATGGTGCTTGTTTTTCTAAATTCTAGTCTTAGAACAAGAATAAGCACTCAAAAAGCGGCTCAAAATTTGGGCATGAATACAATTGTACTCAATTTGGGTACCGATTCATGGAATATGGAATTTGAAGATGGTGCAATCATGAATGGATCTACCGCCGAACACATCAAGGAAGGTGCCGCTGTTATTAGCCAGTATGCCGATATTATTGGTTTACGAAGTTTCCCAACGCTTACTGATAAAGACAGAGATTATTCCGAATTTGTACTGAACCAGTTTCTTAAAAACATAAAAGTTCCATTGGTCAATATGGAATCAGCCACAGTGCATCCTTTACAATCGCTCACAGACCTAATGACAATAAGAGAATTTGCAACAAAACCTAGGCCAAAGGTCGTTTTGACTTGGGCGCCACACATCAAAGCATTGCCGCAGTGTGTTCCAAATTCATTTGCCGAATGGATGAACAAAGCGGAAGTAGAATTCGTAATCACGAACCCAAAAGGATACGAATTACATGAAAAATTTGCTGGAGCAGCTACCTTTTGTAAAAACCAAACTGAAGCTTTTAAAAATGCCGATTTTATTTATGCCAAAAATTGGTCGAGCTATACCGATTATGGTCAAATACTAAATACCGACCCCAATTGGATGGTAAATGCAGAAAAAATGGCGCTCACTAATAATGCCAAATTTATGCATTGCCTGCCAGTAAGGCGCAATATTGTAGTTGCGGATGAAGTAATTGATAGCGAAAACTCAATCGTAATCCAGCAAGCTGGCAACAGGGAATGGGCAGCACAAGCCGTGCTTAAAAGAATATTGGAAAAACTTTGAAACAGACACTTAAAATATTTAAAATTGGCGGCAATGTAATTGACGATAGCCATGCTTTACAAAATTTCTTAGCTGATTTTTCTAGCTTACCTTTGCCAAAAATCCTAATTCATGGCGGTGGTAAATTGGCCTCCGATTTGAGTAAGAAAATGGGAATAATGCCCAACTTAGTCAATGGAAGACGGATAACCGACGAGCCAACTCTCGACATTGTTACGATGGTTTATGCAGGCCTTATAAACAAAAAAATAGTAGCGCAACTCCAACAAAACGGTACCAATGCCATCGGATTAAGTGGCGCCGATGGCAACGTCATTCAATCTCGAAAAAGAGACGCGAACCCAATAGATTATGGATTTGTAGGTGATATTGAAAAAATAAACAATGCACTTATTACCAACTTATTACAACATAACCTTTGCCCCGTTTTTTGTGCCATTACACACAATATGAACGGCATATTATTAAATACAAATGCAGATACCATTACGGCTGAATTGGCTATTTCACTCGAAAATGAATATGAAATTGAGGTGATTTATGTTTTCGAAAAATTAGGATTATTGAGCAATATCGATGATGAAAATTCGCTTATTCCTTTCATCAAAACAAGTGATATTTTTGCCTTAAAAAAGGACAATACTATTTCAGGTGGTATGCTTCCAAAGGTAGATAATATCGAAAACCTGCTTAATAATGGGATAAAAAAAGTATATTTATGCCATCCAAATCAAGTTAAAAACTTGGATACTAGTCATTTTAGAGGTACTATTTTCGAAAAATAATGGAAAAGGAAACCAATATTGCCACTCAATTATTGAAGCAACTCATTGCACAAACTTCTTTTTCAAAAACAGAAGAAAATGCTGCAGCCGTTTTTAGAAATTTTTTAACTAAAAATGCAATTCCTTTTCAAACCCAATTAAACAATACTTGGGCTACCAACAAATTCTACGACAAATCAAAACCCACTATTTTACTCAACTCGCATATAGATACCGTAAAACCTAACCCAAACTGGACTTTAAATCCTTTTGAACCCCAAGAAATAGATGGTAAAATATACGGATTAGGAAGCAATGATGCTGGAGGTTCTTTAGTGGCTTTATCTTCTACATTTCTGCATTTTTATGCTTTAGAAAACCTTTCTTTCAATATAATTTTACTCGCATCTGCTGAAGAAGAAATATCAGGAAAAAACGGCATTGAATCTTTATCGTCAATAACCGATAATTGTGAATTTGCTATTATTGGCGAGCCTACCGAAATGGCAGCAGCCGTTTCTGAACGAGGATTGATGGTATTAGATGGCAAAATAATTGGAAAGGCTGGTCATGCTGCTCGTGAGGAAGGCATTAATGCAATATATTTAGCACAAAAAGACATCCACTTTTTTGAAACATTTGAATTTGAAAAAACAAATCCATTTTTAGGCAAAATAAAAATGAGTTTAACACAAATCAACAGCGGCACACATCACAATGTTGTGCCAAGTCTTTGTGAATATGTGGTAGATATTAGAATGATTCCTGAATACAATTTTGAAGAAATAATCGATTTAATTCAGCCACAAATAAATGGGAAAATTGTCGCACGGTCTATGCGTTTAAAACCGTCCATTTTGCCCACAGACCACTATTTTCATTCCATTTTGAGCCAGTTAAATATAAAATCTTTTGGTTCTTCTACCCTCTCCGACCAAGCCTTGCTGAACATTGCAAGTGTAAAAATTGGCCCAGGGAAATCTGAGCGGAGCCATTCAGCGGATGAGTTTATTTACAAAAATGAAATCGGAGAAGGCATAGAAATTTACACAAAAATACTCCACCAACTAAACCAATATTTCGAACAAAAGGCGACAATATGAAAACTAAATTATGGCAAAAAACTAGCCAAACTGCTTCCGAAAATTTGCAAAAAGTAGAGCAATTTACCATTGGAAATGACAACGAATTGGACATGTTTATGGCTGCTTATGATGTATTGGGCACACTCGCACATATCGAAATGTTAGAATCTGTAGGCTTGCTTCAAAAAGAAGAATTATCCGTTTTACAAACCGAGTTAAAAAGACTATTTAACCAAATCCAGAATGGACAATTCAAAATAAGTGAAGGTGTTGAAGACATACACTCAGAAGTCGAATTCCAGCTTACAGAAAAATTAGGCGATTTAGGCAAAAAAGTCCACAGCGGACGTTCTCGAAATGACCAAGTTCTGGTAGATATTAAAATGTACAGCAGGGCCAGATTAGAATCTATTGTAAAATTAACGAATCAACTTTTCGAAATCTTACTTGTAAAAAGTGAAGAAAATAAAGCCATTTTATTGCCAGGTTATACTCATTTTCAAATAGCCATGCTATCGTCCGCTGGACTTTGGTTGAGTGCTTATGCCGAAAGTCTAACCGACGATATGGAACTTTTGTATAGCGCATTTAAAGTAGTAAACAAAAACCCACTTGGCTCTGGCGCCGGTTATGGCGGTTCATTACCGATAAACCGAACAAAAACGACCAATTTACTTGGTTTCGAAACACTAAATTACAATTCTGTATATGCCCAAATGACACGTGGTAAAACCGAAAAAACAGTAGCCTCTGCCCTTTCTTCTTTAGCCGCTACCCTTTCACGTCTTTCGATGGATTGTACGCTTTACCTTTCACAAAATTTCGATTTCATCGCATTTCCAAACGAACTCACTACAGGTTCGAGTATAATGCCACACAAAAAAAACCCAGATGTTTTCGAGTTAATAAGGGCAAAATGCAACAAAATACAAAGCTACCAAACACAGTTTTTCAATATCACCAACAATCTCCCATCAGGCTACCATCGCGACATGCAGATACTAAAAGACGATTATTTTGCCATGTTTGACGAAATATCCAGTTGTTTAGAAATGATGATAATGATGATACAAAATATCAGTTTCAAAGAAAACATTTTGAACGATCCACGATACCTACCTCTTTTTAGTGTAGAAGCAGTAAATCAACTCGTTAGCACAGGAATTCCCTTTCGTATTGCCTATCAGCAAGTAGGATTATCCATAGAAAATGGCACTTTCGAAATGCCAAAACTAAGTCAACATACACATGAGGGTTCCAAAGACAATCTTTGTTTAGACGAAATCAGATCGGCATACAACCAAACTATACAACAATTCCCCTTCGACAAAATCAATCAAGCTTTGGCAAAATTATCCCAAGAGTAAAAGCAGGGTTATATTTCAGATTTGAGAAATATAGGGTTGAAAATTTTGGGTAAATAAAAGGAAAAAAGAAATAGTTCAAATTTTTACCTTGTGAAAAATAATATTACTTTTTGCATTATCAACCATAATATTTAGGTTTTATAGCTTAACTTAGCCGACAGAAATAATATAAACTACTGACATCATAAAATGGCAAAACTGAAGAAAGAAATAAAAGAAAAAGCAATTGAAGTTACCCTTTGGGAAGCAGCTAATAAATTGAGAGGTAGTGTAGAGCCTGCCGAATATAAACACGTTGTATTAGGACTTGTATTCTTAAAGTTTGCCAGCGACAAGTTTGAAGAACACCGAGCCAAACTCATTGCAGAAGGCAAAGAAAAGTATATTGAGAAACCTGAGTTTTATAATATGAGCAATGTGTTTTTCTTGGAAGAAATTTCACGTTGGAGCTACATTGTAAAAAAGGCAAGACAAAATGATATTGCTTTAATCATTGACACAGCCCTGCACACTATTGAAAAGGACAACAAAGCGTTGAAAGGTGCTTTGCCCGACAATTACTTTTCTCGTTTGGGTTTAGATATTACCAAACTGGCTTCTTTGATTAGCGAAATTGACAACATCAATACACTTAAAGACAAAGAACAGGATTTGGTTGGGCGTGTTTATGAATACTTCCTAAAAAAGTTTGCAATTGCAGAAGGAAAAGGCAAAGGAGAATTCTATACACCAAAAACAATTGTAAGTCTTATTTCAGAAATGATTGAACCTTACAAAGGAATTATCTATGACCCTGCTTGTGGTTCGGGTGGTATGTTTGTGCAGTCTATCAAGTTTATTCAAGCACACCACGGAAACCAAAAAGAAGTTTCCATTTACGGTCAAGAATACACCAAAACTACTTACAAACTGGCAAAGATGAACCTCGCCATCAGAGGGATTTCTGCCAACCTGGGCGAAAAAGCTGCCGACACTTTTGCAGACGACCAACACAAAGACCTGAAAGCCGATTACATAATGGCAAACCCACCTTTTAACCAAAAAGACTGGCGAGGCGAAAATGAATTGATTGACGACCCACGTTGGAGAGGCTATGATGTGCCACCCAAAAGCAACGCCAACTATGGTTGGATTTTGAATATGGTTTCCAAACTTTCAGAAAACGGAATTGCAGGTTTTATATTGGCAAACGGTGCTTTGAGTGGCGGTGGCGAAGAATACAAAATACGCAGAAAGCTCATTGAAAATAAACTGGTGGAAGCCATAGTAATTATTCCGAGAGATACTTTTTACACCACCGACATTAGCGTTACGCTTTGGATTTTGAACAAAAACAAAAAAGCAAGAACCGTTGAAATAAACGGAAAACAGAAAAACTACCGTGACCGTGAAAGGGAAATTTTGTTTTTGGATTTAAGGCGTTGGGGACAGGATTTTGAAAAGCAGTTTATAGAACTTACAGAAGTAGAAATTGCCAAAGTTTCCGAGAACTACCACAACTGGCAACAAACCGACTACAAGAAAACCTACAAAAATGTGCCTGAGTATTGCTACTCTGCAAGTTTTGAAGAATTAAAGGCCAATGATTTTTCTTTGGTGCCAAGCAAATACATTGAGTTTATTGACCGTGATAGCGAAATAGATTTTGATACCGAAATGAAACGCATACAAAAGGATTTTAAAACCCTTTTGAAAGAAGAAAAGCAATCGCAAGACCAATTGATTAACGCTTTTAAAATATTGGGCTATGAGTTATAAGCGTATTGGCGATTATATTCATTTGGTTGATAATCGCAATAAAGATTTAGCGGTTACAAACTTATTGGGTATAAACATTACCAAGAATTTTATGCCTTCGGTTGCCAATACATCTGAATCGGATTTATCTAAGTACAAAATCATTCAGAAAGGTCAATTCGCATATAGTGCTATGCAAGTGGGCAGAGATGAAACTATCCGTTTGGCTTTGTATGCAGAAGAAAATCCTGCAATCATTTCTCCCGCATATTTGGTAATTGAAGTAAATGACGAAAATGAATTTTTGCCCGAGTATATGATGATGTGGTTTCAAAGACCCGAATCAGATAGATACGGTTGGTTTATTAGCGATAGTAGCGTAAGAGCAAGTTTAGACTGGGAAAGATTTTGTGAAATACAAATACCAATTCCAGAGATTGATGAGCAACGAAAATTTGTTGCACTCTACAATGGCTTACTCACCAACCAAAAAACCTACGCAAATAGTTTGGCTGATTTGCAATTGATTTGCGATACATACATTGAAAACCTAATTAAAACCGAAAAGCCTAAAGTGCTTGGAGAATATATTGAGAGAATAATAGATAAAAACACGGATGATAAATTTAATTCTGTAATAGGAATCAGTGAAAGAAAAGAGTTCAGAGAACCTGCTGGAAAGGTAAATAAGGAGAATTTGTCCAATCATTTAATAGTTCGGAAAAACGAATTCGGATACATTCCAAGAATGAATCCATTTAAACCATTGGCTGTTGCATTGTCGCATTATGATTATCCCGTTTTGGTTTCACCCTCATATGTTGCATTTAGAGTAATTGATACTAAAGTGCTCTTACCAGAATTTTTGATGCTCTATTTCAAAAGACCAGCCTTTGACAGATACGCAGCTTTTAATGCTTGGAGTAGCACACGAGATACTTTTGATTGGCCTGATATGATTATTGTAAAAGTTCCGATTCCCGACATAAAAATTCAAGAAGCCATTGTAACCATTTACCACACTTTGGAAACTCGTAAGCGAATCAACGAACAATTGAAAAACACCATTAAACCACTTTGCCCTGTGTTGATGAAAGGTGTGGTGTTGAGTTTTAAAACTGAAAAGCAATTGTCTCTATGAGTTTAAGTAATCATAAACCCACTCAAGAGGAAATTGTAAATACCTCAATCCCAAATCGACTTTATTGGCACGAGTTTGAAAATAATCGTTTTTTTCAAGTAGTACATCAAGACGAAACAGGATTTGAAATAAAACTTGCTCCTAAAACAATGTTTAAGGTTAAATACCTTATAGACAAAGAAGATATTGAAGGTTTTGAACTGATAAAAGTTAGCAATATTGCAACACAAAAGGTTTCGCTTAGCAAATTCAATTTTGCTCAATTAAAAGCATTCCTTTCTTTCATAAGCGAAATTGATTTAAAAGGAATTACAGAAAAGCGGCTTAAAATTTTAGATGACCAAGAATTAGATACAGATTCTATTCGTTCTGTTAAAACATTATTATCGAAAAAGGGTGGTGCTGAATTAGTAGAAACTTTGATAAACGAAGGCATCATTTCATCAAAGGATATTGTAAACACAGCATTTAGAAAACGAGGGCTTCAAATATTTTCAGACTTAAAAAACAACTCGGAATGACCTATGCGAAGCAACAGCTTGAAGAAGCACAGTGAGAAGGTTGTAATACTTTTGATCAGTGGATTTTTGGCTATGGTTTAGATTATCGCTATCAAGAAATTCTGCAAAGAGAAGTTCATCTTTCTGATGCAGGGTGGATGGTTCAAATACTGTAATTGGCGATTATCTGTTGGGTGATAACTTCTTTACAACCTTTGTTGAGTTAAAGAAACCTTCAACGCCATTATTTGGAAAAAAAGGGAATCGTTCAAACTCTTGGAAACTATCTAATGACTTAATTGAATCCGTTTCTCAAATTCTTGAACATAAAGCTACTGGTTTAATTCGCTTAGATAAACAACAATTCATAAAAGGTGAACCAGTCAACCAAAAGGCTTACGATTCAAGGGTAATTTTAATCATTGGCAAAGATTTGGAAGGAACTTGAAAATTCAAGCAATACATTAGAAAAAGAGATTAAAAAGAAAACTTTGGAGTTGTTTAGAATGGATAGCAGAAATGTTGAAATTCTAACTTTTGATGAATTGTATGAAAGAGCTTGTTTTATTGCAGAAGGCGAAAATGAGTTAGCAACAAATAATATCAACTATTGTAGATGATGATGACTTCCCTTTTTAAATATTGGTAAGAAATTCAAAGAAGAAAAATTAGAAAATAGAATACTAAAGTTAACAGAACTGAAAGATTTGCTACTTTACAAATAAGCGACAGTAGAAAATTGAGAGATATGGGAAAAGACCTATTTCAGGATATCAAAAAAACCATTGAAGCATTTCAAGAATCATTGAAAGGGCATTTGCCAGCATTAGAGGCAGAGATCAATGATTTGATACATTCGGGAAATAAGGACAAAAACACTATTGAAAATACATTAGATACTTTGCTGTCATTGACATATATGGGTGTAGGGAAGGAATTATTTATACGATTATTAGAATATTACAAAACCATAGATGCAGATGGTGCATCTTTTTATTGGAACGAATACGATAAAGACAATGAATAAATACAACCCCAATATCCACCACCGCCAATCCATCCGCCTGAAAGGATATGATTATGCGCAAGCGGGTTTATATTTCATTACCATTTGTTGTCAACGTAGGGGCAATCCCTCGTGGTTGCCCTTTGGGGAAATTGAAAATGGGGAAATGAAATTAAATGATGCGGGTATGATGGTTGAAAATGAATGGTTGAAATTGCCTAATCGATTTCAAAATATACAATTACACGAATATGTTGTGATGCCAAACCATTTCCACGCCATTTTGGAAATCGTAGGGGCGACCCTTGTGGTCGCCCCTGTAAGGGTATCCCTTGTGGATACCCAAAATGATGATACCCAAAATGATGGTGATTTACAAAAAGGGCAACCACAAGGGATTGCCCCTACAAAAACCATTGGTGATATGATGGATGCATTTAAATCAATAACAACCGTTGAATATATTCGTGGTATAAAAACATTGGGTTGGCAACCATTTGATGGTAAATTATGGCAACGCAATTATTGGGAACATATCATACGTGATGAACAATCCTATCAACGCATTTCAGAATATATCATCAACAATCCTGCAAAATGGCCAGACGATAAATTTTATACATAATGAAATTCACCGAAGAAAAATTAGAACGAGCATTTACTGAGTTGTTGGGGCACGAAGGCTTCCCTCACTATTTGGGCATTACGATAACTCGTAAGCCAGAAGAAGTATTGATAGAAGAAGATTTACAAAACTTTTTGTTATCTCAATACGCTGCACAAAGCATTACGGTAAACGAAATCAAATCTATTATTCTTCAACTCAAATCACTTTCTACTTCTGACCTTTACGAAAGCAATAAAACCTTTTTAAAAATGCTTTCTGATGGTTTTATTCTCAAAAGAGAAGACCGCAACCAAAAAGACATTTACATTCAACTCATCAATTACGCTGGCTTAAACAAACACCGCCAACCCGAAGCAGACCAACTCATTTCTATTTCAAGCGAATATGAATTACAATATTTAAATGACAATAACATTTACAAATTTGTAAACCAATTAGAAATAATTGGGTCAGAAAAACGCATTCCTGATGGGATTATTTATATTAATGGTTTGCCTTTAGTAGTGTTTGAATTCAAATCTGCCATTCGTGAAGAAGCTACTATTTATGATGCTTTCAAGCAACTAACAATTCGTTATCGTAGAGATATTCCCGAGCTGTTTAAATACAATGCTTTTTGTGTTATTAGCGATGGCGTAAACAACAAATCAGGTTCATTCTTTGCTCCGTATGAGTTTTTCTATGGTTGGCGAAGAGTAGCAGGTTTGGCAAAAGATGTGGACGGCATCGACAGTATGTTCACACTCATTCAGGGAATGTTTCATAAAAACCGTTTGTGTGATATTATCCGCAACTTCATTTACATTCCTGATAGCTCAAAGAAAAACGAAAAAATTGTTTGTCGCTATCCGCAATACTATGCTGCAAGAGCATTGTATGACAATATCAAGATAGCCCAAAAGCCCGAAGGAAACGGAAAAGGCGGAACTTACTTTGGTGCTACTGGTTGCGGAAAGAGTTTCACAATGCTTTATCTCACAAGGTTGTTGATGAAAAGCGAATACTTTGAAAGTCCAACCATTGTTTTAATTACAGATAGAACCGATTTGGACGACCAACTTTCTGGGCAATTTACCAATGCCAAAAATTTCATTGGCGACAATACGGTGGTTAGTGTAGAGAGCAGAGCCAACCTAAGAGAATTAATTCAAGGAAGACAAAGCGGTGGCGTTTTCTTAACCACCATTCACAAGTTTACAGAGGACACCCAATTGCTTACCGATAGACCCAATGTGATTTGCATTTCAGATGAAGCACACAGAAGCCAAGTAAACCTTGACCAAAAAGTAAAAGTTACCGAGAAAGGCGTTACCAAAACGTATGGCTTCGCCAAATACTTACACGATTCATTACCAAATGCCACTTTTGTTGGCTTTACAGGAACGCCAATTGATGCAACGCTTGATGTGTTTGGAAAAGTGGTAGATGCATACACAATGACGGAATCGGTGAAAGATGAAATCACGGTAAGAATTGTGTATGAAGGCAGAGCAGCAAAAGTGTTGTTGAATAATTCAAAACTCAAAGAGATTGAAGATTATTATGCTAAGTGTGCTGAGATAGGAAGCAACGAAAATCAGATTGAACAAAGCAAAAAAGAAATGGCACAGATGTATGCCATTATTGGCGACCCTGACCGTTTAAAAGCAGTTGCCGAAGATTTTGTAAACCATTATGAAAAAAGAGTTTCAGAAGGTTCAACCGTAAAAGGCAAAGCAATGTTTGTGTGCAGCACTCGTGAAATTGCTTATGAGTTGTATAAAAACATCATTGAAATAAAACCCGAATGGAACGAAATACGAGCAGCCGAAGAAGGTGCAGAACTTACCGACAAAGATAAACGAGAACTGAAACCAATTGAACGAATTAAACTCATTGCTACCAGAGGACAAGATGATCCTAAGGAAATGTATGATTTGTTGGGAACAAAAGACCAACGCAAAGAATTAGACCGACAATTCAAAAACGAAAAATCGAATTTCAAAATCGCTATTGTAGTTGATATGTGGCTCACAGGATTTGATGTTCCTTTCTTAGATAGCATTTACATTGACAAACCGATTCAGCGACACAATTTAATTCAAACCATTTCAAGAGTAAACCGCAAGTTTGAAGGAAAGAATAAAGGTTTGGTAGTAGATTATATCGGCATCAAAACACAAATGAATTTGGCGTTGAAGCAATACAGCGAAGGCGACAAAGACAATTTCGAAGATATTGCTGAATCCATCATCATTGTAAGAAATCATTTAGACCTTTTAGCTAAACTGTTTCACACGTTTGACAATTCAAAATATTTCAAAGGCACAACCATTCAGCAGTTAAACACTTTGAATTTAGCAGCCGAATATGTGCAACAATCCAAAGAGTTTGAAACCCGATTTATGGGCTTGGTAAAGCGACTAAAAGCCGCTTATGATATTTGTGCAGGAAGCGAACAATTAACGCAGTTAGAAAGAGATTACACACATTTCTATTTGGCAGTTCGTTCCATAGTTTTCAAATTGACCAAAGGCAATGCACCCGACACAGCACAGATGAACGCCAAAGTTCGGGAAATGATAAAAGAAGCTTTGCAAAGTGAAGGAGTAGAAGAAATTTTCAAACTCGGTGACGAAGCAGAAACCGAACAAGACATTTTTGATGAAGATTATTTGGCGAAGATTGATAAAATCAAATTGCCGAATACCAAAATCAAATTGCTTCAACAGTTATTGGCTAAAGTGATTGCAGAAATCAAAAAAGTTAATCGTGTAAAAGGAATTGACTTTACCAAAAAAATGCAAGCCTTGGTTGAACGCTACAACAACGAACGAAAAGAGGATGTTTTAGTAGGTCAGGTATTAGAAGATTTTGCAGACGAAATCACGAAGTTAATTTTAGAAGTTCACAAAGAATTTTCAGCTGGCGATATCTTAGGAATTGATTTTGAGGAAAAAGCATTCTACGACATTCTGAAAGAATTATGTATAAAATACGACTTTAAATATCCAGACGACAAAATGATTGAACTGGCAAAAGCTGTGAAAGATTTAGTTGATGGACAAGCAAAATTCCCTGATTGGAACAAACGTGATGATATAAAATCAGCTTTAAAAGTTGGACTAATACTCTTACTTGACGAGTTTGGTTATCCACCAGTAGAAAGAGACGAAGTGTATGTAGAGATTTTTGAGCAGGCAGAAAACTTTAAAAAAAACCAGAGCTAATGAACCCACAAAGCTTTTACAAGCATTGTCAAACATTTAAAACATAGGCTTTTTTCCAAAATTGAAATATATTGTTTCTTTTCCATTTAATAAACAACAAAAAAACTAATCAACCTTAAAATGAACCAAGACAAAGATTACTTATTTACATCTCAACGGCTAGGTTTTAGAAATTGGGAATCGGCTGACATTGACGAATTACACAAAATTAATTCGGACAAAAAAGTTATGGAATTTTTTCCAAGTGTTTCTACAAGAAAACAAACGATTGAATTTATAGAAAAAATGAAAAGTCAATTTTCTGAGAAAGGATTTTGCTACTATGCAGTTGACAAATTAGATGACAAAAATTTTATTGGTTTTATTGGACTTTCTGAACAAACCTTTATTGCTGATTTTACGCCTTGTGTCGATATAGGTTGGAGAATAAAATATAGTGAGTGGAATAAGGGATTTGCAACAGAAGGTGCAATAAAATGCCTTCAATATGCTTTTGAGGTACTAAAAATAGAAGAAATATTTTCAATAGCACCAAAAATCAACCTAAAATCGACACATATAATGGCAAAAATTGGACTTAAAAAGCAAAATGAATTTGAACATCCCTTGTTAAAAAACGATGCACGACTTAAAACTTGTGTATTATTTAAAATAGAAAAGTAGAATTTCATTTTTTAAAAAAAATAAAAAAACGCTACTTTTACAATAGAAAGTAAAAATATAATTACATACTATCATTTTTTCCAAAATTAAAAAAGACATTTTGAAACCAATTTCATTTATTTTCCTTTCCTTTTTTATGCTTTTTGCTGGGTCGGCACAAGGGCAGGTTGCTAAGCTAATTATCGAACATTTAACTGGCGATTTTTACATATACACTACCTACAATACGTATAAAGAAAGTACGGTTCAAGCAAATGGAATGTACCTTGTTACCAAGGAGGGTGTTATAATGTTCGACACTCCGTGGGATTCCACACAATTTCAACCCTTGTTGGATAGCATAAAAATAAAACACAACAAGAATGTGATTATGGCATTTGCTACACATTGGCATAACGACAAAACTGCCGGTTTGGAATATTACAAACAACAAGGCATAAAAACATTCACAACAACACTTACGGACGAATTAAGTAAAAAAAATGATGAAAAAAGAGCAGAATTTTTGATGACCAACGACACTATTTTTAATATTGGAGGATACTCATTTGAAACTTTTTTTCCAGGTGAAGGACATACAATTGACAATATAATTATATGGTTTGAAAAAGAAAAAATCCTTTATGGTGGATGCCTAATAAAAGGAGCAAAAGCAAAGAATTTGGGCTATTTAGATGATGGAAATAAATTAGCCTATGAGTCAACTTTAAAAAAAGTGGAAGAAAAATGCAAAAACCCTCAATATATTATTGTTGCACATAGTGATTGGAAAAATATAAATTCATTAAAACACTCCATTAAATTAGCAAAAAAACTAAAAAAATAAAATACACCGCTCTCCTATTTTTTCAGTAATTTCAATACTGTTTTAAACCAATTGCTCATATTAAGGTTTTTTATCTAAAAAAATTGGCAAGTTATTTGCATACAATCAAATGTTATCTTAATTTTAAGCAAAAATTTTAAACCATGAAAAAAACATTTTTACTATTAGGGCTAGGTGCAATTGGTCTTTTTGCATTTAAAAAACCCGAATCAGAGTTGCAGGGAGTTGATATTATGTCGAAATCACTAGCCGCGATGGGTGCAGTGAAAACGATGAGCTACCATTTTTATGCTTCTGAAAGATTTAAAGACAATAAAATTGAAAAAGCAGACGTGGAATTTAGGGTTATCGCAAGTCCTTTGAAAGTATATGCAAATGCTCTAAAACCTGACGCAGCACAACTTAGATATGAACCAGCAGTTTCATCTGATGTAAATGTAAAAAAAGGCATAAAAATAAACCTTAAACCTACTGCAGGTTTATTGTTAAAGCAACAACACAATCCAATTTATAAGGCTGGTTTTGCTTATATGAAAAAAGTATTAGATAAAAACCTTGCCTTACACAAAGGAGACGATTTATCAAAATTTGTAAAATTGGCTGGTTCTGTTACTTATGAAGGAAAAGATTGCCACAAAATAATTTTAACAGACCCTAACTATGGATTTGTGAATTATACAATTAAAGCGGGAGAAACAATTTGGAAAATAGCAGAGGCAAAAGCAATTCCTGAGTACAAAGTAAAAGAATTGAACAATTGGATGGATTATGATGATATGGTTGCTGGAAAAACAATTAAAATCCCAACTGCTTATGCAAAGGTAACTACTTTATATATTGACAAGTCTAATAATTTGCCAATTTATCAAAAAATGGAAGACGATAAAGGCATGTACGAAACGTATGAATTTAAAGAGTTGAAAGTAAACCCAACTTTTACTGCTACTGCGTTTGATTTCAAATAATATATACGCTTAAAAAAAAGTCGTCAATTGTATTGGCGACTTTTTTTATTTCAATCAACTAAAAACTAAAAGTGGCAAATCACAAATATTATATTGTTTACAAACCATTTGGAATGCTTTCGCAGTTTACAACTGAAGCGCCAGGGCAAATCACCTTACGAAACCTAAAACACGTTTTTGAAACCGATATTTATCCAGTTGGAAGATTAGACAAAGATTCTGAAGGAATTTTATTGCTTACCAACGATAAAACAATAAACGATAGACTCTTAAACCCAAAAAACAAGCACAAAAGGACCTATTTAGTGCAAGTAGATGGAGCCGTTGAGCAAAATAAGTTAGCCTTATTTGAAAAAGAAATGGAAATTAGTATAGATGGAAAAATGTATAAAACATTGCCGGCAAAAGCCAAAATTATAGCAGAACCAAATTTGCCACCGCGCCAACCTCCAATTAGAGTAAGATTAAATATCCCAACCACTTGGATATCAATTGAATTAATAGAAGGCAAAAATCATCAGGTGAGAAAAATGACTGCAAAAATTGGTTATCCTACGCTCCGACTTGTAAGGAAAAGTATTGAAAAATTAGACCTCGGCGAATTGATGCCCGGAGAAACACAAGAAATTCCTAAAGAATTGTTATTAAATCTCTTAAAATTATAATGTTTTCTATTTTTGGGAACACTTTTTGAATTAAAATTATAAAAGAATTTATGAAGCATTTGTACATTTTTTTATTTGCGTTTTTAACTTTTTCAGTTGCAAAAGGTCAACAGGATAAAGTCTTCGACATCACGTTCAAAATAAAAGGAGTAAAAAACGAAACTGCTATTTTGGGGTTTTATTATGGCGACAAAAAATTGATAGCCGACTCCATTAAATTTGACGAAAATGGTATTGGAAAAATCCAAGGCATAAAAGAAAATCTAACTGATGGTATTTATTTAGTCGTTTTTCCGAGTATGAAATATAGGTACTTTGATTTTGTAATGAAAGAAAAAGTATATTCAATTAGCGGCGATACAGCTAATTTTGACAAATTAGAATCAAAAGGCTCAATTGAAAATGAAGTATTTTTTAAGGATACCAAAGCGCTCGGACTTTTTCAATTTCAACTAATGGCAGCAAAAAAAAGTATGGATTCTGTTGCAAAAATTGATTCCTCAAAAGTTGCATTTTGGAAAGATAAAATTGAAGATATTCAAACGCAGCAAGAAAAACATAGAGCTGCAACTATTGCAAAATATCCTAATTTGTTTTATACAAAGGTGATAAAGATGCTTCACGAACCTGACATTGAAAAACCACTGAAAAGAGCTGATGGCACCTACGATTCTTTATATCCATTATTAAAAGCACGAAAAGATTTTCTAGCTGATATTGATTTCAAGGATTCATGCATCATCAAAACACCAGTATTGTATAATAAGCTATTTACCTATATCAATAATTACTATTCGCCTGAGCCCGATTCGGTAATTGTGGCCTGTGATGAATTAATAGCTCAATCCAAAAACAGTAATCTCTATCAATTTCTTTGTGTCGAATTATTGAATAAATACGCCACAAGTGGCATAATGGGACATGATGCTATTTATGTACATTTAGCTGAAAAATATTATTTACCTCGAAAAGCGACTTGGTCTGATTCAGCAACACTTGCCAAAATACAAGAAAGTGTTTTTTACCTCAAACCCACACTGATTGGTAGCTATGCGCCACGTATTACAGGGTTGAATAAAGACAGCACTAAAGCGGTGGTCATTGATTCAATTATTTTCAAACACGACTTTACTATAATTGCATTTTGGGATCCTGAATGCAGTCATTGCAAAACAGAAATGCCTGTTCTTACCCGCCTTTGGAGAGATACACTACAATATGATAAAATTGGTTTGGTAGGAGTATGTGTGGATAGAAACAAAGACAAAATGAATGATTTCATTGTTAAAAATGGAATTTCAGATCTTAAATATCAAATTTATGACCCAACTGGTAAGGCAATTTGGAGGTCATACTACGACCTAAGAAGTACGCCACTAGTATTAATAGTAGATAAAAAAGGTAAAATTGTAGCAAAACGAATTGATGCTAAAGATATTTATTGGTATCTTGAAAATTGGAAAAAAGGACACCCTAATCCTTAATAAATTATTACGCTAATACATTCCAAATCAATAGATAAAAAAGTAAAGCACCACCAAACTGGGTTGTAAAGTTGTCCCATCCATGCGGTGAAATGGCCTCCACAAAAGTAAGCACTAATGCTATAAAAACAATTTTTAGGATTACAAAATCAATTCCCATTTTATCAGCAAATAATGTACTAAGGAAAATACAAGAAATGCTTGCCATAAAAACAGCTAATGAACCTTCAAATGACCTATAAGAAACAACAGCACTAAGTGAGGGAACTTTGTATTTATGTTTCCCCCATTTAGTGCCTATTGGTTCGGCAATGGCATCAGCCAAGCCAGTTACTAAATAACCTGCCATTGCACATATTGGAGGAAAGAAATAATTGGAAGCCAAACCTCCAAATAATGTCGCAAAATAGGGAATTATTATAAAGTATGTTTGTTTGGGTTCGTCTTTTTCTCTTGCAATGGCTTCGTATAAAATATTGTTTTTACCTCTTAATATGGCATAAATCAAGACCGCAGAAACACCCCAACCAAATACGAATAATCCGCCCAAAGCATATTTTAATTGAATAGCAGAAGCCGAAAAAAAGATGATAAAATGAAATAACTTCCTCGAATAGCCTGTCCTCCAATGATTATTTTTTTTGAGCCATCCAGCAATAAAAAGTGCAAAAAAAGCGAAACAAAAACTTAGCGGTAAAAACCAAGCTATAAACGAAAAAGGTGGAATATTTGTATAAAAAAAATCAAAAATAGCAATAAGGATATCATTTAACTTATGCATTCTAATTTAAATTATACCATATTCTTTTATTCCAGTGAGTTCCATACTTTTTATCCATAGGTCTGAAGCATTTTTTTCGCTACGTGCAGCCATAGATGGAATTACCTTTTTACAATCTGAAAAATGTTCTCCTGTAATCCCTTCTACTGCATCTGAACTTGCCAAAAATATCGAAGTTGCTGCACCTTGGGCTGTTGTTTTCAATACATATTTACTTACCTTGGCAGTAAAAAAACTATAAAAAAAAGAACCTGAAATGCCAAAATTAGAAGCAATTGTACCTGGATGAAGGCTATTAACTGTAATATTAGTTTTCTCCAATTCTTTAGCTAAATATCTAGTAAACAATATATTACACAACTTAGACAAGCCATAAGTGCCAAACTGAGAAAAATTCTTTTCCGCATTCAGATTATTAATATCAAAACCAGTAAACCGATGCGCCATAGATGCTACGTTTACAATTCGCGCCTTTTTAGCCTTTTTTAAAGCTGGTAAAAGGTAATGGGTTGTCAAAAAATAACCCAAATGGTTAACACCAAACATCCATTCAAATCCATCAGGAGTAATTTGTTTCTCACTAAGCACCAATCCAGCATTATTTACCAAAACATCGAGATGGTCGTATTTCTTGTAAAAATCTTCGCTAAATGCCTTTATAGATTGATGCCTTGAAAAATCGCATAGCATCAAGTCAATATTCTGATTTCCCGTAATGGCAATCAAATCTTGCTGAGCTGCGTAACCTTTAGCTTCATCTCTGCACACCAAAATAATGGTAGCCCTTTTCAAAGCCAATGCCTTTGCCGTTTCCTTACCAATGCCAGAATTAGCACCAGTAACCACTATTATTTTATTTTCAAAAGACATTGCAACTAATTTTTACAAATATACAAAAAAACACTCCAAACTCATTTTCGATGTATTTAAATTATCTTAAAAAGCAAAAGCCACACTAAAATAGTGTGGCCATTTTATTTTTATCGTTAAATGACGATTAAACTTCTAAATCGTTAAACATGGTAAGAAATTTAAGCATAGCACCTAAATTGCTAATTTTAATTTTACCCATCATTACTGCCATTTGCTTATTGGTACGACCCAATTCTGCGTCTTCAAAATCGGTGGCCAATGACCGAATTACACAATCTGCTTCGCCTTCCAATCCTTCTACTGAAGTACAAACACCGTTTGCAACTGTAATTGTAAAATTACCTCCTGTTTCGCCTTCCAATTCGAAGTGAAAACGACCAGTTTCGTCGGCTGCTGAATCGGCTTTAAAGCGACTAGGCATGCCCAATATCATTTCTTTTGCTGTAGTAGGTAAACTCATAATTTTTATTTAATTTTTATTTCACCAAAGATAAATAAACAATTTTTAATTATCCAAATTTTTCCAAACGTTTGTTTGGTAAAATTTTTTGCCAATGAAATAATAAATCAATGAAATAATGAAATAATTAGCGAATTAAAATGAAGTAATTAAATGTTGAATAGAACCAAGATATTTAGAATCAAGAAAGAAGCAATGAAATAATGAAATAATTAGCGAATTAGCAAATGGATGGGGAATCAAGAGCCTAGATAGAGCCCAGAATCAAAATAACCAATAACTTTATAACTTATCACTTTTTCCCAAAAAAAACAACCATTTTCTCCAACCAAATTACTATTTTTACAAAAAAAACTAAATGTCCACCTCTACTCCTATTTTAAACCAAAAATACATTGAAAAAGCTATAAAAGTTTTTAAAAAAACGGGGCAGTTTTTTATTGAACGACGCACACTTTTAAGTTCCCTTGTAGCTTCTATATTTGCTGATAAAGCAATAGCACAAAGTGGATTTCCTGTGTATGCACCTGCGGTTTTAAAACCTTTTAATTTAGATTTTTATAAATTTAACTCCGATTCTTTAGGCAATAAAATTAAATCATTTAACCTTTTAGACACTGATTTAGATGGAGATTTAGATATTTTTGGTATATTAGATTCAAGTGGCTTAAATTTTCCTTTTTTAGTTATTAATGAAGGAAACAAGCAATTTCCTAAATTTTCTAGAAACATAAATTTATCTCCTTTCGGTTTAGAAAATAATACATTATCCTTTGATTATATTACTTTTAATAACATAATCGATTTTGATAACGATGGTGATTGGGATATAATTTTTAGTGAGGCGGATGATTATTTTTCCCGAATTTTAGGCTTGGCAAATATGGGTTCAAATCAAACTCCTTTTTTCAATCCATTACCAGTAAACATAGGTTTTGGTAATTATGGTGTAAGATGTGTAATTGATTATGACAATGATGGAGATTTAGATATTGGATTGTTTCCAGGTATATCACATGATAATTTTGAAGACACAGCCTATTTTGAACATAAGAAAATATTCTTCCTAATAAATTCAGGAATAGCCAATAATATAGACTTTAATCAAGTTTGTATAAATCCAAATAGTATAATTTCTGCCAAAAACCACGACAAATTTTATGGCGCAGTGGGAGATTTGATTCCTGTTGATTTTGATTCAGATGGAGATAAAGATTTAGTTGGGATTGGAGGGTATTATACAATAAAATACACTTATGGCTATATAAATCTAAAGTCCTTAGGATTTTTATTTGAAAACAATAATAATACTGAAAAATTTACTAAAATAGAGAGTATTGAAACTTTTAATGAAATTGGATTTTTTAATGAGTTTGCTTATGGTGGTTCAGTACCAACAGGCAACCTTTCTCTTTCTTTTGGAGATTTAGATAGTGATGGAGACCAAGATATAATTTATTATAATGATTATAAAGAAGTTGATTATATTAATCAGTCTAATTTTTTCTTTTTAGAAAACCTCGGTCATATTAATAATAGAATTATAGGCACTTGTTTTAATGATTTAAATAATGATGGTATGCAACAAGAGGCCATTGAAGACGGCATGGTTAATGTGGTACTCAGCTTCGATAAGCAAGGAGGCACACCCCATAAAGGCATTACTATTACTGATACTGCTGGCAAATTCATGTTTCCAGCACTGGATGGTTCGTATATTCTAAAACCTATTGCACCCAATTATTATACCCCTGCTCCTTTGGAAGTTACCATCAATACTGCCGATGCAGAGTTTGTGTATGAGCGTAACTTTGCCCTCAAACCTAATGCCAATATCGCCGATTTGTCGTGTGTAATCACTTCTCCAACCCTGCCCAGGTTTTAAAGTGCCCTACTGGCTTACTTACAAAAACGTGGGTACAAAGAACCTGACAGGTTCGCTCGTATATACTAAAGACAGCCGATTGACATACCAAACCGCCTCGCAAGCACCTAATTCTCAGGCGGGCAATACCCTTACTTGGAATTTTGCCAATATAAAACCAAATGAATCCTTTACCATTTATGCCGAAATGCTGCTTTCTGCAAGTGCTAATTTGGGCGATTCACTCACCAATATTTTGGCGATTTTGCCTTCCATCGGCGACCAAACACCCATCGACAACCAAGACACACTTAAAAGCAATATCGTAGGTTCATTCGACCCCAACGACAAATTGGTATCGCCAATTGGGGCAGGCATTAATGGCAATATTCCCATTGGTAATCAGCCGTTGGAATATACAGTGCGATTCCAAAATACAGGAACCGATACCGCATTTAATGTAATTGTACAAGACAGTTTGGATCTGGATTTCGACTGGTCTTCACTCAAAATAATGGCATCGAGCCACGAGGTAACGGCTGCTATTAGAAGCAATAATAAAATAAAATTCACTTTCGACAATATTTTATTGCCACACAAAGCTGCCAGTGAACCCAAAAGCCATGGTTTTGTAAAATACAGCATACAGCCCAAAGTGGGATTGGTGGCAGGAACTAAATTCCATAATACTGCTAATATCTATTTCGATTTCAATGCGCCAATCGTAACAAATACAACGATTAACACCTTTTTTGTTTCTACAGGCGTTTATGATAATATCAACCAATCGTACAGGCTATTTCCCAACCCAATGCACCAAAAAGCGGTATTGCAATTCGACAATTTGCATGGCGAAACATTTGTATTGAAACTAATGGATGCCACAGGCAAAGTAGTAAAAACATACACCGTGGAGGGCAACCAAGCCACCATCGAACGACAAGACTTATCACCTGGCATTTATATTTTTAGCCTCGAAGGACAAAAAACACAAAGCGCAGGGAAATTGGTGGTGGAATAGATAGAGGAGGATAATCAGTCCGCTGACCGCTGACCGCCGACTAACAACCTTGAACCTAAAATTATAAACTAAACTTAGCACCAATGGAAAATCAAAATAATAAAATAGGACAACCTTCCGCACCATTTAGCTGCACTTATACCCCTAGCTTTGCTGAGTTATTATTGCAACTAAACTGTTCCTTAGCAGTCAGCACCTATCAGGCAGGCAAATTGATTATTTTAAGTCCGAAAAATAGCGACCAACTCATACAATTGCCACGTACATTTCCTCGTGTAATGGGCATCGCATTAGAAGGCGACGAAATGGCGGTGGCCACCAAAGATGAAGTAATTTATTTGCGCAATTCCGAGCCTTTAGCATGGCATTACCCAAAATCACCAGGAGTATATGATGCTATGTTTGTTCCTCGTGCCACCTACTATACCAGCCACCTCGACATCCATGATTTGGAATTTGGAAATGGCGAAATTTATGGCGTCAATACCTCCTTTTCTACCATCGTAAAAATTGACAAAAACTATAATTTTACACCTATTTGGAAACCTCCATTTATAACTGAATTGGCTTCTGAAGACCGTTGTCATTTGAATGGCATGGCGATGAAGGATGGAAAGCCAAAATATGCTACCGCTTTCAACAAAGGCAATACGCCACATAGTTGGAAAGAAACTTTAGGCGAAAAAGGTGTTTTAATAGATATTGACACCAACGAAATAATAGTTGAAGGGCTTGAAATGCCACACTCACCAAGGCTTTTTGGAGACGATTTATTGGTTTTACAATCCCGAAATGGTGCCATTAGCAAGGTAGATACAAAAACTGGCCAACTAACAGAAATTAGGCGATTAAATTATTTTGTAAGAGGAATGGATAAAGTGGGCGATTATTTGTTTGTTGGTTTTTCGCGCATACGCAAAAATTCGTCGATATTTGGAAAACTCGATATTGGCGACCACTCTCCAAATGCAGGCGTGGCTATTATTCACCTTCCTACTGGTGCACAAGTGGCCGAATTGAAATATCTATCTTCGGTAGAAGAAATATACGATTTGAAAATTATAAAAGGATTCAAACGACCAAATGTATTGAATACCATTAGGCCTGATTTCAAATTAGGTTTATCCATACCTGAAACAACCTTTTGGGCACCAATAGAGGCATTCAATGCATTGGATAAAGATCAAAAGAAAGAGGAATAGAAATTTATATTATGACTTTTTTAGCACTATTTCATTTTTCCATTTGCCTAAAAAAGATTTTTCATCGTCACTACATTATCTATAACTGATAGGCTGTGTTCATTTATTTCCATACCATAAGTGGTTACAAGTGTTGTGATTAGCTGTTTACGCGTTTTGCTTATTGCTCTAAATTGCTCTCTTCGATTCCATAATTGTTGAGCATACTTTTTTTCACAAATATTAATGGCATTGTCCTTTCTATCAATTAATAAATCAATTTGAAAACCCTCTTGAATTTCGTTTCCCTTAATATAAAAACTCGCTGATTCTGAATAAACGCCAGCAATACCAAGGGCATTTTTTATCCTATCTAGGTGTTTAATACATAAACATTCAAATGCATAGCCAGCCCAAACCTTATATTTTTGTGATTGACTTAAATTTGCCCAAGTACCTGATAGAGCAGACCTTGATTTTGCAATAAAACTCAAATAAAAAAGGGAATATTCATCGATTAATCTATAGATAGTGTTACGCTCAATTTTACCAAATGGCTGGTACGACATTATAAATGAAGCTTCCTCTAAGTCATTTAAAATTCGGGTAAGTCCTCCACCATTTGTATAACCCGATATTTCAATAATTTCTTGCCTAGTAAGGCCTTTCCACTTTGTGGCCAGCACTTTTACAATTATTTCATAGCCTTCATAATTATCAAATAATGCCTTATATAAATTATTAAACTCGTGCTTGAGTAAGCCTTGTTCTCCAAAACAAATTCTATCAATTGCAATTATAGCAGTATCACCTCTTATAATTTCATTTAAATAAAATGGAATTCCGCCCATAACCATATACAATTGAATAATATCGTATTTTGGAAGCTGAATTTTCTTTCTCTTTAAAAAAGATTCTGTTTCTCCTAAAGTAAATGGTTTAAGTTTTATGTGGTGCGTAATTCTATTGTGTAATCCACCTCGGTTATTTATAATATTTTTGGTAATCCACGATGCAGCCGACCCGCAAACGACTAATACAATATTTCTATCCACCGCCCATGCATTCCAAAAGTGGTCTAATGCCGATAGAAATCCTGATTTTGCTGTCGCAATCCATGGTACTTCGTCTAAAAAAATTACTTGCTTTTTTTTTGTCTTTTTATGTAAAAGAAAGGCTTTTAGTTGGTCAAATGCAATGTCCCAATTTTTTGGCGTTTCTGCCAAAAATGGTACAATATAATGGTTTTCTAAAGTGCGACTAAAACGTTCTAATTGTTCCTGATTGGATGCCTCTTTTTTTCCTGTAAAATAAAAAAACATATTCGAAGCAAATCCGTGCTTAATTAAAAATGTTTTCCCGACTCTTCTTCTGCCCGTTACAGCTATAAAATTAGCCCCATTCGTTTTTAAAATTCTATCAAATATTTCTAATTCTGTCTGTCTTCCGCATATCTCATCTTTCATTATATTTGGCTTTAATGTGCAAAAATATGTAATTAGAGCCAAATATAAAAATAGAACCCCAATTTATTTAAAGAAATAATTAGCCTTAAGTGCCATAAAAAATACAGTTAAAGCCAAATATAGAATCAAATTATTGATTCTTATAGAAAAATATACTTGGCTCTAAGTGCTATAAAAAATATAATTAGAGCCAAGTATAATATAAAAAATCCATTAAAAAATGATCTATTTTATAAATTAAAAAATATTTTTTACCAAACGTTTGGTCAAATAAATATTTAATTGCAAATTTGTAAAAAGAACTATTTTAGCTTATGTCGATAATTAAATCAAAAATCAATACAAATTCGGCTGCATATAAAGATAATTATGCTAAAATGTTGCTTAAAATTGAAGAGCTAAACAAGCATTTAAAGCAATCATTGTTTCAAGGGGAAGAAAAACATTTAGCAAAAGCCAAAGCACAAGGCAAATTTTTGGCTCGAGAACGCATAGAATTATTATTGGATCAAGATTCTCCATTTCTGGAATTAATGCCATTAGCTGGTTTGGGTGTAAAAGGTGGCTTTGGAACGGGTGGAACAATGGTATCGGGTATTGGTTATGTATCTGGAAAAATGTGTTTAATTACAGCAAATGTGGGCACCAATAAAGGTGGGGCAATTGATATTGCAACATTAAAGAAAGCACTACGCATAAATGAAATTGGGCAAGAGAATAATTTACCAGCTATCAATTTGGTAGAAAGTGCAGGAGCAAATCTGCCCGACCAGGCACAGGTTTTTAATTTAGGAGGCAATAATTTTAAAGAAATTACAAGACGTTCGAAAAAAGGAATTCCAACTATTTCCATCGTATTTGGTAACTCCACAGCTGGCGGCGCATATATTCCTGGCATGAGCGATTATACCATTATGATTAAAAACAAAGCTAAAGTGTTTTTGGCTGGCCCGCCATTAGTAAAAATGGCTACAAATGAGATTGTGGACGACGAAACACTAGGTGGTGCTGAAATGCATTCCAAAATATCGGGTGTTTCAGATTATTTGGCTCAAGATGAATTGGATGGAATTAGAATAGCTAGGGAGTTGATAGCAAATTTGACGAGTCCACAGTCGACAGACCACAGTCAACAGTCGACCATTTACAAAGAACCCAATTATCCAATTGATGAATTACTTGGTATTGTTTCCGTAGACACAAAAGTGCCTTTTGATTGCAGAGAGGTAATTGCTAGGATTGTAGATGGCTCCGAATTTCATGAATTTAAAAAAGAATATGGAACGACCTTAATCTGTGGTTATGCCAAAATACACGGTTATCCTATTGCAATCATTAGCAATAATGGTGTTTTATTTAATGACTCATCCAATAAAGGAGCACATTTTATTCAGTTGTGCAATATGAACAACACGCCAATTATATTTTTACAAAACATAACTGGTTTTATGGTAGGCAAGGAATATGAACAAAATGGAATGATTAAAGATGGTGCAAAAATGATAAATGCCGTTTCTAACTCTGAAGTACCTATGTTTACATTAATGATGGGCGCGAGCTATGGAGCGGGAAATTATGCCATGTGTGGGCGTGCCTATAATCCAAGGTTTTTGTTTTCTTACCCAAATAGTATGATTGCTGTAATGGGAAGTGAACAGTTGGCTGGTGTAATGCAAATGGTAAGTAGAGAATCGGCAATAAAAAGTGGACAAACTTTTGATGAAGCCCAAGCTGCACAAATGAAAGAATTTATGAAAGCCGAAATTGAAAAACAAAGCAACGCATTTTTCGCCTCTGGACAATTGTGGGACGATGGAATAATTGATCCACGTGATACCAGAAATGTTTTCGGTTTGGTATTGGCGCTGACTTATATGAATGAAGTAAAAGGAACAAACGCATGGGGCGTGTTTAGAATGTAGGGGAATTTATGATTTATGATTTGGGATTTATGATTTGGGGATAGGAATGAAGAATTTAAGAATTAGGATAAGGAATTTAAGATTTGAAAATTTAAAAAAAATGGATTTTTACTTTATAGAATAGAAAATATATTATTTACACAATAATAGGGCTACCCTTTTGCAATTATTTTACAAAAAGTTAATTGAATCACTGGCTAATTATCATGTGAAGAAATCACTTGGATTAAATAAATTTAGTCCATACAAGAGGCTTGAATCTATTTACTTGGATTGAATTTTATAAATTTTATAAATGAATTTAAAAAAGGAGCAAATAGTTGACCAATATTTAAAGAATTCTAAAAACATAATAAATAATAAACATTAATTAATTTAAAAAACCTAAATCAAAAATAAATGAATAAATTAACAAAAACGCTAAAACAATTAGATTTTCTTCCAGAAGGAATCAGGATGAAAACCATTTCCTTTATACTAGGAAATACAGTTAAATATGTGGGAACTTCTGGGGTAGATTTTGAAAAAATAACGCCAAATGAATTGATTGTTTCCTTGCCAAATAAAAGCAAAGTACGCAATCATATCGGTCAAATACATGCTGCAGCCACTACCCTTTTGGCCGAAACTGCTACAGGAATAATTGTAGGTGTAAATATTCCTGACAATAAAATTCCACTAATGAAAACATTGAAAGTGGATTTTATAAGAAGAAGTAAAGGCAAACAAACAGCTGTTTCTACTCTTTCTGAAGAACAAATAAATTTAATACAAACAACAGATAAAGGCGAAACACTTGTGCCCGTAAAAGTAACAGATGAAACAGGACAAGAGGTGGTAAAAGCAGAAATGCTATGGGCTTGGATATTGAAAAAATAAAAAATTTGAAATTAAAAAACAATTATAAATCACATGTCTCAAATCTCAAATCCAAAGAAAATAACAAAACTTTTAGTAGCCAATCGGGGTGAAATAGCCATCCGGATTTTCAAAACTTGTCGCGAAATGGGCATTGCAACCGTTGCTGTTTTCTCTGATGCCGATGAAAATAGTTTATTTGTTAAAATGGCCGATGAAGCAGTTCGTATTGGTGGTAAGCAACCAAATGAATCGTATTTGGTAATGGATAAAATTATAGATGCAGCGAAACAAACAGGTGCAAATGCCATTCATCCAGGTTATGGTTTTTTAAGTGAGAAAGTCGAATTTGCACAACGTGTAATCGATGAAAATATAATTTGGGTAGGTCCACATCCAAAAGCCATTGAAGTAATGGGATCTAAAATTGGTGCAAAAAAAATAATGCAATCGCATAATGTACCCACCATTCCTGGCTATCAAGGCGACGACCAAAGCGAATCAACCATTAAATCAAAAGCTATTGAAATTGGATTTCCCGTTTTGCTAAAAGCAAGTGCTGGCGGTGGCGGGAAAGGTATGCGTATCGTTCGGCAGGAAAGTGAATTGGATAAAGCCATCAACGAAGCAAAATCCGAAGCTTTAAATGGCTTTGGTGATGATACTTTATTAATAGAAAAATATTTTGACACATCAAGACATGTAGAGTTTCAAATTTTTGGCGATAAACATGGAAACGCACTTCATTTATTTGAAAGAGAATGTAGCATCCAACGCCGTTATCAAAAAGTAGTAGAAGAAAGTCCTTCGCCATTTATTACCCAAGAAACACGCCAAAAAATGGGCGATGCTGCAGTTGCTGCGTGTAAAGCAATTGCTTATGATAATGCTGGAACGGTAGAATTTATTGTGGCACCTGATCAATCTTTTTATTTTTTGGAAGTAAATACTCGTTTGCAAGTAGAGCATCCAATTACTGAAGAAGTAACAGGTTTGGATTTAGTTCGATTGCAAATAGAAGTTGCCGAAGGTCGCCCAATTCCTTTCAACCAAGAAGCAATTTCGCAATGCGGACATGCAATTGAAGTACGAGTATATGCAGAAGATGCAGCCAATAATTTTATGCCTGTGAGTGGTAAAATAATAGATTGGATTCCTGCAAAAATTGATGGTTTGCGTTATGATACTGGAATAGAAAGTGGTTCAGAGATTTCTACTTTTTACGATCCAATGATTGCAAAAATAATTGCAAAAGGGAAAAACAGACAAGAAGCTATTTCAAAACTTACATTGGCCTTACAAGAATTAGTTTTAACAGGTTTTACCACAAACAAAAACTTCCTTACTGCAATTTTACAAAATGAAGATTTTCAAAAGGGAGATTTTGATACCCATTTTTTAGATAAAATATTCAAATATGAAGGCGAAAAATACAATCAAGAATCTATTGATATTTTAACTTGTGCTTTACAACATTATCGCTTTTTAGAACGGCAGAAAAATCAACCCATTTCCAACCTGTCAGGTTGGAGAAATAATTTTTATCAACCACAACAAGAAAAATATAGCTTTGGTGGTTTTGAGTTTTTAGTAGAATATAAAAATGAAAATGGTGTTTTGAATATTTCATTTGCGGAAAAAACATTTAAAAGTAAAAATTGTCCACAGACCACTGTCGACTGTCGACCGTTGACCGCTGACATCTTTTACGTTTTCGAAATAAACAATATCCGTCGTAAATTTTTCTTCTCACAAAATGGCAATCAATATTTTGTTCATTCACCACAACTTGGGCAAATTGTTTTACTAAGTATAGATAAATTCCCGAATCCAATAGAAGAAACGGTAAAAGGTGGTTATGCTGCACCGATGCCTGGAGAGGTTACAATTGTTTTGGTAAAAGCTGGTGATACGGTGAAAAGTGGTGATGCATTATTAAAAATGATTTCGATGAAAATGGAAAGCACCATTGAAGCACAAGCCGATGGCGAGGTGGAAGAAATTTATGTAAGCGACAAACAATTTGTAGAAGCAGGAACTTTGTTGTTAAAGATGAAGGAGGAATGATTTGAGGATTTGAGGATTTGGAAATTTGAAAATTTGAAAATGAAATATTATGAAAGAAATTATACCCATACAACAAAAAATATTTGAAATCAGGGGGCAAAAAGTTATGCTTGCCCCGATAGCTATCGGGGTTGATTTGGCTGTTTTGTATGAAGTTGAGACTAGGGTTTTAAATCAGGCAATTAAAAGGAATATAGAAAGTTTTCCAGATGATTTTATGTTTCAACTTTCTAAATCGGAATGGCAAAACATGTCATCACAATTTGTGATGACATATCCAATCAAAAGACCAAAATCTGCCATTCCTTATGCATTTACTGAGCATGGCGTAACCATGTTAGCAAGTGTTTTGAAAAGTCCCAAAGCAAGACAAATGAATATACAAATAGTTAGGGCATTTATTGCACTCAGAAATTGGGCACTTAATTATAAAGAATTAGCAGATAAAATTGCGCAATTGGAAAATGACAACGATAAAAAATTTGCAGATATTTATGAGGCTTTAAATTATTTAGTAAGCGAAAAAGAAATAGAAACAAATCAAAAGGAACGAAATAAAATTGGATTTAAATAAAAAATATAAATAATATACAAATCAAAAAGTAATAAAAATGATCGAAACAATTTCCATACAACACAAAATATTTGAAATCAGAGGGCAGAAAGTTATGCTCGATTTTGATTTAGCTCAATTGTATGAAATAGAAACAAAGGTACTTAAGCAAAGTATCAGAAGGAATTTAAATAGATTCCCTTCTGATTTTATGTTTGAACTTACACCCGATGAATTTACCAGCTTGAGGTCACAAATTGTGACCTCAAGCTGGGGCGGAACAAGATATTTGCCTTTTGCGTTTACCGAACATGGTGTAACGATGTTAGCAAGTATCCTAAATTCTGACAAAGCAATTAATATAAACATTCAAATAGTTAGGGCATTTATTACACTAAGAAATTGGGCACTTAATTATAAAGAATTAGCAGATAAAATTGCGCAATTGGAAAATGACAACGATAAAAAATTTGCAGACATTTATGAAGCACTTAATTATTTAGTATCTGAAAAAGAAATGGAAACAAATCAAAAAGAACGTAAAAAAATAGGATTTAAATAACTCGAATTCCTAAATCATAAATCTAAAATCATAAATCATAAATAATATGCTATACACACAAGAACAAACAGCCAATTTCGCAGAACAAAGTTTTGCTTATTTAATTGTAGAAGAAAAAGAAAATGTATTAAGCATTACGCTCAATCGGCCTGATAAACGCAATGCCTTTCACATGCCTTTGGCAAATGAATTAGCGTATGCTTTAGCGTATGCGCATTATAACAATTCAATTTGGTGCGTAGTTCTCAAAGCAAATGGTCCAACTTTTTGTGCTGGTGCCGATTTAAAAGCATTTGCAGGTGCCGATACTACCGAAAAACCTTCAACCATTCCTATGCCGAAAGACATGGTAAAACTCGGCGATGAATTCAATGGTTTACACAAACCTTGCATTGCACAAGTACATGCAGATGTTTACGCGGGTGGCTTCCTTATGATCGGCGGTGCCACACATGTAGTGGCAGTTGAGTCTGCAAAATTTGGTTTACCTGAAGTAAAACGCGGCATCTTTCCATTCCAAGTAATGGCAACATTAGAACCATTAATGTCGGCAAGGCAATTACTAGATTTATGTTTGAGGGCCAAAACATTAACCGCTCAAGAAGCAAAAGAAGTTGGATTAGTATCAGTTGTAGTACATCCTGACAGGTTGGAAGAAACGGTTCAAAATTTAGTTTCTGATATAAAAGAACAATCGCCAACTGCCATACGTTTGGGCCTAAAAGCATTTCAAGAAATGAAAACAAAAAATGCCGACGACAAACACAAATACTTACATGCTATGTTGATGCAATGTTTACAGAGTAAAGATGCGGCAGAAGGTTTATTAGCATTCAAAGAAAAACGAAAAGCAAACTGGACAGGCAATTAAAAACTAACCGCAAAGGTCTCAAAGATATTACGCAAAGTTCTCTAAGAAAAACTATTCAATTCAAAAATTGCGCTCTTTGAAGTGTTAAAAAATAAAAAAGAATATGAGCAAAACAATAAGAATAGCAGGAGCACAAGGATTTTATGGTGATTCACCTTTGGGTGCAATGCAAATTGCCATGCAAGGCGCAGCCGATTATTTGATGCACGATGCATTAGCAGAACTAACTTTATCTATCTTACAAAAAGATAAGATAAAAGACCCAACGATGGGTTATGCCCGAGATATTGAGGTACATGCACGCACTTTATACCCAATGGCATTTGCAAAAGGCATTAAAATTGTAACCAATAGTGGCGGATTAAACCCTGAAAGTGCCGCCGAAAAGGTAAAAGCCATTTTAGAAAAACAGGGCATTAAAGGCGTCAAAATAGCAACCATTACTGGTGATGATGTGCTGGCACGTTTACCAGAATTTAAAGAAAATAATATAGAGTTAAATAACTTAGATGACAACTCCTCTTATTACGATTCCAAGTTTCCACCTACTCATGCCAATGTATATATAGGTGCACAAAAAGTAAAAGAAGCATTGGACAATGGTGCCAATTTAATTTTAGCTGGTAGAGTTGCAGATCCTTGTTTGGCTTTGGGTATTATGGCACACGAATACAATTGGAAAATAGACGATGCAACTTCACAGGAAGATTGGGACAGAATGGCATTTGCAATTACAATTGGTCATATTTTGGAATGTGGCGGACAAGCAAGTGGTGGCAATGCCTACTCCGAATGGCCTATGAATTATAGTGTGTCAGATTTGGGTTATCCCATTGCTCATGTGAATGAAGACTGCACAGCCATTTTAACAAAAGCAGACAATACCGGAGGTAAAGTATCGAGAAATACAATTAGGGAGCAGCTGGTTTATGAAATTCACGATCCTACAAATTATATAACGCCCGATGTAGTTGTTGACTTATCTAATATCATTTTGAAAGATGAGTCAGAAAATAGAGTATCCATTTCAGGTATAAAAGGCAAACCAAGACCAGAAAAATTAAAATTGTGTATCGGACAACATGAAGGATTTGTAACAGAGCAATTTTTCTTCTTCTCCTACCCTTTTGCTTATGATAAATTACAAATGTTCATAAAAGCCACCAAAGAAACATGGGCAAAATTACCCGTTCAAATTCTCGAATCTCGATTCAACATAATAGGAGTTAATGGTTTACATGAAGATGCGGTAGAAATACCAGATGTTGCAGAATTAAATCAGAGAAGTGAACTAGGATTACGAATTGCTATCAAACATAAAGACGACAGAACAGGAAAAACAGCCATTGCTGGTATTGTTTGTTTGGGTTTAAATGGCCCTCCAGGTGTAATTTCAGTGCCAGGTTGGGGAAATATGAATAGGGCAATGTTGAGTTTGTTTCCTTGTTTGATACCAAGAGAATTGATTGAACCTGAATTAAAATATATTGAAGTATAAATTGTCCATAGTCGACGGTCGACAGTCGACCGTGGACTGTTAAACTAAATAATTATGGCATTTAAATTTGAGGAATTAAGAATTTGGCAAAAAAGTGTTCAACTTACTACCATTATAGATGAAGTTGCTGACGGATTTCCCAAAAAAGAAATTTATAGCTTATCAAACCAAATTCGAAGAGCTGCTGATTCTGTATCGTTAAATATTGCAGAAGGTTCAACTGGTCAAACAAATCCTGAATTTAGAAGATTTTTTGGGTATGGCTTTAAGATCTGGCATTGAAGTAATCGGTTGTATTTATTTAGCCAAAGAAAGAAAAATAATTAAAGAAGAAGATTTCAAAAGGGTATATGAAGGATATGAAGCATTAATTGTTTCAATTCAATCCCTTAGAAAAACATTATAAACTTTTCGCGGTGGACTGTAGACCGTGGACTGTGGACTTTAAAAAAAAACAATATGGAAAAAAAAATAGAATTTATGTTACGAGCCATTGAGCTATCAAAAAATGGGCTTGAAAGCGGAAAAGGTGGACCTTTCGGATGTGTAATTGTAAAAGATGGAAAAATAATTGGTGAAGGCAACAATCAGGTTACATCCACCAATGATCCCACTGCTCATGCCGAAATGGTTGCAATAAGAAATGCATGCAAAAACATAAACAGCTTTCAACTCGAAGGCTGCGAAGTATACACTTCATGCGAACCATGTCCTATGTGTTTAGGAGCTATTTATTGGGCACGTCCCGATAAAATTTATTTTGCAAATAATCGATCAGATGCTGCTGAAATAGGCTTCGACGATGCTTTTATTTATGATGAAATAGAAGAAAAAATAGAAAATAGGCAGATACAAATGGAGCCTTTGGGTAGAATGGAGGCTTTGGAAATTTTTAAACAATGGAAATTAAAAACAGATAAAATTGAATACTAAAATTTAAAATTATGGCAATGATAAAATTAATAGATATTGCATCGGCTCGAAGTGGCGATAAAAACAATGTGTGCAATATTGGTGTAATGGCGAAATCCGTAAATGATTATGACACTTTAAAAAAGTACCTAACCCCTGAACTTGTAAAAGCACATTTCAAGGGATTGATAAAAGGCAAAGTGGAACGCTTTGAATGGGATAGTTTAGAATCTCTAAATTTTGTATGCCATGAAGCCTTAGATGGTGGTGCATCTCGAAGTATGCGTATGGATAGTTTGGGTAAAAATTTTAGCTCCCATTTATTGAGACTTGAGATAGAAATAAATTAACCGCAAAGTAAACAAAGTTTTTTCGCAAAGTTCAAAAAGAAAAATGAAAGAAAATGAGTTATCACATATTGTAATTGGATTAGCAATTGATATACATAGTTCACTTGGTCCTGGATTATTAGAAAGTGCATATCAAGAATGTTTATTTTACAAATTAAATAAAGAAGGATTCAAAGTTGAAAAAGAAAAAACAATGCCATTAATTTTTGAGGGCTTAAAATTAGATTGTGGTTATAGAATAGATTTATTAGTTGAAAATAAATTAGTAATCGAAATAAAAAGTGTAACGGAATTAAATGATGTTCATTTAGCACAAACCCTTACATACTTAAAATTAGGAGATTATAAACTTGGATTATTAATAAACTTTAATGTAACTCTTTTAAAATTTGGAATAAAAAGAGTAGTAAATGGATTATAAACTTTTAAATTCTTACTTTAAAAACTTGAAAGACTTATATATTATTTAAAAAACTAATTACATATAAAAACCTTTGCAAACTTTGCTTAAAAACTTTAAATTCTTTGCGGTAAAAAAAAATTAAAAAATGACAAACTTAGAACAATATTACTTAACAGAAGAGCACCATTTATTTCGTAATTCATTGCGTGATTTTTTGGATAAAGAAGTGGTGCCGTTTGTAGATCAATGGGAAATTGACCATCAGGTGCCAAAAGAAATTTTTAGAAAATTTGGCGAAATGGGTTATTTTGGATTAACTCAAGAAGAGAAATATGGCGGCTCTAATTTAGATTTTTGGTACGACGTAATCTTTATCGAAGAAGTTTCAAAATCCAATTCCGGTGGTTTTGGCGCTAGTATTTCGGCTCATCCTTATTTGTCTATGTCACACTTGAAACATGAAGGAAGTGATTTTTTGAAAGATAAATATTTGCCAAAAGCCATTTCTGGAGATTGGCATGGCGCACTAGCAATCACCGAGCCTCACGCTGGATCAGATGTTGCGAACATAAAAACAACAGCAAAAAAAGACGGCGACTTTTATATAATAAATGGATCAAAATGTTTTATTACCAATGGTGTATCCGCCGATTATATAATTGTAGCTTGCAAAACTGCTAACGGAATTTCCATGATTTTAGTGGAAGGAAATGCTATAGGTTTATCAAAAAACAATTTGAATAAATTAGGATGGAAAGCAAGTGATACAGCTGAGTTAGCATTTGATAATGTCAAAGTACCAATTACCAATTTATTGGGCGAAGAAGGTAAAGGATTTTACTATATCATGCAACGATTTGAATTAGAAAGACTTACACTAGCACTTGGGGCATTGGCTTCTTCAGAATGGGCATTGCAATATGCATTACAATACATGAACGAACGAAAGGCTTTTGGAAAAACAATAAATAAATTCCAAGTTTTAAGACATAGAATAGCACAAATGGCTGCTGAAATAGAAAATGTAAAAACATTTACTTACCACGTTTGCAAAATGTATAATGACAAAAATTATTGTGTAAAAGAAGCATCAATGTCAAAATTATTGGCCACCGAATTGTCAGATAAAGTGGCCTACCAATGCTTGCAAATGTTTGGTGGATACGGCTACATGGAAGAATACAAGATTGCACGCTTTTTCAGAGATTCGCGATTAGGAACTATTGGTGGTGGCAGTTCTGAAATTATGTGTGAGATTATTGCAAAGATGGTTATTGATGATGTGAGTTATGGTCGACAGACGACGGTCGACAGTCCAAAGCAAAAGGAATTAAACATTGAAGACATAATTAGTAGCTTACCAAATCGATTTAAAAAAGAAAAAGCAAATGGTATTGAAATGACCATTCTATTTGAGTTTGAAAATGATTTATACTATCAAATCGAAATAAAAAACCAAAATATTGTTTTGTCCACGGTCGACAGTCGACAGTCGACAGTGGACTTAACCATTACAACCACAACCGAAACATACATCGCAGTAGAAACGGGCAAACTAAATCCCCAAGAAGCATTTATGAGTGGGAAAATAAAAGTAAGCGATTTGGGTAAAATGATGCAGTTTGGTTCTCTTTTTAAAAAATATAATTAACCACAAAGTTCTCAAAGTTCCGAAACTTCGGAATTACACAAAGCACACAAAGATGAAAGAAAATGATTTAGCATATAAAGTAATAGGTTTAGCAATTGAAGTACACAATGTATTAGGACCTGGATTATTAGAAAGTGCATATCAGGAATGCTTATTTTATAAAATAGAAAAAGAAGGATTACAAGTAGTAAAAGAAAAAGCAATGCCATTGATTTATGAAGAAGTAAAATTGGATTGTGGTTATAGAATAGATTTATTAGTAGAAAATAAATTAGTTATAGAAATAAAAAGTGTAGATGCTTTAAATGAAATACATCTTGCACAAACTTTAACTTATCTTAAATTAGGAAAATATAAACTTGGATTATTAATAAATTTCAACACCATACTTTTAAAAAGTGGCATAAAACGAATTATAAACGGAAATCCCACTTAGTGAACTTTGTGTAATTCCGAAGTTTCGGAATTACCCAGTTTGTGTTAAAAAAACAAACAAAATAAATTTAATTTTTTAAAAAAATACACCCCCAAAATGAGTGCAACACAATCTTATCTTAGAAAAGAACACGAATCTTTCAGACAAACGATTCGACAATTTTTAGAAAAAGAAGCCATTCCAAATATTGACCAATGGGAATTGGATGGCAAAATACCACGTGTGAAGAAATATCAAAAGTTTTCTCTGGTGGATTTACCATTACTGCCGCCGTGCAAGCATTTATGAGCACTCCATACATTATGAAACACGGTAGTGAATATTTGAAAGAAAACTATCTAAAGCCTGCCATAACAGGAGAAAAAATTGGCTGTATCGGAATTACCGAACCAGGTGCTGGCAGTGATGCAGCAAATATTCAAACTCGTGCTATTAAAGAAGGCGATTATTATATCGTAAATGGCTCAAAAACATTTATTACAAATGGTATTTATGGACAATTTGTAATATTGGTTTGTAAAACAAACCCCGAAGCCGGCGCTGCAGGTGTAAGCCTATTGGTATTGGATTTGGATGCAGAAGGGGTGTCAAAAAACAAACTTAAAAAATTAGGATGGCACGCATCCGACACAGCGGAATTGCATTTTGACAATGTTAAAGTACCCGTCAAAAATTTATTGGGTGAAGAAGGAAAAGGATTTTATTACCTCATGGGAGGCCTACAATTAGAACGTTTATCTGCTGGAATAATGGGCTATGCATCCTGTGAGGCCATGTTGGAATACTCCTTAAAATACATGAATGAGCGAAGTGCTTTTGGAAGAACAATCAATAAATTTCAAGTATTGCGACACAGAGTAGCACAATTAGCAGCAGAAATAGAAAGCATTAAAATATTTACACTACAAACTTGCAAAATGCATGAAGAGGGTAAATATGTTGTAAAAGAATGCTCGATGGTGAAATTATTAGCCACCGAATTAGCAGACAAATGTATGTATCAATGTCTACAGTTTTTTGGAGGTTATGGCTATATGGAAGAATACAAAGTGGCACGTGCTTTCAGGGATTCTCGAATAGGAACAATTGGAGGTGGTTCGTCAGAAATTATGCGCGAAATAATCGCTAAAATGGTCATAGATGATATTGGTTATGAAAGAGCCGAATCTAATGTAGATGGCCAACCGTCGACGGTCGACAGTCAACCGTTGACTGTGGACAAAATATTTGCCACTTTACCCGCACGTTTTAAAACCGAAAAAGCAGTTGGAAAGAACTTAAATTTAGAATTCAGGTTTGACTCCTCTACTTATTATGTACTTATAAAAGATGGGAATTTAGAAATTCAGTCGACCGACGACCGTCGACCGTCGACCGTGGATTGTTTAGTAGAAACAGATGATGCGACTTATATCGCTGTTGAAACTGGGAAATTAAACCCTCAAGAAGCCTTTATGACAGGAAAAATAAAGGTATCCGATTTGATGCAAATGATGGCTTTTGGAGCACTTTTCAAAAAACTATAGGTAAATAAACTTAAAACAATCCTTGATTATATTTCAAGGATTGTTTTAAGTTATATACTTTTTAAAAATCGATTTATATATAGAATTATAATAATCCTAAGGCCAATTCTACCATTTGAGAAAATGAATTTTGACGTTCTTCTGAGGTAGTAGAATCACCCGTAATCAAACTGTCGCTTATCGTAAAAACACCCAAAGCATCTACTTTATATTTATGAGCCAAAGTAAATAAAATGGAAGATTCCATTTCAACAGCCAAAACGCCATGTTCGGCCCACACTTTAAACCAATTTGGGTCGCTATTATAAAATTCATCAGCGCTTAATACATTTCCAGCTTTTACATTTATTCCTTTTGTTTTAGCAATATCCATTGCTTTTAAAAACAAAGGTATGCTTGCCGTTGCAGCATAATCGGCACCATTAAAATATTTCGTATTTATATATGAGGTAGTACTTGCTGAAACTGCTACAACAATATCACGTAAATTAATAAATGGTTGCATTGAACCTGCCGTACCCACTCTAATTAATTGTTTACAACCATATTCACGTATCAATTCATTGACATAAATAGAAATTGAGGGAATACCCATTCCGGTACCTTGTACCGAAACCCTTTTACCTCTATAAAATCCAGTAAATCCAAGCATATTTCTTACGTCATTGTAACAAAAGACATCATCCAAAAAAGTATCTGCAATATACTTAGCCCTTAGCGGGTCACCTGGCAATAGGATTGTTTCAGCAATTTCACCCTTTTTTGCATTTATATGGATACTCATATTATTTTTTAATCCCAAAAATAAGAAATGTATTTTAAAGCAGATGAGTTAATTTTAAAAACCTTGTATGGGCTTTTATAAATTCAAAAAAAAACATACTTTTAGAAAAAAAATACAAAATGGAGTTAGATGATTTAATAAATAAGGTAACTGACATCACAACAACAATTACTGATAAAATTGATGATTGGAAAACTGATTTTTTTGATGATGAAAAACAAAATATCATTCAAGAATTTAGAGATAATACCAAGGAAAAAATAAGTGCAATTTTAAATGACTTACAGAATTCAACAAAACTAATAGAAAATATAGGATACGATTTTGTTGCGTTTAATATCGATTTAGGCATTCCACCGAGTGTTCAACTAATATTTGAAGTATTGCCATTAAAAGCTGAAAAGATAGAAGCACAATTGCCAGAGGACATCAATTTGGTAATAAAAATAGTTTTAAAAGCACTACTTCGGACAAATGCATTAGCACAGTCCATCAAATTAAATGATTTTGAATGCAAACAAGTTACACTTACAATGGGTTTAAATCCTGATATTGTATTGAATTATAAAAAAAAACTTAAAAATGGGAAATAAAATATACTACCTAGCTTTTTTAATATTATTAATTTCCTGTAATAAAACGGATGAATTAGGATATAAAATTACAAAATCTGCTATCTATTTTGTAAAAGGCAATCCACCGAGACCTGTTGAAATAATTGATGCTGATGTGCTATCCTTTAAAATTCTGGATACTACAAAAATGTATGCTAAAGACAAAAACAGTGTTTATTTCTTAGGAGATATTATTAAAGATGCAGATCCAAATTCATTTGAATTACTTGAAAAACCTTATTATACAAAAGACAAAAATTATGTGTATCTGAGCTCTACCAAATTTTGCAGTTATCCCGAAACTTTTTCATTTATAGGCAATTATTATTGTAAAAACAAAAAATACGTTTATCGACCAATTGGCAGAGGAGATAAGGTAACTGAGGATATAAATAATTTCAAATTAATAAAAGAAGAAGGATTATATGATTATGCCATCGATAGCAAATTTGCTTATGTAAATGGTATGCGTATTGAAAAAGTCAACATTAATGCCTATAAACCAATCAAACAAGGTTTTTCAAAAGATGACAAACAAATTTTTTACTTAGATAAAAAAATGCCCATTAGCGATTATCCAAGTTTTGAAATAGTGCAACTACCCTATTCTAAGGATAATTATAGGGCTTATTTTAGGGATTTTATTATAGAAAAATCAGACCCAAAAACCTTTAAAATTTTAAATTTAGATGCTTCCTGCAGTTGTGATACAACACATGCATATTTTAAAAATGAAATAATAAAAAAAGCCGATATGGAAAGCATAAAAAAAGGATTGCCTGTAATTGGTTGCAATGAAAATGAAGTATTTTTTGGCCAGTTTGATTAGATGGGAAGTTGGCAGTCCACTTATAAGTTATTGGTTATTGAGTGATTGGTAATTAGTGATTGGTAATTAGTTATTAGATGTCGAAAGTGGAGAAGTTGACAGTTCACTGCAATTAGGTTTTTAATTCAACATTTCTTGATTCTATTCAACATTTAAAATTAAACATTCATCATTTATTTAAAATTTCCCTCGTATTAGGATCAACTTTGTCATAATTCCATGCCTTAAAAGCAAAGTCCCATTCCTTATTTATCCGTTCAATTATATTAGGTGTTAAATCAGGAAAAACATTTTTTTCGTAGTCTTTCACGCTTTCAAGATACTTATTTATGTTAGGACGTGCATCTTCCAATCCTCCCAAATTAAGTTCTTCATAAATGCGCTCAATTGTTGGCCAGGTATTTTTGTCCAATTCATCAAATCCAATTTCAAGTAAATTTTCCTTGGGTACTAATTCTCTATATTGTAAATATCTACTTAAAGTAGATTCAAAATTATAAAAAACCCTGTCTTCAATTTCCGCTTCGCTAAAATCTTGCAAAAACTGGGTGCTTATCGCCTTTTGGTATAAATGTCTTGAAGAATGGAATACTTGATATGGATTTCTATGAATAAACAAAAACTTAGATTGCGGAAAAATACTCACCAATTCCTTAATTCTACTTGTATTATGCGGATTTTTCAACAAAAGTTTTCCATTGCCATTTATGTAAGCTATCAATTTTAACAAATAAATATAATCTCTCTTCCAAAGGCGTTTGCCTCTTGGTTTTATTCCTTTAAATAAATTAAATCGATTGTGGTAAGAGATATTTTTTGGAAAATAAAAAGAATGAAAACCACTTCTAATTGAAATATTAGAGAAGGGCTGTTCCTCTTCAGCAGGGTAATTTACATGCATAGGAATATTGTCTTGGGGTCGTTTGTGTGGCATTAGTGGACTCAACAACCATTTCAACCAAGTGCGCCCAATCAGACTGACATTAATCAGAAAAGCCTGATAATTAGATAGATAAGCAAATTGCTTGTCGTGTGCAAATATATAATGTAAATGTGTAGTGCCGCTACGCCAATGTCCTAATATAAAAAATGGAGGTTTTGAGAAAATATCCATTTTTTTGATACGCCAATTAAAAATAATTCGCTGTAACCATTGAAATATCAAAGTACCAATTAAAAACAACCATATACGTGTGGCCATTTTCTTTTTGTCAATTTTATTTTGGCGGATAAGTTTTATCCAAACTGACAAATAGGAAATTGAAAGTTGGTGATCTTGAATTTTTATTTCCTTATTCTGCTTTTTCATAATTAAAGATACCAACCAGGAATTTAAAAAATTACACTTCCTTTCTTTCTAACCGAATATTTTTTGGTGGTGCCACATTTATCGGTACCGTTTCAACCTCCACATTCGACATTTCAAGTCCGAAATCAACATGATTCGGAAGACTTAATGACTTTAAGAAGCCAAAAATTTTCAACACTAACTGATTTCCATAACTTATTTCATCATCAGCCGAAACTTTTGAATTTACCATTATAAATTTAAAATCAGCTGCCATATTATGGTTTCTTAGACTTGGATACCTGCTTATCTGATCCACCTCTCCATTTTTAACCATATCTTCTACAATTCTACTAAACATCAAATTCACCTTATGTTCTACCTTAAATCCGAAAGTAAGATTTACAAAAAACATCTTTTTAGGAACAATCGTTTTTACAGTATAATTTTTTTCATAAGGTTCATCAGAAATATCAACATGTACAAACCAATATACATCTGCTCGTTTGGGTGTTTTTTTGAAAATAGAATACATAATATTTGAATCTATTTTTTTTATATTAGGACTTACGGCCATATAAACCAAATTTGTGGCTTCTCTAGGTACTGTTTCATCCTCCGATAAATCCATCAAAATTGGCACATATTCATCTAATTTCACCATTTGAATATGCCTATCTCTAATTTTTCTTGCCCTATACAAACAATATATGCCAATAAATAAAATCAAACCAATCAATGTAGTAAACCATCCACCGTGGGTGAATTTTTTCAGATTAGATATAAAAAATGCCCCTTCAATAAATACAAATAATGCTGCCATGGAATAAATGGCAATAGGCGGTTTTTTTCGTAAAATTAATAATAAACTAAGTAGAGAAGTTGTAATTAACATGTCAATTGTAATTGCCAAGCCATACGCAGCTTCCATATTTGCTGATTTTTGAAATATTAAAACCACAGCTAAACACCCTGAAAAAAGAAACCAATTTATAGCAGGAATATAAATTTGTCCTTTTGAAACAGTAGGATAGTTTACTTTGAGATTTATCCAAAGTCTTAGTTTCATTGCTTCATTCACCAATGTAAAACAACCTGTTATCAATGCCTGGCTAGCAATAACAGCTGATACGGTTGCAATTGCAATGCCGTAAATTAAAAACCACTCAGGCATTAATCCATAAAATGGACGAATTGCCTCTGGTACTACTGCACCTTCATACGTCATTACAAATGCACTTTGACCAAAATAATTAAGCAATAAACAAATGATAACATATCCCCAACTCACCCTAATATTTTGTTTGCCACAATGTCCTAAGTCTGAATACATTGCTTCCCCCCCAGTGGTACACAAAAAAACAGCTCCCAAGAGCCAAAATCCACTAGGATAATTTGCCAATAAATTAAATGCATAAATTGGATTCAAAGCATGCAAAATTGCAGGATGATTTAATATTTCGATTAAACCCAGAGTCCCAATCATGGTAAACCATATAAACATAATTGGGCCAAATGCCTTTCCTACTATATTGGTGCCAAACTGTTGAATCAGAAATAGAAATGTTAAAATTGCTATTACAATAGGAACAGTTTGCAAATTTGGAAATATTATCGTTAATCCTTCAATTGCCGAAGAAATGGATATAGGAGGAGTAATAAAACCATCAGCAATCAGTGCCGCACATCCAATCATTGCAGCTATTAGTGTCCATTGAATTTTGTACCTCCGCAAAAGGGCGTAAAGGGCAAATATTCCACCTTCACCTTTATTATCTGCATTTAGTGCCAAATAAACGTATTTGAAAGTTGTGGTAATCATTAATGTCCAAAATACACATGACATACCCCCATATACTAACTCCTTTGAAATGACATGTTCGCCAATAATCGCCTTTATTACATATAAGGGAGAAGTACCAATATCGCCAAAAATAATTCCAAGGGTTATTAATACACCTGCAGCTGAAAACTTACTATGGTTATGATTACCTGACATTTGTTTGATTTATACATCAAAAATAGTTTATTAGATGATATTTAGTCTTTTTTTATAAATAAAATTAATGTGAAGAAAAACACATATAAAATAATTTAAATACATGATTGAAATTATACATTCAAAACTTATTTCTTTTGAATTGCCAATTTAAGGCCTTCAGTTTGTTGGACAAGCATCTCCTTTCTATAAATTATGGCACTTTCAAAATCCTTTTCTCTTACCATTTTTATGAACGTCCAATGGGGATCTTTTTCCTTATGTGCAATATAAATATCTGTAAGTAATAAATTAACAAGCATTAAATTTTTTCTGAAAATACATATCGCCATTTCCATAACGATTTCCTTTTTGGCTGCACGATATAAAATGGCAAAATAATCAATTGCCATTAAGCCAAAAGCTTTTGAATCTGTGCAAATTTCCATTTTTCTAATCATTTCATCTGCCTCATTCAAATCACTTTCACTCATTTGTGGAAGACTTGAACGGAGCAATATATCCATAAGAGCCAAACTCAACTCCAAATATTCATCAAGTGCTTTTAAGTCTACTTTTCTGACGAGGGCACCTGCATATGGAACGATATCAATATATCCCTCGCTTTCAATTTTCTTCAACGCCTCTCTTACAGGTATGCTGCTCACATTAAATTTTTGAGTCAAGCCACTTTCCTTAATCCTTTCTCCAGATTTTATATTACCCGAAATTATCTCATCTCTAAGATAATCAGCCACTTGGTTAGAAATTGTACTTGTTTTTCCCGAAAAAGTATTCATTACAAATACAAAAATACAAAAAATATATATTTTTATTGGTAATACTAAAACTTTAATTAAAAATTATTGTTAGAATAAACTTAAAATTCCATTTCAAATCCATTCTGGAATGCATATGTTAATTTTGGAATGCCAACAGGAGGTAATGCATCATAGCCTAGGTGAAAAAGGATATTTAATTTAAAATTCGAGGTTATTCCAATACCCAGCTTATTATCGGTCGAAATTCTAAAATCAGAAAAATCATTTATTTTTGGTTGAAAATAAGTAGTAGTTGAAATTGAAACATTATCTCGTGGAAACATAGATAATGAAACATAAGAACTCAGGCGATGGTTTTTTTCAATGGTGATATTGTCCACCAATTCTTCGTATTCAAACATATATAAAGTACCAACATAACAGCGCAAATCATCGAATTTTGATAATTTAAATCGAGGGCCAAAACCAAATAATTCGCGATGTTTTAGCTTTATTATTCTATTATATTGAGTTTGAAAAAATGCTTCCATTCTTAGCCATTTATTTACCTTATAATTATACCTAAGGTGAGCAAATCCGCCATTTAAAAACTTTTCGTCCTTTGCCCTCAAAAAATTAAAGTCTGTAAGAAATAGGTATAGATTTTTTGTATTCTTAGATTTATATTGTAAATGGGCACCTAAACCAATTGAAAAAATTCTTTGAATATTTTTCTCAAGGTTAAATCTAGTATTAAGACTACCCTCCCATCCAGTGGTATCTGTTTTAAATCTTTTACTTTCAATGTTCACAATTTGGGCATTAATTGAATAATTAAAACCAAAAAAGCAAACGATTAAAAACAATATACATTTAATTTTAATCATCTATTACTTTATTTAAACCATTCTATACAATTGAAATACAACAAACAAAGATAAATATTAATTTTTAATAATATAAAATCTAAATAAAAAATTGAAGTAAAAACTTATTTTTACAAAAAATAATAAAATGCAAAGACCAAGACGCAATAGAAAAAGTGAAAGCATAAGAGGTTTGGTTAGTGAAACCCATATTATTCCTCAACAACTCATTCAGCCTTTGTTTTTATTGGATGGTTTGAATAAAAATATACCTATCAAATCATTGCCAGGCATTGCTCAATTAAGCATCGATAATGCCCTCAAAACCATTGAAAACTGTATGAAACTCCAAGTAAACAGCTTTATACTTTTTCCAGTTGTAGAAGATCGTTTAAAAGACAAAGAAGCTACTTATAGTTATAATCCAAATAATTTTTATCTAAAAGCAATTAATACCATTAAAAAAGAATTTCCAGGTTCTTGTTTGGTTAGCGATGTAGCCCTCGACCCCTATTCTTCTGATGGGCACGACGGATTAGTAGAAAATGGAAAAATAATAAATGACAAAACTTTGCCTATTTTGGCCAAAATGTCATTAGCACAGGCTGAAGCAGGTATTGATATTGTTGGCCCATCAGATATGATGGATGGCAGAGTTGGATATATTAGACAAGAATTAGACAAAAATGGATTCCACGAAACTAGTATAATGTCGTATACCGCCAAATATGCAAGTGCATTTTATGGGCCATTTAGAGATGCGTTGGCATCAGCACCCAAATCTGGTGATAAAAAAACCTACCAAATGAACCCTGCCAATAAGCTAGAAGCATTGCGTGAAGCCAAATTGGACATGGAAGAAGGTGCCGATTTTTTGATGGTGAAACCAGCTTTGGCATATTTAGACATCATACATATTTTGAAAGAAATTAGCCATTTGCCAATTGTAGCTTATAATGTAAGTGGTGAATATGCTATGCTAAAAGCCGCAGCAAATAATGGCTGGTTGGATTATGAAAAAGCCCTCAATGAAGTGTTAATTAGCATAAAAAGAGCCGGTGCAGATATTATAATAACCTATGCTGCCGAGGAATATGCTAAATTTTTGAGAACTTCTTTATAATGAAAATAGATAATCCAGCATTCAATTACGACCAATTTGGACATCAATATTCAGGACAAAGAATGACCGATCCGCGGATTGCCTTTTTTGTAAATGAAGCATTGGCAGATGCCAAAACCATACTAAATGTTGGAGCCGGGGCAGGTTCCTATGAACCCGCCGACAAATATGTGATTGCAGTTGAGCCTTCAGAAGTGATGCGTTCACAAAGAATGGCTAAACAAAAAGTCCCTGCAATTATTGCCAAAGCCGACCATCTACCATTCGACGATAATGCATTTGATGCCTCAATGGCGATGGTTACCATTCACCATTGGCCAAATATAGAAAAAGGACTTAAGGAATTAAGAAGAGTTACCCGAAATCAGGTCGTCATCATGACATTTGATCCAGATGCTTTAGATAATTTTTGGAATGCCCACTATTTTCCGGAACTAATCGAAGTGGAAAAAGCCCGTTATCCGAGCATTGATTTTATCCAAAAATCATTGAGTACAAAATGTGATATCATTCCAATTCCCATTCCCTTAGATTGTGTAGATGGTTTTCAAGAGGCATTTTATGGTCGTCCCGAAGCATTTTTGGAAAAAAACATCCGTCAATCACAATCTGCCTGGGGATTTTTATCTGATGAAATAGCAGAAAAACTCGTAAACCATCTTGCCGAAGACCTAAAATCGGGTGAATGGGATAAAAAATATGGTCATTTTCGCACCCAAGGCACCTTTACTTGCGCATTGAGATTGATTGTTTCAAGATAAATTTAATATTAAAAATTACTATAAAAAAAATCAACCTCACCACTTTATTCGGGGAAGTTGATTTTTATATAATTAATTAAAATAGAAATGAATGAATCATTCACTAATTAAATAATTCTTTGCTATTTCTTCGTCCAATATTGCGTTCTTCCAAGCATCGAAATACCCACATATCCCCTTACTTTAAGTCGACCGTCTGGTAAAAGCTCAATTTTACAATCATATATTTTTCCATTTTTAGGATCCATTATCTTTCCTCCTTCCCAATGAGTGGCATCTTTCTTTTTAATACCCCACATCACCTCTAAACCCAAGACTGGTTTGTTCAATTTATCTCCAGTACATTTATCACAAACCTTGCCTTGATCTTCAGCCAAAAGCAATTTGTTTATTTTTGCATAAAAAACGCCATTCTTCTCATAAATTTCCAAATAGGATTTTTCCTTTCCTGTTTCATCATCTACTGTTTTCCAAATTCCAGTAATTCCCTCGCCAGCAAATGTGCTTAAGCTAACAAAAAATGAAACCGCGATAAAGAATAATTTTTTCATAGTCTAATATTTTTTTACGAATTTAAAAAAGGAATTAATTAAATAAAAATTTTTTTTCATTTTTATATATTATGATTTTAAACTACTAACTTCGTGCCAACTTTTACTAAATCTATTTATAGCATGCAACTATACAATAAGGTGGACAAAAAGATCTTAGAACAACAATTGGAATTAAGCAATATTCCACGTACAACTATTTCTTTTTACAAATACCACCACTTACAAGAACCACAAATTTTTAGAGATGAGCTTTTTGCCAATTTATCACAAATGGATGTTTTGGGCAGAATATATGTGGCTTATGAAGGAATTAATGGACAAATTTCTGTGCCAACCGCATTAATTGAACAATTCAAACAGCGATTATACAGTTACAACTTCTTAAACGGCATTCGTTTAAATTATGCCATTGAAGATGATGGAAAGTCATTTATTAAATTAAAAATCCTTGTAAGAAAAAAAATAGTAGCTGATGGGTTAGATGATGATAGTTTTAATGTAAGCAATTCGGGCATACACTTAAATGCAATTGAATTCAACGAAATTATTTCAAAAGAAAATACTATTTTGGTTGATATGCGCAATCACTATGAATCAGAAGTAGGTCATTTTGAAAATGCGATTACACCGGATGTAGATACTTTTAGAGATTCTTTGCCTATCATCGTCGATCAACTAAAAGAGAATAAAGAAAAAGATTTGGTTATGTATTGCACAGGAGGCATCCGATGTGAGAAAGCAAGTGCTTGGATGAAACACAATGGTTTTCAGAATGTGTATCAACTTAATGGCGGAATAATCGAATATGCAAGACAGGTAAATGAACTTGGATTAGAAAATAAATTTTTAGGCAAGAATTTTGTTTTCGATAAACGTTTGGGCGAAAAAATAGGTCATGAAATAATCAGCAAGTGTCATCAGTGTGGAGAGCCCTCTGATACGCATACCAATTGTGCCAATTTAGCTTGTCATCTTTTATTTATTCAATGTGCTAAATGTGCAGATAAATTTAAAGGTTGTTGTTGTGATTCTTGCACAGAAATTTCCCTTTTACCAGAGGAAAAACAAAAAGAACTCAGAAAAGGATTTGACCCTGGACGCAAGGTATTTAAAAAGGGAAAAGGACCTCAATTACTTTTTAAGCAGCAATAAAAAATGAACATTAAAACAATTTATCTTTTCCTTATTTTAGTAATATTCTTCAAAGCCCCTACTCTATTTGGACAATCCATTGCGACTACAGAATGGCAAAAAGTAATTCCTTCGCCTAATTTACCAAGTGAAATAAATTGTAAAAGGTCGAATAACAATTTAGACATTGCTTTTTTTAAAAACAAATATTATCTAGCATTTAGAACGGCTCCCACACATTTTGCATCAAAAAAGACTATCATCTACATAGTATCTTCTATTGATTTGAAAAATTGGACTTTTGAAAAAGAAATAAAATTGGGAACTGATGCAAGAGAGCCTAGATTTTGTGTTTATAAAGACACACTCCGGTTTCTTTTCTTTGAATCAGGCAGCTCGCTCACAAAATTTGAACCCCATAATATTTGGAATGCTGAAACGATCGGTGACGGAAAATGGAGCGCTTTAGTTGATGTCAATCTTCCAGGATTTGTTCCATGGAGAATGCGAATTAATAATGACACCTTGCTTTTATCAGCTTATTATGGTATTGATTTATACAAGTCTGGCCATAAAGGAAATTTGCGACTTTTCAAAAGTACTGATGCAAAAAATTGGACACCAATAAGCGAAAAACCCCAAATAGACATTTCGGGCGCAGAAGAAGGAGAATTTATTTTTGATTCAATTGGTAATTTATTTGCCACTGTAAGACTAGAAAGCGAAGGCGCTTTGATTTGCTCTGCTCCAAAAGACAATTTACAAATTTGGGATTTTGTAAAAACGAAGTACAAATATGACAGTGCTTTACTTTTCCTCCACGGAAATGACGTTTATTTAGTTTCGAGAAGAAATATGGACGGTGAAATGGATAAGGCAAATCCTAAAAGAAAACCTGCATTTAGAAAAAAATACAACTTAATTAGATATTCCTTCACAAAGAAAAAAACAGCACTTTTTAAATTTAATAAAGAAAAGAAATCTTTAGAATGGATAATGGATTTTCCAAGTACTGGCGACAATGCATTCCCAGGAATTGTACAAATAGAACCTAACAAATACGTACTATTCAATTATACTAATGACCCAAGCAAACAAGAAAAAACTTGGATAAGAGGTCAATTTGGCAAAACAAACATTTATTATACTACCCTTATTTTTAATTAAAATTTAAAAGGAGTCCTATTAACTCTATCGTTATTTCTTTTTTCGCTTATTTAGCAAACAACTGTACACACATTTTCTTAGTGCCTCTTCTCTCGGATCGTTAGCAATGCTTGTTCCCATTTTATTCATTACATAAGACATAGTTAATTTAGCTTCTGGGTCATTAAAAACGGCTGACCCACCTGCACCAAAACTACCATAAGCATTATGATTTAATCCAAAATTTAGAAAAATACCAGGCTTTGCCATACCTAAATGAAAAGGTATCTCTACTTGCATTACCACATCCTTTGGACTTGTAGTAGGATAACATGGAAAGTCTTGAAATTCATCAATGGTATGTTTGGTAATACCCAAATTTTTTCCACCCATTGCAAATTCATGATAAAGTGTAGTCAAATCGCGGGCAGATGTAAATCCACATCCACTACCTATAGGCAAACGTCTTATTTCGTCTTTATTAAAATTATTTGGATCTATTGAAAAAGGCAAATTCAAAAGTGAGCGGGCAAAAAACAATTTAGCTTTTGGATTTAAAGCATCTTTAAGCAATTCCATGTTTTTATCCATATTCCCACTTAAAAAAATATCATATAAATTAAATGGAACAAGATCGGCTATTCTGTTTTTATTAAATGAATTAGGCAAACCTATATGAATATCCAATCCCAATTTTTCACCTAATTCTTCCCTAAAAAAAACAGACAAAGACCTACCCTTTGGATCAATCCGTTTTAAAATTTCATTTTGATAAAGTGCAATTGTCCAAGCATGGTAACCTTGAAATTTGCCAGGTTCCCAAAATGGTTTTTGGTCTGCTAATATTTTTGAAAGTAGTTTTTCATCCCTTAAAATCATAGGAGTAAGCGCCATATCGGTGCACAAAAGACCTGCTTGATGAGCTAATAATTGCCGTATTGTAATTTCTTTTTTTCCATTTTTTGCAAATTCTGGCCAATAGGTGGCGACCTTTTCGTCATAGTCTAATAATCCCCACGAATGTAACAGCGAAAATGCCAAAGACGAAATGCCTTTTGTGGTAGAAAATACAATAACCATAGTATCTTTCTCCCAAATTTTTGTCCTATTTTTATCTCTAAAACCACCCCAAAGATCGACTACCGTTTTTCCATTATATTTAACGTTAAAAGCAGCACCAATTTCCCCTCTCCTTTCAAAGTTTTCTCTAAAAACATCTTCAACTTCCTCAAACCCTAATTCGCAATGGCCATTGATACTAAAATCTTGAGGTATATTACTTGTTAAACTTATCATTTTTGGTTGTTCGGTTATTGGTTATTTAGTTATTGGTGATTTAGTTATTTAGTTATTGGTTATTTGTTATTGGGGTATTCAAAATTAACCATTCAACATTAACCATTCAACATTATTCATTCCACTTCTAAATTCTCAAGGCATTGCCAAACTGCTTTTCTCAAAACGACTTCTCGGGGATCATTTGAAATCTGGGTGCCCATCTTATTCATCACATAAGCGTATGCGACTTTTCTTTCTGGGTCACAAAAACCACCAGAACCACCAGCACCAAAATTTCCAAATGCTCTACTATTGGAACCAAAATCTATATGTTTAGATGGTTTTCCCATACCTAATGAAAAGTAAACAGGCAAATCCAATACCAAATCTTTTTCCCATTTTAATGGCATAGTAGGAGCTCTTTCAAATTCTAGTAAAGTTTTTTCGCTTAAGCCTATTTTTTTTCCACCCATTACAACCTCATTATAAATTGTAGCTACAGACCGTGCATTTCCAAATCCACAAGCCGAACCGATTGGTAAAGATTGAAATTTATATTTATTGAAGTTATTTAGGTTCATTGTAAATCTTGGATTAAGCAAAGCCTTAAATTTAAGTGTCCAAGGTTTAATTAAATCGAGTGATGCCTTTTTTCTTTCTGGATCACTCTCCCTAAAGAAATCCAAATTTGAAAATGGAACTAATTTCGCTATCTTATCGGTATCTATATCCTTTGGCAAACCAATATAGAATGGTTGATTAAGCGGTTCTGCAATATCTTGGTGAAAGAATTGAGCCAATCCTCTTTTTTGTGTATCTATTCTTCTAATCAATTGATCCATATAAAATGCAATAGTCCAAGCATGGTACCCTTGATGATCACCTGGTATCCAAGCCGGTGTTTGGGAACTTAAAATATCTCCCATCTTTTGAGGATCCATTAGTGTTTTTACACGTAAAATTCTATCAACTCCACAAAGTCCTGCTTGGTGAGATAATAAGGTCCTGATAGTGATATCTTCCTTACCATTTTTTGAAAATTCAGGCCAATAACTCGAGACTTTATCATCATAATCAAAAAGGCCTCGAGAATGCAATAAACCCATAGCCAAGCTAGACATTCCTTTTGTAGTAGAGAAAACAATTATCATTGTATCGTCCTTCCAAGGCAATTTCCTATTTTTATCCTTAAAACCACCCCATAAATCGACAACTTTTTCTCCTTTGTGGTAAACGCAAACCGAAGCACCAAGTTCATTTTTGGTTTCAAAATTTTCGATAAATTTCTCTTTTACTAATTCAAAACCAGGAGCCGTAAATCCATGAATATTGTAAGGATGAACTTTAGAAATGACAGTCATAATAATTTAAATACTTGAAAATTTGTTAAACCATAAAAATAGAAATAAATAACAATAAAAACCAAGATTCACAAATTTTTAACTAATTGAGGAGGTCAGCAGTCGAAAGTCAGCAGTCCGCTGAAAAGTTATTTGTTATTAAGTTATTGGTTATTAGAAGAGTTTAATTTGAGGATGTTTACTGTTGACGGTTCACTGAAAGGAAGTCCACGGTCCGCGGTCGACAGTCCACTGTAAGGTTATTGGTTATTTGGTTACTTGTATTCATTAAACATTTAAAATTTAACAATTTTGTCCTTCATTAGCTAATTCGCTAATTATTTCATTATTTAATTCGCCCTTTCTTGATTCTTGTTTCTAAAAATCTTGGGTCCATTAAACATTTAACATTAAGAATTCAACATTTAAATTTCATTACTTAATTATTTCATTCATTCCCTTTCTTTTCAACAATAAAATTAAAAAAGCATAAAATAAATACCACCAAAAAAAATAAAACATACCTTTATAAAAAAATAGTAATATGAATATTTTAAAACGTATTAGCTCAGCTCTTTTAATTTTGATTATTTTATTCTCTTGTAAAAACTTTGGGAATCGACCACCCAAAAAAGATGTTGTTGCTTCATTAATGGATACCACTGTAAATCCTGGTATAGATTTTTCAAAATATGCATTTGGCACATGGTTAAAAAATAATCCTATTCCGGCTGCATACAGCTCCTGGGGAATTGGCAACTTAGTAAATGAAGATGTATTAGAAAAGCTAAAAGTAATTAACGAGAAATCCATGAAATCTGATGCAAAAATGGGTTCAAATGACCAAAAAATAGGTGATTTTTATGCCTCTGGAATGGATTCAGCAGGTATTGAAAAAGCGGGTATTTCTGTTTTAAAAACAGAATTACAAGCCATTAGCAATATTAAAAATACTACTGATTTAATAAATGTTGTTGCACATTTACATACCATAGGTATTCGTCCGTTATTTGATATGGATGTTTATCAAGACCAAATAAATAGTGAGGTATATGCATTATATTTAACGCAGGGCGGCATAGGAATGCCAAACAGAGATTACTATTTTAATATAGATGAAAGAACCACTAAAATAAGAAATGATTATCGAAATACCCACCTTAGCAAAATGCTATCCTTGGCAAATTTTGATGGAACAAAAGGGGCAAAAGCGATCTATTCAATAGAAGAAAAATTGGCACAAAAATCCAGAAAATTAGAAGAATTAGATGACCCTTATGCAAATTATAATAAATATAGTTTGGCTAAATTAAATACACTCACACCTTCTATCAATTGGTCAGATTTCTTCTCAAAAACAGGTGTTAAAAACATTGATACTTTTATAGTTGGACAGCCTGAATTTTTTACTCAATTAGAAAGTTTAATGAAAACAACTCCAATTGAAGATTGGAAAGCTTATCTTAATTACCGCTTATTAATAGACAATGCGCCATATTTAAATAGTGTATTTGTTGACGAACAATTCCGATTTTTTGGGAAAACGATAAGTGGAAAAACAGAAAAACTTCCAAGATGGAAACGCGTTTTAAATAATGAAGAAGATGTAATGGGTGAATTGCTCGGACAGCAATTTGTAAAAGAATTTTTTCCGCCAAAAACGAAAAAAAGATATGAAGACATGGTAGATTCCATTATCTCCGTTTTTCATGATAGAATAATTGCCCTCGATTGGATGACACCAATAACGAAGGAAAAAGCACTTAAAAAACTTTCTACTATCTCAAAAAAAGTAGGCTATCCTGACACATGGAAAGATTTTAGTGATTTAAAAATTGTTAAAGGAAACTATGTTCAAAATATGCTTAATGGACAACAATGGTGGTATAATTATAATATTAGCAAATTAGGAAAAAAAGTAGACAGAAACGAATGGGAAATGACTCCACAAACCTATAATGCCTATTATAATCCTTCAAATAATGAAATTGTTTTGCCAGCAGGTATATTTGTAATTCCTAATTATAAAGATGAAGATATTGATGATGCTGTAGCCTTAGGTTATGCAGGTGCTTCTACAATAGGACACGAAATCACCCATGGATTTGATGATTATGGACGGCAATACGATGAAAAAGGAAATTTATTTAATTGGTGGACACCAGAAGATGAAAAACAATTCCTTCAAAGAACGCATCTAATGGTTGAACAATTTAGTAGTTATGTGGTTTTGGACAGTTTACATATAAATGGAGAATCCACTTTAGGCGAAAATTTAGCCGATTATGGAGGCATCTTACTTGGATTAGACGCCTTAAAACGTACCAAACAATACAAAGAAAATAAATCAATTGCTGGATTAACTCCTACTCAACGGTACTTTTTGGGATATGCTTTAGGTTGGCTTGGCCATTCAAAACGGGAAAGAATTGCCAACCAAGTTTTAACTGATGTACATTCACCTTCTTACCTTCGAGTTAATGGACCATTTTCCAATATTCCTGAATTTTATGCTGCTTTTGGCATTCAAAAAGGACAGCCGATGTGGCGCCCTGATAGTTTGCAAGTAAAAGTTTGGTAAAAAATTAGAATGAAAAAAATACATTACTTATTTTATTTTTGTTTACTTTTTTCATGCAAACATGATGTTTTAAATAAAAAAGAAACACCTTTTGTTGATCTAGAAAAATTAGAAGAATCGGGAAATATTGCTAGCTTAAGCAATGTAAAAATTTCAAATGATTTTGAAAATTGGCTAATTACGAATGGGTATAGCAACTACAATTTTACGCGCAATGACATTTCAGGTGGCTCTTTTGGTGGTAAAAAGAATGCTTCACAACTGATAAAAAAACAGCCCGTAATTTTTATTCATGGCAATGGAGACAAGGCAACAGGAACTATTTTTGGCCAAAATGGATGGACTAAAAGCATAAATTATTTTAAAGCGAAAGGATATACAAACGCTGAATTGTATGCCACCACTTGGGGCGATGCAAACATGTCGAATGCTGCTCAAAAATACCATTCCAAGGCCTATTTATTGTATGTCAGAAAATTTATTGAAGCTGTTTTAGATTATACAGATGCCGAAAAAGTAGACATAATTACACACTCAATGGGCGTTACTTTAACACGAAAAGCCATAAAAGGCGGCGCTGCCTTTGATGATGTAGAAAATGTCTTTTTTGATCTAGGAATGCCATTAACAAATAAAATAGATGCCTTTGTAGGAATTGCAGGGGCAAACAAAGGACTTACATCTTGTTATGTAACTAACGGAAATACTCCAACTTGTAATAGAATAAATGGCTTTTATCCGGGCAATACTTCAAATAATGGACTTTCCGAATTTCTTTTAGATCTTAATCAAACGAGCCATTTTGAAGGAAATTATGTATATTCAATTTGGAGCTTAGTAGATGAGGTTGTTTGTTGTGGATGCTTAGTTTATGGTCAAAATACTTGCAAAATTAATGGTCAAAATGGAGAAAAATCATTTATTTCTTATCCTTATGGTCATTTTGGATTAAAAGATTATACCACAGCTATACAATATAAAATGGTTGTAAACCATAAAACAAATTAGTATATCCATTTTATAGTACATTTATTTTTCTAATTATTTCGCTAATATTTATACCTGTTTTGAAGCCACCTTTTCTTTAGAATGATAGTCAATTTGTAGATTCCAAATAATACAATTGAAATGAAAATACCTACTATTTCAAGGAAAGGAGCAAAGAAAGAATATTCTGTTGTTTCCATTCCTGCAACATCAAAAAAATACTTTTGCTTTTTGATGATTTTGTTATCCTTTATCAATAATTCTATAAACGGATAATGGTCATTACTTACTTCTCCGCCTTCGATAGAAACTAAAAAAAATCTATTGTCAAATTCTAATATAGGTTTCCTATGGCGAATACTATCATCAGTAGTTGATACATAAGTGGAATAACGCTCTTTACTTGTTACAAATTCTATAACTTGAATATCATATCCATTACTTACCATCTTTTTACCCTCCATTGTATTTTTCACAAAAGATGAGTTTATAACCAGCTTTTGTAATTGAGAAATTTCTTTTGGACTAAGCTTTAAATTTTTATCATTTGCTATTTCTTTATAATCCGATAAATTTCCCCTATTTGGCAAATTTTCAAAAACCATAAATGCTCTTTTAAAATTCAATTCATACAAGTCAGAAATATTATAATAATTGTTACTTGAAATGCTATTGCTTAATATTTTGAATTGTTCTTCATCATATTTCTTTTCTAGCATTGTGATAGATATAATTTCATTGGCATCTTTCACCTCAGCGAATAAAGAAGGTCTTTTGAAATAATAACCCCAATAGTATTTATTCAATCCACAACCAACTATAGTCAATACTAATAAAATTGGGAGAAAAAGTTTTCCTAAATTAGTTAAAAGTATAGATTTAATATTTTGTCCAATTGAAATCGCAATTACCAAAGGCAATATTAGGGTTGAAAAAATCCAAGAAAAATCATTTGAAATATAATAATACAAGAAATAATATAAGTCGTCATGCTGAAATACGAATTGGATTATAATCCTTATTATGGAATAAATAATGGAAGCCTTTAGAAGGGTTTGAATTATTTTTGACTTATTCAAAATGAACATGTTTAAATCGGGTTAAATTAGTCATATAAATATACAACTAATAAATTTAATAAGATTGAAATGATTTTTTAAAATTTATCAATCTGATTATTTTGAAGTCTTAAAGAGAGCTAATCACAAAACAAATTGATTTAAATCACTAAGCAAACTTAGCTTTTCAACTGCTTCATTTTTAAGCCATTTTACTATTTTGGGAAATTTTAAAATCACACCGCTTTTATGCCTTTTTGAAGGTAGCACGGCAGTATAGGATACTTTAAAAAGCTGAGTTGGAACTACACTTCTAATAGGTCCAAATTTTTCTTTTGTATTATTTGCTATAAATTGCTCCAATTCTTTTTGTGTTTGTTCGTCCAAATTATTTAGTGCTTTAGTGATGGGCACCAATTCCACCTCTCCCATTATGCCAAAGGTAAAATCTATGTATTCATTTGCATTTTTTAAATTCCCTTTGGTAGCATATAACAATACGAGGATTATTTCTTTTGGTGGAATTTGCCATAATGACATTTGATTTTCATAACCCGAACCGTCTAAAATCTGTTTGCGAATAAAAAAACCTTCCAAGAAATCATTTTTTGATTTTTCAAAAAAATTCAGCCATTCTTTTTCTGTTCCTATTTCATAGCTTGGATTTATATTTATTAAATGACTATCCAAGCTGTCAACTATTTTTTGTAAAATAGCCATTCTTTCATCCATTGATTGAAAACGAATATCTGTTCCCTCAAACTCTAATACATCGGTTGCCATAAAAATAATAGACAATTCATTTGGAATGGGATTTATTTTGCTTTTACCAATCCTCTCCTTTATGATGTCGATTTGACAAACTTTTTCAGCTTTCAAAACAACTATATAACCTTCTAAAACAGTTTCAGATGGCAATTCATTTTTCAATCCCTTGAATTCTAGAAACAAATTGGTAATTAATTCATTGGATTCTGTCCACAAAATAATCGAATGATCTCTAATGATTACTTGTACCCTTTCCTTTTGCCACGCTTTTTCAATTCTATACTTTTTACATTCTTCCCAATTAATATTTATCTTTTCCAGCAAAGAATAATGACTAAATGGTTTTTTGAAAATAAAAATTCAACGCTATTTTGTCTTTTGTATCAATAGTTTCAATTAATTTACCCATTTCTAACAATGATAAATTTTCCCTTTCTTCATTTTCCGGATTTGCCAATAATGTAATGGTCTCCGCCAAATCACCCGAAACTTCCAAGCATTTCTCAAGTAACCAATCAGGTAAATTAGCGACTTCAAAAAGCCATTCTTTTATTTCACCATTCGTCACAAATCGTTTTTGTCTTTTTCCAATGACCAATTCCAAAGCAAATAATTTATCTTTAGAATTGGCCATTTTCAAATATTGTAACAATATCATTCCCTTTTCTTCAACAGATAATGCTTTTTTTGTATTGAGAATTAGGTTATAAAATAGTTTCATTTATTCGGGATTTGTTTCGACACTTGATTTCTTTTTTGCTTGTTCAAAATGGGTATCAATCGTTTTAGCATTATATCCATTTTCGTTTAAATACTTGGCAAATGCATCGGTATAACCGTGTGTAACCAAAATCTGCTCTGCTTCCGATTGTTTCACTGCCCACAAAAGTCCTTTCCAATCCGCATGGTCCGACAATACAAATCCCTTATCCACTCCCCCGCCAAAATTGCGCTTTTGCAGCATCATCCAACCCGATGAGGAAGCAGTGGCAAAAGGTCGTAGTTTGCGAATGGCTGCTGTGCCCATTGAGTTTGGCGTTATCATCACCAGTTGTCCTTCCAATTCTCCACGACTTATATCTGCTTTTAATGCTATGGTAGGTTTCAAGTCAACTCCTTGATTTCGAATGACTTGATTGGTATTTTCGATTGCCTGATTGCAATATATTTTCCCAATCTTATGATCCAAATTTTGAATAATACGCTGCGCTTTACCCAATGAATAGGCACAAACGACTGAGGTAATACCGTTTTTTTGGTTCTCCTTCCACCAATTATTCATTTCGTCAAATATCAAATGTTGCGGCTGCCAATCAAAAATGGGTAATGCAAAAGTACTTTCTGTAATAAATGTATGGCATTTTACGGGTTCAAATGGCTCACTAAATCCATCATCTTCTGTTTTATAATCTCCCGAAACAACCCAAATTTCGCCTTTATAGGCTATCCTTACTTGCGCAGAACCAAGAATGTGTCCGGCAGGATGAAAGGAAAAATCGACACCATTTATATTTAAAGGCTGTCCATATTCTAATGTTTGAATTTGGGCTCTACTTGTCAATCGAAATTGGATAACGGGACGAGCCGTAGCGGCGCATAAATATGCGCCATGGTTGGAGGCGAGCATGATCTGCATGTCCATGTGTGATGATTGCCTTATCTACTTTGCCATACGGATCTATATACACTTGAGCCAAGGGGCAATAGAGTCCATTTTTAGTGCTTATAATTAAATCCATAGAACACAAATAACGCTATTTTTAATGTAAAAGAAGAAAATCATTTATTGGCCTTTAACAATCTTTATCATTTTTATTTGAAAATTATATTGCAATTTTTTACTTCTTAAATAATTAATATTTAGTTTTATATCATAAAATTTTTACACAAATGAATCGATTTATTTTTATTTTTATATTTACTATTTCGATAGGTCAGGTTTTTGCTCAAAAAAAAATAGAAGATATTGAATTAAAACCAAAAAAAGATATTGAACTAAAAATTCAAGGTAAGGATGGCACAAATGGGTCTGGTGTTGCTTATGACCCAATTTTAAAGCGTTATTACACAGCTATAGCTGGAAATGCTGGATATCCATTAGATGTTTTTGATAGAAGCGGTCGATTTATCGCTACCAATACTTGTAATGCAGATATTAGAGGTTTATTTTATAATCCAGAATATAAAACCATCGAATGTAATACTTATGAAAATCATGACATTATGAGTTTTGGCTTTGAAAGCAATGGTAAATTTAAAATTAATTATCCTAAAATTGAATTGACAAAACTAGAAGCTACTGTACCAAATGCTTGCCTAAATTTCGATATTTTAAATAAGAAATATATCGCATTTGATCAAGCTAAAATGGCTGTTTCTAGGTTTAGTTATACCGATGGAAAAAAAGAAAGAGATTTAAGAGTTAGATTTCAAAATAATGCAGAAAATATAAATTACACTTCAGTTGTTTATATTGATATCCAAGATGGGGCTTATGGATTTTTAGATTTTGTAAAAAAACAGGTTATATTAATTAGTCCAAAAACTGGCAGTCCCTTGGCGACAATCCAATTACCTAGTGATGCTTTAACAAATAATGCTTTTAGATTTGCTTATGCAAATGGACAAATTTTTCTATATGATGTAGATAAAAGATCTTGGACTGGCTACAAAATTTTATAAAAAAAACTAACATGAAATTTCCATCTTTTTATGAAGTTTCCCAAGAAACCCAAAAAGCTCTTTTTAGGTTTCCTATCGCTAGTTTGTGTGCAACAATTGGCACCGTTTTATCTATTTTATTAGTAAATTATGAACCATCAGAAACAGAAATTTTTCCTTGGATAAAATCCATTGGAATATGCCTTATTGGATTACCTTTATTTTTCTCTATTCATTTATATGTTGAAAAAAATGGAATTGTCAGTAATAAAAAAGTGGCTTTTTTACTTGGTGGAGCTTTAATCCTTTTATTCGCATTCTTAACTTTTCAATTGCATCCTCGGTTTGAAACGTCAACATCTTTATTTCGATTTTTTATTTGGCTGATTGCAGCGCATTTATTGGTTTCTATGAGTACATTCCAAAACAAAAGTGAAAAAATTGGATTTTGGCAAATAAACAAACTAATGTTCCTTAGGTTTGCAGGAAGTGCCTTTTTCTCGCTTGTTTTGTTTTTAGGATTGGCAGGTGCTTTATTATCTATAAAGGCATTATTTGAAATAGAAATTGACGAAAAATGGTATGCCTATTTATGGATATTTCTAGCAGGAATTTTCAATACCTTTTATTTCATGGCAGGCATTCCTGATGATATAAATTCTTTGCAAACCGAAACTCCATACCCTAAAGGATTACGAATTTTTGCTCAATTTATACTAATGCCACTTGTCATTATTTACTTAGTTATCCTTTACCTTTATGGTGGCAAAATTATTTTCAAGGTCATTTACCAATTGGGTGGGTAAGTAACTTAATCCTCACCTTTTCTGTATTTGGTATTCTTGCGTTATTATTGATTTATCCATTGCGAAATGACGAAAAACATCTTTGGATTAAATCCTATTTTAGGGCTTATTTCATAGCCATTTTGCCACTAATTGCATTGCTATTTGTTTCTATAATGAAACGAATAAATGACTATGGCATTACTGAATGGCGTTATATCGGATTCGTTTTGGGTTGTTGGTTATTGATTCTGTCTATATACTTTATTTTCTCTAAAAGTAAAAACATTTTCTATATCCCATTTTCCTTATTTATAATATGTATTTTAGGAACAACAGGTTTTGGAATATGTTTCAAACCACTAAATTTAGCCAAGTAAAAAGATTGGAGCATCTATTAAGTGTAAATAAAATCTTGCAAAATGAAAAAATTGATTGCAATTTACCTCAAAAAAAGCTAAAAGCAGAGGAAGCCGAAAGCATCAAGTATTGTAAATTATTTAGTTGATCAAAACATTATTCGGCCTTATTTCCGTATTTCGACAAAAATTGTTTGCCCTTGATTCTACAGCCTATGAAATAATTAATAAAATACCTTATGTTGCGAGCGATAATTACAAACCATATACTTATAATACTATAGAAATTAATTTCAATAATCAAGTTCAAAAGCAAATAAATATAGAGGTTTTAAATACATTTATCCGCAATTAGAACTTTACAAAGGCTATGAAGAAAACATACCTGATATTCCAATTTCGATAATATTTAAAGACCATGAAATTTTATTTTACAAAAACAAAAAACTCCAATTCAATTATAATATTTTGCCATTTACCCAAGAAATAATCAAAAAAAATAAAGAAAATGGTTTAATAAATATTGATAAAGAAACTTTTGTAGACATTAAAAACAAAGATAACCAGTCTTTTAGAATCATTTTTAATAATATTTTTATCGAAAAAGACCTTATGGATGAAACATTTTTAGACATTCAACATATAAATATTTCGGTACTGGAAAAAGGGGAAGTTATACTCAAATAAAGCTCTATCGCTCCCAAATACTAACTAAATAAGCCAAATACTAATTGGATTTCATATTACCAAAAATCTTTATTTTATTTACGAAAAAATAAAAAAAAATAAAAAAGTAAAATTTATATACTTACTCATAGCTCTTTGTAACCACCAATGCTAAAAAGAAAAATGATATTTCAATACAAGCCTAAAAATTAACTTGAAATATAACATATCGATCCAGTGTGGACTGACTGACCGTATTTTCTAATTAGACAAATCACAGATATAAAAAATGTTGATCATTTAATCTTTTTGTGAAAAATTTCTTTCTACCAATGAATTTTGACGTAATATAGATTCATTCATATTGATTCAAAGCCTCTTTCAATCTAATTTTCACCTTCTCGGCTAAGTTAAATGGCTGAATTACAGAAACACTATCTGCATAGGAAAGAATTAATCTTTCCAACTCATAGTTAATTATAATATTCAGTGAGATTTCGATAGTGTTATCATCAATCTTTATCGGTTTTTTTTGTGAATTATGAAGTGGTTTGGTTACAATGTAGTTTCCTGTCCTTCCTTTAAAGTGCAAAACCACTTTTCTGGCTCGGCATCAAAAGGTTTGGTAACTCCGATAATATCTTCAAATATTCCTGCCAATTTATCTTATCGTTTTTCTGGTACTT
>JADIYW010000029.1 GCA_016705125.1 Bacteroidota bacterium
AATCGATTCCTTATCTAATATCGTTGAAATTTTTGATAGGTATTTTGAACAATTCCCGGCCCACATAACGATACTTTTTCGAAGGTGATTATGGTAGCCATGGACGAGATTCATCAAAGCAATGAGCATAAACCAGCGGGATAATCACCGAAACTTTTGCCCTCGAAATGGTTACCTTCTTATCCATCGGTTGGCATTACCTCTAAAACAGTGCGTTTAAACTCGGCGATTTCATCCAAAAACAAAACGAAACCATTACAACATATTTCGCCAGGCTCAGATTACCACCACCCACCAAAGCAACGTGGCATGGTATGGTAAGTGAATGGTGCTCTAAATCAATCCCGCACCCATTTTAATCTACCAGCAGGAATGGATTTTGGTGGTTTCCAATGCTTCACGCAAAGTAAGCGGTCGGGAAAATGGTTGGAGCCGTTAGCTATCATCGTTTACCTGCCCACAATGCGTGCATCAAAATTACATTACTTGACCTACCCTTGAATTTGAGTGCTCTTTGTATTTTCCTAGCCTTTCACACCTAAGAGTCACTTTAATATTTCCTGATTGAAAAAATTCTTCCCGTGCATTTATAAAGGCTGGCTTTTGCTCGGACCCATTGACCTAAACCAATCACTTCTGCAAATTCTCCACCATAACATCAATGTCTCCTACGATGGCAGCCTCGGTAAAACTTGCTTTGGCAAAACTCAAACCTTTAGTCCATCTTTTTAGCCTGAATGGCTGTTGGTAGAGCACCTTTTATGGGTTGCAAAATGCCATCCAACGACAATTCGCCCACAATGATATAATCAGCTAGTTTGTCCGTATTACTTGTCCTGAGGAGCAGAATGCCTATAAATGGGCAAATCTAGGATGACCCTTCTTTTCTAACATCAGCAGGGGTCAGGTTCACCACTATTTTAATTCTTGGCATTCGGTAACCCATATGTATTGATAGAGGATTCGACTCTAAACATGCTTTCTTTAATCGCATTTGTCAGGCAAACCAACAATAAAATATTTGGTTGCCACCACCTACATTCACTTCTACCGCTATGGTTGTTGCATCAACGCCGCAGCATACCACTCCCAAAAGTTTTTACTACCATTTTTTTCTTTTCCTACTATTAAGATACAAAAAAAGAAATTCCACAACTCAAATTCAAAAAAGTGTATTTATGTTTAAAAATCTTTTGTTTTTTCGATAAATCTAAAATGAAAACTTCCTTCCCGACAACCTATTTTTGATTAGCAATCTCGCGAGAGGCTTCCGCAGGATGACTCGTTTGGACTAATTCACTCGGTCTGCTGACCGAACTTTTTGAAAGAAGATTTTTTTATCCATTTAAATAACTGTAATGAAAAATAAATTTCAAACGACTCCCCTGCGCGTTTTTATTTAGCATTGTTTTAGCCTAATTTTGCTTGGGTTCCATTGTTTTTTGTTTCAAGACAAAAAGTAAAATATAATTAAAAATGAAGACTTTACAAAATCACTAATTTCTTCTAAATAAGGACTAATTTTTTAATTTATGCTCACCAACCAATCTTCCCACCGCCGACAACTCCCCATCAATACCTCCCCTTAACCCCTTTTAACCCATCAATAACCCCAAAATACGCTTCCTTCTTATTATAATTCGCATCCCAAAGGTGCGGAAAATCCTCACTTTGTTGTTTAAGCCGCAAATTGATATAAAGGGTACAAAAAGTATTTGTATCACTTATTCCCCACATCGTAATGCCGTATTGCTGGGCTTTCGGCACATATTTGGTATAATTATATACGATGGTATTGTACGACTGTTTCAGTTTTGTTGCATCTTCTGGTGTAAGTTTATTTTTTAGTCCTAACGGAAAATTCATTTGAATATCCAATTCCGAAATATGAAATAAATAATCATTTCCTGCAATATCTGTAGCAATCGATTGCATCAGTTTATCATCTATATCAGGACTAATTAAGTGAAACTGAAGTCCAATGCCATCCACTTTAAGACCTTTATTACGCAAATCATTTGCAATCTCAATTACCTTTTTGCGTCTAGGAACATTAAAACTAGATTCGGCGCCCACCTCATTCAAAAACAAAAGCGCAGTAGGACTCGCTTCTTCAGCCCATTTAAAAGCCTTTTCCATATAATCGTCACCAATATGGTATCGCCAAAAATTATCCTCACGCTTTCAAGTCAGTGCCAAGAACGGCACAAGTGGTTCATTTACAACATCCCATGCCAATATATCGTTTTTGTATCTGTCCACCACCGTTTTAATATAAAATTCGAGCCACCGTTCATATTGTCCCTCCGTCCATTCCACATGGCGTATCCATTCTGGCACTGACGACGACCATAATAATACATGACCATGAATCCGCATTTGGTGTGTTTTAGCGTATGCTACCATTTGGTCGGCTTCGGTAAAATTGAATAAAACAGAATCAACAGAAACCGTATGCATTTTAAGACAAGTCTCAGGCGTTATACTCGAAAATTCTGATTGCAGTATTTCATCATTCAAAGCTGGAAAATAAGGAGGTCGCTCAGCAAAACCCGTTTTGCCGAATTGCTTCGATTTATTGGGGAAACCCCAAGTATAAAAATCCCTTCCATTAGTTCTATAAGTATTACCAATCGGATACCTGCAATCGCTTTAAAGTCGTATTTTCTTCAGATCAACTTTTCTCCTTCTTGCATGAAAAACAAAGAAATACAAAAAAAAGCAAGAAAAGCGAAAGCTTCTTCAAAACCTATTTAATCTCTTTAAGCAAAATAACATAAGTCGGTAAGTGATCGGAATAGCCTGCATTATATACAGTTCCTGCATAAGTTCTTTTGGGGTAATCTTTAAAATTGCCCATTTTTTCGATCATGTATTCTTTTTTGAAAATATAGGCTTTATTAAAAAAATAACCAGACTGATTTTTATTTAACCATCCATAAGAAAAAACGCTTTGATCAAACAAGCTCCAAGCGTCCTGATAGCCCAAAGTGCCGAAACCTTTTTTGTAAAAATCAATCCAAGGGCTATAAATTCCGCCAGGTTTTACAACGGCAGGGTCAGCCTTTACTCCCAATATTTTCGTCATGCTTTTATCCGTAGGGTTATCGTTCAAGTCGCCCATCAAAATCACCTTAGTATTTGGGTCAATTTTCATCAACGAATCAATCACCTTTTTGCAAATACTAGCAGCCAATTCCTACGCGGCGTCGATGCTTCTTCACCACCTCGGCGCGATGGCCAGTGATTCACAAAAATATGCACCGTTTCACCGTCCAAATTTCCTTTCACATACAATATATCCCTTGTTGGTGTGGAAGTAGTATCAAGTAATTTTAAGTCAACCTTAATTGGAGCGCTGAATTCAGGCGTAAAATATTTCGGATTATACAGCAGGGCACAATCAATTCCCCTTTGGTCAGGCAGAGTCGTATTCTATAATCTTATAATTTCTGCTTTTAAGCAAATCATTTTTCACCAAATCTTCTAAGCAGGTTTGGTTTTCAATTTCAGCAGTACCCATTATCGCCAATCCATCGGGCGTTATATCCGTTCCAATTTGCGAAATCACCGTCGACAAATGATTAAGTTTATCCCAGTACACCTCGCTAGTATAATGGTAGCTTCCTGTGGGCAAAAAATCAGCATCATTCACATCGGGCTGGTCTATAGTGTCAAAAAGATTTTCAAGATTATAAAATCCAACACAAGCTACTTTATATTTTTTTCTTGGCTTTTGGCAAAAAACACCACCAAGCATAAAGCAAAAATCGACACTATTTTTTTCATAATTAACTATTCTATTGCAAAGCTAATGAAATCATCGTGCCAAAATTATAATTCACGCTAAAAACTTTTTAAATTATTGGTTTTGATAAGTAATTATGTGTATTGTTTTTTTTGGGCCTTACCACAAGGGTCGGGCTTTGCGCTTGTATCTTTTTTGCCATACTTCCCTTCCAAACAAAAAAAAGGATACCGCTCCAATCCCTAAGGCGGGAGAATGTAATAATGAAGCAATGAAATAATTAGCGAATGAAATAATTTGAAGATTTGAAAAAGTGGAAATGTGAAGATGTGGAGATTTGTCCTTTAGTTTTTAACCGCAAAGCAAGCAAAGTTGTTATGCAAAGTTCGCAAAGGTGTTCAAAGTTAAATCTTGTTTCTTGACTCTTGCATCTTGATTCTTACTTCTCATTTCTTAATTCTTCTTTGTGCCTTCTTTGCGTATATTTCCTTCGTGCCCTTTGTGGTTATGTATTTTTTTAAAATCTGTTTTTAGCTACAATATTGCAAATTGACACAAAGTTAAATCTTGATACTTGCTTCTAGCTTCTCATTTCTTGATTCTCACTTCTTAATTTTTTTTTACCAAATACCAAATACTAAATACTTTATACCGAAAAAAGATATATCTTTATCATAAAAAATCTTCTTACCATGAAAAATCTCATTTTACTTGCTTATTATTTGTGTTTATTGCTAATATTTCCAAAGCACAGTTTGTTGAAATTACTGATAGTAATTTCAGAAAGGCATTGAAGTTTAAATATCCTACATGCTTTAATGAGAGTGGTATGATGGATACTACATGTAGTGAGATTGTTAATGAAGATAGTCTTAATGTTTCCCATATTCCAATTACAACACTTGAAGGTATCCAATATTTTAAAAACTTAATACTTTTGGTTTGTTTTAATAATCAACTAAAAAGTTTGCCTGCCTTGCCGAGTACACTTCGCAGTTTAGTTTGTGAAAATAATGAACTGACCAGTTTGCCTAATTTGCCCAGTTCACTTGAAAATTTGTATTGCAATGATAATCAACTAACCAGTTTGCCTAGCCTGCCCAGCAACCTTATCAATTTACTATGTTCTTATAATTTACTGAACAATTTGCCTAGCTTGCCGAGTACACTTCGCAACTTACTTTGTGACAATAATGAATTGAACGGTTTGCAAGACTTGCCCAATTCAATTGAAAATTTGTATTGTTCTGTTAATAATATAAGCAGTTTGTCTAGCTTACCCAGTTCACTTATCAATTTGGATTGTTCTAATAATAATTTAAGCAATTTACCTAGCTTGCCGAGTTCACTAGGAAGACTTACTTGTTCTTTTAATCCATTGTATTGTTTGCCACTACTCCCTAATAGTTTAAATCACTTATATTTAGCAAGAACAAATATAAAATGTTTACCAAATAGACCATCAGGTATTCAAGTTGACACCATCCTACCCATCTGCACCGACCCATCTGATATATGCCAATATCCTTATGTTGAAATTCCTGATTCTAATTTTAGAAATGCGCTTAAGGAGTTGTTTCCTGGTAGTTTTAATTCAAGTAATTTTTTGGATACTTCTAAAAGTATTATCATTAATAGAAAATATTTGATTATTTATGATAAAAACATTTCTAACCTTGATGGTTTGCAATATTTTAAAAATTTGATAAGTTTAGACTGCAGTTTTAATAATCTTTCTAGCTTGCCTCCTTTGCCACTTAAATTAACTGAATTAAAATGTCAATTCAACAAATTGACATTCTTACCTGAACTTCCTTCAACATTGACTCGTTTAGAATGTAACAATAATAATATATCAAACTTAGATAAATTACCAGAACCACTAAAGGTTTTATATTGTGGATTTAACCCCATAAAAACTTTGCAAGTCTTACCATTAGAGTTAACAAACTTAGCATGTCAAGAAAACCAATTGACAATTTTACCTATTTTGCCAAATCAATTAATTGAACTAAATTGCAAAAAAAATAATATATCTAACCTGCCATCGCTTCCAAATTCGCTTTCTAATCTAAATTGTAGTTATAATCAGTTAACATATTTGCCTGAATTACCCATTGGTCTTCAATTTTTACATGTCGAAAATAACAATTTAGCCAATTTGCCAGTTTTGCCTTATGGATTAAAGGGTTTAAGTTGCAATAGTAATAGAATAACAAGTTTACCACCCTTACCAACCTTTCTTTACACTTTGGATTGTTGGGATAATCAATTGACAAGTTTACCTTACCTAAACTCAATGTTAATAGAGTTAAATGCAACATATAACCCATTAATTTGTCTTCCTTTAATTCCAAATAATCTTTCATCCTTACATATTAAAAACACAAATATTGATTGTCTTCCAAATATACATATAGGACTTACTGTAGATACATTAGTTCCCATTTGCAATAATCCAGATAAAATTTGTCAAACCTACACTTTTGCAAGAGGAATCATTTTTGATGATTTGAATAAAAATAGTATTTATGATACCCTTTATGATACCCTTTTAATGAATCAAATTGTTACTACTTTACCAAATGAATAGGAAGGTAATTCGAATTTAAATGGCACTTATTTGGTAAAATTAGATTATGGAATAATCAATACTTGGAGTTGTACCCCAACCAATAAATACGCTACTATTTCTCCAAATTCCTATTCAGCAACGCCGACTGGTTTGGGTTTATTGCCTAATGATTACAATTTCGGTATTCACTTTACACCTAATGTAAAAGATTTGGAAGCCACATTGGCGGGTACCGCAGTTCGCCCAGGATTTACAACAAATATTGGCGTAGCAGCTAATAATATTGGAACGGTTAATCAATCCAATATCACGGTTAAACTCAAAAAACCTTTTGGTTATGATACAATTGCTACTTCTATTCCGCCTACCAGCATATTAAATGATACTCTGTTTTGGAAAAATGTATCTATCGATTTTCTTAAAAGTCAGTCGTTTTATGTGGAATTACAAGTGCCTGTAAATGAAGTACTTGGTGCCGAGATTATATATGAAGCTTGGGTGAATGGCACGCAAGGCGATACTACGCCTACTGATAATTATACCAAATGGATAGATACAGTAAGTGGCTCTTTCGATCCTAATGATAAGTTGGTGAGTAAAACCACCCTTCCACCCGCTTATGATGTAGAAAAAGACCGACTAATTTATACAATCCGTTTTCAAAACACAGGCACAGATACGGCGTTTTATGTACGTGTAAAAGACGAAATACCGAGTAATCTAAACCTTAGCACACTTCGGGTAATTAATGCCAGCCATACTTATCAATTGATAGTAAGAGAAAAGAATATTGTAGAATTTGCCTTTCCAAATATTCTACTTCCCGACAAAACCACCAACGAACCCAAATCACATGGCTTTGTACAGTTTTCTATACAGCCAAAAGTTGGCTTACCTGTAAATACCAAAATAGAAAACAATGCTTCGATTTATTTCGATTATTATGCACCAATAATTACCAATTTTGCCACTACACAGGTGAAACTAACAACAGGTTTAGCAAATAATAAAAACCTCGATTTCAAATTATATCCTAACCCAACTAATGGAACAATTCGTATCGAATTGCCCTATAATGGCAATGGTAATTGGACATTGAGCGACATCAGCGGACGACAATTGAAAGCAGATAATATTGCAAACGATGAGAAATTAATGGAATTGAATTTGAACGATTTACCATCAGGTACTTATTTTATTACTATCCAATTGGGCGAAAATGTATCCACGGCAAAAATTGTAAAAATGTAGGAATTTAAGAATTTCAGAATTGAGAATTATGATTTCAGAATTGGGAGATTGAGAATTAATTTCAGTTAAACTTTTCCAAATTTTTTTGATAGTGTTATAGAAATTTGGAAAAGTAGATAGGTGGATTTTTTTAAAATCTGTTTTTAAACCATTAAGTTCGTAAATTGACACAAGTTTAAATCTTGCTTCTTGATTCTTGCTTCTCATTTCTTGCTTCTCATCTCTATTCTCCTTACTCAATACTTAATACTAGATACTTAATATTTGATACTTGATTCTTCTTCCTCCTCTAGCCCTGATTGCAGTGGTATCCTTTTTTTTGTTTTGGAAAATAGCATGGCAAAAAAAGATACAAACGGAAAGCAGGAATAGCTCCTAAATTTAAATTCACCATAAAAACAAATTAATTTGTAGTTTTATATATAATTATAGTTTTTTTAACCAAATAATCCAATTACCTTTACCAATTCAATTTTGCAAGTATGACGACAAAATATTTTTTACTTTTTCATTCCTTTTCTTTCGCTAAATGGTTTTTCACAAAGTGGCTTAATGGGTTCTGACACTACAATGCATAGTAGTTTCTCTGATTCCAGTGATGTGGAAAAGGAAATAAAAGATATCATTCCTACTATCTCTTTAGATGCGAATGAGTTGAATGAAAGTAGCGACCAAAACGTATCTTCAATTTTGTCGGGAGGTAGAGATCCATTTATAAACGCAGCTGCCTTTTCATTTGGTGTTTCGCGGTTCAGAATTCGGGGTTATGATGCCGATAATTTTGTGTCTTATATGAATGGTGCACCAATTGAAAACTTGGACAATGGATTTACACCATTTAATTTGTGGAGTGGCTTAAATGACGTAACCCGATTTAGAGATAATAGTCATGGCCTGGCTAGTAATACATTTACTTTTGGCGAAATAGGCGGTGCTTCTGCTTATGATACACGTGCTTCAAAAATAAGAAAACAAATACGACTTTCGTATGCTGCAAGCAATAGAACATACGATAACCGAATAATGGGTACTTATGCCACAGGTGTATTGAAAAACGGATGGGCTGTAGCACTTACTGCCACTCGACGATGGGCCAAGGAAGGCTATGTACCAGGTACATTCTACGACTCGTGGAGTTATTATGGCTCGGTAGATAAGGGCATTGGACTTAAAAATAATATCGCATTTACCTTCATGGGTGCGCCTACTCGAAATGGAAGAGCATCATCGGCCATTCAAGAAATGAGGGATTTGGCAGGTACAAATTATTATAATCCAAATTGGGGTTTCCAAAATGGAGAAGTGAGAAATGCATCAGTTGCCACTTCGCACCAGCCTCTTTTTATATTAACACACGAAGGGAAGTTTTCGGATAAAATGAATTTATTGACTTCCGTTGCTTACTCGTTTGGAAAGCGTAATCAAACAGGTTTGGATTGGATGAACGCACCCGATCCAAGAGCCGATTATTATAGAAATTTGCCTTCTTACTACTATCTAAATGGTGACACCATACAAGGAGACTTGATAGCCGAATTGTATAGAAATGATGAAAACAAAAGGCAAATTGATTGGGATAATATGTACGAAGCCAATGCAATAAGCAATGAAACCATCAAAAATGTAAATGGAGTAGAAGGGAATGATGTAACTGGCAAGTTGGCCCGATATGTAGTAGAGGAGCGAGTAGCATTAAATAAGCGAATATCGGCAGCAACAACACTCAACCAAGCAATAAATGAACACCTCAATTTTACAGGAGGATTGACTTACCAATGGCAACAAATAGAAAATTACAAAAGAGTAGATGATTTATTGGGTGCCGATTTTTATATAGATAATAACCGATTCGCCGATTTGGACTACCCAAATAATGATTCTGCATTGCAAAACGACTTAAATAATCCTAATAGATTATTAAAAGAAGGAGAAAAATATGGTTATGATTACTTTTTAACAATTTCTCGTGCTGCCGCTTGGGGGCAAACGGTATTTAAATTTAATCATATCGATTTCTTTGTTTCAGCTGAATTGTCACATACTTCATATCAAAGAGATGGAAAAACGAAGTTCGGTATTTTTCCAGACAACTCATTTGGAAAATCAGAAAAACAAAAAATTCTTGAATTATGCTGTAAAGGTGGTTTAACCTACAAAATAAACGGAAGAAATTATTTATTGGTAAATGGTTCATTCCATACCAAAGCACCGTTTTTTGAAAATGTTTTTGTATCGCCACGAACGAATAATGTTATTAATAGCAATGTAAAAAACGAAACAGTATATTCGGCTGAGGCAGGTTATGTACTCAATTCTCCACGGATCAAGGCTAGGGCTATGATGTATTTTGCACAGTTTAATGACCAATTAAATATATTGACCTTTTATGATGAAAGCCAAAATAGTTTTGGAACTTATGCCTTGAGTAATATAGATAAAAGACATTATGGTGCTGAATTATCAGTAGATGCTAAAATATGGCAAGGTTTATCGGCTACTGCTGCTTTAGCTGTGGGTAGGTACTATTACAATTCACGCCAAAAGGCAGATATTTTTGTAGATAACTTGGTAGAGCCTGTGTCATTAGGGACTACCATTTATTCCAAGTATTTTAAAGTGGCAAATACACCTCAATTGGCTACCACATTTGGATTGAATTATCGATCACCCAAGTTTTGGTTTATTTATTTAAATGCAAATTATTTCGATCAAATATATACTGAATTTAGTCCAGCTAGAAGAACAGCGTTGGCAGTTAATTTTTTAGATGCTAATTCACAACAATGGAATGACATATTACAACAAGAGCAATTGAAGGGTCAATTTACGCTGGATGCTTCGGGTGGTTATTCATGGAAATTAAACAATACATTTAAAAATATGAAAAAATCTCAATTCTTGAACATCAATTTTGGTATCACAAATATAACCAACAACCGTAAGTTTATTACTGGCGGATTTGAACAATTGAGGTTTGATTACGAAACGCAAAACCCTGACAAATTTCCTACAAAATATAATTATGCGCCTGGGATTTCGTTCTTTGCAGGGATAACTTATAGAATGTAAGGAAGAGTATTAAGTAGTGAGTATAAAGTATTAAGTAAAGAGTAAAAATTAATAAAAAAGATAAAAAATGAGAAATATGAGTTTTAAATTAAGACCGATTTTGTTTGCTTTGGTGGCGATTTTTTCTACCAATTTTATGTCATCGTGTATAAAGGATAAATTTGATACGCCTCCAATTAATGGCGAAGACCCTGCACTTACGGTTACCACTACTATTGCAGAATTAAAGCTATTATATGAAGGAGAGCCAGTACAAATTACGGATGATTTGATTATTGCTGGCGTGGTGTCAGCGGATGATAAATCTGGTAATTTTTATAAGGAACTAATTATTGAAGATGCCTCTGGTGGTATATTGGTAAGAATAGATAGGGGAGATGCTTATGTTAATTTTCCAAAAGGAAGAAGAGTTTTTGTGAAGTGTAAAGGTCTTTGGCTAGGTAGCTACAAAAACTTAATTCAGATTGGAGGCACTTTAGATTTAACGGATCCCTTAAACCCAGGTGTTAATCGAATTGCAGATGCATTGATAGATCAATACATAATTCCTGGTCAGTATAATCTTCCTGTTTTACCTACCATAGTGAAAATTTCCGACTTGGTAAACTCATATCAGAATAGATTGATAAAGCTAGAAAATGTAGAATTTGACAATGTTAGCAAAGGTCTGAGTTTTGCTGATGCATCCAATCCAGATAATGGTACAAGAAATCTAACTGTTACCGATTGTGATGGTAATAAAATTATTGTACGTACAAGTGGCTTTGCAAGTTTTGCTTCAATATTGGCTTCAGAAAAAAATGGCACATTGGTGGGTGTTTATAGCGTATTTGGAGATACAAAACAATTGCGATTGAGAGATGAGAACGATATGATGATGGAAAATGATAGGTGTAGTGGTTCGGGAGGAGTAACAACGCCCATTTCTATTGGCGACATGAGAGCACTGTATACTAGTCCGGAAGTATCCACCCCAAGTAATAAAAAGATTAAAGGGATTATTATATCTGATAGAACAACAGAAAGTATAAACAAAAATAGTTTTGTTATTCAAGATGGAACAGCTGCAATAATAGTATATAATGGAAGTAGTTTCACACATAGCTTTAATTTGGGAGATGAAGTAGAGATTAATATTACAGGCGGTAAATTATCTCGATTTAATGATGGTTTGCAGTTATCTAATGTAGTTGAAGCTTCAATGGTGAAAACAGGAACTGGAAGCATTACCCCAAGAATTGCAACTGTGGCTGAGGTAAATTTAAATATATCTAACTGGGAATCTCAATTAGTTACTATAAATGGTGTTACTATAACTGGTAATAGTGGAAAATTTGGAATGGATGGTGTTTTAATAAAAGATGCTAGTGCAGGAGAATTATTATTATTCACTAGAGATGGAAGTACATTTAGTGGCAATGCCTATCCAACAGGAACAAGGAATATTACTGGTATTTTATCCATTTATAAAGGTGATAAGCAATTAATTATCAGAAGTCCGACAGATATTCAATAGAAAAAATATTTCAAATCATATAATTTGCCTATTTTCTTTTGTTTGTTAGAAACCAAGTTTTATATTATAACTCAATTATACCTTTTATTTGGACTATAACTTTTTGGTTTTTACATTCATTATATGGTATGGGTATTGAATGGCAATCCGTTTTATTAAATCCTTGTTAAATATGAATTTAGACACCGTTTGAAGTTAATGTATTGATATTAGTTTTATTGAAAACGATAAAACTTTTTTTGGGTAATGGATAAAAATAGACAGTTTCCGTTGTTTCAAAGGGTTTATATTTTGTCAAAATTGAAATGGAAGGCACACAATTCGATGCTAAAATGGAGAAGTTGTAAATTTTTCAATCAACAAATATTTCTCTTATCAATTGCTTGGTATTTATAATGTCTTTAGTATTTAAATTTCCTATTATTTTTATCGTTCTTAATTTGTCTATCGTTCTTATTTGGTCAAATGCCATGCTACCAATTATGTCTTTGTTTGTAATAATAAACCTTGTTGGGTAAGATTTCGTTTGACAAGTTATTGGAACAATTACAATAGTTTTAAGGTATTTGTTTATTTCATCGGGTGATACAATAACGCAAGGTCTTGTTTTATTCATTTCAGTTCCAAGTGTAGGATTTAAATTTACTAAAATGATTTGATATTGCTTCAACTCCATTATTCAAATTGTTCGTCTTCAAAAATATCATCAATGAGTAAAGCGTCATCATTATTTTCATTCATTTCTTTGAATTTTTCTGCCCAACCTGCTCTAATTGTTGTTTTTGGTTTAAGAATGATATGGTCTTGTTTTAAAATAAGTTCTATCTCTCCTTTGAAATTATATTTTTCAAGGATTGTTTTACTTAATCGTATCCCTTTCGAATTGCCAATTGGTATTATAGGAATTTGCATAATTTTAAATTGTATATACAAAGTTATTACATTTTAACTTAAATCAAAATATATTGTTCTATTTTTCTTCTGAAACCGATTGCTTTTATAATTTCCGCCACTTTTGTTTCCACCATTTGGTTTGTTTGGCTTATCTCGTTTTAATTCTGGCTGATAGGCTGGTCCTTCACCAATTTCGGAAGCTAAAGGAATTTTGTCTATTTCTTTGCCAATCAAACTTTCAATTCTGAAAAATTTGGGTTGGTCTCTTTCGTTTATAAAAGTAATGGCCGTTCCGGTAGTTTCAGCTCTGGCAGTACGCCCTATTCGGTGTATATAATCCTCTGCATCGCCAGGCACATCATAATTTATCACCAAACTAATTCCTTCCACATCAATACCACGCGATAAAATATCGGTACCAATCAATACCTGCAATCGGTTGTTTTTGAAGGCACGCATTATTTCTTCTCGTTCGCTCTGTACCAAATCGGAATGAAATGCTTTTAAGTTTACATTGGTTCGGCGCAGTTCAATTTCTAGTTTTTTTACCTGCTCCTTTGTGCCAGCAAAGATGATAGCACTTTTAAAAGAGCCATTTTTCATGATCGATTTTAGCAAAGGTAATTTTTGTGTTTCGTAAACCACATATGCCTGCTGCAAAATTCCCTCTGCTGGTTTTGAAATAGCGATATTTATTTGGGTTGGATTTTTTAATATTTTATTTGCCAAAACCCGCATTTTTGGAGGCATGGTGGCTGAGAATAAAAGCGTTTGTCTTTCCTTTGGTAAATAGCTTATTATTTTCTCGATATCATCAAAAAAGCCCATATCGAGCATTCTATCTGCTTCATCAAGTATTAAATGTTGTAGGTGTTTGAATTGTACATCGCCTGCTGAAAGAATTGAAATTAAACGACCAGGCGTCGCTATGATGATATCTGCACCACTTTCGAGAGCCCTTTTCTGTTGCTCCCACGCAATGCCATCTCCGCCGCCATATACGGCCGCCGAACTCACATTTATAAAATAGGAGAGGGCTTCAATTTGTTGGTCTATTTGAAGTGCCAACTCACGTGTAGGCGCAATAATTAGCGTATTGAGATGGCTATGGTTACTTTGTGTTATTTTATGCAAAATGGGTAACAAATAGGCGGCTGTTTTTCCAGTTCCTGTTTGTGCACATGCAATCAAATCGGTATTTGATAAGATAGTAGGGATGGCTTGTTCCTGAATTGGAGTAGCTTTTTTGTAACCCATGGCTTGCAAACCGTCCAGCAAGGCAGCATCTAAATTAAATTCGTCGAAAGTCAATAGTATAAATTTTGTTCAACAAAGTTGAAATTAGTAAATATAAGCCATAAATATAGGGGAATTTTAGCAATTATTGGCTAAATAAGGGAAACACAGTTATTTTAGGGCAATAAATATTTTATTTCATTTTCAAATGAGCTTAATTTTAGTGGTGTTTTTTTAAATAAGCTTCCTATTTAAAATTACTACATCAAACAAGTAATACTTAATAATAATAGAAACTAAGCAATAAATTAATAGCCAATCTTGTCCTTTAGCTTTTTATTTAACCTAGATTTGAGCCAAATAAAGGAATATGCAAAAACGAAATTATCATAGGATAGAAAAAAATACAGATGGTGCTTTTGGCATTCAAACTGTCGAAATTGATTCCTTTGATGTATTTGAGCATCCTTTAGAAACGATTGTAACGGATATAAAAAACTTGGCAAACATGGGTGAAATACTAAGTTTGTTAGGCTATGTGGCGGATAATGATTATTTTTCTTATCAATGTAAAGATGTAATTTCAGTTCCTGAAAAGCATATAAATAATAAAGGACAAGGGAAATTTGCTTTTCAGGCATATTTTCAAAATTTTCCTGAATCTGTAATGTCTATTAATAACGATGCTATTGTGGTGGTGGTATTGGAGCCACTAACATTAAATAATGATGGAAAAAGAACTTTTAATGTAGTTGGATATATTCACGTTAATGTATTAAAGGTAAACTATGAGGGAGAATTATTCGATGGGTATTATTATAATTTGTTGAGGATAAGTGAGCGAGTTGAAAATAATATAAAAGTATATCGACGGAAAAAGATATTTACATTGATGTTTAGCATCATGCACAGTATTGTAGATAGCGAAAAAAATATTGCCTTTACTTATGGTGCAATGGGTAAAGAAAATCAAGCAATTAATGAGGCATTGGAATTGAATACCAAATTATACCAAAAGCACTATGAAAAATTTGCCTTCACCAACAATACCCAAATTAATAAATTATTTGGAAGTAAGGATGCATTTAAAAAGTGTGTGGATATAACAAATGATAGAGCATTGCTAAGGTTGTTTTATCAAAAATTGAAAGCCCAAAAACAAGATTATGCATTCTTTCATTTTCATACAGAAGCTCAGTTTCTTGGTATTTTAGATAATATTTTCGCCTATTCAAAATCATCTCGGGTTTATATGGTGCCTGATATAGATGGTAATATGGATGCTGTTGGTTTGGCCCTCAACTGGGGCGATTATATGAATGTGCAATTAGAAAATCCGCAAGGTTTTTTCAAAACATTAGCAAAATTGGAGTTGACAGACAAGGTATTATATCCAATTATGCTTACGGGTTCGGCTAAAGGCGTAGATGTTTTGTTGCGCGGTATGGCATCGCACTATAACAAAACCTATAATTGTAAGGTGACTACTATTAATTCTTACAATGGCGACCCATACTATAAAACCAAAAAGAGCTTGCTTAGTGATGAGTATTTGTTCTTAATCATAACAAATGATGTTGACAAATTGAACGCCATAAAGGAAAAATCAAAGGATAAGAACGGAAATATTCGATTGTTTATTGATGTGCCATTGCTTTAAAATACTAAGCTTTTGGGTTTTTGATTAAACCATGGTAGCTCATTGCCAATCTAATTTCGCCATAACTAAATTCATCGCCAAGTTTTGATTTTATAACAGCAAAAAGTGGCGGGTCAATCGTTTCTGCTACTGCAATTATTTTTTTAACTTTTTCAAGAGGCATAACTTTCTCAATAGCTAATTCGCCAGTGCCAATATAGTGGGCTAAATGTCCCTCAATGGTGGAGGTTGCCATCCCTCTTTCTTGGGCAATTGTTTCTATGGTTTTGCCTTCCATGTATGCGTCAAAACTAATTTCCTTTGAGTTTACTTTTACATCTGTATTTTTATTTTTTGTAGTTAAATGCGCAGTTTTTTCTTTTTTCAGTTTATTACCCTCACTTGGTTTTTCTATTATTTTTTTCTCTTTTATCAACGCCGAAACACCACTTTCTTCTTTGGTAAATGCCGTATTATTGCGCACCGCTTTTATTAATCCGGCTGCTTTTACTATTTGTTGCAACTGTTGAAATACATTTGCATCTAATGTTTGCAATTCGGATAAATAGGTTTTTATTTTTTTATTTCCAGTAAGTTGTTCTATTTGTTCGCTTATTTCAAATGAAATATGGTTTAGGAGTGGCGTAAAATAATCTACCGCTTTTTTCACTCTCTCTTCAATATGATTTAAATCAGGACTTTCACTTTTTGTAAATAAGTCATTTAGTTGAGCCAAAAATTTGTCGGCATTCGTTTTAATTGTAGTAAAATTCGACAATAAGGTTTTGGCCCATTCTTTGTGTTTTTGCTTATCCGATTTTTTCTCATCTTTTGTGTAGCTATCCTCATGATTTTTTAATTCATAAAATAGTTTTTTGAAATTAAATCCTTCTAAAAGATAGTTCTTAAGGTAAATATATTTCTCGCTTTCAATAGATTGATTCAGGTGTTCAATGGTTTGTATATTTGTATCAGCGTATTCTAAAACCACCTTATCGGATCCCAATTTATTAAAATCGAATATACTTGTAAGTACCAAGCCATCCAAACTCCGGAGGCGGGAGAGTGCCACATAAATTTGCCCTGTTGCAAATGCATCGCCAATATCGAGCACTGCTTTTTCAAAGGTTAAGCCCTGACTTTTGTGTATTGTAATCGCCCATGCCAATTTGATTGGATAATGTTTAAAAGTGCCTATTGTTTTTTCTTCTATTTCGTTTGTAGCATCATTTAAGGTATAGCGAATATTTTTCCATTCATATTTGTCGACATTAATCATTTCCTTGGTGTCTGCAAATTTCACTATAATAGAAGAGCCAGAAAGGCTATGTATCGTGCCTATTTTTCCATTATAATAGCGCTTTTCTTCGTTTAGGTCATTTTTAATAAACATTACTTGGGCGCCCACTTTTAGTTCAAGTCTTTTTTCAAGTGGAAAATTATGATCATTAAAATCTCCATCTATTTCTGCTTCATAAAAAAAGGAATTATTGCTTATTTTCTGTAATTCATTTTTATTAATTGAATCCGCTTTATAATTATGGGTGGTAAGGGTAATAATATTATTTTCTGGTTCTTTTTTAAAATTGGGTTGATAGTATTGATTCAGCAGGGCAATATCCGATTCGTCTATTATATTATCACGAAGGTGATTAAGTAAAGAGATAAATTTATAATCCGACTGTCGATATATTTTATCTAATTCAATATAAATTGGCTTCTGTTGTTGAAGAACCAATGCATCAAAGAAGTAAATGCTTTTATAATATTTTTTCAAAATATCCCATTCATTGTCTTTTATTACTGGTGGCAATTGTAACAAATCGCCTATAAATAGAACCTGAACACCACCAAATGGAACATCATTTTTTCGTCTCACATATCGCAATACCGTATCTATGGCATCCAGCAAATCGGCTCTTAGCATACTTACCTCATCTATTATCAGCAATTCGAATTCGCGCAACATTTTGCGTTTCTTCTCTTGCATTTGTAAATTTTTGATTAATGTATTTTTGTCGTTCACTTTTACCTGATTTAACAATAAACTATCTGCTTTATATATAGGTAAAAAGTGCCGAATGGTAATTGGAACAAGAAATGTATGGTTACTCCGCCTGCATTTATAGCAGCCACTCCTGTGGGCGCCACAACTAAGGTTTTTTTGTGGGTGTATTGCACTATGTTATGCAAAAAAGTGGTTTTGCCTGTACCGGCTTTCCCAGTAAGAAATAATGGTTTATTTGTTTGATTGATACATTTTGATGCTAGCTCGACAAAGCTTAGTGGTGCTGTTTCCATTCTTAAAGGTAAAAAAAGATTTAATTAAATTGGTTGTTCATACCTATTGAGATACGAAAACAATAAAAATTCCACAACAAAATAATTAAATAATTAGCGAATTAAACAATTAGCTAATTATTCAATGAATGAAATTATTGATTTAAAAACCAAATTGCAGTGAACTGTGAACCGTCAACTTTCTCCCTGCGGACTGCCGACCTCATTGAACTGCCGACAAATTTATTCCTCAACAGGCGTTGGCATTACCTCACTACCAGACTCAGATGATTTGTCCTTTTTGCCTAATTTGTCGAAATTAAAACTAAGTGTAAATCGGAAAGTATTATCGAGTGGACTTCTTTGGTTGGACGTAGGAACAAGGTAAGAGAAGTCGAGCCCAAATACACTATATTTTGCAGATAAACCAGCGGTAAAGAATTTCCTATTTCCTTTTAATTTATTTTCAAGAAAATAACCTGCTCTAACTGCAAATTGTTTATCGTACCAATATTCAACACCAATTGAATAGTTAAATTCTCTCATTTCCTCTTTAAATCCGCCCGGTGCATCACCTAATGATGAAAAAACACCTGCAATCGAACTTTTTTGTTTATAGTCAAAAATGCCATCGCCATCTGCATCTACGGTGTCAGGAGTAGGTACAAGTAATTTATTAATATCTACATAAACAGACATTTCATGTTTTTCTTTCGGAAAAATTTGATAGCCCAATCCTAATCCTGCATTTGTTGGAATATAATCTTGATTTAAAGCATCTGATGAATAGGAAATCTTACTACCTAAATTGGTAATTGCTAATCCAACATTTAATTGGCTATTCATTTTCTTTAACTTAATTGGCTTGAAGTAAGACATGGTAATATCTGAACCAAAAGCATTACCTGCTTTAATTGGCACACCATCCACCGTTTGTCCACTAGCTAAATTAGAATAAATATATCTCAACTGAATACCCAAACTATAATATTTACCCAATTTACGAGCATATCCTACATCCAAAGCCATTTCTCTTGGTCGGAAATCACCAGTAATATTGCCTTGAAAATCGGTGAAAGTGATATTTCCTAAGCTGAAAAATTTCAATGAGGTAGAAATTACTTGGTTTTTATCTAATTGGTAGTAGCCTGAAAAATGCGCTAAATAAATATCTGTAATACCTAAATTTCGCAACCAAGGCGTATAAGAAAGATTAATACCTAATTTTTTTGGAGCAAATACCAATTTTGAGTTATTGAAATACGTGCCACCTGCATCTGCTGATGAGGCAATGCCTACATCGCCCATACCGCCAGCCCTTGCGTCAGGAATAATTCTTAGAAAAGGAACTGCAGTATTTATAGCATTTATTTGACCTACATCATCTATTGAGTTTTGTGCCTTGCTATTATTTAAAATAAGAAAGGATAAAAAAATACAAAGAAGTTTAGGTGTTATTTTTCTTAAGTTCATTAAAGCGACTTTTTGGTTCAAGTTAATTTAAGGTATATTTTTGGTAAATATAAAAATTGTTTAGGATTATTATCTATTTTTTAGCATCATTAATTAAATCTTTTCTTTATTAAACGCTTTTTTTTAAAATAAATTATGTTAAACTAATTTAAAATAACCAATTTTTGCGTTTTTTCTATAATTTTCCCACTACTGTCTCTTACAGAAAGTTTGTAAATATACAATCCATTTCCAAGTGGGTCGCCAAAATCATCCAATCCATCCCATTCAATATTGTCAAATCTATTGCCTACTCCATTGTCTACTGCTTCAATTGTTTTTACCAATCTACCTGCAATGGAATAAATTTCTATTTTAATTACAAGACCATCACCTGGTTTATTGTGTTCAAAAGCGAAATGGGTAAGTGAAGAAAAAGGATTTGGGTAGTTTAATATATTTTTTAGTGCCAATTCTGCCGATTCAGCTACAAAAAATTCTGTACTCGCCTTTCCAGAATTATTTAAATTATCCCAAGCTTTTAAAGTGATTGTATGTCTTCCAGCACTTAATTTACTAAAAGGATATATTATTTCTCCCTTGGTGAAATCACCCAAGCCACCCTTATAAAAATCATTTAGAATAATAGTGTTTTTTGTATTTTCATCTAGAATAACAGTGATATCGTGTCCTATGCCATTGCCACTTGTATTGATGCCATTTTCATCTGAGAGATCTGCGATTAGTTTTGGCTCATCATTTGTAAGTCCGCCCTCCATAAACGCTCTATCGCCCAAAAATAAATCTATTACAGGTCCTTCATTATCAGTTATGATAGTGTCTGCAATGCCACCAATTGTAATTTCATCAAAGAAACCGCCTGCATCTTCATTTTCATTTTGAGCATAATAGCTAATTTTGCCATTTCCGTAAGAATAATCCATATCTTTGGGTGCTAAAAATGTAACTTCAAATGTACCATTTACTACCTTGGTGCGACCATTAAATAGTACATTTTTTTGCAAATTGAAAGTAAAAGGACCACTGTCGGGATCGTTTTCGAGGGTTTCTATTTTTTTAGATTTATCAAATACTTTTACAGCTAAATCGCCATTAAATCCATTTAATAAATTGCTGTTTCTATCTTGGATTTCTCCTTTTATCTTCACTAAAGAAAGTGCTTTTATGGTATCTTGAAAGCTTGAAGGCAAGCTAATATTGTTGATTTCAGTCGTTACAATATTTTGTTTAGGAAATCCTAAAATCAAAGCTGGGTCGCCCAAAAGGGTAAATTTTCGATTTCCATCTCCAGTAAGTGAAATGTTTTTTGCCCTTAATAAAACATCGCCCAACACAACTTCTCCTTCACTTTCTGCTTCAAATATTTTATTTAGAAAATTTTTGTTTATTTCTTCATTTCTATCCGAATACACTAATCTTACTGTAGTTACTAATGCAATTGCACCTCCATTTTTTGAAAAATAGACCCTTTCGCCTGCAGTGAATTCTCCTTCTTGATCATAAGGGCCAAATTCGCATGTAGCAGTTATGAAAAGCGGCAATTTGTCCTTGTTTTCCCACTTATTAATATCATCAAAAGTAAGTACTCTTTCCTTACACCAGCCAAATACACCTCCATGACCTACGTAATTCATGATTAACGATCCCTTAAACATTGATTTGTTGATGGCGTCATTCACATCGGGATAAGCGCTACCTCCAGCACCAGCTGATTGTACAAAAGCATCTAAATAAATTTTGTCAATATTTACACCCTTTGAATCATTCTTAATTTTCTCGGCAAACCCATCCGCAGCATCTACGTGCAAAATTCCGTCTTCATCATCAGCTATAAATGTGATTGTATTTCGCCAATCTCCAAATCCGTCTGCCGACATATAACTTTTTATTTTTGCAACTGCAATTTGTGCTTTTTCCAAGTTGTCAGCTGGAATTCTGCCAATTGCGATATCTATTTTTTCGGTAGAAGTATTGTCAATATTTGCACCTTCATTGTCATCTAGCAATCCAAAATAATCATCAGAGGTATAAGTTCTGAGCAATTCAAGCGAAAACGGACTTTGGTAGGATGGCAATAAATAATCACCTAATTTTCTGTTATTATACGAACCATCTCCGAATAATATTAAATACTTAGGCATAAGGTTAGGGTCACTTCCTGCACGATCGTAAAACATTTTTACAAAATTTCTGATTGCAGTTACATCATTATTTCCTGAAGAGAATTCATTGAAAATCTGATCTATGTCTACTGTAACTGCAGAAAGACCTTGTTTTAATGCATGAAAATTGGCCAATTCTTGAGCAGGCGTCAAAAGACCATTTCTAGTAATAATGATCAATTCTTTTTGTCCAAGTCCATGTAGGTTTTGATTGTTAATTTTACCAAAACCAATTGGTTTAAGCGAAGTGTTTTCAAAAGCGACATATTGATTTAATGAGTCAATCACCACTTTAAAGGCATTATTTGTTGTAGTTACTTTTTTTGCATTAAATACGTCAGTAATGTCCCATATTTCAGTGTTATTGGTTAAGCCATTTATATTAAATTTCGTGGTAGCGCCATTTGTAGATTTGGCACCTCTAAAAATTAAAGGATTACCTCTATATATAAGATTGCGTTTTACTTGTATGGCTAAATAATCTAACCATCCTTTTGAATCAAAATCTGGTCTTGAATAGGTTAATTTTAGAGCAATGTTATCTGATGGATTAGTAATAGTTGCAGCACCAGTTGTCGAACGACCATAATCAGCTAAGTCACTATTTCCAATAGGACCCACATTAAATGTACCAATATTTGAATTATTGTTTGATAATGAAAAGGAAGTAGTGAAATTATTAGATTTTGCAGCAAATGAAACACTTAGTTTTGCTGGCACACTCTGGTCGATATCGGCAAAGTTAAAAGCATAATCACGGGTTTCTTGGAATCCAAATTCATCACCAAACCACTTGTTGCCCGATTTTCCAATGTTTACGATTTCTTGTTCAATAAAAGCGAAATCGTCATAATTGGTTAATGTAGTTGTTTCAGGCTCATTTGATAAGGTTGCAGTTCCAATTCGTTTTCCATTTCCTGAACTAGCAGTTACGAAAAAATTCTTTGTGTCGGAAAACATATTTACTTGATGTCTATACGTTTTTGCAGTTGGATTATAAGTCCATTTCTCTGGTCCTGGTGCATAAAATAAGATATAATCGCCTTGTGTGAATGTCGTATTATTGGCCGAAACAACCTTTATAGCAAATTCTTGAACGTCATCTGTAGTTGCACTTCCAGCCAAATTGGGAAGCATTCCGCCCATCTGTCCAAATATTTTAAGCGTATTTGGATTTACATTATCTACATTCATTCCTAATGACTTTAGAAAATCGTAATCTAATTTATACAATCCTGATTGTGTTACTCCAAATTTGTACCAGTCGCCATTTGCAAGTGCCGATTCTGCAGCATAAGTTTTATTATTGATTATCCTATTTTCGGAAGGTGTTTCCAATTCAACGTTTTCAATGTCAAAACGGATGAGTTTTTCAATTATTCCTTCTTCGTTTATTCTAAAGGGTAAAAAAGAAAAAGTGAGGAGTGCTTGTTTTTTTTCATAACCAATGGCGCTTGAAAGTTTAATTTGGGCACCAATTTTTGATTTCATTTGCTCAGAAAACACAAAATTGGTAGGTTCAAAAACGGGATTCACAATTTTTATATCAAAATTGTTTCCATTTTTTATTTCAATGGTTTTGAAATAAAGCGGAATATTTTCATTTTCTTCTAAAAAAAGTGCATTTTCAAAAGAAGATCTTTCAATTGAAGTTGATTGACCTTTTTGCTCTTGGGTATTTTCATTCCATTTTAATTCTTCATGGGTATTTCCTGCAAATAAAGGTGAGAGGATGCAAAAAAGACAAAGGAATATGGTAAAATAGCTTTTGTTCACAACAATTTATTTTGGTTTAAATATATGTAAAATGGTTTAATTAGACAAAAAAAACTTTATTTTTGACATATATTAAGAACAAACTCTATTCTTAAAAGTTTATTACGCAATAAAAAGGATGATTTTACGTAATAAAGGTTGCATTTAATTGATTAATAATCTTGATTTTATTTTGAAAATTAAAAGCAAGCCATTATCTTTGATAACTTAAAGTAAATACTTACCTATATTATGAATGTAAGAAGAAGAATAATCTATTTCGCTAGCGCAGTTGTTTTACTCGCAAGTTGTAAAGGTGGTAAAGAAAAATCATCTGCCACAGGTTGGAATTATAATGACCCAAAAATGGGTGGATTCGAAGTAGCTAAAGAAAAGGCACAAAAAACAGGACCCAATTTGGTTTTTGTAGAAGGTGGTGCTTTTACTATGGGTGCAACGGAGCAGGATGTAACGTATGAGTATAACAATATCCCTCGTAAAGTTACTGTGAACTCATTCTTTATGGATGAAACGGAGGTGGCAAACGTACACTACAGAGAATATATTTATTGGACAGAAAGGGTTTTTGGTGGTGAACATCCAGAAATATTGCGTTCTATTCTTCCCGATACTTTGTGTTGGAGAGATGAATTGGCATATAATGAGCCTTATGTAGAAACATATTTAAGGCATCCATCATTCGATTATTATCCAGTAGTAGGTGTAACTTGGTTGCAGGCTAATGATTACTGCAAATGGAGAACCGATCGGGTAAATGAAATGATGATGATGAAGAACGGTTATTTGGATATGAATAACGAACAACGTAATGAAGAAAACTTTAATACTGATGCCTATTTAGCTGGTCAGTATAATGGAACTGCTAAAAAAATGAAAAAAGACTTGAATCCTAGTGGTTCTGGTCAGCGAAATGTGAATATGTCTGATGGTGTTTTATTGCCTGATTACCGTCTACCAACTGAAGCAGAATGGGAATATGCTGCTCTTGCCCTTAAAGGTACTGTACCTGTAGAAGGTGAGGAGTTAATCACAAATAGAAGAATCTATCCTTGGGATGGTTCAACAGTAAGATACCAAAAACATACTAATACACAAGGTGATATGCTTGCAAACTTCAAAAGAGGTGCAGGAGATTATGCTGGTGTTGCGGGAGCTTTGAATGACAATGCAATGATAACTGCGCCTGTTACTTCTTTCTATCCTAATGATTTCGGTTTGTTTAATATGGCTGGAAATGTGAATGAGTGGGTAGAAGATGTTTATCGTCCATTAACACTTTCAGATTTTGAGGAATTAAATCCTTTTAGAGGAAATGAATTTACAAAGCCAGTTTTGAATGAAGATGGTACTTTCGCTACAAAAGATAGCATGGGTAGAATGAAGCGAGAATTGCAAACGAAAGAAGAGTTAGGAGAACGAAGAAATTATCGTGACCCTTTGGCTAAAAACTATATGGATGGTGACTCAGCTAGTGAAATATCATATAACTATGGAATTTCTTCATTAATTAGCGATAAAGCAAGAGTTTACAAAGGTGGTAGCTGGAATGATAGAGCATTTTTCTTAGCTCCTGGTGCAAGAAGATTCTTAAATGAAGATCAATCATCTAGCCAAATTGGATTTAGATGCGCTATGGACAAAATGGGTGCAGCCAATTCATCTCAAAGTAGTAAAGGTGGAAATCAATTTAAAGAAGCTAAAAAGTCTTCGGCCAAAAATGCAAAACAAAGAAAATAATAGATATTTCTTAAATTAATTCATAATAAGCCACACATTTTGTGTGGCTTTTTTTTTATTTTTATCTTATGGAAATTGAAAAATTGTATCAGTGCTTTCTTAAATCGACTGGTGTAGCAACAGATACACGTAAAATTGATAATGGAAAACTCTTTTTTGCATTAAAAGGAGAGAATTTTAATGGTAATTCTTTTGCCAAACAGGCAAAAGAACTAGGCGCCATCATATCTGTAATAGATGAACCGCAATATGAAAGTGAAAATACTTTCTTGGTAAAGGATAGCCTCCAAGCATTGCAAGATTTAGCAAATTACCACCGTCAAAAAACAAATATAAAAGTTTTAGGAATTACTGGAAGCAATGGCAAAACGACTTGCAAGGAATTGGTAAGCAGGGTTTTGTCTAAAAAATTTAAGGTTTCAGCTACACTTGGTAATTTGAATAATCATATTGGTGTTCCACTAACCATTCTTAGCTGGCCAAAGGACACTGAATTTGCTGTAGTAGAAATGGGTGCAAATCATCAGAAGGAAATAGAAATGTTGTGCAATATTGCAATGCCTAATTATGGTGTTATTACGAGTATAGGAAAGGCTCACATCGAAGGTTTTGGCGGAGTGGAAGGTGTAATTAAAGGCAAGGGAGAATTGTTTGATTACCTAAGTAAACATCATGGATTGGCATTTGTAAACCAAAATATTGAAGTACTACGAGAAATGGCTGACCAAAGAAAATTACACACTTATTTATATGGTAAACAATCAGATGCTGTACACGGTATGATTCATTCCACTCAGCCGTTTGTTGATTGTGATATATTTTTTGATAATGTAAGTTTTAATATTCAATCCAATTTAATTGGCGAGTATAATTTTTTGAATATCCTATCGGCAGCCACGATTGGTTATTATTTTGGTGTAGCGCCACAAGATATTGTGGCGGCCATTTCTGGATATGTTTCAGACAACAATAGGTCGCAATTTGAACAAGTAGGAGAAAATAATATTATTTTCGATGCTTATAATGCCAATCCGACAAGTGTTTCGCATGCAATCAAATATTTAAATGAATTAGCCGCTGAAAACAAAATCGTAATAATTGGCGATATGTGGGAATTGGGTGAATATGCAATCCAAGAGCATCAGGCCATTGTAGATCAATTGAAAGCTTGTAATTTTAATAAAGTAATTTTAGTAGGTGCTTTATTTGGTAAAATTGAATTACCTAGTTCCTTTTTGCATTTTAATGATAATCAAGAAACCAAAAAATGGTTTGATAATAGCGGAACCAAAAATGCTACTATTTTATTGAAAGGCTCAAGAGGCATGAAGCTAGAGAAGATATTTAAATAGTGGTGAATTAATACTACAATATTTTATTATAGGCCCGCATCCATCTTTCTGGAATCTCATTTTCTAAGGCAATATGATAATCTTTTATGGTACATGGAAATAATTTATGTTTTTTACTCCTTTCCGTTTCCATTTCTATTTTTATCCACCACCGATCGCTTTTTTTGCTTTTTAGAAATACCAAATCTTCTGGATTATCCTCGATTGGAACAATAAATTTATTGAAGTCATTTTCGTTTATAATTGGATAATCTCCTTTTCTCTGACTGTATCCATCTATAAAATACCATATCATTTGTGCAATGGCTATAGCAGTGGTATTATTTAGATCGTAGTCGGGATTAAAATCGTAAATGCCCAATGAACTAAGTCTATCACTTAACCCTGCATATCGAAATAATTGGCATGCTTCATCGGCGAAGAATCCATTAGGAGAAGGGTTCGAAATTCCAGGAGCATCACATTGTCTTAGACTACCGATATTGAAAACCATCAAATCCGCATCACGAACCACAGGCTCAAATTCCCGCAAATCCTCTCTTACAATGCCAAGTCTATAGCTATCGAATTGCATTTTGTGCATTAAATCCAAGAATTCATTTGGTACAAAATAGGTCTGATAACCTAACTGCGAAAAATTAAATAATATGTTTGGTGGATCAGTAAATAACTTAAATAGATAATTTTCATTGCTTACCTGCGATTTTTTAGAAGAATCAGAAATGGTAAATCTTTCGTCTAATGATACCATATTTACAAAAAAATCTAAGTCATTATACCCTTTGTATTGACCTAAAGCCAAGGTTTGGTCGCCACCCAAAATGATTGGAAGAATTTTATTTCTTAATAACTCGTTTACTACGCTTGATAATGCAATAGTTGTGTCTGATTGTTTTTGTCCTTTCTCGATATTTCCTAAATCAATAATTCTTACCTTACTAGGCATATTAAAAAGACTATAAAGTGACTTTCGAATGGTGTCTGCAGCAGTTTCAGTTCCTTTGTTTTTGCTGTTTCCTCTTCCTTCATTTACGCCCAAAATGGCAATGTCATATGCTGAATAATCAAATGATTGACCCTCATAAAAATGAATTTTAGATTTCCAATTGCCTTCTTTAGTTTCAATCTTATCTAATAATAACTTATTTATTGGTTTCAAAAAATCTGCAATCATATTCTTTTTTTTAGGCAAAACAAAAGATGATTTAAATAAATACACCATCTCAATCACAAAAATAAGATGATTTATGTAGTGAATATTAAATAGTTTTGAACAAAAGGGGAGAAAAATAGGTTTGCCTATTTTTCAAAAATGGCTTTTTGAATCTTTTGATTTTTTTTTGCTAAAAAATATGGAACAAGAAAAGAGATTGGTTTTGAAATTATAATACAAAGTTTTACATATTTAAATTATGAATTGTTATTTTTGTAAAAAAAATTAATCTATGAGTATGGAAATAAAAGGTAAAATAGTGAAAGTTTTGCCTGAATTAACTGGAGAAGGAAAAAACGGTCCTTGGGTAAAGCGTATGTTTGTAATAGAAACAGAGGGACAATACCCTAAAAAAGTGCAAATTTCTACTTTTGGTGATAAATTAAATGTAGCACTAATAAAAGAAGGAAACGATGTAAATGTGTTTTTCGAATTAGATAGTAGAGAATTTAATGAAAGATGGTATACAGATGTAAGAGCTTGGAAAATTGAATTAGCTGGTGGAGTGGCAAATACTCAAACTAACCAATCTAATACTTCTAATTTTGCGCAACCAACACCCATAAGCGAACCAACAATGGAAGATGGTGGCGATGATTTGCCATTTTAAGAAATAATTTATTCATTATAATTAATGGGTGATTTTCGAAAGAAAATCACCCATTTTTTTTCAAATTATAGCATAAAAAAAGCGCAACCTTATGATTGCGCTTTAATAAAATTGGTTAGGTTGTATTCTTTATTTGCTGAAACAATATTTATTTTCTTCAATTAATTTGGCAGCTACTCTTCTTCTAGCGTCTTTTGTGTTTATCGGCTCAAATTTCGTAAATCTCTTTAGACCCATCAACATCATTCTTAGTTCATCACCTTCAGAAAAGGATTGTAACGCATGCTTACCATGTCCATTCAATCTTTCCATCGCATCACTGATAAATACTTTTGTCATATCTACATGTAAGCTGCATGCGGCTTCACCTCTAAGGCTTATTAATTTCAATGTACGCAAAAGGGTTGACTCCATTGTGAATAACTCAATCATCATATCCGATAAGTTCATTAAAATCTCTTGCTCATCTTTTAACTTTTGCATTAGTTTTTGAACGCCAGCGCCAGCAACCATCAAAATAGCTTTTTTAGCATTTTTAACGGCCGTAATTTCTTTAGACAAAATGCCCTCTTCTTCACTTCCTGAAAAATCTGGAATGCCCATCAACTCCTTTTGAACAGCCATTGCGCCACTCATCAAGTCGATTTTTCCAGCCATTGCTCTTTTAATTAACATGTCTACAGAAAGTAAACGGTTAATTTCGTTGGTTCCTTCAAAAATCCTATTGATTCGAGCATCTCTATAAGCGCCACAAATTGCAGTTTCTTCACTATATCCCATTCCACCATGCACCTGCAAAGCCTCATCAATTGAATAATCAAGTACTTCAGAGCCCAATACTTTTAGTAATGCACATTCTATTGCATATTCATCGGCTGCGCCCAAAATAGCTTTTGCCAATGGTTGTCCAGCTGCTAATAATTCTTTTTCTTTATTGTCAATAAGGTCTGAAACTCTATAGTTAGCACTTTCACAAGCATATATTCTTGTAGCTATTTCTGCAAGTTTATATTGTATTGCACCAAATGAAGAAATAGCTACTTTAAATTGTTTTCTTTCGTTTGCATAATTTATTGCTAAGTCTAAACCTGATTTTGCACCACCTAAAGCACCAGCACATAATTTGAAACGACCTATGTTTAAGATGTTAAAAGCAATTAAGTGTCCTTTTCCAATTTCACCAAGTAAATTTTCTACAGGTACTTTTACATTTTCCATAAACACTTGTCGTGTTGATGAACCTTTGATACCCATTTTTTTCTCCTCAGCTCCAAGGGTCAAACCTGGCATCGTTTTCTCTAAAATAAAACCCGTGAATTTATTGCCTTCTACTTGGGCAAATACAATAAAAATATCGGCAAATCCCGAATTGGTAATCCACATTTTTTGTCCATTAAGTAAATAATGGGTACCATCTTCAGAAATATCAGCTCTTGTTTTTGCGCCTAATGCGTCAGAACCTGACCCAGGCTCAGTAAGGCAATAGCATGCTTTTAATTCTCCTGTTGCTAATTTTGGAAGGTATTTTTGTTTTTGTTCATCATTTCCAAAATATACAATTGGCAATGTGCCTATTCCCACATGCGCACCATAGCTAAGCGTAAATGAACGACCTTTTCCCATGGTTTCTACAACAATAGAATTAGTGTTAAAATCCTTACCCATTCCGCCGTATTCTTCAGGAATTGCTAGGCCTAATAAACCTAATTCTCCTGCTTGTAAAAGCAATTGCTCCGTTACGCCTGGTTCCTGATGTTCAATCTGCTCAAATTTTGGCATTACTTCTCTTTCCAAAAAATCATTTGTCGCAGACTGAATCATTAACTGTTCTTCATTAAATTCCTCTGGGATAAATATTTCTGAAAAATGGGTTTCTTTAACTAAAAATTCACCTCCTTTTAAGGTTAATTTAATTTGTTCAGTTGATGTGCTCATAATGAAATTTTGTTTAAAATAATATACAAATCTACCAAACGGTCGTTTGATAAAAAAGCACTTTACAATAGTTTAATAGAAAATTAATTCTAGTGGTAAAAATATTAGTTTCATCATTTTATTAAACAGTTTAAAATTATCAAATTCCCGCATTTCTACATGCTCAAATTTCCATTGGCTAATTATTTAATTATTTCATTATTTAATTGTTTCAATCCTTTTTGCGACCTTTACCCTCCAAAAGATAAAAATATGTATAGGTCGCATGATTGTGGAACATTAAGGATAGAAAATATTAATAGTGAGATTACACTTGCTGGATGGGTGCAGCGTACACGAGATTTTGGTGGTATGACCTTTTTGGACTTGAGAGATCGATATGGAATTACGCAATTGGTTTTTAATATGGAAACCAATAAACCTTTATGTGAACTGGCACGTACCCTTGGACGAGAGTTTGTAATACAAGTGAAAGGGACAGTGGTGGAACGAAGCAATAAAAATCCAAAAATGCCTACAGGTGATATTGAAATTATGGTCGCTTCAATGCAAATTTTAAATAAAGCCAAAACGCCTCCATTCACAATTGAAGATGAAACCGATGGGGGAGATGAATTGCGAATGAAATATCGTTATTTGGATTTGAGGAGGAATGAAGTACAAGAGAAAATTATTTTCAGACATAAAGTTGGTCATGAGGTGCGCACCTACTTAAATGCTAATGGTTTTTTAGATATTGAAACGCCATTTTTGATTAAATCAACACCGGAAGGAGCCAGAGATTTTGTGGTGCCTTCAAGAATGAATCCAGGAGAATTTTATGCTTTGCCGCAGTCGCCTCAAACTTTTAAGCAATTGCTAATGGTTTCTGGTTTTGATAAATATTATCAAATAACCCGTTGTTTCAGAGATGAAGATTTGAGAGCTGATAGACAACCCGAATTTACACAAATAGACTGTGAAATGGCATTTGTGGAACAAGAGGATATTTTAAATATGTTCGAAGGATTGATAAAACATATTTTTAAAACCGTAAAAGGGATTGAATTGGGCGACTTTCCTCGTATGCAATATGATGATGCCATGAGATTGTATGGTAGCGATAAGCCTGATTTAAGGTTTGGGATGGAGTTTGTTGAAATGAATGATATTGCTAAGGGTAAAGGATTTGGAGTGTTTGACAATGCAGAATTGGTAATTGGAATAAATGCGGGCCAATGTGCTGATTTTACAAGAAAGCAATTAGATGAAATAACTGATTTTGTTAAAAAACCACAAATAGGCGCCACTGGATTGATTTATTTAAGATACAATACAGATGGTACTTTGAAATCATCGGTAGATAAGTTTTTCAATGAAGAAGACCTAAAGAAATGGGCTGAAAAGACAGCATTAAAACCAGGTGATTTGTTGTTGGTTTTGTGTGGAGGTGAGGAAAAAGTGCGCAAACAAATGAATGAATTGAGGTTAGAAATGGGTAATCGATTGGGACTTCGTTCTAAAGAAGTATTTAAACCATTATGGGTTTTAGATTTTCCATTATTGGAATTTAATGAGGCCGATAATCGGTGGTATGCTATGCACCATCCATTTACTTCGCCTAAAAAACAAGATATTGATTATTTATACACTGAGCCAGGAAGAGTAAGAGCCGATGCATATGATTTGGCTATCAATGGTGTAGAAGTTGGTGGAGGTTCTATTCGTATTTTTGATAAAACTTTGCAGGCTGAAATGTTTAAACGGCTAGGCTTTACCGATGAAGAGGCACAAAAACAATTCGGATTTTTGATGAATGCTTTTGAATTTGGGGCACCGCCACATGGTGGATTGGCTTTTGGATTCGACCGACTCTGTGCCGTTTTAAATGGAGTAGAATCAATCAGAGATTTTATAGCATTCCCAAAAAACAATAGCGGAAGAGATATAATGCTTGATTCACCGAGTACAATTGATGACAAACAATTGAAGGAATTGAATATTAAAGTAGAATTGGTGCTAAATAAATAAGTAGCAGACCTTTTTTTAATTACAAATATTACTCATTTTTTTTTGTTTAATAATTTAAAAGAAATGCTTCCATCTCTTTCTTAATTTGGAAACATTTCTTTTTTTAAAAGAGACATTGCATACTTCGGACTATTTTTTTACAATAAATTTTGATATGGATTGTTTATTATTTGTATTTAAAATAGCAAAATAAATACCATCTTCGATATTTGTAATGTCTAAACTTTGGTTGCCTCCAAATACAGTTTTTTCTAAGATTATTTGACCAGTTGTGTTTATTATTCTTATTTCAGATTTTTCACCCATTAAATATGGAACTTCAAAAAATATTCTTTCACTGCTAGGGTTTGGGAAAATCTTAAAAGTCTCTTGAATATTTATTTCAGCGTTTATATTCGACATTCTATACAACGGATCAGGGGTATAATCATTTACATCACATGGTGGATTTGGGCTTATAAAAGGTTTTAATTCAATTTTTTTGATAAAATTATCAGTACTACGATGAAACATTAGTTCATCGCTAAATGTGATGATATTATCGGTGCTTGCATTTAAAACTGGGTTTTTATTATCCCAACTGCTTGGCCATTGATGTATCCAATTGCCATTTTCATTTTTGAGAAAATTAATTTTTCCATCTTCGCCTTTATACCATATTTGGGATGAACTAGAAATAGATAAATTCGATTTTGCCCTTATATTCTCGTTTGTTGGAGTTATTTTAATAGGATTTTTTAAGCCAACAATTTGTTCAAAGCTGTAAAATAAATCAAGACTTCCCTTTTCAATATAAGAAAGCATAAATGGTTGTGAAAGACTAGCTAATTCCTTGCCTGATAAAGAATAATTACTTTTTTCTATTTTTGGAAAAGTACTATAATTCAAATGCAAATAATTACTGCCCTGCAGGTTGTAATTATGAAGATTTGCATCATTTCCTCTGTAATAGATAGTATTTGCTGCATTCAGTACCAAATTACCAGCAATTAAATCATTAGTAGATGTTGTGTTTGAGATTAATGTATGAACCCAAATTCCATTAGCATTTGAATATTTATGTAGTTTATTGTCGTTGCCTCTGTAAAATATATTATTAGCTAAATCCACAACCATTGATCCTGCGGCAGCATTTATTTTTGAATAAGTAGCATTATTACCATCATCTACAATAAAATTACTCCAATTTCCATTTGTAAAAGCGAAGCCATGTATTTTTCCATCCAAACCACGATAGTAAGTATAATTTCCATTTTTAGCAGCTACTAAGTTGCTATTTATTTTCTGCGCATTTTGGTAGGTAAATGGAATTTCTGAATAAACCCAATTGTTTGAAGATTTTATAAAACGGCCAAGTGTATTGTCTCTTTTTACATAAGCTATTTCATTTTCATTTATTTGTACAATTGAGCCCGGTTTGCCTGAAACTTTTCTATTGGCATATTTTTGGTTGTCAATAATATTGTTTGTCCAAGCATTTTCTGTTTTAAATGGCAGTTGTGGATCTACCATTTTGTACACTTTTATATAATCAACTATAAAATCAGTAGAATCGATTCTTGCGCCTTTTATCATGGCTAAATTGGCAATAAGGGTTGCTGGGCAAGCGGTTGTCCCAATTCTATCAGATGACCAAATTTCTACATCATCAAAGAACATAATTATCTTGTCTTCAGTCCATACACAACCATAATTATGGTATTCATTTGTTAAGTCATCGCCAAATTCTTTTTGAAAATGATTGCCACAAGAAGTGTGCGGGTCGTGCCAATCGTGATTATTGGAAGCAAATCCTCTTTTATCATCATATGCTTCAAAAATGTCAATTTCGGTGGGTCCACTATATAGCCACCAAGCTGCCCAAGTTTTTAATCCTTTTGGAAGCTTACAGCGCATTTCAAAAAAACCATGCGTATAACCTATGTTTCCGGCCCAACAAGGATTGTCATATTCTTGTTTCGAGAAAATCATCCCCGATGTATAATCCAATTTCTTGGAATGAAGACCGGTTGCATCTTCCCACTCATAAACGATGGGTGTGCTTAATTTTTTAGCTCGAAAAGTAATTGTTCCATCAGGATTTAAAATAATATTTTCCTTGGTATAATATTGATTTTCTGATGTGTTTCCTACAAGCGTTGGCCCCCAAGGGTAATCGAATCGCCATTTGCTGGACATGTCATCTACTGTGGCATAAGTATCGAAATTTTCTTCAAAAATTAAATTCCAATTTGATCGAATTAATTTGCTCTGACCAAAGGTGGAAAGGGTATTAATTATTAGACAAAATAAGAGCCATTTTTTTTTCATAGTGGTAAATTTGAAAAATGATTAACTAAGTTATTAATTTTATTTTTTATTTGTGTAAAAAAGCCTATTTATAAATGCACCGAACTATAAATTTAACTTTGTTTTTTATTTTTATGTAAAATAAAATATTGTTTATCAATTAATTATGGATTTCTTATAAAAGAGTTTTTTTGTTTTTTTTTGCATAAAACCCTTATAGCTATAATTTTACCTGAATTAAATTGAAATAATACCATTTTTTTTTAATTTCGTGGTACATTTTATTCGTTATGAAAAATCAAAAAATAGATTTGGGGCTTTTGATTATTAGAATTGGAATTGGAATTTCTTTTATGATTCATGGTTATCCTAAATTAGTTGGTGGTGTGGAAACTTGGAAAGAATTAGGAGAAGTAATGCAAATGGTTGGAATAAATTTTGTTCCTGCGTTTTGGGGTTTTATGGCTGCCTTTGCCGAGTTTTTTGGAGGTTTGTTTTTGATGTTAGGTTTGTTTTTTGCACCAGCCTGTGTGCTTCTTTCTATCACCATGGTAATGGCTATCGTAATGCATGCTGTTAATGGCGATGGATTTAAAGGCTTTTCTCATGCCTTAGAGTCTCTAGTTTTATTTGTAGGTTTGGGCGTTTCTGGTCCTGGTAAATTTTCCGTTTGGGTCAAAAGAAAAAAAAATTATTACAAAGTTTAATAATTACCTACAGAAAGCATTACCAATGTACAAGCCTCGATAGTTTCGATATTTAGTTTTTTAGCCAATTGTTCCAAATCCCTATTTTCTGTTCCTGGATTGAAAATAATTCTCTTTGGATTTAATGAAAGAATATAGTCATAATAAGCCTCTTGTCTTTTGGGGTTTAAATACAAGGAAATGGTGTTTACATTTTCAATAGGCAGTAATGCCGTTTCAATTTGCAGTCCATTAATCTTTTCATTTTCAAAACCAATTGGAATTACCTGATGGCCATGAGCGATTAATTGTTTTACAGCTCTATTGCTATATCTATCTATTTTAGAGCTAGCTCCTAATACAACTGTTTTTTTTGATGTTTTATCTAATTTATTCATTGTTGTTAATATTCAAAATCTAGTTCTAATCTTTTTTGTAATTCTAATAAAACGGGATTAATCTCTGCCATTTCCTTAAATTTCTCTTTAGTTGTTTTAAAAACTTTCTTCTTTTCATTAGATTCAGTTTTATTTAATTCAAATTTCAATTGTAAAGACTTGCCTGTTTTTTCTTTAAAAAAGAGTTGTATTTCAGCTTTATTCTTTTCCATAAATCCCAATGAAATGGAATTGTCCTCTGAAAAAACAAGCGTGGCTTCCCCATCAAAAATTGGTTTAGATTTTTGGGCAATTGGCAAATAGGACCCATGAGCAGTGTCGGATATGGTGGAAATATAGGCTTCCCAAATTATAGGAATATTGTCGGGTATTAGTTCTGTAAATTTTATTTCCGAATCATAATTGTTTTCATCTTCCAAATCTTCCAATAATTCATCTAAAATGGAGCCCTTTTTTCTTACTTGTGCATTTTCTTTATGCTCAATAATCGTTGGACCAGGCGCAATATTTGTATCAATTAGCTTTGGAACATCAATTTCGACTTCCACTTTTCTTTCCGGAATTTTTTCTTCCGGAATTTTTACTTTTTTGCGTCCACACCTCCAAAGGTGGCCGAAATTTGGCTATTTAGGAAACACATTTTTAGTAGAGAAAGCTCCACTTGTAATCGTTTATTTTTGGACATTTTATAACCAACATCGCATTGATTTGCCAAATTTAAAGCATTTAATAAAAAGGCATCTGTTGTTTTTCCGCTTTGGCTTAAGTACCTGTCTTTTAATTCATTGCCAATTTCAAGTAGTTTTATTGTTTTTGAGTCTTTACATACCAATAAGTTTCTGAAATGCTCAGATAAACCTAGCATAAATATTTCCCCATCAAATCCTTTTTCACTAATTTCATTATAAATTAGCAAGGTGCTACTCGAGTCTTCAACCAATAAAGCATCTGTTACTTTGAAATAATAATCGTAATCTAAAATATTAAGATTTTCTATTACTTGGTCATACTTAATATCTTTGCCCGAAAAGCTCACCATCTTATCAAATAAGCTAAGCGCATCTCTCATTCCACCATCCGCTTTTTGAGCGATAATATGTAAAGCAGATTTATCTGCATTTATTGATTCTTCTTTAGCTATTTTTTCCATCTGAAAAACGATGTCAGCAATTGAAATTCTTTTAAAATCAAATATTTGACATCGAGAAAGTATCGTTGGAATTATTTTGTGTTTTTCGGTGGTAGCTAGAATAAAAATGGCGTAAGAAGGTGGTTCTTCTAATGTTTTCAAAAAAGCATTAAAGGCATTAGAAGAAAGCATGTGAACCTCATCTATAATATATACTTTGTATTTTCCAGATTGTGGTGCAAACCTTACTTGGTCAATTAGTATTCTAATATCCTCAACACTATTGTTTGAAGCAGCATCTAATTCAAAAATATTGAAACTAGCATTATGGTTAAAAGAAGTGCATGACTCGCAGGTATTGCAAGGCTCCATATCGGCTGAGGGCGAAATACAATTAATGGCTTTAGCTAAAATACGTGCACACGTGGTTTTTCCAACGCCTCGTGGTCCACAAAAAAGGAAAGACTGTGCTAGGTGATTGTTTTTAAGTGCATTTCTGAGGGTAATAGCAACTTGATCTTGCCCAACCACATCTTCAAACTTAATAGGTCGATATTTCCTTGCCGATACAATAAAATTATCCATTGCAACAAAGATAGAAGAAATTAAAAAAAATTAAAAAGAATCCCGTTTTAATTTATTTTTCTTTTGTTTTGTCTTGTTCAACTCCTTTTTCATAATTCAATTCTCCGCCCAAATTACGCATTTGACGCATTATCCAACCTTTTCTTCTGGCAGTATTTGGCGACCATTTTCTCGGATTGGGTAATATTGCAGCTATTCCAGCAGCTTGTTCTTTACTTAAGTCAATGGCATTCTTTTTCCAATAATACATACTTGCTGCCTCAGCACCGTATACGCCATTGCCCATTTCTATTATATTGAGGTAAACGGTCATTATTCGTTTTTTTGACCAAAAAATCTCAATTAATACAGTAAAATATGCTTCTAATCCTTTTCTAAGATATGTCCTACTTGGCCATAAGAAGGCATTTTTTGCTACTTGTTGGCTAATAGTGCTTCCACCTTTTATTTTATGGCCTTTTTGGTTTCCCTTAAAAGCCTTCTTCATGCTTTCAAAATCAAATCCCTTATGGTCTACAAATTTTTGATCTTCTGCTGCTACCACCGCTATGGGTAAGTTTGGAGAAATATTATTATAGGAAATCCAATCTTTGTATAAAATCAATTCTTTCCCTTCGCTGATGTTTTCAACAAGTCTAAAAATCATTAGAGGTGTTATTGGCACTGGAATAATTGCATATAAAAGCACCCATAAAATACTGCCAACAAAGCAATAAAATACAAATTTTAGAAAAAATCTTTTTAATTTTACAATTAAATTCCGCATAAAGCACAAAAAACAAGGAAATTTTTAGATTTAAAAAGGAAAAATAGATATTTTTTAAATTTTGTGGATTCTTTTCATTAAGTGTAGGTAAATTTTCTAATAAAATCAAAATAAATAAATACTAATTCTTATCTTTGCACTCTCAAAATTTGAGGATTATTGAATTATGGTACTTCACGACGTAAAAATTATTTCTGGTCGAGCCACCAAAACACTTGCAGAAAATGTATGCGAGAGTTATGGGCAGGAGATGACTGTAGTGGAAGTAATGGAATTTAGTGATGGAGAATTTGAACCAGTTGTTCAAGAATCTATACGTGGATCAGTTGTTTTTATAATACAATCTACACCAGCTCCTTCTGATAACTTGATGGAATTATTATTACTTTGTGATGCAGCCAAAAGGGCTTCAGCTGGTAAAATAATTGCAGTAATGCCTTATTTTGGTTTGGCTCGTCAAGATAGAAAGGATAAGCCACGTGTTGCAATTGGCGCCAAATTAGCTGCAAATTTAATTACAGTAGCTGGAGCACAGCGGGTGATGACAATGGACTTGCATGCTCCCCAAATTCAAGGTTTTTTTGATATTCCAGTTGATCATTTAGACGCATCGGCCATCTTTGTACCTTATGTTGAAACACTTAAATTGGATAACTTAGTTTTTGCCTCTCCCGATGTTGGCAGTACCAAGAGAGCTAGACAATATGCCATGCATTTTGATGCAGAATTGGTAATTTGCGATAAGCATAGGAGCAAAGCAAATGAAATTGAGTCCATGCGCTTGATTGGAGATGTAAAGGGTAAAAATGTGATTCTAGTAGATGATTTAGTAGATACAGCAAGTACCTTAGCAACTGCTGCCAACTTGATAATGGAAAAGGGTGCCAAAAGCGTACGTGCACTTTGTACTCATCCTGTTTTGTCAGGAAATGCATATGAAAAAGTAGAAGAATCAGCCCTTTTGGAATTAGTAGTATGTGATACAATTCCATTAACAAAACAAACCCCAAAAATAAAAGTATTGTCTGTAGCTAATCTTTTTGCAAAAGCTATTAGAAATGCCCACGAATTCAAATCTATCAACTCGTTATTTATACACAAAAAAAAGTAAAAAAAGAAGTATGCAATCGATAAACATTAGCGGAACTGTCCGCACAAGTAAAGGAACCAAATCAGCTAATGATTTGAGGAAAACTGGCGAAACGCCATGTGTTATGTATGGTGGTGCCGACACAATTAATTTTTCAGCACCAGCTGCTCAATTGAAAAAAATTATCTATACACCTAACTTTTATAAAGCGGCTTTAGAAATTGGTGGCAAAACCTACGAAGCTATGGTGAAGGCTGTTCAAGCCGACCCATTGTCTGACGAGGTAACGCATGTTGATTTTCAACAACTTTTGCCTGGCGTTAAAATTATGGCTGAAGTGCCAATAAAAACGGTAGGAACTTCACCAGGTGTAAAAGAAGGCGGTAAGCTTTTGGTTAACGTAAGAAAACTTAAAATCAAGGCTATTCCTGAAAACCTTAAAGATTCAATAGAAGTAGATATTTCTGGTCTTAAATTGGGTCAATCCTTCAAAGGTAGAGATCTTAAGCCTGAAGGTTATGAGATTATGACCAACTTGTCAGTTCCTTTGGTAACTATCGAGATTCCAAGAAGCTTAAGAAGTGCTGCTACTAAAGAAGGTGGAAAAAAATAAATTATAGTTTTATTATTTATAAAAGGTCATACAGTTTGTATGGCCTTTTTTTTATTATATTTTTTTTTATTTTTAGAGAATGAAATTTTTAATTGTAGGCTTAGGAAATATAGGCAAAGAATACGAAGCAACAAGACACAATATCGGTTTTCTAGTAGCCGATGCCCTTGCAAGTGATTTGGGTGGTGTATTTGAATTGGGTAAATTTGGTGCTGTCGCCAATTGTGGTTTCAAAGGGAAGCAAATTGTAATTCTTAAACCCAATACTTATATGAATTTGAGTGGAAAGGCTTTAAAATACTGGATGAATTATTTGCAAATTCCTATTGAACAAGTTTTTGTGATTGTAGATGATTTGGCACTTCCTTTTGGCACTTTAAGAGTGCGGCCATCAGGAACAGATGCAGGTCATAATGGCTTGAAAAGCATATTTGCCGAAATAGGCACCACGGCTTATCCAAGGTTGAAATTCGGAATTGGCGATAATTTTCCAAAAGGGAGACAAGTAGATTATGTTTTGGGTAATTGGAATAAATTGGAGTTGGAAGCGCTACCCGAAAGAATAGGAAAAAGTGTGGAGATCGTAAAATCATTTTGTTTGGCAGGACTTACCAATACGATGAATACATTTAGTAATAAATAAAAAAAAAGAGGATGAAGATTTTTTGTATAGGAAGAAATTATGCTGAACACGCCAAAGAATTAAACAATGAGCTGCCCGAAAATCCGGTTGTGTTTATGAAGCCTACTACCGCTTTATTAAAAGATGGACAAGCATTCTATTATCCCGATTTCACAAACGATTTGCATTATGAAGGAGAAATTGTATTGAGAATTGGTAAAAATGGAAAAAAAATACAAGAAAAATTTGCGAATAAATATATAGATGCTTTCACTATAGGATTTGATTTAACTGCCCGCGATATTCAGAACGATTTAAAATCAAAAGGATTACCTTGGGAATTGGCAAAAGGATTTGATGGTTCTGCAATAATTGGCAATTTTATTAAAATAAATGAAAATATAAATTTGTCTGAATTAAAATTTAGTATTCTAAAAAATGATGTGACCGTTCAAATGGGCAATGCAGCCGATATGATATTTTCATTTGAAAGGGTTATTTCATTTGTCTCACAATATTTTACACTTCAACAAGGAGACCTAATTTTTACTGGCACGCCAAAAGGAGTAGGTGCTTTAGCAATCGGCGATGTTTTAAATGGATTTTATGATGGAGAAAAATTAGTAAGTGTAGAAATAAAATAGAAAATTAATGTACTAAATTTTATCTTTGCAAATCGTTTAAAAAAAGAATTTAAATTATGCCATATTTATTTACTTCTGAGTCAGTTTCTGAGGGACATCCTGACAAGGTTTCAGACCAAATTTCTGACGCATTAATTGATCATTTTCTAGCATTCGACCCTACATCCAAAGTAGCTTGTGAAACATTAGTAACCACTGGTTTGGTTGTATTGGCTGGTGAGGTGAAGTCTAAAACCTATTTAGATGTACAAAAAATTGCTCGAGAGGTAATCCGAAAAATTGGCTATACTAAGAGCGAGTATATGTTTGAAGCTAATTCATGTGGTATCATTAGTGCCATTCATGACCAATCGGATGACATTAATAGAGGAGTAGATAGAAAGGTGGAAGTTTTGGATTTTGAAACCAAAGCCAATTCACAAGGTGCTGGCGATCAGGGTATGATGTTTGGTTATGCAACCAACGAAACGGATAATTATATGCCGCTTGCTTTGGATTTGGCGCATAAATTATTGCTCGAATTAGCTGTTTTGCGTCGTGAGAATAAGGAAATGACTTATTTGCGTCCAGATGCTAAATCGCAAGTAACGTTGGAATACAATGACAATAATGTACCGATAAGAATTACAGATATTGTAATTTCTACACAGCACGATGATTTTGATGCAGATGAAATAATGCTTGCAAAAATTAAGCAAGATATGATTCAAATCTTGATTCCAAGAGTGAAAGCTCAATTGAAAACTAGCTTACAAAATTTATTTACCGACAATATTCAGTATCACATAAATCCAACAGGCAAGTTTGTAATTGGTGGTCCGCATGGCGATACTGGATTGACAGGTAGAAAAATAATCGTAGATACTTATGGCGGTAAGGGTGCTCATGGTGGAGGTGCTTTTTCAGGCAAAGATCCATCCAAAGTAGATAGGTCGGCGGCTTATGCAGCACGTCATATAGCCAAAAATTTAGTAGCTGCAGGTTTGGCCGACGAGATATTGGTTCAGGTTTCTTATGCCATTGGCGTAGCTCGTCCAATGGGTATTTATATCAATACTTATGGTACAGCTAAAGTGAGTTTGAATGACGGCGAGATAGCGCGAAAAGTGGAACAAATTTTCGATATGCGTCCGTATGCAATTGAGCAACGCTTGAAATTAAGGAATCCCATTTATAGCGAAACAGCTGCTTATGGACACATGGGTAGAAAAAATGAAATAGTTACGAAGGTTTTTGAAGGCACGGACGGTACAAAATTAGAATTGCAAGTAGAATTATTTACTTGGGAAAAATTGGATTTTGTAGATAAAGTAAAAGAGTCTTTCGGAATTTAAATTCAAAGGTTAGGAGTTTACCATGACAAAAAAAATTCCATTTGAATATTATTTCACTGAAAATAACCATCTTTCGATAATTGATGTACGGTCGCCTGGCGAGTTTTTGCAAGGACATATTCCTAATGCCCACAATATTCCATTGTTCAACAATGAAGAAAGGGCAATTGTTGGTACATGCTATAAAAAGGAAGGTAAAGATAAGGCCGTAAAACTTGGGCTTTCAATCGTTGGGCCAAAATTAGCTGATTTTGTAAATGAAGCGGAAAAAATTGCGCCAAATAAAGAGGTATTTGTACACTGTTGGAGAGGTGGAATGCGCAGTGGAAGTTTTGCTTGGCTACTTCAAACTGCAGGTTTTAAGGAAATTAAAACTTTAGAATTAGGTTATAAAGCATTTAGGAAGTTTGTACTTCAAACACTAGCTACCAAATTAAATTATAAAATAATTGGCGGTCATACTGGTTCAATGAAAACAGTGTTACTCCAAATGCTTAAAGAAAAGGGACAGCAAGTAATTGATTTAGAACAACTAGCCCATCATAAAGGATCGGCATTTGGAAGTTTTGGTCAGGGTAAGCAACCTACTCAAGAGCAATTTGAAAACGATTTGGCTATTGAAATATTGAAATGTGATATTTCAAAGCCTGTTTGGATTGAAGACGAAAGTCGGCATATTGGTTCCGTTTTTTTAATTCCACCTTTTTATGAAAATAAATTATCAGCCCAATTATTTTTGATTCAATTGCCCTTTGAACAACGATTGGAATTTTTGGTGAAAGAATATGCAATTTTTCCAAAACAAGAAATAGAAAATGCACTTTGTAAAATAGAAAAAAAGTTGGGCGGACAGCACCTTATAACAGCTTTGGAAGCTTTAGCAAACGATGATTTTCATAAAGTGGCAAAGATTGCAATGGTTTATTACGATAAATATTATGGATATTCATTGGCAAATAGAGCAAATGAAACCATAACAGAAATTGAAATAAAAGCAGATAAATTAATGGAAACGGTTGATTTATTAATCGAAAAAGGCAAATAATATGGAAGAAATAAAATTAACTCAATATAGCCATGGTGCGGGTTGTGGATGCAAAATAAGTCCGAAGAACCTAGAAACGATTTTAAAAACAGAATTAGATTTTTTTAAAGACAAAAATGTACTCGTTGGGTATGGCACAAAGGATGATGCGGCGGTTTATGATATGGGCGATGGCAATGGCATTATCAGTACAACCGATTTTTTTATGCCAATTGTGGATGATCCATTTGATTTCGGTCGTATAGCGGCTACAAATGCGATAAGTGATATTTATGCAATGGGCGGAAAGCCACTTATGGCTATTGCAATCTTGGGTTGGCCGATTCAAAAATTACCTGTAGAAATTGCTGCAAAAGTAATTGATGGTGCTCGAAAAGCGTGTAGTGATGCGGGTATAATGGTGGCTGGGGGACATAGTATTGATAATATGGAGCCGCTATTTGGATTGGCGGTTACAGGTATTGTGCCTTTGGAAAATTTGAAAAGAAATGATAAAGCAATTGCAAATTGCAGTTTGTATTTAACCAAACCTTTGGGGGTTGGTATTTTATCTACTGCTCAAAAAAAAGGTATTTTAAAAACAGAAGACCAATTTACAGCCCGAAATAGTATGATTGCACTTAATAAAGTTGGAACGGCTTTGGGTAAAATAAAAGAAGTTAAAAGTTTGACCGACGTAACAGGATTCGGTTTGGCTGGGCATTTATTAGAGATGTGTGAAGGCAGTAATTTGGAGGCACATGTTGATTTTAAAATGATACCACAACTACCAAATATTCAATATTATATTGATCAAAATGCAATTCCTGGTGGTACAAACCGTAATTGGGATAGTTATGGCGATAAAATATGGATGGAAAATGAAGAAATGAAATCCATCATCTGTGATCCTCAAACTTCTGGTGGATTATTAATAGCCATAGAAGATATTGGAATTGAAATTCTGGAAAACACCCTTATAGAATATGGTTTGACCACCTACAAAATAGGAAGTTTGAATGAATATAAAGGCAAGGAGCGTATTTATTTTTTTGAAAAATAATAACTCAGTCCAAACCCTGAAACCATGTGCCAGACGCCCCAAAAGGCAGCAATCATGGCCATGCCTCCTAACCCATTAAAGAAATTAAAAATAAGGATTAAGCCTAGTCCTGTATTTTGAATGCCGACTTCAAATGCCATCGTTTTTTGATCAGCATAGGGTAGCCTGCACAATTTACCGAATAAAAAACCGCTTAAAAGCGCCAATGAATTATGCAAAATTACCAAGCCAGCTACTAATAACAAAAAACCTTGAAAGGACTTATAATTGGCGAAAATACCCAAAACTAAAAAGCCAAAGAAAAACAAAAGCGAAAGTATTTTAATTGGTTTTTTTATCTTATTTGCAAAATTAGGGAATTTGATTGCGCAGCCTAAACCCAAAAGTAAAGGCAACACCACTAGCACTAAAACAGTTTGCATCATTTCCACAAAACTCAAGTCAAATTGTTTCATAATATCTTGTAAATAAGGCACCTTAGAGCCCCAGAATTGGAAATTGAAAGGCGTGAGAAAAGCAGCTAAAAGAGTGGATAAAGCAGAAATGCTCACAGAAAGCGCTGTATTGCCTTTTGCAGTATGGGTCATAAAATTGGCCATGTGTCCACCGGGGCAAGCAGCAACTAAAATCATTCCCAGGGCCAAACTTGGGTGTGGTTTTATAATAATAACCAATAAAAACGTAAGCAATGGTAATAAAACGGAATGACCTATTAAGCCCACCAAAACGGATTTTGGCATAATAAGGATATTTCTAAAATCGTCTAATTTTAAATCCAATGAAATACCAAATAAAATAAAACCGAGAATAAAATTGAGAAAGCGTAATACATTTGGATCAAAATGTAATTTCACCAAATCAATTTCATGCATTTTCGAAGAATTTTATTTCTTTTTTTACATAATTTCGATAGGTGTCTTTATGAACATAATAAGCCATTCTATCCAATTTTAAATAATTGTAGCCACCTCTCATATCGGGAAATGGTTTTTTGAGTTTTTCAAGATATGATTTGTATTTATCTGAATTGTTTTCTTTGGCTTTTATAAAATGGGCAATTAGTTTAGCTTGTTCGTTTCTGCCTTCCCATCCCAACCCAGTGGCTTCCAATAAACCAACAATAAATAAATTGTCATAATCGGGATGGAATGCGTTTAGGTACAATTGCGGACTGCCATCTTTCCAATTTAGGTGTTTTTGGTCAATGAATGGGTAATGTAATTTATAACCCGTTGAAAGCAATATTAAATCGAATTCTTCCGATTTTCCATCCTTAAAAGTGATTTTTTTTCCATCAATCTGGTCGATATCTGTTTTCATCGAAATGTCGCCGTGTCCAAGATGATGCAAGATTAATGAGTTTACAATCGGATGTGATTCATATAATTTGTAATCCGCTTTTGGAAAACCATATTTTTCGGCGTCCAAAACAAACCAACCCAATAAAAAAGAATCGAATTTTTGTTTCCATTTTCGCGGAAGTTTGATCAATCCTCCAAGTGTGTCAGCAGGTTTTCCAAACACATATTTAGGCACAAAATGATAGCCTCGCCTTACGCTCATCGAAACGGATTTCCCATGGTGAATAGCATCAACAGCAATATCACAACCACTATTACCAGCTCCAACAATTAAAACCCTTTTGTCTTTAAAAATTTCTGGTGATTTGTACTCCTTCGAATGAATTATTTCGCCTGTAAAATTGCCTTTTAATTGTGGCATATTTGGCTCCGACAAAGTGCCATTTGCTATTAAAACGCCCTTATAAACTTTGGTCTCACCTGAAGATAAGGTCACAGCCCATTTATCATCTTCTTTTTCAATTTTTTCAACAGAAGTATTTAGGATATAATGCTCCCAAATTTTAAAGTGGTGCGCATAATCTACAAAATACTTAAACAAAATACGATGGCTTGGATAATCTGGTGTGTCATCGGGCATAGGAAAATCCTTGAACTCTGTCATTTTTTTTGAAGAAATTAAATGTGCAGTTTCATACACACTACTTCTTTCATTATTTATGTTCCATAAGCCTCCAACTTCTGAGGCCGCTTCGTATGCGTCGAAGGGAACGCCTAATTCTTTTAAGTTTTTCGCCATGCAAAGCCCTGCAGGACCACCACCAATTATGCAATATTTGTTTGTAGTACTCATTTTATTTATTTAAAAAGGATTGGTTGCCCAAACGGTTAATTCTGTAATAAAAGCGCTATCATCCATCTCGAGAGCAGATTTAATGGCATGTGCTATGTCGGTGGGTTTTACATATTTGTTTTCTAATGGTTTTTCTATACCGTCCACAGTCCCAAATGCGGTAGGCACATAAGTTGGATTAATCAAAACCACTCGAATATTGTATTTTCTCAGTTCTTCTCTCCAGCAATCAGACATGCCACGAACGGCAAATTTCGATGCGGCATATACCGACCCATTTGCAAATCCCTTTAATGCAGCTGTGGATCCAATATTTATAATATTGCCATAATTCTGATTTTTAAAATACGTCGCAGCTTTTTTACCCATCATTGCTGCTCCGAATAAATTGATACCAAATACAAATTGCCAATCAGACAAATTAGTATCAAAAATTGATTTATGACCATTTGCTAATCCTGCATTATTTACAAGCGCATCAATACGACCAAATTTGGCCAAAAAAACAGCATAAATTCTATCTACATCTGCCTCAATCGATACATCGCCCTGAATTGGAAATGCGCCTATTTCTTTGGCTGTTTGAAATAATTTCTCTGATGACCTAGCTGTTATTGCCACATTTGCACCTGCTTTTATAAGCATTTCTGCTGTTGCTTTTCCCAATCCCTTGCTTGCGCCAGTTATAAGAATATTTTTTCCTTTTAAATCCAATCTATTTGTTTTTTTTAATGTTTATTTTGGGTACTAAATATAAGGAAAGATTTTATTTATATCTTGTAATTCGAATGGCTTTTTTTAAAAAAATAAATTATATGAATCAACAAGGAATAGTTTTAGTAACTGGCGGTGGAGGCGCAATTGGAAGTGCTATTGCATTAAGGTTTGCAGATGCAGGTTTTTCGGTAGGAGTTTTGGATCAAAATGAACTAGGGATGAAAGCATTAGCTGTTTTATTTGACAAAACAAAAATTCCTTTTTTTTATGAAAAAGTGGATTTAACACAAAAGGAACTTGTATTGCAAAGTGTTGAAAATTGCAAGCAATTTTACAAAACAGAAATAGTAGGAATTGTGAATTGTGCTGCAATAAATAAGATTGAAAAATTTAGTTATGATTCGATTGACGATTTTGAGCGAATTTTACGAATAAATGTAATGGCTAATATTGTTCCTACTGGTGTGTGTTTATCCGATTTGGTTCGCAATAAAGGATTTGTAATTACGATTTCGAGTGTTGCGGGTTTTGCACCACTGTATGGTCGAACGTCCTATTGTGCTAGCAAATTTGCGCTACATGGTTTTTTTGAAACATTAAGAACCGAGCATTTGGGCGTATTGGATATAATGTTGGTTTGCCCTACTTTTGTAGATACTGCTTTTGGAAATAGTGAAAATAAAATGGAGATAAGTAAAAAATTGACACCCAATGAGGTGGCAAATGGAATATATAATGCTTATTTGAAAAAAGTAAAATTTTTATCATTAGGTAAAAATTCCAAATTAGCACGACTGATTTACAAATTTTTCCCTAAATTTTATATCAAAAAAATGATGGAACAAAACAAATTTTAGCCTAGATTATAAGCTAAACTCCACCAAACCAATACTTAATGGGCCGTCAATTGTATTGTTTGTAAATGGCTTGTTTTCTAATTTCATCAATTCGTTTACGTCGATATTGTCTATCCCAGTTATGCCTGTGTGCGAATACAGTTTGTCTGCTTTTAGGTATTTTACAGTTGCGTTGGCATAAACAATATTCCCCAGACTTTCAATTTTTACTGGTCCACCGGATCTGTTTACAAACCATAAATACAATTTCTTGGTGCTTGGATTGTAAAATAAACGACCATTAAAACTTCTTGCATCTAAAGTTGAACTACGTGTAATCGTTTGATTAACGTTTTTGCCACCACCATTTAATATGTCGGCTAAAAATCGAAAAGCATAAAAGGAAGAAGTAGTACTTGTTAATTTATTGCCACTCAAATTAGGTTTATTGGGAAGCGATTCTACTATGGTACCATATCCACGACCTTGCGAAATAAAATTATGGAAAGAAGAATTTTCTAATACATTATTATTCTTTTGGTTAAAATCGTTCATATCCATCAATGCTTCTGTTACAAATGAAGCATGAATAAAAGTGTTACGTACCGTTTTAGGTGTTTTTACATTCCACTCGGTAAACCACATTTTTTTATTGCCATAATATTTTTTAAATGGATCAAAAAGTCTGGATGACAATTGATAAAAAATTGGACTTAATAAATCATATTCACAGTCGAATCCTTTTTGTAAATCCGACTCAGCCATTTCAGCACAATTATCATCTTTTACGTAAGTATGTACGATAAAAGCATCATAAAAAGTCTCTTTTCCTAAGCCAGTATTCCACTCATCAGCAAATGCTCCTGTACCAACTGTTCCACCAGCCTCGCCAGCTAATTTGGCTGCAATAACGCCAATTTTTATTTCTGGAAACGCTTTTCTAATTGGACCAGCAAACATTTTTGCTTTATTTATATAGGTCTGTACATTAGGGAAAAGTGCTCTATATTCATTAAAATAAAGTTCATTTCCTAATTCCACACCAATTACCTCGGTGCCAGATGCTTTAATTTTATTAATGGCATAAATAACATCATCTGGTGTGCCGGTAATGATATTGGCTACATAAAGGCATTTGTGTTTTACGGTTTTGCTATATTCAATATAATCATCGAGTGCATTTGAAGATAAAGCAGCCTGTTTTTGTAATTCTTTATACATCACACCTTGTCCTTTTACCTCACCTTCTTTTAAGCCATAACCTGGTCCTTTTGGATGAAAATAATTGGCCAAAGTACCGCCAGGAAATCGCAATACCCTTGGCGTTAATTGTTTGCTTAAATCCAAAATCTCTTTTTCTTTGTCAATGCCTAAAGTAAAACTAAAAGCAGAATTGAATCCTAATAAGCCTTCCTGAACTGGACTAGTCGCCGATAAATCAGCAGTAAAAGAAACCGTTCCGCCAACACCTTGCACGGAAGCAGGACTTGAAGTTTCAGAAGTTGGATTCGATTTTGGACCTTTTGGTCCTTTATTTTGAGTTTGTTGTGTTTTCAATAATGCATCACACGAAATAATGCTTAAAACAGTAGCAATACCGAGTACAACTAGCTTTATATTTGAATTTATTTTTCTCATAAAGGATATAATTTAAAATATCCCTACAAAAATAAGCCTAATTAATGAGTTTTAGGAAATTTTAAGTTATTTTTAGGAAAGTTTTTTTGAAAATACAAAATAATAGTCCATTTAATTTGGGCGTGCCCCTTCGTGCCTTCGGGTCGGGCTATCGCTACAAGTCCTCACTCATGCTTCGTTGCGGGCTTTTTCGCTCTATCCCTCACGCGAAAGAAATTTCAGATTTGGGATTTATGATTTTAGATTTGGAACACTCAAAAACTTTTCCAAACCTTTCGACGGTATTAAAGAGATTTGGAAAAGTTAAATGGGATAAAGTTTTTCATAATAAGCTAGTAAACAATTTGCATTTCTAAATCAAATTGATTATATTTGTTCAAACAAAAAACACTACCATGAAAACACCACAGTCCACAGTCCTTAAATGCCAAATTTTTATTACTATTTAGTATATTAGTTATGGGTCGAATAGCTTTAATTGCACAATGCACTCCTGCCAATACCCTGAATTTTGATTACGACCCATATAACGAGCAAGTTCCAATTAATTTAGAAAACTTTGGATATAATACCTATTCATTGTATAACAAAGCAGTAAGTGCTGAAAATACAAATTCGGCAAACGACCATTATACCAATTGTACCGACCAGTACAACCCCAAAACCCAATTTATGGATATTTGGGATGAATTGCCTGGTAATATGATGCGTTTTCCTGGTGGCACTGCCTCGCAATTATACCATTCGGGTTTTACCAATTATTCATATGTTGTTACACCTGCATTGTCTGCGCCCTATTATCCACTTGCGACAGCTTGTCCTTATGCGAGTTATAGTATTGGGTCTACTCAATTAAATTCAAGCAATAATAAATTTAAAGGATATGGCGTAAAAAGCAAAACTGGAATTGGTGGGGAAAAACTACCTGAAAATAAAGATTTAGGAAACGCACCACAATATCCAAGTTCAATATGGGATTATCTACATAAGGAATTCGACCCACACCGCAAACGCAATATCATTTACGATTTTATTGAATTGATAAAGGAAAAAGAAGATAGACAAGGAGGTAAAAAAGTGGAAGTGCTGTTTGTTTTTAATATAATGACCCATTTGTACGACCATTCGATAAATGCTAATTTAGGTAATAAGATATTAGATCTAAAAGCTGTTAAACTTGATGCAACTGCACCAAAACATGACCAATTTGTTTCCGAAATGAACGAAAACCTAAATACATTGAGATTTTTACTCAACAATGGCATCAATGTAGTAGGTGTAGAAATGGGTAATGAATTGACACATGATAGATATGCTGAATTAGAATTATCGCCCATTGAATATATTGAAATTGTAAAGCAATATGCCGAAATATTAAGGACACAAACTGAATTTAATGGCATTAAAATTGGTGTTGTTGGGGAAGTATCACTTGCTGATGATGCGGATTTAACTACAATAGATTGTAATGAGGATATTTTACAAAATGGAAATGGCATACTTCAATTAAGTACCACTTATAATTTATGTTGGGATATTCAATTAGCAAAAAATTCAAAATTTTTGGATGGAAACAAAACGATACAGTCTTTGTACGACGCATTTATTATCCATAAATATTTTAACACAAATCATTCTGATATTTACAATATAAATAACGATAAAAGTTTTGGCTCTTTTATGAATAATATTGAAGACATTAAAACAATTTATCTAAATTTTACTCAAAATAATATAAGCAATTTTAAAATTTGGTTTACCGAATGGAATCAAGACCCAATTAGGATAGATGATAACAAAAAGAGCGATAATACGCGCTATATTTACGATGTTTATTCTTACCTAACACAGTATAATGCTTTTAATAATAATGTATTTGAATACACCACCTTTCATAATTTTTTGGGCGCAAGTAAAATCTCCTTAATTTACACCAATGGAAGTGGTGCATTGGAGGAAAGAGACAATATAAAAGCACATTATTTGATGAATAAAATACAAGATATTGGAGCTACTACTTCTTATTTAACATCAAATACCACTATACCCAAATCTTCCTCCACTAATTATAAATTTACAGAATTAAACGTAAGTGGAGATAAGTTTTGGTTAAAAGATTATGCCTATTTGGCAAAGTATTCTTCAAGTGGTGGCTTTGAACCATTACCAGCGGTATCAGGGCCATGTGGAACAATATGTAGAGGTGGCTATACATTGTATAAAATTGTTTATTTTATGTTTAACAATTCAACGAATAATAGTTATTGCCTAAACCCTACCTTTAAAAATGAAAATACATTTTATACAATAAATCCAAATATTTTATTAGGAAATACAGTAAACCCTTCCGTATATTATTATAATGAGGACTTTTCGGTTGTTCCTCCTGCAAATGATAAAGAAATTGGATTTATGCCTGCCGTAGTTAGTGCAAATAGCAGCATAATACAACCCAAATCGATAGGATATGTTAGATACGCTTATCCATTCGACCCTGTAGGTTGTTATCCCGGCTATCGGTTAGCAAATATGGAAGATATAAAGGACAAAACCAACCCAATATTTATTTATCCCAATCCTGCACAAAACAAGTTGTTTGTTGGAGGAGTAAATATAGAAACATCCGCCTCTACTACCATTTATGATGTGCAAGGCAAATCAACAAATTACAAGATTATTAACAATGAAATAGATATATCTGAATTAACGAATGGCATATACTTTTTGTCGCTCGAAAATGAGGGGATTTTGTTTCATCAAAAATTTGTAATTCAAAAGTAAATATTATGCTTTTTTTTAAAAATTATTTATTGCTATTTATAGCAATAATACTTGTTTCGTTTAATTTAAGAGGACAATCGGATAGTGCATATACATCCAAATATTATACAATCTATTCCGAGATTTTAAATCCCATTGATAAAGAAAAAACGAATGGGGAAAGGATTTTCCAGCCTTATATAAAGGAAATAATTGTAGATAAAAATTCTAAATTATATGATGCATTGAAAATCGTACAAGTTGATTCCTTTTTTTGGTTCGTTAAAAAGGACTCATTATTGATTTTTGATTTAGATGGGTTGTTTATACAAGGAAAAAAATTAATTGACTCTGAATTAAATTCTCCACCTAGTTATGATGAAATTACCAATTTAACTTACGATGGAAATTTTGTTTATGCTGTTAATAACAATGAAAATAAAACTATTTTCGTAATAGAGCCAATCTCTAAATCTATTATAAATAAAATACATGTAAGTGGTTTTGAATCTGAATTTTCATCTGGCTCACCTTATAATATGCGATGGATTACTTATGATGCATCAGCCGATAGTAGTCGTGGCGGGTTTTGGGTTGGCAGTTATAATGATAATTTCTTTCAAATAGACAAACTTGGAAACATTTTAGACACAATATCTGTAACAAACAATACAATTGGAGAAATATATTCTGCATTTTATGATAATAATACTCCAAATGGACCGTTTCTTTGGTGTTATCGAAGAATAGGTTATTCACCTAATGATTTGGATATTATAGCTATTTCATTAAAAAAAGATTCTACATTCGGAAGAATTTTACATACAAAAGAAAGCATTGTTTTTGATGTAGATATTTTTAATTATCACCATCCAAGGAGTGGTTATGTATATATTAATAAAGGTTTTGTGAATAGTCAAGATGTTATTTTAGTATATTCAACAGGTAGGTACATTCGTTGCTACCCCATGTCATTCCCAACTATAGATGTTTCAGTCGATCCATTTGTAACTACCAGTACCTATACACAATGGCCATTGTATGCTATTGATACGGTATGGTTTAAGGGCAAAATAAACAATGCAAGTCCATTTACCCAATTTGGGGCAGAATTGACCCTAAATATTGTAAAGGATGGTGCCATCGAACAGTCCTTTATTGGAACATATAACCTCCAACCTTTTGAAAATAAAGAAGTGGTATTCGGGCCATACTTTCCCACTAGCATGGGTATTTATACTTTAGAAAGCCACGCCTCACTTGCAGGTGATGAAGATGCAAATAATGATAATGCCATTTCTACTTTTGCAATCACAGACAGTACTTATGGTAGAGATACTTGGAATTTTTTAACTAACCCTGCCGAATTTGTGGATTATAAATTTATGTGGGGTCCCGATTTGGGTTTGTCTGGTGATGGTGGTAGCGATGAACAAGGTGCATTATTTACTATCGATAAACCTATGTTACTTACTTCTGTTTCTGCATTTTTAAAACCAACCGAAGCAAATGATATTACCACTTTTGATATTCATAAAATAAATTTTTCCTATATCAGAGCAGAACCATTTGCTCAAACAATTCCATTTTCTGCCAAAATTGAAGATACTGGCATTATAAAACAATATACGATTCCAATGGAAAGTGGTGGTGTGAGGCTTGGTGCTGGTACTTATTTTATCAATATCAAAGAAGGACATTCGCCCAACCGAATGATATATACTCGTAATAATTACGTACCATACATTAATAAATATTATGGAGATGATTTGTATTACTATGAAATGGAGGGGGATGATAATATCCGAGGTGCGCTCACTATTCGCCCTAATTTTGCTTGTAAAAACGAATTACTTGCGCCTAGCATTATCCAATCTAATCAAACGCTTACCTGTAATACGCAATATACAGACCTTAAATTCCAATGGTATAAAAACAATGTGCCAGTGGGTGGCGCAACCAACAAAAACTTTTACCCACGGGGTGAAGCAGGCAAATATTCGGTACTAATAAATAAAGAAAATTGCTACCAAATGTCGGCAGTATTTGAAATTGTAACAGGCATATTTAATAATGAAACACAAAACTTATCTATTTTTCCAAATCCTACAAACGACAAAGTTTATATAAGTACCGATGCCACCATGAATGGTGATATGGAAATACAAGTATTAGATATTTTGGGTAAAACAATAAACACTCAAATAATCAAAAATATAACGCCCAACCAAACTATCCCTATTGACCTAAAAAACATTTCAACAGGGGTTTATATCATTCATGCCAAAATTGGGGAACAATCTTGGGAAGGGAGATTGGTGGTGGAATAGGTATTAGGGAATAAGGATTCAAGAAACATCTTTTCTATTTTTTAACCTCCCTATTTACATTTTCTTTTAAATAATAATCAAAAACTTCCTTTGAGGTTTTGGAAGGAATGAATCCAAATTCTTCTTTTAGTTTGGTGTTTAATAATACAGGTCTGAATTGTACAAAATTAACAATAAATGCATTGTATTTACTCAAGCCTAAAGGATAAAGTAAACCAAAAACCCCTTTAATAAGCCAAGCAGGTAGGGTTTGGTTTTTTTTGCCCATTATTGAAGCGATTTCTTTTACCGAAAGTGAACCATCGCCAGCAACATTATAAATACCAGGCTTCCCATCGGTTATTGCCTTGTATAATATGCAAACCAAGTCTTTATCCCAAATAAAAACGAAAGGACTTTTATGGTTTTTAATTTCCAAAATTTTTGGTTTTTCGAGGTATTCTGTAATAGGGTTTTTAGTGGTTTTTCCTAAAATAGTGCCTACTCTAAAAACGAATTGTTGTAGTTCAGGGTTGGTAGCTCTTTTTTCTGCTAAAAATACTTCAATTAATTTTTTATGGTGCGAATAGGCAAATTCATAATTGCCCTCAATCGGAAAATCCTCTGTAATCCATTTATTGTTATTTTCTTTATGGTATCCGTAAGCGGCTCCACTAGAGGTAACGATAAATTTAGAAACATTATTTTCAATACAAGCCTTTACCAAATTTTTAGTGCCATTTACATCAATATCGTATTCCTTTTCTCTATCACTTTTATCGGGTGTTGAAATAATAGCAGCCAAATGAACAACAGTTTCAATATGATTATCTGAAATTATTTGATTTAATTCATTGGAACGAATATCCATTTTAATGCATAAAAGAGCAGGGTTATTCAAAAATTCGGGTCGAAAATGAATGTCTAAACAAATTATTTTTTGATCAACATTGATTTTGTCTTCTAATAATTTTAATACAAATTGACTACCCAAATAACCATTTGCTCCAGTAACTAAAATATTGCCCACTAAATTATTTTTTCGTAAATATAAGATATATTAGTTTAAACATATAACTTGCAAGCGTGTTATTTATGTAAATACTTTTTAGATTATGACTACAAGAAAATCAGATATAGATTTTGACAATACAGAATATGCGTTTGAATATAAAAACAATTTCGAGTTAAAAAGAGCCCAATTTATTTTTAATTTAATTAATTTTAATTGGTTGGTAAAGGCAGGTACATCAATTGCAAATAAAATGATGCAAAGTGGCTTGTCGTTTCCTGTAGTGGTAGGCATGCGACCAACAATTTATGCCGTTTTTTGCGGTGGCGATGAACTGGAAGATACTGTAGAAATATCTAATAATTTTGGAAAATATGGTGTAAATACCGTTTTAGATTATGGTGTAGAGGGAAAAGAATCAGAACAGGATTTTAAAAAAACCGAAAATGAAATATTAAAGGCTATCGAATTTGCGAAAAAAAATAAAAATATCTCTATAGTCTGCTCCAAATTTACTGGATTGCTAAAAATGGAGATTTTAGAAAAACTTAACGAAAACAAAGAACTTACCATTTCAGAAGAAAGTGAATACAAAACGGCCATTGAAAGAATAGATAGAATTGCAGCTGCCGCGGCTAAAAATGAGATTAGCCTTTTTGTAGATGCAGAAGAAAGTTGGATACAAAAACCACTAGATGATTTAACTTTTTCATTAATGGAAAAGTATAATAAAAAACAACCAATTATTTATAATACCATCCAATTGTACAATAAATCAAGGCTTTCTTTTTTTAAAAATGCAGTAGAAATGGCCAAGGAAAAGGGTTTTATTTATGGAGCAAAAATTGTACGTGGGGCTTATATGGAAAAGGAGGCCAAACGAGCGAAGCAGAAAGGATATGAAAATCCGATTCAAAAATCGAAAAAGGATACCGATGCTGATTATAATGAAGCCATAAAATTTGGTATTGCCCACATAAATGATGTCGCGGTTTGTATAGCAACACATAACGAAGAAAGTTGTTTAATAGCCACTCAATTGTTGCAAGAAAAGGGCATCAAAAAAAATCATCCTCATATTCATTTTTCACAATTAATGGGAATGAGCGATAATCTTACGTTTAACTTAGCTAAAAATGGATTTGTGGCTAGTAAATATATGCCTTATGGGCCCGTAAAAGACGTTATCCCGTATTTGATACGAAGAGCGCAAGAAAATACCTCTGTAAGTGGGCAAATGGGACGGGAATTGGCGCTTATTAGTAAAGAAATAAAAAGAAGGAAATTGCTTTAGAAAATAATTGGCACTTCAAACCGGATTAATTTTGTTTCTTAAATAGATTTTTATACATTTAATTAAAAGAATCGAAAATGGATAATTTGGATTATGATTACGTAATTATTGGCAGTGGATTTGGCGGTTCTGTATCGGCTTTAAGGCTGGCACAAAAGGGATATAAGGTATTGGTAATTGAAAAGGGAAAATGGTTTGCGCCTGAGGATTTTCCGAAAACCAACTGGAATTTACCTAAGTGGATGTGGTTGCCTTCCTTGAAATTGCATGGTTTATTCCGACTCACTTATTTCAGGCATGTTGCCATTTTATCGGGTGTTGGAGTAGGTGGTGGTTCATTGGTTTATGCAAATACATTACCAGTACCAAAAACTGAATTTTTTAATACCGGTTCGTGGGCCAAATTGATGGATTGGGAAACAGAATTAAAGCCTTACTATCCACTTGCACTCAAAATGTTAGGAGCTGAAAAATCGCCTTATATGCGTAAAGGGGATAGAATAATGAAAGATTTAGCGGCAGAAATAGGGAAATCGGATAAGTTTGACACCACCAACGTAGCTGTTTATTTTGGCAAACCAGATATAACTGTTCCTGATCCATATTTTGATGGCGAAGGACCTGACAGGACAGGTTGCATTCAATGCGGGGCTTGTATGTTGGGTTGTAGGTATAATTCAAAAAATACACTAGATAAAAATTATTTATACCTAGCCCAAAAATTAGGTGTTAAAATTATAGCCGAATCTGAAGTATACGATGTGGTGCCAAATGGTGCTGATGGAAATAATGGATATACCATAAAATATAGAGATAGCCTTAGTTGGTTTCCAAAAAAAGGAACGATTACAAGTAAAGGAGTAATTTTTTCAGGTGGCGTATTGGGAACAGTTAAATTACTTTTGTCGCTTAAAAGAAAGTCATTACCTAATTTGTCGGAAAAAGTTGGATATGGAATTAGAACAAATTCTGAAGCCTTATTTGGTGTAACTTCTTTAACAAGGGATAAATCATACTCCGAAGGCATAGCCATTGGTTCTATTTTGCATACCGACGATCATAGTCATATTGAAGTAGTTCGCTATGCGGCAGGTAGTGGATTTTTTAGAATGTTCATGGCTCCAATGGTAGCTGGAAAAACCATTTTTTCTCGATTTTTAAAAATGGTAAAAGATGCTATTGTGCATCCAATTTCTAATTTTAAAGTTCTATTTACCGACGATTGGAGCAAGCGAACAATTGTATTGTTATTTATGCAATCCATTGATAGTACTTTAAGGTTTAAAAAAGGTTTGTTTGGCTTGAGTACCAATTTGGATAAAGGACCAGCACCTACTTCTTTTATTCCTGAAGCGCAGGATTTGGCCACTCGATACGGTAAATTGATGAATGGAAAACCTATGGTAATGAATACCGAATCGTTATTCGGAATTCCGACAACAGCCCATATTCTCGGTGGTGCTTGTATGGGAAATGATGAGAGTGAAGGTGTAATTGACAAAAATAATATGGTTTTTGGATACAAAAATATGATGGTTTGTGATGGTTCAATGATTTCAGCAAATCCGGGTGTAAATCCAAGTTTATCAATTACAGCCATTTCAGAATTGGCAATGAGTAAGATTGCAGCGAAAAATGAAAAATGAAATAATATAGTAATGAAATAATTTGAGAATGTGGGAATTTGAAGATGTGGAAATGTGAAATTACTCAATAACCAATAACTCAATAACCGAAACCTACCATTTAAACATTTGTGCATAATTTGAAGCAAAAACTTCATAAAATCAATAGTAGATTTGGATAAATCTATTTTTTATGAAAACAGTTTTACTATATACTTTTTTGATGGTATTAAAATTAGGAAGCTCTTATTTAGGAGATCCTAAATCTAAAAATACGAAAGTGGAGGTAAATACGTCGACTTTAAATCAAGAATCACTAGATTTTTATCAAAAAGGGAAAATATTTTTTGAAAATAAGGATTATCCTACAGCGATATTAAATTTGAATAAGGCGATTGCATTAGACGATAAATACGTTGATGCATATGATTTATTAACCGATATTTATATTTTGCAAAGTGAATTTTTGATGGCAAAATTCAATGCAAATAAATCGGCAGAATTATTACCCGAAGGATTTAAATCTAATTTGAACCTTGGCAGAATTTTTGAAAGCATCCGTGATTTCCCAACAGCGCTTACCTATTATTCTAAATGCACTCGTTTGCACCCAGAAAATCCAACTGGTTATTATTTGACCGCAAAAATGAACTTCGTAAGCAATGATTTTGAGAAAAGTTTAATAAATGCACTAATAGCCGAGAAGTATTATAAAAAAAATAAAGATATAGGTATTTTGGATGCTCAATATTTAATAGGCATGTCTTACCACGGTATGAATGATACAAAACGAGCAAAAAAATACCTAATAAAAGCGGTAGATGGAGGTTTGCAATTGCCAGATGAAATTAGAATGACATACGGTTTGTAATTTTTTTGTTGCTGGTAAATTATTTTTCATTTTATTTGAGGTCTAATTAAAGACATGAAAAAAAATCCATTTATTATTTCCATTGTTTTTGGTACTTTAATGATTATTACTGGAATTGTATTAATGGGTTTCAATCCTTCGCCACAAAATAATCTACCAATCGGCTTTAAATCAGTCGTTTTAGCCTTCGAATTCATTAAAACAAATAAAGAAGTAGCTCATTTTTTTAAAATTGAAAACCTTGAAGAGTTCTTATATAAATTTATGATGGTTAATCGAATAGACTATGCTTTTATGGCGTTCTATAGTATCTTTTTGGCCTCCTTTTCTTTTGTATTATATAAAATTACCAAAATAAATGTATTGCTTTTGGCAGTGTTTTTAGCATTAGTTGCTTGGCCTAGTGATTTGTTAGAGAATTTTCAAATTGCCAAAATAGCGAACAATATTTATGGAAATAATGATAATGCGCTTGATTTATTAAATATTTTTACTTGGATAAAATGGGGAGCAATTTGTGGTACTTTATTAATAATTTCAACCTTTTTTTTTAAAAAAACCTTTTTTAGTATTCTTACAGCAAGTAGTTGTTTGCTTTCATTTATTTTTGGTTGTATCAGTTTTATGCACCGATCATTAGCAAATGAGCTAATGGGTCTTTTTGTAATGCTTTCATTTCTATTGTTATATGTATGTGCTTGGGGCTATAAAAAATTGTTATAGAAAAACTTTTTCATAAAATATTTGTTCCATCTAATTAAACCAAAACGATTTATAATGTTTTTTGAAAATAAATTTGCAATTATATTCTTTATTTTTTTTTCTTCCTTTTTTTTTCAATCAAACGCCCAAACTGGGATAATTGAAGGTAAAGTTTTTGATGAAATAAACAATGAGCCCCTAATTGGTGCAAATATTGTTTTGCAAGATTCATCTAATGGAGCAACTTCTGATATTGATGGTTTTTTTAGAATTGAAGGGTTGAAATCTGGGGTTTATAATTTGATAGTTGCATATTTAGGTTATAGTCAGAAAATTGTTTTTGAAGTGGTTGTAACTAATAATTTGCCAAGTAAAGTAAATATTGGGCTTGCACCTTTACCAAATAATTTAAATGAAATAGAGGTTAAAGCAAATCCTTTTATCAAGCCTCAAGAATCACCTCTTTCACTAACAAGTATCGGTGTCAATGAAATTCAAAGGTCTCCAGGCGGGAATCGAGATATTTCAAAAGTGATCCAACTACTTCCAGGTGTTAGTTCTGGTGTTTCATTTCGAAATGATTTATTAGTTCGTGGAGGTGGTCCAAATGAAAATAGATTCTATTTAGATGGTATTGAAGTACCTTCAATCAATCACTTTCAAACCCAAGGAGCATCAGGTGGTTCAAATGGACTAATTAATGTCGATTTTATTAAAAATGTCGATTTTTATACTGGTGCATTTCCGGCCAATCGAGGCAATTCATTAAGTTCGGTGATGGAAATTACACAAGAAGAAGGACGTACTGACAGAGTTGGTTTGCGTGCCACACTTGGTGCAAGCGATGTAGGTGTAACACTTCAAGGTCCTTTTTCAAAAAATGACAAATCCACTTTTTTAGTTTCGGCTCGCTATTCTTATCTCCAATTGCTTTTTCAGGCGCTCAAATTGCCTTTTTTACCTACTTACACCGATTTTCAATTCAAAACAGTCCATAAGTTCAATCAAAATCATGATTTGACATTTATTGGAATTGGCGCAGTAGATAAGTTTGTTTTAAACCTAAAAGAAAATACTACAGAGGAATCGCAATTTATCTTGGGTAATCTTCCTTATTTCGATCAATGGACCTATACATTTGGCGCTAGATATCGTTATTTTAGAGAAAAAGGAACTATGACTTTTGTGGCAAGTAGGAATATGCTCAATAATGGTAGTTTTAAATATCAGAATAACCAGAATAATGACCCTTCCAAGTTAATTTTTGATTTGCAAAGTCAAGAAGCAGAAAATAAATTTAGGTATGAGCATACTGCAAGACTTAAAAATTATAAAATTGCCTATGGAGTAAATTATGAGTTTGCAAATTATACCACCGAAACGATTAATCAATTCACCACACCAGATGGAGTGCAGCGAATCAACTATAATTCCCTTGTTAACCTACATAAGTATGGTTTGTTTACACAGGTAAGTAAAGGATTTTTTGAAGAAAAATTGAATTTAAGTTTGGGATTTAGGGCAGATGGAAATAGTTTTAACAAAAACATGTCTAACCCTTTCAAACAATTTTCTCCCCGATTTTCGGCAAGTTATAATGTAACTAAAGCATTTACAATCAATTTTAATACTGGTTTGTATTATCAAATGCCTGCCTATACAACAATAGGATACAGAAATAATGAAAACGAACTGCAAAACAAACAAACTTTAAAATACATAAATAATAAGCAAGTGGTTTTTGGACTTGCATATAATACTTCTTTTTATACCAAATTTGCGGTGGAGGGATTTTTCAAGAAATATTCCAATTACCCAATGTCAATTACTAAAGGCATTTCGCTCGCCAACCTAGGCGGTTTTTTTGGTACAGTTGGCGACGAGCCAGTTGCCTCTAATTCAGAAGGTAGGACCTATGGATTTGAAATGTCGGTACAACAAAAGCTGTATAAAGGATTGTATTCAATTCTCACTTACACCTATTTTAATAGTGCATTCACCGATACTTCTGGCAATTATGCGCCTTCGAGTTGGGATAGTCGACATGTATTGAATTTGGTTTTTGGGTATAAATTTAAGCGCAACTGGGAGCTAGGAGTGAAAGCACAGTATAATGGCGGAAATCCCTTTACACCTTATAATGATACGCTATCGGCAACAATTGCGGTATGGGATGTAAATGGGAGAGGAATTCCTGATTATAATAGGTTGAATACAGAACGTACAAGTGGAAATTTTAGACTTGATATAAGAGTGGACAAGAAATGGTTTTTCAAAAAATGGAATTTGGATTTGTATTTGGATCTTGTTAATTTAACTTTTGCTAAGGAAAGAACACAAAATGATTTAACAGTAGTAAGGGACGTAGATACGCAGGCACCACTTATTGATCCATTAAATCCAGATAGATATCAAACCAAATATTTGAATACTTCGGCTGGGTCAGTTATTCCTACTTTAGGAGTAATTGTAGAGTTTTAGGACTATTTTTCAAGCTGTGCAAATATTTTTTCTATTTGTACAAAATGTCTAATATTATGATTGATTACAAATCGGAAAGTATCACCAAGTCTAAGTTTTATCCATTTAGAAATAGAAATATTTGTTTTGGTTTTAGTCAAATTAATTTTATTAGATTTCTCCAGAAGCTCGATTAATTGTACTTGTTGTGTTATAAAATTGTCTATTGCTTTTTTATCCAAATTGCTATTGATAGGGTTTTTGTCTTTAAACGTTTTCATTTTGTTGAGTTTTTCTTTAGGCAGCATACTGTTTGCAAAATAATTGCCTAAGATTCCACTTTCAAATACTTCATCAGGTTTTGATTTATTTTCTGAAATTGCTTTTTGAATGGCAGGAATATAAAAATTACCGTACAAATTTAGGTGTTCAATACATTCTAAAACACTCCAACTTTCTTTATTCGCTTTCCAATTTATGGTAATGTCAGATTTAGTTTTTAATTTTTCGGCTATTTTAATATGTTGATTGCATAAATTTGTTAAACTAGAAATCAACTCGCTTGTCTTTGCTTGCATTTTTTTTTATGCAAATCTCTATAATTAATGCGAAAAAAACATTGATTCAAATCAAGCCTTTTTTAACCTTGAAAGTGTTTCAGGTGTCATTCTTAGATAATTTGCGATTTGTTTGTTTGATATCTTTTGAAAAAGGGAGGGACTTCTTTTTAAAATTCTATTATATCTTTCTTTGGGAGAAGTTGTCAATAAATCAATCTCTCTTTCTAATTGTTGTAAAATAAGTCGCTCCAAAATAGATATCCAAATTCGTTTATTTTTTTCATTTTCATTTATAAATTCAACAAATTTATTTTTCGAAATTCGATGTATGACAGTTTTTTTTAAGGCTTGAATGAAAAAATCAGAAGCTTGTTCAGTAAGAAATGAATCCAAAGAAACGACTAAATCTTGGTCATACCCGAAACGAATAATGTGCTCATTTTCTTGGTCTAGAATATAAATTTTAAGGCTTCCATTTTTTACTAAATAGATATTAGTATCAATTGTACCACCAATTTTTAGAAACTCGTTTCTTTTTAAAACGATTACCTGGTCATATAATTCATCTATTTCCTTCATTTTTTTTTAGCAAAAATAAAAAAGGCTAACCATTTATTTTTGGTTAGCCTTTTTTTATCATTCAAAAAATCTTATTCCGCAATTATAATTTTGCCTTGATAATTTAAATCATTTAGTTTAGTTTTGATAAAGTAAATGTTTTGGCTTAATTCAGATAAATCTAATGCAAATTCATTTCTACCTTGGTTGATATTTACTATTTTTTCACTCACTAATTTTCCTAAAATATCGATTATTTGAAGTGTAATCTCTCCACCTTTAGGTGTTTCAATTACCATTTTCATTAATCCATTATTTGGATTAGGGAATATTTCGATTTTTTGGAATTGAACAGGTTGGAAAATTCCTGAAACTGTCACGTTCAACACCGCTGATGTACCAGTACAACCATTTGCATCCACAACAGTTACAGAATAATTACCGTTTACTAAAGCGGTATATTGTTGGCTAGTGCCATTCAATGCAATTGGATTTCCATTCAAATTCCATTGATAGCTTGCGGCTGCCGAACTGTTTAGATTGTTTACAGTTTGTGAAATAATTGGCACAGGGTTAGGATTCACCGTCATATTTATGGTGTTTGATGTAGCAGGACTACCCGTTACACAAGCAGCATTTGAGGTCATTACACACGAAACGGTATTTCCATTTGCTAAAGCATTATTGCTATAAGTAGCGCTATTTGTACCCACATTACCTCCATTCAATTTCCATTGATAGCTAGGTGCTGCTCCACCGTTTGTAGGTGTAGCAGTAAAGGTTACATTTGTTCCAGCGCATACATTGGTTGCAGTAGGTGCAATGCTTACAGAAGCTGCCACACTTGGATTAACTATTATAGCTACTGAATTTGAATTAGCAGGACTACCAGTTACACAAGCCGCATTTGAAGTCATTACGCATGTTACAGGAACTAAATTAGCTAATGCATTATTGCTATAAGTAGGACTATTAGTACCAACATTTGCACCATTTAGTTTCCATTGGTAGCTAGGTGTTGTTCCACCGTTTGTAGGTGTAGCTGTAAAGGTTACATTTGTTCCAGAACAAACATTTGTAGCAGTTGGCACAATGGACACAGAAGCTGCCACATTAGGATTAACTGTCATCGTAATCGTATTTGAAGTAGCAGGACTGCCAGTTACACAGGAAAGACTACTTGTCATAATACAAGTTACTGTATTGCCATTTGTCAAAGTATTATTACTATAAGTAGGACTATTTGTGCCAACATTATTTCCATTCAATTTCCATTGGTAGCTAGGAGTGCCTCCGTTAATTGGCGTAGCAGTAAAGGTTACATTTGTTCCAGCGCATATATTGGTAGCTGTTGGGGCAATTGTAACTGATGCAGGTGGATTGGCCGTTACTTGCATAGTAATTACATTACTTGTGGCAGTTGAGCTGGTCAAGCAGGATGCATTCGATGTCATTACACACGAAACGGTATTTCCTGTTGCAAGAGCTGCATTACTATAAGTTGCACTATTAGTACCCACATTATTTCCATTCAATTTCCATTGATAGCTTGGTGTTGTTCCACCATTAGAAGGGGTAGCGGTAAAGGTTACATTTGTACCTGGGCAAACATTTGTTAGCATTAGGTGCAATGCCACTGTTGGTGTTAAATTGGGTTTACCGTCATGGTTATAGTGTTTGATGTAGCAGGGCTACCCGTTACACAAGCCGCATTTGAAGTCATTACACACGAAACTAAATTGCCATTTGCTAAAGTATTATTGCTATAAGTTGAGCTATTAGTACCCACATTATTGCCATTCAATTTCCATTGGTAGCTTGGAGCTGCTCCACCATTTGTAGGAGTAGCAGTAAAGGTTACATTAGTTCCAGCACATACATTGGTTGCAGTGGGTGCAATGTTTACAGAGGCTGCCACACTTGGGTTTACCGTCATGGTTATAGAATTTGATGTAGCAGGACTACCCGTTACACAAGCCGCATTTGAGGTCATCACGCAAGTTACAGGAACTAAATTAGTTAAAGCGTTATTGCTATACGTTGGGCTATTTGTACCCACATTTACGCCATTCAATTTCCATTGGTAGCTTGGAGTTGTTCCACCATTAGTAGGTGTAGCAGTAAAGGTTACATTAGTTCCAGCACATATATTGGTGGGTTGCAGAGTGCCTACGGGGGGCCGCCACACTTGGGTTCACTACAATAGCTACTGAATTTGAAGTAGCAGGACTACCCGTTACACAAGCCGCATTTGAGGTCATCACGCAAGTTACAGGAACTAAATTAGTTAAAGCATTATTGCTATACGTTGGGCTATTTGTACCTACATTTACGCCATTCAATTTCCATTGGTAGCTAGGCGTTGTTCCACCATTTGTAGGTGTAGCAGTAAAGGTTACATTTGTGCCAGCACAAACATTGGTAGCAGTTGGTGCAATGGCTACAGATGCCGCCACACTTGGGTTCACTACAATAGCTACTGAATTTGAAGTAGCAGGACTACCCGTTACACAAGCCGCATTTGAGGTCATCACGCAAGTGTTACAGGAACTAAATTAGTTCAAGGATTATTGCTATAAGTTGGGACTATTTGTACCTACATTTACGCTTTCAATTTCCATTGGTAAAGGTCACAATATTTGTAGGCGTGGCAGTAAAGGTATACATTTAGTGCCAGAACATATATTGGTTAGCAGTAGGGCAATGTCTACAGATGCAGCCTACGATAGGGTTAACCGTCATTGTAATCGTATTTGAGGTAGCAGGACTACCCGTTACACAATCCGCATAGGTCATCACGCAAGTTACTGGTACCATTAGTCAAAGCGTTATTGCTATAAGTTGGGCTATTTGTGCCTACATTTTAGCCATTCAATTCTTGAACTTTAAACTTGTAGGTGTGCCGTAAAGGTAACCTCCATTTCCAGCACCAATACCTAGTGTGCTGGTAATGGTTCCATCCTTCTACTGTAAATTGGAATCATCTACCAAAATTGGTAGTGCAAATAAAGGGAATCATTTCATAATCAGGTTAGTTTACCATCTGTCAACAGAATGATTAGCAAGTAGACTATTGGAACATAATTTCCATCAATTTCAACTGTAGTTAGGATTGTACCGCCTTTGTAGGGTGCAATAGTAAACACATACTGGAAGCGTTGGTGCAAGAACTAGCTATGGAAGAACTGGCTGTTAGTGTGGTAATTAGATTATCATTAAAATCAAATACATTTACTTTGAGTTTTACAGTATTCAGTGCACTTGTACCATTGTTTTTGATTTTTCCTACTAAATTCATAGGTGTTCTTTGAGTAACAGGCATTGAAAAATACTCACTTGGAAAACCGATAGAATCCAATTTTGCATCTATTGGGATAAGTTTTTCAACAATTATATCATCTATAACTAAAAGATTTTTGTCATTACTGTTATTTCGAAATCCAATATAAACAGTTTGACCTGCATAAGCATTTAAAGAAACACTTCGATTCGTCCATGTGGTATTTTCAGCAGCAACAGATAAAAGTTGAACCGAATTTGTTAATTGATTTCCAATTACACCATTGCTTCCTGTAGGCGCCACAGTCATTATCCTTACTTGATAACCATCTGCAAAATTTGGGTCAGTTGCTTTTCCTTCCCAACTTAAATTTATGGAACCTGTTGGTAATACTATTGCAGGTGTCCACATGAAATCATTTGCAATTCCAGCTGGCGAATACCATGAAGTAGAATAGGCACAACTATCAGATGGGTTATCAAAATCTTCTACTCTTTCCCATGCATCATTTACAAAAGAAACAGTTGGGTCAGCAGTTTAATGTCAGAATTAGCATTAGTAAAACCACCAAGCTTGAGATTGTATAATTTTGAGCTAAGAATTATTACAATTATTACTTCAAAATCTTTTTGATGCACAAAATTGATTTTGTCCAAATATGCTTTGTGAAAATATTAGTAAGAAAATTGTAATTATCTGTTTCATTTATTTGATTTTATTATTAATTGTCTAGTTTCAAAAGGTTGTAAATCCATTTTTTTTGAAACACAAAGTTAACAAATTTTAAGATATTTTATTTTTCGCAATTTGATTTTTCACAATAATTATCCACAAAATTCGTTTGCAGTTTGAACCTTCCATTTATTGCCTTATTTTTAGTATTATTGTTATAAAATATATTTTATGCCACGATTTATTACTGCTTTATTTTGTGTTTTTTTAATCGCTTGTCAGTCTGATCCAAAAACTAGTATTCAAATTATTGATGGAAAAGAAAGAACGATTGATTATACTGAATTCCAAAATTTGTTGAAAAAGACAGGTTATACAGATTTTAAAGCAGGGGAATTGAATGTTAGTACTGGCAAATTAGTAATATTGGACCCTGTGTTTATTGAAAATAGTATTTTGTTGGATAAATTAGCGCCAACTGGCAAATTTCCCGTTTATCTATTTTTTACTGATTGTGATTTGGGATATAGGATTGCCTACTCAATGGTACAATTTAAAGAAGGGATTCCCTCTAAATGGGAATTTGCTTTAATGGATTCTGCCAACCGGTCAAAAAGTAAAGAAGCACTCGGAACTGTAAAAAGTGGGGCAGGCATTTTGGGTTTTGCAGATAAAAGTGCCACCAAATTATTTTATAGACAAAAAAGTGGATTCGAAGGGATGTATCCTTCCCGGAATTTCTATCAAGATGTTTTGTCAATAGCCTTTAATAAAAATGGAGGAAATCCAAATGGTTCATTGTCTGGCGGCGATTGGACTAATTTTTATCCTTTAGAACAAAAAAATGAAAATCTTATCATGTCTTCCACTGGAGTTGGAAATAATACTTTTCCAGCTTATTGGGGTTTGGATGAAAATGGTTCTCCAATGCAATTGGTAATAGATTTCAAATTATTCGAAAACGAAGAAGAGTTGATGGAGATATATAATAAGAAGTATTAAGTAGGGAGTATTAAGTAATGAGTATTAAGTATTAAGTAATGAGTATTAAGTATTAAGATTTTAATGCTGCAAAATCCTTGTTTCTAAAGACTTAAGACTTAATTCTCAAGTCTTAAGTATTCCATAACTCCCAACTTCTTTCGGCTTGGCCGTGTAACATTGGTAATCCATTTTGGATGGTAGCACCCATTTTTTGTCCCATTTCCAAAAATAAAGTTGTTTGAGGATTGTACACCAAGTCGTACAGAAAATGATTTTTTGTAAGTGCTTGGTATGGAATATCGGGTTTGGTTTCCAATTTTGGACTCATACCCAATGGTGTGGTATTAATTATCAAAGGATATTCTTTAACCAAATCAATAGAAATGGTATCATAGGCAATAATATTTTCGCTTGCCGTTCTTGACACTTTAAGGTAAGGAATATTTAATTTTTCCAATACAAACCAAACCGCCTTGGCTGCACCACCAGTACCTAAAACAAGTGCTTTGTTATGCGTAGGTTTCAAGTGCTGTATAAGGCTTTTTTCAAAACCGACCACGTCCGAATTATAGCCTATTTTTTTTCCATTTATTATTTTAATGGTGTTTACCGCACCAATCTTTTTTGCCTCTTCACTAAGCTCATCCAAATAAGGGATAATGGCTTCTTTGTAAGGAATGGTTACATTTAAGCCTACTAGTTCAGGATTGTTTTGCAAAAGAGTGGTGAAATCACTTATTTTTTCTAGTGGATAAGTTTCATAAGCGGCATTTTTTATTCCTTCTTTTTTAAATTTTTCTGTAAAATATCCTTTTGAAAAAGAGTGGGATAGAGGATATCCAATTAAGCCATATTTTTTAAGCATCAGAAAAAAAAATTAAGGTCTGCTCTTACGTTCGGCTACCATATTGAAAATGATTGGATCGATTTCGAGTTCTGGTAGAAAATAAAATAATATTTCAGCAAAGTCTGCATTTATTTCTAAAGCATTTTCTAATGTCAAAAGTGCAGCTTTTCGTTTTCCTTCAATAAATAAAAGGGCGGATTCTGCAGGCATCAACTCGCTACAATCTTTACACAATTCTTTTCCACGATTCAATGCTACCCAAGCCAATTTGATTTTGCCCATATCTAAATGTGCTTTTATCATCAAAATATAAGCTCTTGAATTATTTAGTTTTATATCAAGCGAGTCTTGTGCAGCAGTGAGTGTTTCTTCATAAAACCCAAGACAAAGGGAAGCTTCCGCTATTCCGAGGTGGTATTCTGCTTCCTGAGGATCCAGTTCGGCTGCTTTTGTAAATGCTTTTAACGCATTTTCCCATGCGTCTTCCTTCTCGTACGTCTCTCCAATTTTGAAAAATACTTCATGGAAAGCAGGATAGATATGTAACGCTTTTCTATAACAATAACGCGCCATTTTATAATTTTCCATGGCTTCATGGCACTGACCCTCCAAAAAGAACAATTCCTCGTCGGGCTGACCAATATTGTGGTAGTCTTTAAGGATTTGAAGTGCTTTAGAGAAATTACCCTGCTTGAAATATATTTCTGCTAAATCTTGATAAGCAAAATCGGCTAATTCGTCAATTGCGATTACATATTCCAATGCCTCAATGGCTTTTTCATAATTGTTCTGACCATTATAAGCGCTCGCCAAATTGTACCAAATCATTGGTGAATAAGGCGCTCTATCTACTAATTTGGAATGAAAATCTACACTTTCTTGAAATTTCTCTGTTATTTCAACACAGTAATTCATTCTATTTAATGCTTCTTCATTTTCTGGCTCTGCCAAAAGTGACCTTTTCAAACAGCCCATCACCTCACTATACTGTTCATTGTCCTCGTAAACGTCGGCTAAACGGAGGTGTATTTCTGCTAAATCTTCACTATTTGCATTAGGAATTAGATTTTCTAATACCTCTATCGCTTCATCATAAAGCGATTGGAAGGTGAGAATTTCAGCTTTCAGCAAATGGATTTCAATTTCAGAAGGATCAAAAAGCTGCGCCTTTTCCAAACTTTCAAGTGCTTTTTTGCAATGCTTTAAGTCAAATAATAATTCTGCTCTTTTAAGCAATAAAATGGCTGAAAATGGATATTGTTGCAATGATTTTTCAACCACTTCAATAGCTTTTTCATGATTACCCATGCTTTCGTAGTAATCAATTATAGATTCTAAGGCTTCCTGGTCGAGGTGCAAAAGTTCATTATTTCGAACAGCATTCTCATACTGCGAAATTAATTCAGTTATCTCTTCAGGTTGTTCATTTTCAAAATCAAAAAACTCCATAATTATTCTAATTTTACAAAGTTAATACTATATTCGGAATGTTTTACTAAGTGGAAAGTTAAATACTTTAATTATTATGTACAAAAAACGTTATGCGCTTTTCTTGTTTTTAGTGTGGACAACCTTTTTTTCTTCTCTAAATGGGCAGGAAAATAAGTGGCAGCAAAAAGTAGATTATAATATTTCGGTGCAATTGATTGATACCATGCGCCTTTTGGAGGGGTTTGTGCAAATTGATTATTACAACCAATCGCCCGATACTTTGTACAAACTTTATATGCACTTATACCCGAATGCTTATAGTAATTCCAAATCCCCATTGGCAAAAGATATGCTAAACGCAGGCATGACCGATTTTCAGTTTGCAAAAGAAAAAGATAGAGGGTATATCGATGGATTGAATTTTGTAATAAATGGCGAGAAAGTAGTTTTTACAATAGATAAAACGAAGAACGATTTGGCAGAGATTGTTTTGAATAAGCCCTTGGTGCCAGGTGATTTTATAAAAATTGCTACTCCGTTTAAAACCAAATTGCCTAAATTGTTTTCGAGGAGTGGTTATGCCGATGGCATTTTTTCCGTTACACAATGGTTTCCCAAAGTGGCAGTTTACGATTGGCAAGGGTGGCATCCAATGTCTTATCTCGATAAAGGCGAATTTTATGATGAATGGGGAGATTATACAGTTAAAATTACCGTTCCCAAAAAATATAAAGTAGCCGCTTCAGGGCAATTGACCAATCAAGTGATTAATATCGATAGCACACAGTCTTTTTATTTTAAACAAGAAAAAATACACGATTTTGCCTGGTTTGCCTCCAGAAAATATAAAATATATAGCGATTCTGTTTTTCTTCCCTCGGGCAAAAAGATAGCTGTTTATACCTATACTTATTCTAAAGGAATTTTTGAGGGGGCAAATGAGTATGTTAAAAACACTTTGCTTTATTATTCAGATAAAATTGGTGATTATCCTTATGGACAATGCACCATTGTGGAGGCTGAGCAGGGTATGGGCAGCGGGATGGAATATCCAATGATTGCAAATATAACGTCGACACAAGATACGAATTATCTAAAAGCAGTAGTGGTGCACGAAGTGGGGCATAATTGGTTTCAGGGTGTTTTGGCAAATAATGAAAGAGAACAACCATGGCTGGATGAAGGGATTAATTCGTATTATGAAAAAAGAGCTACCTCAAATACTTTAACTGAGATTGAAGGCATGTTTGAGGCAATGAAAAAGAAAAAAATAGGTCAATTTTTTGGACTTAATGATTTGCCTTCCAATCCAATAGCTACATTTGGAATATTAATGCAACAGCGGCTTGGTCGATTTCAGAAACAAAACGAATCAGCTGAAAAGTTAAGTCTTATAAATTATGGCTTGGGCGTATATGAGGGCGTTCCGATGGATTTAAAATTATTAGAAAATTATTTGAGTGTTTCAACCTTTGATTCTATCATGCGCCTTTTTTACAAAACGTATCAGTTCAAACATTTTAATGAAAAAGACTTCCGGAATCATTTTGAAAATGCCAGTCAAAAAGATTTGAGCTGGTTTTTTTATGGATTAATGAATACTGAAAAACGAATTGATTTGGCGATTAAAGATGTTAAATTGGATGAATATTCATTTAAAATTAAGTTGGTCAATAAAGGTGAAATTGCCATACCTTTTTCACTAAGCACAAAGTTAAATGGCGAAATCATAGAAACCTATTGGTTTGAGCCATTTGCAAAAGATACCAATGTTGTAATAAAAAAAATAGCCTGCGACCAAATTGCAATTGACGACCAATGGGCTTTGAATGAATTAAAACGACAAAATAATTTTTATAAAATAGATAAAAAGTGCCCAAAATTTGAACCACTGAAGATTCAGTTTCTGGGAAGTATTGAAAATCCGAAACGGACTCAAATTTATTTTACACCAATTTTGGCTGGTAATAAATACGACAAGTTTATGCTTGGTGTCGCAATTTACAACAGAGTGTTTCCTGCCAAAAAATTAGAATACGAATTGATTCCAATGTTTGCAATTGGTTCGAAGCGACTTTCGGGAATATTTAACGTGAATTATTATCTGCATCCTAAATTAGCACATACGCGGGAGATAAAAATTGGAATGCATGTTTCTACATTTAGTTTTACCCAAAAACCTGTTACCCGTAATTATTTGAAAGTAGAACCGCATATCAGTTGGGCATTCAAACCAGGTGGCGAATCGAGTAATTGGTCGGAATTGCTGCAATTTAGAACCATTTTTATTAGCAATCAAGTGCCCGAGTATGACACTAGTGATTTTACAAAATTTAAAATTGAAAGAACAAATAATTGGTTTAATGAGTTGAGTTATAGGGTTCAATTTGATAGAAAGTTGAATCCATTTTTTGCAAACATAAAAGTATTGCAAAGCACTAATTATCTGAGGGCTTCTTTGGAAAGTAAAATTAAACTTAATTATGGCAACATAAAGAATAAATATTTCAGCATTCGTTTATTTGCAGGTGGTTTTTTGTGGCGTCGAGAATCGTTTCGATTTGGTTTGAATCCTAATCAGGCTTTTGGTTTGAGTGCGATAACAGGTGAAAACGACTTTTTGGTGGATGGTTATTATTTTGGAAGAAGCGAGCAAACAGGATTTAGTTCAAAGCAATTGTTGATGGGAGAGGGCAATTTTAAGGTTATTTCAACCTTGCAAGGCGTAAACATTGGCAAAACGGCCAATTGGCTGATGGCTGTAAATTTGACAGCTGATTTTCCATGGAAATATTTGCCGATTCAGTTTTTTGCAGATTTTGGTTATACCTTTAATAATAGCATTCCAAATGGAGATCCACTGCCCGACAAAGGGTTTCATTATGATGCAGGTGCAAGTATTTCCATTTTTGATGATGCCTTACAAGTTCATTTTCCATTTTTGATGGATAAAGAATTTAAGACTTATTATAAAGCCAATGGAAATAAATTCAGGGGAAAAATTACCTATACCTTCGACCTTAAAAAGCTAAATCCACACGCACAATTGAGAGATATTAGTAGGTTTATAAGTTTTTAAATAGAAGGAGATGAAAAAGATTATTTTTATTGGTTGTATAGTTTCGTTAGTTTTCTTTTCTTGCAAAAAGGATGAAAAAGAGGATATTGAAGATGGCTTTTCATTTCCTTTAAAAAAAGTGAATGTAATTGGAACAAATGGTTTGGTAGAACATCAAGGAAAGTTATGGGTAGCAGATTTATTGGGTGCCCAAATAATTGGATTTGATCAACAAACAGGGAAAATATTTGCTACTTATACAAAGTCATTGTTAAAATCGGCACCCGATGATTTGTGTTTTATAAACGATACCACTTTTGCATGGACTTCATTTTTTACGGGGGAAGTAAAAAAAACGACATATAGCGGACAAACCACGCTGCTAGCTTCAGTAGGTAAAAATGTAAATCCAATAGCCAAAATTCCAAATAAAGACGCGGTGGCTATTTCATTTTCAGTTGGGAATAATCAAGCTTTATTGGAAATTAATGTTTTGAATGGACAAATTGATACAATTGTAAAAAATATTCCTGCTATAAATGGATTTGATATAACTCAAGAGGGAATTTTGTATGCACCCATTACAGATAATGCTTCTTTGTTGGGAAAAGGAAAAATATTAAGAGTAGATATAAAGAACAAAACATTTGAAATAATTACCCCAAATTTTCCAGAAATGCCTTCGAAGGAAGGATTTCTATTTGCCACAGGTATTGTAATGGTTGGTTCGGATAATATGATGGTTTTGCAATCGTTAAATCCAGTGTCGGTGTATAGTGTAAATACAGTAGATAAATCGGCTCAATTAAAGGGCATTTTGACACAAAAAATTGGCGACAATATTTGTTTGGATGGACATGGGAATGTATTGGTTTCGACATTTATTGGCAATGAGATAGTAGAAATTAATAATATAAGTGGTGAAAAAAGGACGATACGGATAAAAAATTAGGTTTTTGAAATAAAAAAAGGAAAAAAGTATTCAATTTAGTATTTTTGTAAAAAAATAGATATGAAAAAAGCGCTTATAATCACCCCAATTGTATTAATCTTTGGAATAGTAATATTTTTTATGGTTTGTAATTACACCTATAGCGATGGCAAACGAGCAGGCTTATTGGTTAAGTTTTCTAAAAAAGGATTTGTTTTAAAAACCTATGAAGGTGATTTGAATTTGGGTGGTGTTAATCCAATACCAGGCAATACAATTGCTAATAATGTATGGCATTTTTCGGTAAATGATGAAGCGGTGGCACAAGCATTGATGAATTTGGAAGGTAAAAATGTGCGTTTGCATTATAAAGAAAAATTAAAAGTAATGCCTTGGCAAGGAGAAACACCTTATTTGGTAGATAAGGTAGAGATGTTTGATAAATAGAAATATTATTTTCCTTTTTTCTTTTACCAAAATATTAACAAGCACTATTAGAGATTTGTTTAATTTTGTTATGGTTCAGTAAAATGAATTGTAATTAAGTTAGCTAGATTTTTGTAATATGACGAGGATAAATAAACTATTTTTTCTATTTTTTTGTCTGTTTATTGTTTGTTTAAATGGTAAAAGTCAAGTCGTCAATTATAAAATAATTTCCCAAATTGAATTGCCAAATGATAGCCTTTTAAGGGTTCGTTTGTTGGGTAGTTTAGATGTATTTTTGGGTGATACAAGGTTTGATTTACAAAACTCTAAAATGGTTGACCAGGATCATTATAGCCAGTATTTTGATTTTTTTGATATGTTAAATGGTGTTGAAAGAAGCCGAAAATATAATGACAGTTCTTTTTTTAAATGTTACCTCAAAAATGTAGTTTTACAACCGAATGGTGATTATAGAATAGAGCTATCTTATTATGGAACCTCACCAGAGATGGAAATAATTAATAAGTTGAATATTACTTTTTTGGCAAAAGAAAACAATGAGAATTTTAAGTTTTTTTGTCCGTTTAAAGAAAATTCAGAAGCCTGGAAATCAAAGAAAATAGGCAATATAGATTTTTTTTATAAAGAGAAATTTGATAAAAAGGAAGCAAAAGATTTCGATAGATATAATTCTTCTTTGGCAAAAAAAATGGCAATTAAGCCGCTGACTTTTAGGTATTATAATTGTAAAGACATTCAAGAAGTATATAAATTATTGGGAATAGATTATGACATTTCTATCAATGGAGAAATGCGGTCTGGTTATTTTGATCAGAAAAATAAATTATTCTTGTCGGGAACCAATTCGTTTCAATATAAGCATGACTTGACACATACATATTTTGCACTCAAATATGCGGATAGTTTGCGGAATTGGATGGGAGAGGAAGGTTTCAATATTTGCAACAACGATTATTGGGGATTGCCCGGAGATGAAATTTTTAAATTGCTTAAAGATTTTATTCAATCAAATCAGTATTTTTCGCCTTTGGACGCATTGAAGGGAGATGAATATCTTAAACATCCAATATTAATTAAATACCCAATTGCAGCGGTATTGGTTAGAAAAGTGGAGAAGGAATATGGATTTGAAAAAGTACTTGAACTTATAAGTTGCGGAGAAAATGAAGAAAATTTTATCACTAAATTTGTTCAAATTACAGGAATAGGTTTGGATAAAATTGACGAAACAATAAAAGAAGAATTAAAACGATAAATTATTATGTCGTTTAAAAAGGAAATAGATTTTTTGAATAAAAAAAATACGATGGAATTAAAAGGAAGTATTGGTGCATTAACGGGCGAATATAGAAAGGCATTAGATGAACTCATATTGGTGATAAAACCGTTAAATGAGATACAAATAAGTCAAATAGTAGATGTAGAAACGAAAGATCCAGACTGTACGAGCATTCAAAATATTTTGACACATGTCATTTATGCTGGCTATAGGTATACTTATTTTATGGAAAAGCATATAGGATTAGAAACGAATCCGCCCAAAAGAAATGTATTACAAACAAGCGAACAATTTATTGAAGGACTGAATGTCATGTTGAATTATTGTATCAATTTTTTTGTGCAAAATCCAAATTTGAAATTAGTGGAACATGTAAACTCGAAAAAGATAAAAGTAACTTGGGGTCAAATATATGATATCGACCAATTAATGGAACATGCCGTTATGCATATATTGAGACATCGAAGGCAGATTGAAGGGTTTTTAGAAAAGAGAAAGTAAATAAACCTATTTAAAATGCTGCAAAAACAAATCTTTATAACTTGGCGATATTTCAATTTCCGTATTGTCTAATAATTTCACATAACCACCCGTTCCTTTGTGGTACGATTTTATAAACTGCAAATTGATGATATGCGTTTTGTGCACACGCATAAATGGGAAAGGCAAAATTTCGGTAAAATGCTTTAAAAAACGACATACCATTTTCTTTGAGCCATCATTTAAATACACATCCGTAAAATTTCCATTTCCTTTCAATCGTACTATATTCTCAATTCTAACCACTTCAAAACCCTCCATTGTAGGCAATATAATTTGTTGTTTTTCGGGTTTGTTTTCTTTAAAGTTTTCAATAATTATTTTGTTTCTGTCAAAGTCTGCCTGAATAGCAATTTCTTCTTGTACCTTATTTACAGCCACAATCAATTCCTCGATGCTCAAAGGCTTAAGAAGGTAATAAGCAGCACTCATATTTAAGGCTTTTAATGAATACTCAGAGTAGGCTGTTACAAATATTGTTTTGAATGAATAACCTTTACATGCTTCTAAAACATCGAAAGCATTTCCAAAGGGCATTTCTACATCCAAAAAAACCAATTGTGGTTGCTCATTCGCAATTAGTGGAACGGCTTCTTTGATATTTTGAGCAGTACCAATCACGGATATTTGTGGGCAGTATTTGCCTAGGTAACTTAGCAAAACATCCCGAGCGGTGGACTCATCTTCTACAATTATACTTTTTATTTTTTGCGACATCACTTTAGGTTGAATATTTAAATGTCAAAACTTATTTTCACTACCGTGCCTTCATTTGGCGGAAGCAATTCGGTTGTTTTATAGCTAATATTTTTGCTGTACAAGTTATTAAGCAGTGTTATTCTATTTTTCGTATTTTTTATGCCAATGGAATTATGCGATTGTTGGTTCTTCGTTTTAAGCAATTGACTTTTGGTAAATCCAATGCCATCATCTTCAATTTTTATGAGCAATTGTTTGTTATGTAAAACAAAATCCAATTGTAATAATCCTTTGGTTTCTTTGTACCGCAAACCATGCCAAATTGCATTTTCTACCTGCGGTTGAATGAGCATATTAGGTATTTCGATGGTGTCACAATCAATGTTTTCGTCAACGCTTATGGTATAGCTAAATTTATCAGAAAATCGAAGTTGTTCCAAATCCAGATATCGCTTAAGCAACTCTAATTCGGTGCTTAATGAAATAAAATCCTTATTAGAATTTTCCATTGTACTGCGCATCAAATTTGAATAGGCACTCAAATATTTATTAGCTGCTAGCTCGTCATTTTGCGCGATATAGTTGTTTATGCTGTTTAAACTATTAAATACAAAATGCGGATTCATCTCGCGGCGCAACGACTGTAATTCTATTTTTTTGTTTTTTATTTTTATCGAATTCAGGGTTTTTATAATGAATAAAAGGAGTCCTAATAAAATAGTGGAGGCAAAAATAAGGACATAGTTAAAGGTGTTCTTTTTTCGAATCAACTGGTCTTTTAATTTTTTTTCAGCTTCCAATTGTGCTATTTTTTCTTCCGTAATTGCAATTAATTTGGTGTCGACAATTTCAACATCATTCTTAATTAAATCTTCCAGATTCGACAAATATTGTTTGTACAAACTAATTATTTTCTGTGTATTTCCTCTTTTTTGGTAAATAATAGCCATGGCTTCAATACAATCTTTGGAGGCTTTTGTTTTGTGGTTTTTTATTGCAATGTCATAGCTTTCTTGTAGTAATAGAAGTGCTTTTTCGTCGTCATCATTTTTTAAATAAACATCAGCTAAATTTTGAATTTGTTTAATTTTTAAGTCGGTATTTTGCTGAATGTCTTTTCGCTCTAATATTTTTTTCTGAACTTTTATGGCTTCATCAAATTGTCCTGTAGAAATATAAACATTTGTAAGTTGGTTGCCAATTGAAGAAGCGCCAGAGGCAGTTATTGAGGTGTTGTATGCATTATTATAACTTTCTATTGCTTGTGGAATATTGTTTTGTTGCATCTGAATATTGCCCAACTGTTGGTATGTTTCTCCAAGTTCTGTTTGAATAGATGGATTTTTTGCTTTTTCATCTTCCAATAGTTTTATATTGTTTTCTAGAAGATCAACATTTTTATCTAGGTTAGAATTGTTTTTTAAGCGGTTTACATCATTTAAATTAATTTGATTAAAATATCCAAATGCTGTTTCTTGTTTGAGTTTTCCATTTATATCTTTTTTGTCTGTTGTTGGTTTTTCTATATCTTCTATATTTGATTCATTAGAATTTGAAGAAGGAGTCTCAGCAATTCCAAAGTCATCGCTTCCCGCATCTTCATAGTTTTGGATGGCTTGACTGATTTTATTTTGTGCTTCTTGCGATTTTGCGAGCAATCGACTAACCCTACTTTTGTCTTGTTTCTTTTTTAGTTTCTCATAAATCAATTTGGCTTTAGCATAAAATTCTTCTGCTTTTAAATAATTGCCGTTTTTCAAATATTCATTTCCCAATTGTTCATACGATTTTGCAATAGCATATTCGTCATTCGTTTTGTATGCATTGTCTAATTGCACGCTTTCTTTTACAATGGCATTTTCCTTTGGTGGAGCAGTCTGCGCAACAATAACTGTTAAAAGCTGAAATAGAATTAAGGTGATTATAAATCTCATATTCAATTTTGTTACTGCAAAGTTAAGTATATAAAAAGGTTTTGTCTTCATTTTCACCAAGTCAAATGAGGCATTCACCAAGTGTAACTTTTTATGAGCTCACTTTCAATATACTTTTGGGTAAACAAAAAATTAAAACATGAAAAAATTAAATGTAGTTCACTGGTTATTCGCTTTATCGATTATAAGCGTATCGGCCCAAATTGACCCTAAGTTGCCAGCTTCTAAAGTAGATTTCGATGCTTTCGAACAATTAACAAAAGAGGTAAATGAGTATCGAAAAGATCGTTTATTGAATTTAGATGATTTTCTGAAGTATGCGCAAGATTCAAATACCATTATTTTAGATACACGTTCTACCGAAATGTATAATCGAAAACATGTAAAAGGTGCAGTTCACCTCGATTTTACCGATTTTACACAAACCAATTTAGATCGATTAATACAATCAACTGAAAAGCGAATTTTGATTTATTGCAATAATAATTTTGAAAATGACGAAATAAGATTTGCCACCAAAATGTATGTTCCAATGGTAAAAAAGGAGAAACAACTGACCCTTGCGCTTAATATTCCCACTTTTATCAATTTATATGGTTACGGTTATCGCAATGTATATGAATTAGCAGATTTGGTGTCTGTATATAATTCAAAAATTGAATTTGAAGGAACTGATGTAATAAAAATTAAATAAAATAAATCATGAAAAAAACGAGTTTATCAATCGCACTATTTATTTGTGTTTTACTACAAATAAATGCTTCTCCAATTACGATAAAAGAATCCAAAGTTATGGATGTAACTGTTTATCGAAATTATGCCAAAGAAACTAGGGTAGGGTCATCAAAAATTCCAGCCGGAAATTCTGAAATAATTATTTCAAATATTACTTATGCTATCGATGAAAATTCTATTCAAGTAGGTTCAAAAGGAGGGAATGTTAAAATTTTGTCGGTATCAACCCGCATCAATTATTTAACGGAACCCAATAAAGATGCCAACCCTACGAAAGTAATAATATGGCAGGATTCCATTAAATTATTGCAAAACAAAATGGGTTTTTTGCTCAAAAAAATAGAAGTGTATGAAACGGGATTATCTATTTTGAATAATAACAATAAATTGGGTACTGCAGAGGAAAGTTTATTGCCTGAAATGTTGAAACAGTTGGTAGAATTAAATTTGTCAAAACAACTAGAATTGAAAAAATTAATTTTCGAAAATTATTTAGAATATTCAGAAATAAATCAAGAAATTTCTGTTTTGCAAACTCAAATTTATCAAGGAAGTTCGGTTGGCACTTCAAAAGCAATAAGGGAAGTAGTACTTAAAATAAATGCAAAAGAAGCGGAAACGGCTCAATTTAAAGTATCTTATATTACCACTGCTGCTTATTGGGTGCCTACTTACGAAATAAGGTGTGAAAATACAACCAAGCCATTATTGCTTTCATGTAGAGCTAAGATAGTACAAACTACAGGTTTTGATTGGAAAGATATTAAATTAAAACTATCCACTGCCAATCCTAATAAAAATCATAACCGTCCAATTTTATATCCAATATTTGTCGATTTTATGCAGCCTGATTATTATAAAGAACAAATGGAAAGAAGAAAAGACAATATGGGTTATTTGGATGCCGAAAAACCAATGGCTATGGATAAAAAAGTAGAAGTATTGCAAAATATGGCTTATACTTCTTCTGGCGAGTCTTCTTATATTCCATCAGAGGATTTTAAAAATGGCATTCAAGTGGATGATAATAATGTGAAAATTTCCGAAGGAGATATGATGGTGGAATACGATATAGAAACATTACAAGACATAGAAAGTGATGGAAAAGAGCATATAATTGGTGTGCAAGAAATTACTCTACCAGCAATTTATAATTATCATAGTGTGCCAAAATTAGATTGTGGTGCTTTTCTATTGGCTCGTATAACCGATTGGGGAAAATATAATTTGTTGGCAGGTGAAGCAACTATCTTTTTTGATGATATGTATATTGGAAAATCTTACCTGAATCCAAATGTGAGCGCAGATACATTGTTGATTTCACTTGGAATTGACGATAAAATCGCTATTAAAAGAATTAAACTAAGTGAGTTTTGTTCTACAAAGATTTTAGGTAGCAAAAAGAAAGAAACCAAGGCATTTGAAACTATTGTAAAAAACAATAAAAACTATGCAATAGAAATTGAAATATTAGACCAATATCCAATTTCTAAAAATAGCGAAATTGAGGTAACACTTGATGAGGCCAAAGAGGCACAAATAATAAAAGAATACGGGAAAGTGTTGTGGAAAATAAAATTGCAACCTGGCGAATCGAAAAAATTGAGGTTGATTTATACTATTAAATATCCAGAGGAAAAGCTTATTCAAGAGCGAAATTAATTAATTAGAATAACCAATAAAAGGCAATCTGAAAAGGTTGCCTTTTTTTTGTTTTTATTGGTGTAATTTGGATTTTTTTTCTTTTCTTTTTAAAAATTATGTAACTTTAAACATAAATTAAATCCTATACCATGAAAAATACGCTCTTTATTAGTAAAATATCGTTTTTGTTTCTTGTTATATTTTCTTTACAAGCATGTAATCCTATCGAAAATATCCTGCCAAATAATGGAGTTTCAAATGCAAAAGCGGTAGGGACTTATAAACAATCAAAAATTGTTACCACTTCACAATCCCTAACCTATGATGGTGGAACGGTGCAATTGAATGCCAATAATACCATTTCTATTCAATTTAAGTTAAATGTGCCTGGGCAATTTCCTATCTTTTACGACTTTACGGGAACCTATTCCAAAACAGGAAATAATGTAATTTTTACTGTAAATTATTCTGGATCGCTGCCAGTTCCAAATCCCAATTTGACCATAAATGGAAAACTTTATTTGATCTCCACATCCATACCAAAAAAGGTTAAATTGACCTTTTCGACTACGCTTCCATTCTTGTTAGGAAATGAAATCTTTATTTTCATCAAATAGTTTTTTTGGCTAATAAATGACTTTAAATGGCTTAATGGTAAATTGAATTTGATTTAATTCCCATTTTTGCCACTTTTTTGCCCCAAAATCGCCACTTTCTCCCACTTCTTTTATCAACAAAATAAAAAATTGTTGATTACTTCAAATAGCTGATAATCAAGTTATTAATCGTCTTTTCAACACGATAATAACAATTAATTGTGCATTATTGTGCATTTTTTCTGTCAAAATAAAAACACAAAGTGGTAATTTGTTACAACTAGTGGGAAATTGTGGAGATTTTGATTTAACTTTACGCTCTTAATAGCGATAAGTAGATTCAAATCATAGATGGGTAATTTTATAGGAACATATGAAGTTAAAATGGACACCAAAGGCAGGGTACGTTTACCTTCAGCCTTGTTGCGCCAAATAGCGGAAAGTTCCCGTCGTGAATTTGTTTTGAATAGAGGTTTTGAGGGTTGTATTTCCTTATTTCCAATTGAAGAATGGAAAAACGTAAGCGAGGTAGTAAATAGCCTTAGTCCATTCCGAAAAGAAGATAGAGAATTTCAAAGATATTTTTACAGAGCAGCCACTCAAGTAGAATTAGATTCGAATGATCGTTTATTAATTGGAAAGTCATTACAAGATTTTGCTGAATTAAAAGACGATATCGTCATTCATGCTTATGCCAATTCCATTGACATTTGGTCGGCTATTAAGTATAATGAAATGATTAATAAAGAGCCCGAAGATTTCTCGGATATGGCCGATAGGGTGATGACAGCAGCATTGGATAAACTAAAGAAAAACTAAGCCGATGTATCACCAACCTGTTATGTTAAAAGAGACTACAAATGCATTAGTACAGATACCCGATGGAGTGTATGTAGATATAACATTTGGTGGAGGCGGACATTCCAAAAAAATATTGGAATTATTGAGTCCAAAGGGTCGATTATTTGGATTTGACCAAGATTCAGATGCCCAAAAAAATGCACCAAAGGATGATAGATTTACTTTCGTTAAAGCCAATTTCAGACACCTTAAAAGGTTTTTAAAGCTGCATAATATAACGGAAGTTGATGGGATATTGGCTGATTTTGGCGTTTCGTCTCACCAAATTGATACAGCCGAAAGGGGTTTCTCTACTCGTTTTGATGGGGATTTGGACATGCGAATGGATCAAACATCAGCCCTTACGGCAAGCGATGTTTTAAATACCTATTCTTTCGAAAAACTGGTAGATATTTTTAGCAAATATGGCGAGGTAATAAATTCCAAAATGTTGGCTAGAAAAATTGAGGCCATTCGCACCGAGCATCCTTTTCGTACTACAGAAGATTTGCTTTCAGTTGCCAAAGAATTAGCAAGAGGTAAAGAGGTTAGGTATCTAGCACAGGTTTTTCAAGCTATACGAATAGAAGTAAATGATGAATTGGGCGTAATCAAAGAATTTTTGATTCAAGCCGGTGAAATATTAAAACCAGGCGGTCGCATTGTAGTGCTTTCCTATCATTCGCTAGAGGATAGGTTGGTGAAAAACTATGTAAAGGCAGCCAATTTTGAGGGTGAGCCAGAAAAGGATTTTTTCGGACATAGTAAGTTGATATTCAAGCCAGTAATAAAAAAATATGAGGAAGCCAGTGCGGAAGAAATAAAGGAAAACCCTAGAGCAAGAAGTGCAAAATTAAGAGTTGCGGAAAAAATATAATCAGAAATGGAAACGCAAGAAAATATAAATCAAGAACAAAAATCACTCATAAAAAGAGCGATAGAAGGTGTTTTAATGCTTTTGGGAGTGGCTGATTTAGTCAACTACCAGAAAGTAATTAATAATACCCTCTTTTTTCTATTTATACTTTTCATTGGCATTTTTCAAATTGGTCATAACCTAATGGGTGAACGATTAAATAGAAGTATTTCAACTCGAAAACAAGAAGTAAAAGAAGCCCGCTGGGAATATATGACTATAAAATCGGATTTAATGTTTCGAAGTAAGCAGTCCGAAATAGCAAAATTACTTACTCCACGTGGCATAAACGAATTGGTGGTTCCACCACAAACAATAATAACGAAGAAAGGTGAGTATTAAGTCTAACATATTATGGCGAATATATTTCTGCTTTGCAGCTATGTTTGTATTTGGTTTGGCCATAGTTGGAAAAGCCTACCACACACAAACGGTCGATAATGGTTATTGGAGATCTCTTGCAGATTCGACAACAACCAAATTGCAAAAATTGGAGCCTGAAAGAGGAAATATCTATTCTTCCGACGATCGTTTGTTAGCAACATCTTTACCGCTTTTTAACCTAAGGGTTGATTTTGCCTCCGATGCAATGACGGACGATATGTTCAATCATGATTTAGATTCTTTGGCATTAATGTGTGCTCAGGAATTTAAGGACCGCAGCAAAGAGGAATATAAAAGACTATTTGTAAGGGCAAGAGACAGAAAACGCAGGTATTTTATTTTGCAAAATAAAGTAGATTATGCTGCTGTACAAGAAATTAAAAAATGGCCATTATTCCGACTAGGCAAGTACAAAGGAGGTCTTTTGGTTGAAATGGTGCCAACTCGAAAAAACCCGTACGGCACTTTGGCTGAAAGAACGATTGGTTATGTAAGGGAAAATGCACAAAGCATTGGAATTGAATCTCAATACAATAATTATTTGGCTGGTCGTGAAGGACAGAAATTGATGCGCCGAATAGCTGGTGGTATTTTTGTGCCTATTTCACATGAAAATGCAATTGAGCCGATTGAAGGCAAGGATGTAATTACCACAATAGATGTAAATCTTCAAGATGCTACACAGAATGCACTTGAAAAGGCCATGAAATTAAATGATGCTGAATATGGCACTTGCGTAGTAATGGAGGTTAATACTGGTGCAATCAAAGCCATTTCAAATTTAGGAAAATCGAAAAATGGAACGTTTGCCGAGAATTTCAATTATGCAGTTGCTTCATCCACCGAACCTGGTTCTACTTTTAAGCTAGCATCTTATTTGGCATTACTCGACGATGGATTTATTAAATTGACGGATAGTGTTAATATTAGTTTTGGCCGTGCAAATATTTGTGGACATACAATCAAGGATGATGGAAATGTGTTTCCACTTTTTAGGACAATAACTAATGCATTTGCTAAATCAAGTAATGTGGCAGTGGCCCGTTTGTGTAAAAAACATTATGGCAATAATAAAGAAGGTTTTTATAAAAAATTCAAGCAATTTGGCCTTACAGAACCTACACAGATTGAGTTAAAAGGAGAGCCTTTTCCAACTATGTCTAAGCCAAGCCAATGGAGTTGTACCTCAGTTCCTTGGAAGGCACATGGTTATGAGCTTAAATTGACACCACTTCAATTGCTTTCTTTTTACAATGCTGTTGCTAATGGTGGAAAGAAAATGAAACCATACTTGGTTCAAAGAGTAATGGACAATGGTAAAGTGGTTATGGAAAATAAACCACAAGTAGCAATAGAAAAAATTGCATCTGATTATGCAATTGGTGAGGCTGTGAAAATGTTGATGGCAGTAGTGGATACAGGTACTGCAAGGAAAATAAAATCACCCTATTATTCTATTGGTGGAAAAACAGGTACTGCCGAAATAAATGAGCCAGGCCGTGGATATACAGGTAAAAATCAAGCCTCATTTGTAGGTTTTTTCCCTGCTGAAGCTCCAAAGTATTCCTGTATTGTAGTAATTGTTGGCCCAAGTGGTATTTTGACACATGGTGGTGATGTGGCAGCACCAGTTTTCAAAGAGATAGCAGATAGAATCATGTCTGCCGACCCTACCATGCACAAAAAAGTCAACCATTTTACAAGTAAAGACACATTTGGACTAATGCCTGCTTTGGTAAAAGGAGATTTACAAGAAATTATTTCCTTAAGCAAAATATTCGGAATAAAGAATCCAGAAATGGAAGAAGTTGATTATGTAACTGCTCGGTGGGTAAATAAGGTAGGTACAATTGCTAAAATAAATAATAAAGAAGGATTTGTTCCAGATGTAATGGGATTGTGCATTGATGATGCCTTGTTTTTATTAGAAAATATGGGTTTAAAGGTTTCATTCACTGGTTATGGAAAAGTCAAATCCCAATCCATTTTACCAAATACAAAACTCGTAAAAGGTTCAAAAATAAATCTGATTTTAAGCTAATGAGGAACTTAAAAGACATATTATATGGCGTAGCATTAGAGGCAGTAACTGGCTCTACTGATATTCAAATTGGTGGTATTACTACCGATTCTAGATTGGTTGATTCAAATACTATTTTTGTTGCAATTCGAGGCACCAATACCGACGGTCATAATTATATCGACCAAGTAATCGAAAAGGGTGTAAAAGTCATTTTGTGCGAAGAATTTAACCCTAATTCTTCTAGTGAAGTTTGTTTTTTACAGGTTTCAAATGCCCGAAAAGCATTAGGTATTTTGGCGTCAAATTTTTATGATAATCCATCTAAGCAGTTAAAATTGGTGGGCATTACTGGTACAAATGGTAAAACCACCACAACTACGATATTATACGATTTATTTAAAAAATTGGGTTATAAGGTAGGTTTGCTTTCTACTATTCAGAATCTAATCAATGACAAGGTTTATGAATCTACGCATACCACGCCCGACCCAGTTTCGCTGAATAAGTTATTGGCCGAAATGGTGGAATCTGGCTGCACACATGCCTTTATGGAAGTGAGCTCTCATTCCATAGACCAAGATAGAATTGCAGGATTGGCATTTGAAGGAGCAGTTTTTACCAATATTTCTCACGATCATTTAGATTACCATAAAACGTTTTTGGATTATATAAATGCGAAAAAGAAATTTTTCGACAACCTACCTTCCAATGCATTTGCACTAATAAATACTGATGATAAAAGAGGCGCAGTAATGGTTCAAAACACCAAGGCAAATGTATTCAGTTTTGGATTGCGTTCATTGTCTGATTTTTATTTAAGGGTGGTTGAAAATTCATTCGATGGGATGATTTTAGATATCGCAAATACCGAAGTTCACTGTTTAATGGTCGGTAAATTCAATGCATATAATTTTCTTGCAGCCTACGGTGTGGCTATGCTTTTGGGAGAAGAAAAAATGAACGTTTTAAGTAAATTAAGTTTATTAAAAGGGGCTGAGGGAAGGTTTGAATATTTTATTTCTGAGGTAGATAAACTAGTTGGTATTGTTGATTATGCACATACGCCAGACGCACTTAAAAATGTAATTAGTACAATAAACGAAATCAGAAATGGGAGCGAATCGCTGATTACTGTAGTAGGATGTGGAGGAAATAGAGACAAAGAAAAACGGCCTTTAATGGCGCTTATTGCCTCCGAATTAAGTTCTAAAGTAATTCTTACATCAGACAATCCTAGAAACGAAGACCCAAAAGATATTTTAGCACAGATGCGCAATGGTGTTTCTCCTGAGCATGCCCGAAAGGTAATGGTGGTAGAAGATAGACTTGAAGCCATTCGAATAGCCACAAATATGGCACAGGCCAACGATATTATACTTTTGGCTGGAAAAGGACACGAGAAATATCAAGAAATCAATGGGGTGAAATATCCTTTTGATGATAAAGAACAATTATCAATCACTTTTAAAGAAATGGGTCGCTAATGTTATATCATATATTTAAATTCTTGGAAGAACACTACAACCTGACAGGTGCAGGATTGTTTCAGTTCATCACTTTTAGGGCTGCGATGGCTATTATCCTTTCGCTATTACTTTCTCTAATAGTAGGCAAATCTATTATAAAGAAATTAACTAAAGCGCAAATAGGCGAAGTGGTTAGAGACCTAGGTTTAGAAGGGCAAGTACAGAAAAAAGGTACGCCTACTATGGGTGGAATTATTATCATTCTGTCCATACTTGTACCTGTATTTTTGTTTGCACGACTTGATAATGTGTATGTGTTATTGGCCATTTTTTCAACCGTTTGGATGGGATTAATTGGTTTTTTAGATGATTATATTAAAGTATTTAAAAAAGATAAAGAAGGGCTTTCAGGTAAATTTAAAATACTAGCTCAAATAGGATTGGGTTTAGTTGTTGGCGCCACTTTATTTTTTAATTCTAATGTAAAGGTGCGTGATTACAATAATATTTATACGTACAAATTAGAAAATGGAAAACCAGTTGGGGAGCCGATTGATAAAGAACCTGCAATGGGTGTTTTTTATGAAAAGGGAGGAGTAGAGCAGGATGGATTTTATTATTCGCACGATACAAGATCAGTTGAAACAAATGTTCCTTTTCTAAAAAATAATGCACTTGATTATTCAGTGCCACTTGAGTTTTTGGGTCCTGGTTATGAAAAATGGGCTTGGGTAATTTTTATTCCAATTGTGATTTTTATCATCACTGCGGTCTCCAATGCAGCCAATTTAACTGATGGAATTGATGGTTTGGCTACTGGGGTATCTGCTATTATTGTACTTACATTAGGTGTTTTTGCGTATGTTTCGGGTAACGTAAATTTCTCCGATTATTTAAATATTCTTTATATCCCCAATTCGGGTGAATTGGTGATTGTGTCTGCGGCTATTGTAGGCGCTTGTTTTGGTTTTTTGTGGTACAATGCATTTCCTGCTCAAGTATTTATGGGCGATACTGGAAGCCTTATGTTGGGTGGACTTATTGCCACATTGGCCATAATGATTAGAAAGGAATTATTGATTCCAATCTTATGCGGAATTTTTGTTGTCGAAAATCTTTCAGTAGTTCTCCAAGTCGCATATTTCAAATACACCAAACGAAAATATGGAGAAGGCAGAAGAATTTTTAAAATGTCGCCACTTCACCATCATTACCAAAAGTCAGGTTTTCATGAATCAAAAATCGTAATCCGCTTTTGGATCGTAGGGATTTTATTGGCGGTACTAACCATCATAACCCTCAAAATAAGATAATTAAAATGTTGAATTGTAAATGTTGAATGTTAAATAATGAAAGAGAATATAGTTAAAAATAAGAGTTTTCAATTTGCTTTATCTGCGATAGAATTATACAAGTTTATGATTCTAAAGAATGAATTTGTCTTATCAAAACAACTATTAAGAAGTGCAACAAGTATTGGAGCAAATATAGAAGAAGCTGACGCTGGTATATCAAAAAAAGATTTTACTGCAAAAATGAGCATAGCTTCTAAAGAGGCAAGAGAAAGTTTGTATTGGCTAAAATTATTGGAATATTCGAAATTAATAGAATACAATTTTGAATCACTAAAAAATGAATGTGAAGAGTTAATTAGGTTATTAACCTCCATTGTAAAGACTGCTCAAAAATCATTAAACATTAATCATTAAACATTAAGCATTAAACTTTTAACAAAAAAAATTGAACATTAAAAATAACATAGTAATATTAGGTGCTGGCGAAAGTGGGTTAGGAGCTGCTATACTTGCCATCAAACAAGGGGCAACTGTATTTGTGTCCGACAAATCTCCTATTAAAACAAACTATAAAAATGAATTACAGTCGCTAAATATTGATTTTGAAGAAGGTGTTCATTCAGAAGAAAAAATATTAAGTGCCGATTTAATTATTAAAAGCCCCGGTATTCCAGATAAAGCACCATTAGTGGTAGCTGCAAAGGAGAAAGGTATTCCTATCATTTCTGAAATAGAATATGCATCGAGATATACCAATGCAAAAATTGTTGCTATTACTGGATCAAATGGTAAAACTACGACCACTTCCTTACTTTATCATATTTGCAAAAAAGCAGGTCTTAATGTAGGTTTAGGCGGTAACATAGGAACTAGTTTTGCAAGGCAGGTCGCTAATAATACATTTGATTTATTTGTTTTGGAAATCAGTAGTTTTCAATTAGACGGTTGCTTCGATTTTTGTCCCAACATAAGCATTCTTTGTAATATCACTGAAGATCATATGGATAGATATGATTATAAAATAGAAAATTATATCAAATCCAAATTTAGAATCGCTCAAAAGCAAACAGCTTCAGATTCATTTATTTATTGCGCCGATGATGAAATTAGCCAACAATGGTTGCCTAAGATGAATCTGAAAGCACAAATATTCCCTATTTCTTCCAACCAAGTTTTTCAAGAAAACGCAGCTTGGAAAGAAGCCCAAAATTTAATTTTTAATCACAACCATAATCAATTTGAAATGCAAGTACACGAATTAGCCTTAACCGGCATGCACAACACCTACAACTCAATGGCAGCAGGAATGGCTGCAAAGTTATTAGGCGTAAGAAAAGAAATTATTAGAGAGAGTTTGCAAGACTTTAAAAGCTTGGAACATCGTATGGAATTTGTTTCTACCATTAGAGGCATCGACTTTATGAATGATTCAAAGGCAACGAATGTGAATTCAACCTGGTTTGCTCTAGAATCAATCTCTAAGCCAATTATTTGGATTGCTGGTGGTGTAGACAAAGGCAATGATTATACCCAATTGAAAGAGTTGGTTAAAAATAAAGTAAAGGCAATCGTTTGTTTAGGCAAGGATAACGAAAAAATACACCATGCTTTTTCGGAGGATGTAGGCTATATTTTAGATACAGATAATGCAGAAGAGGCAGTAGCAATGGCATATAATTTGGCTGAAAAAGGCGAATTAGTATTATTGTCACCAGCATGTGCTAGTTTCGATTTATTTGAAAATTACGAAGACCGTGGTCGTCAATTTAAAAGGGCTGTAATGGCACTATAAATTAAAAAAAATGCTAACAAAAATAATAAAAAACATTAAGGGCGATAAGCAGATTTGGACAATCATTCTAATTCTGGCTGTTGTATCACTTATGGTTGTATATAGTTCTACACGTTCGCTTGCCTATAAATATAGAGGCGGGAATAATGAATTTTATTTATTGAAGCAATTAAGCGTTTTATTGTTTGGCATTTCTATTACTTTTTTTACACATTTAGTCGATCATCGGTATTTTTCGAGAGTGGCTCAATTGTTTATGATTTTATCGGTTCCATTATTATTATACACACTGTTTTTTGGTGTCGAACTTAATGATGCAAAACGATGGGTTACTCTGCCAATTCTAAACTTGACCTTTCAAACTTCCGATTTTGCTAAAATGGCACTTATAATGTACACGTCAAGAATGCTTTCAAAGAAACAAGGTGTGATTAAAAGTTTCAAAGAAGGTTTCTTACCAGTAATGATACCTATAATAATGATTGTAGGACTTATTTTACCTGAAAACCTTTCTAGTGCCGCTATTTTATTTATGACCAATTTAATTATTATGTTTATTGGTAGGGTAAATATGAAATACATCGGCGCAACAATATTTGCAGGTGCTGTGCTATTAGGCGTGGTAATTCTTGTTGGATATTTATCACCTGAAAAGGGAAGAATTTATACATGGAAAAATAGAATAGAGCAATATGTAAGCGGTGACACTAAAGAATTATCTTATCAGGTACAACAAGCAAATATCGCTGTTGCCAAGGGAGGAGTTATCCGATTCGCTCCTGGAAAAAGTGAGCAATGCAATTATCTCCCACATCCTTATTCAGATTATATATATGCTACTATTATTGAGGAATATGGATTACTTGGTGGTGCTTTTATAATTTTTGTTTACCTGTGGCTACTATATCGAATAATTAAATTAGTTAAAGATAGCCCCAGAGCTTTTGGTGCTCTAATGGCTGTAGGATTGGGCATGAGCCTTGTTATTCAGGCTTTTATTAATATGGGTGTAAGTGTAAATCTATTGCCCGTTACAGGATTAACATTGCCTTTTGTAAGTATGGGCGGGTCTTCTATTTGGTTCAATGGTTTTGCACTCGGAATAATCTTAAGTGTTAGCCGAGATATTGAAGAAGGAAAAAATGTTAAAGTAAGAAATGTAGATATTGATTCAGATGATTTACCTAAAAGAAGAAAAAATAATTTAAACCAAGAATTACCAGTGTGAGTACTATAAAAACACATATTATTATAGCAGGTGGTGGCACGGGAGGACATATATTCCCCGCCGTGGCTATAGCTCAGGGATTGGAAAAGCGTTTAGGGTCCAATCTTGAATTGTTATTTGTAGGTGCTAAGGGTCGGATGGAAATGGAAAAAGTACCAGCTCTTGGATATAAAATCGAAGGGTTGGAAGTGGCTGGTTTTCAGCGAAGTTTTTCTACTAAAAACCTGATATTGCCATTTAAAATTATAAAAAGCATTTTTCAGGCTTTTCGTATTATACGAAATTTTAAGCCTAAATTAGCAGTTGGAGTAGGTGGATATGCGAGTGGACCAATGTTATTTGTGGCGGCTATTTGTGGCGTTCCAATTGTAATACAGGAACAAAATTCATACCCAGGCATTACCAATAAGATTTTATCTAGATGGGCAAAAAGAATATTTGTTGCCTACGATGGTTTAGATGTTTTTTTTGATAAAGAAAAAATACAATTTTTTGGCAATCCAATAAGGAAAGATATTGCTGGCATTTTGCCAAGTAAAGAAAGTGCTTCGCGTTTTTTTAAGTTAAACTCAAATAAAAAAACCATTTTGATAATTGGAGGTAGTTTGGGCGCCCGTACTTTAAATCAAAGTGTTGAACCTTTTTTAAAACAGATTGAAGAGCAAAATTATCAATTGATTTGGCAAACAGGTAAATTGTATTTTGATGCCATTCAAAATCGAGTAGGAGACAAAACAGACAATGGAATAATTACAACAGAATTTCTGATGCGTATGGATATGGCTTACGCTGCGGCTGATATTATTATCTCTAGAGCTGGGGCATTGTCTATTTCTGAACTTTGCATTATTGGCAAACCCGTTATTTTTGTTCCATCTCCAAATGTATCAGAAGATCATCAAACCAAAAATGCCATGGCTTTGGTGGATAAAAATGCAGCGATTTTAGTTAAAGATGGTGAAGCAAAGGAAAAATTATTGCCGATAGCATTTGATTTATTGAAAAACGAAACATCGATGGTTAATTTGAGTGCACAAATATCCAAATTGGCTAAGCCCACTGCTAGTGAAGATATAGTAAATGGAATAATAAGCTTGATAAAATAAGATGGAATTAAATAAAATACATAAAGTTTATTTTTTGGGTATCGGCGGCATCGGCATGAGTGCCTTGGCGCGTTTTTTCAAAAACATAGGTAAAGAAGTAGCTGGCTATGATAAAACACCGACTGAATTAACCGAAAGACTCATCGCTGAAGGTATTTCCATTACATTTGAAGATAGTTTGGATACAATGATGATTAATCCAGATTTATTGGTGTTTACTCCTGCAATTCCAAAAAATCATTTGCAATTAAATGAATATAAGGATAAAGGTTTTCGATTGTATAAAAGAGCAGAAGTATTGGGCTTAATTGCTAATTCAATGTTTAATATTTCAATAGGAGGCTCACACGGAAAGACTTCAACCTCCTCCATTACTGCGCATATTTTTAAAAATTCTGGCGAGGATGTAGCTGCTTTTTTGGGTGGAATTGCTGTAAACTATCATTCCAATTTCCTGCAAGGGAATAAATACGCAATTGCCGAGGCAGATGAATTCGACAGGTCGTTCTTACAATTAAATCCTAATATATTATTGCTTACTTCCATTGATACAGATCATTTGGATATTTATGGGTCATTTGAAAATATTTTAGCTTCATTTAAACTATTTACCCATAATTTAAGACCAAAAGGGAAATTAATTTTAAATAGCCGAGTGGATAAATCAGTTGTTCATACTAATCAATCGGTATTTTATTATAGTTTGGATGATGAGAAGGCAGATTTTTATGGTCACAATATTAGAATAGAAAACGGAGCTTATATTTTTGATGTAAAAACACCAAATGGATTATGGACTAATTTGGTTTCTAATTATGGAGGAAGGCATAATATTGAAAACGCAGTAGGGGCTTTGTCTATTGCATTTTTTGCAGGTATTAAAGAGGAAAAAATTAGAACAGCGATTGAATCTTTTAAAGGTGTTAAACGTAGATTTGAAGTGCATATAAAAAGGGACAACAAAGTATATATTGATGATTATGCCCACCATCCACGTGAAATAGATGCCACTTTAAGTGCGGTAAAAGAACTATATCCCAACAAAAAAATAACAGCATGTTTTCAGCCACATTTATTTTCACGTACTAATGATTTGTATAAGGAATTTGGCGAGAGCCTTTCGAAAATAGATCAAGTTATTTTATTGGATATTTACCCAGCCCGCGAATTGCCGATGGAAGGCGTAACTAGTCAACTTATTTTTGACTGTATAGTTGGTGCAGATAAATACCTAATTACCAAAAGTCAATTATTGCCACTTTTGGAAAATTTGAATACCGAGGTATTTGTAACTATTGGAGCAGGCGATATAGATACGATGATTCAACCAATTATTGACTTATTTAAAGCATAAATATGAACAACAAACACAAAAACATATTGCTTAAAATAGGATTCTTGACGCTAATGGTCGGTTTTGCAGTTTTATTGTTGATTGCAAAAATAAAGAGAGAACAAACTTTTAAATCGGATGCAAACATTAAAATAAATCATCTAGATGGAAATTATTTAATAGATGAACAAACTATTTTAAATACTATCAAAAGAAAGTTTCCAATAAATCAAAAAATTGATACTCGATATTTGGAAAATTTAGAAAATTTCCTGAAAATTAATCCTCAAGTCAAGGAGGCACAGGCATTTATCGACAATAGTGGAAAACTAAATGTGTCTATTACACAAAGACGCCCTATTTTGCGAGTGATTACCCGTGATGGGCTCAATTTCTATATAGATAAAGAAGGAGAAAAGTTTCCAACTTCTAAATTGTATACTGTTAAAGTACCTGTAGTTACAGGAATTTCGACAGAAAAAAATGGGTCGGTGGGTAAAATAAAAGGGAAGTTCTTGTTAAGGGTTTTGGTGGTTCAAAATTATATTGCAGAAGACCAATTTCTTGCAGCACTTTTTGGGCAAATGATGGTAAAAGACAATGGAGAAATACTTTTAATTCCAAGGATAGGTGATTTTGCGATTGAATTGGGTGATGAAACCGAACTGACTGAAAAATTTAAAAATCTTAAAATATTCATTGGCGAGGGATTGAAAAACGTGGGATGGGAAAAATATAAGAATATAAACGTAAAATATAAAGGACAAGTAATCTGTACAAAATAAAGTAAAATGAAGGACCAAATAATTCATGCAATTGATATCGGAACGACAAAAATTGCAGCAATAGCAGCAAAGATAAATCAATTTGGAAAAATTGAAATTTTAGGAATTGGCAATTCCCCATCCTTTGGTGTAAAAAGAGGTGTTGTAATTAATATCGACAGAACGGTGCATGCCATCCAAAAAGCAGTGGAAGAGTGTGAAAAGCAATCTGAAACTAAATTTGCAGATGCCTACGTAGGCATTGCTGGGCAACATATAAAAAGTTTACAACATCGAGGTATTTTGACAAGAGATAGTTTGGATTTGGAAATTAGCCAGTCTGATATTGACAGAATCATAAAAGATATGAGCAAATTGTCTCTTCCTCCTGGAGACAAAATAATCCATGTATTGCCACAGGAATATATTGTTGATAACGAGCAAGGGATAAAAGAACCCGTTGGAATGGCTGGAATGCGCTTAGAAGGCAATTTTCATATTGTAACTGGTCAAATTAGCCATATTCAAAATATTAATCGTTCGCTTACACGAGCTGGTATGCCTGAACCGACAATTGTTTTGGAGCCATTGGCTTCTGCAGCGGCAGTTATCTCTGCTGAAGAAATGGAAGCTGGTGTTTGTTTGGTTGATATTGGTGGAGGCACAACCGATGTTGCCATTTTTGAGGATGGTATTATTCGTCATACAGCTGTAATTCCCTTCGGTGGCGATGTAATAACTGAGGATATCAAGCAAGGATGTATGATTTTACGTGATCAGGCAGAGCGTTTGAAAGTAAAATTTGGTTCTGCTTTAGCACTTGAGGCGATGGAAAATGAAATTGTAGCTATCCCTGGTTTGAGGGGTACAACTCATAAGGAAATAACCGTTAAAAATTTGTCTCATATTATTATGGCTCGAATGAATGAAATTTTGGAGCATGTATATTATGAGTTAAAATCTACTGGATATGATAAAAAATTGATAGGTGGTTTGGTTATTACCGGTGGTGGTTCTCAATTAAAAAATTTGGTGCAATTGGCCCAATATGTTACAGGAATGGATGCTCGTATTGGCTTTCCAAATGAACATGTGAGTTCCTCTAAAATAAAAGAATTTGCCAATCCGATGTATGCTACAGGAATTGGTTTGATAATGAGGGGTTTTGAGGACATTGAAAAAAAGAAAGCAAGAGGAGAGTATGTTCAACCTAAGCAAGAGGTAATACACAAAACCAAAGAAATTATCCACAGGAATGAGCAATTAGAAGAGAAAAAAGAGCCAAATAAAGCTGAGTTAGAAGATATAACTACCTCAAAACCAAAGAGATCTTTTATTCCAGATATACTAAAAAATGCAAAAAAGTGGTTTGAAGATGATTTCGGTGAAGATTTTTCAGATACCAAATAAGTTGTTAAATTTACCATGTAAACAATTATAATATGCAATTCGACTTTCAAGAGGATCCATCAGCGTCTATTATTAAGGTAATAGGAATAGGTGGTGGCGGTAATAACGCAGTAAATTTTATGTATAACCTTGGTATTTCTGGGGTAAATTTCGTGGTTTGTAATACGGATGCTCAGGCTTTAGAAAAAAGTCCAGTACCAACGAAAATTCAATTAGGACCAAGTCTAACTGACGGCAGAGGTGCTGGAGCAGTGCCTGAAGTAGGCAAAGCGGCTACTATAGAATCAGAAGAGGAAATTAGAGCAATATTGGCAAAAAACACTAAAATGTGTTTTGTTACTGCTGGTATGGGTGGTGGTACTGGTACTGGTGGTGCCCCTGTGGTTGCGCGCATTGCAAGAGAATTGGGAATATTAACTGTGGGAATCGTAACCGTTCCATTTGAATTTGAAGGTAAGTCTAAAAGAGATAAAGCTGCAAATGGACTTGAGGAATTAAAAGAAAATGTAGATGCTATTATTGTTATCAGTAACAATAAATTGAAAGAGATTTATGGCAATTTAAGCCTTACTGATGCATTTTCTCAAGCAGATAATATTCTTGCCACAGCTGCAAAAGGAATTTCTGAGATTATTACAAAACCAGGCTTGGTAAACGTGGATTTTGAGGATGTAAAAACGGTAATGAAAAATAGTGGTGTAGCCATTATGGGATCAGGTAGCGCATCAGGCGAAAATAGAGCTTTGAAAGCTATTGATGCTGCACTTACTTCACCTTTGTTGAGTGATAATGATATTTATGGAGCAAGAGGCATTTTGCTTTATATCAACTCAGGTTCTTCTGAAGTTACAATGGATGAGGTTAGTCAAATTACAGGTCTGGTACAACAAGCAGCAAGCAATGATACAGAGCTAATTTGGGGTATTTGTCATGATAATTCGCTTGGCGATGAAATCCATGTAACCTTAATCGCAACTGGTTTTCAAACAGGCGTGTATAATACCAAAAAGCCGGTTGAAGTAGTTAAGCAATTTCTTGATCAAGAAGTGGAAATTAAAGCACCAATAGTGGAAGAAAAAAAGGTGGAAATTTTTGAACCTGAATTAACAACAATTAAAAAGGAAGAGCCAGTTTTCACTAATAATAATGGAAGTTTTACGCTTTTTAACAAAGCTGAACGAGAAGTGATCACTCCAGTAAGCGCCGAAAAAAAGCAATTCGATTTATTTGGACATAATATTCCTGCAGAAGATAAAATTTCTGATGAAGAATTTCAAAGATTGCACATGGAACGCTTGAAAGCGATTAAATCAATGGTAAACATATCTAAACAAAAAAATAGCGATAATATTTTTGAATTGGAGCGTGTGCCTGCTTATGAGCGTCAAAATATGCAAATCAATAACGATAAAATTTATTCAACTGAATCACATTTCTCTAAATTTAACTTAGAAGAAAATGATGCTGCTGAAGAAAGTGGAGATAGGTTTGAATTTAAAAAGAATTCATTTCTCGACGAGAAAGCAGATTAGTATAAAATATTAGTTATAAGAAAAAAGGGACTTTGTTTCCCTTTTTTTGTTTTATGATAAATCCTAATCAATGCAGTAATTTTTAGGCTCTATTGTAGACTAGAACAGACTTCGGAATCTATTTTTACAATATCGTTTTGTATTTGTTTTTTCCTTTTTTATTTACGACATTTGCAGTCTGAATTTTAAGGATAGGTGTCCGAGTGGCTTAAGGAGCACGCTTGGAAAGCGTGTGTAGGTCAAAAGCTTACCGCGGGTTCGAATCCCGCCCTCTCCGCTACAATGAATGAATGCCCGTAAGGGCATTTGTTATTTATTGAAATATGTTTTTTGAAATTCAATGATTTCATTTACTGCATTTATAGGTTGCAGTTTCCCTTCTTTAATGGCGTTTTCCAATTCAAATATTTTATTTTTTGTGTTTTGGTTCTCAATAAATTGTTGCCACCAAATTGACTTAATCTGCTGTCTAAAATTATTTATCTTTTGATTGGTTCTATTTTTTTCAAAATAGCCATTCGTTGTTGTGATGCTTATAAATGAATCGATTGCATCAATTGTTTCTTTAATTCCAATACTTTCTATTGCCGAACCTATGATTACCTGTGGAGTCCATCCTGAGGGCATTGCAGGAAATAAATGAAGTGCTAAGCTAAATTCAGCCTTTGCTATTTTTGCTTTTAGGATATTGTCTCCGTCGGCCTTATTTATAAATACTAAATCTGCCAATTCCATAATGCCCCTTTTGATTCCTTGCAACTCATCTCCCGAGCCAGGCAACATCAATAGAAGGAAGAAATCAGTAACACCATGCACGGCTGTTTCCGACTGTCCAACTCCAACCGTTTCAACTATAATATAGTTATAGCCTGCCGCCTCAAATAATAAAATTGTATCAGTTGTGTGGGCTGTTATACCGCCTAATGTAATTCCTGATGGACTTGGTCGTATAAATACATTTGGGTCGTTTACTAAGTCAGTCATCCTTGTTTTATCTCCCAAAATACTGCCATTCGAATTTTGACTACTTGGGTCGATACTTAGAATCGCAATTTTATTTTCTTTATTGGATAGATTGCGGACAAATGTATTTATAAAAGTACTCTTTCCTACGCCAGGGACGCCAGTTATGCCAATTCTAATGGAAGGTTTGGTTTTTAATTCAGCACATTTTTTTAATAATTCAGCCGCAATTATTTTGTCACTTTCTTTTGTGCTTTCTATTAAAGTAATGGCTTGAGCAAGTACAACTTTATTGTTGTTTTGGATTTCGGAAACCCATAAATCAATTGAAATTTTTTTGCCCTTTATTTTCAAAATCTTAATTAAAGGTAATGAAATTTTACAATGATAAAATAATTAAAAACATTTCAATTAGTAATTTTAATTCAAAATACTACCCCGCAATATCATAAATGGCAGAAAGAATTTTTTCTAGTTCTTTTGGGTAATTTGCATTTTCAATCATGCCTGGTGCATATACTGGAATAGATACCGTATGTCGTTGTTCGCCCACAGAAATTATTATTTTTAATGGAATTGGTTGTGGGCCGTATTTTAAACTTTCAGTGCAGCCACCACAGCTATATGTTTCTTGAAAATCGAAATATCCATTTTCAATTATATATTCTGCTAATTTTATAATTTGATCCTTAGGTACTTTTTTCGAATAAGTAACTTTTCCGCCTAATTTAGATTCGTAATCTTTAGTAATTACGCCATTATTATTAATCATTATTCTGTCCATAATTTTTGGATTAATACCTCCTTTCAATCCTCCACCACTTACATAAATTTCTACTAATGATTTCTTGTCAATTTCTACAATTGTATTTTTCTTTATAGACGACCTTATATTGTTAGTATTGGCATCGACCTTCGCCTGCTCCTTCGCTTGTTCTTGCATTTCTATTAACTTTATTTTATAGACAACACCCATTTTTGCCACCTCTTCTGGAGTAAGGTTGTTGATGTTAAGTGTAAAGTTAGGCTCCGGTTGTATTTCTATTTTTTCTTTTTGAATCGGATTGAATTTTGCTTCTACAATAGGTAGGCTAGTTTGGTTTTTTGGTTTTAATTGTTCAGTACTATTGTTTTTTGTAATTGGTGCTTTATCAATATCAGGCTTTACGACAGGTTTGATTTTTGGGTCCTCTATTCGAGGTTGAATATTCGCTTTTGTATTATCATTGTTTGGTGTAAATGACTTAATCATATTTTGCATCTTCTCAATATGTGTGTTAAGGCATTGACTAAATTGGTTAATGTCTTTTTGTGAAGTTGCAGGAATGAAGTGATATTCTAAAAGACCTCTTTCTGATTTATTGCTAATTACAAAAGTTTCGTTGTCGCAGTAAATTACATTCCATTGATCAACACCTTTAAATCCAAATGAAATGCCTGGAAGGTTGCCTGCGCTTACTTCATTCCAGGTGCCCATTTCTACCTTGTCAGATGCAGCTAGTGTGAAACTATTCCCTAACTCAAATTTTAGAAATACAAAGTTGAGTTCATCACCTCTATTTACCACCTCAGAGGATATAGGTTTAAAGGCATAGTCAAATTTCCATGTTTGCTTCGTTAAAGAAGCCTTATCTATTCCAGCAATAGAAGCAAATGGCAAAAGTAGTAATGCCATTTTGAATAAAATTATCCGTATAGTTGCCATATCTTTTATGTTTTAAAATTTGTGTTAATAACTCTAATTTTTTATTTCTTTATGTAATTTCATTTTAAATATTAAAAATCAATTAGTTAAGTGTAAAAAACTAAAGTAATTTGGTGGAACAAATTTATGTTTGTTTTTCTATGGTTTTCCACATTAGATATTAACAACATGTTGATATATGTAAAAAAAATAATTATGTTGTATTGGTTTAGGGTCTGTTTGGGTGTGATATTTTAAAAAAATAATTTTTCAGAAAAATAGGTATTTTAGAAAATTTTGAGAAATTGAAAATTTTTGATATAGAAATATTGTGTGTAAATCCTACATGAAGTCTTATTTTTTAATATTAAAGTCGTTTAATTTTTAGTTTAATATCATCATATATTAAACCTATAAGCAGTATTAGTGCAGCAATTACTAATACATAAAGTTGAATGGATGAATAAAAGATACCTCCAAGTAGCCCGCCTAAAAAGAAAAAAAGAATGATTGTTAAACGTAATTTTATGGAGGAATAAAGTTTGTCTTTTTGTTCCTTCAATTTGTAAAAGAAAAGTTGAGATAGTTCAATTCCTAAGTCAGTAAAAAGTCCTGTTAAATGTGTTGTTCGAACGGTGGCGTTTGAAATTGTGGTAACCAATGAATTTTGTAATCCCATAGCGAAAAGTAAGGAATAAGCCAATAGATTTGGACTTTCTGAAATCAATTCTTGTCCAAATATGGCCACTGAAATTAAAATAATACTTTCTATAATTATAGGTATTCTGTATATAAGCCTTTCATTTACTTTTGATATGAGCTCAATAGATAGGTTGGAAAAAAAGGAACCCAAAAAGAAAAATAAAATGAATATAAAATAATGTAACGCTTGCCAAAAATTTTGTTTAAAAACTTCGTCTACAAAAAAAGCAAAATGCCCTGTAACATTTGTGGTTAATTTTTGAACTGCCAAAAATCCTGCAACATTAACAACTCCTGCTACAAATGATAATAAGGATGCAATTCTTAAATTGTGCGATAAAGTTCTTTTCTTTCCTTTGTGTCTGAACATATTTTTTTGGCTACTGTCTTTTTCTCCTATTCCATTCTTTGCTAAATGTGAAATAGAAATCCAAAATAAATTGCAAAGTTAGGATTTAATTTATTTTTTCATTCTAATTGTTAGGTAAATGCAATTTTTATAATGCGTTTTTTTTATATTAAAAATGGGATATTTTGGTAAAATAATTTTCTTTGGAATTTCGAATCCATTCAAAATAATCTTCTAAAATTTGTATCCTACACTTATAGTAATGTTTTGTTGGATACTTTCAATTGCTGCAATTGGGGTATCGCTGTTTCTCGAATATGGAACAAATGTAGAAGTTTGTTTGCCTCTAGCATAAGCTGCATCAATAGAGAATTTTTTGCCTTTATAGCCCAATCCACCTGAATATAGGAAGTTGAAATTTTTGTCAGTTTTGGGTTTAAAAACATCTGAAAAAGGAGAAGATTGGGCTTGCATTCCAGCACGAAAACGCATGTTTTTCCATTTCGATTCTAAGCCTACTTTAATCGTTTGTGACCAATCATATTTTTGAGCTATGTTTTGGTTTAAATCCGCTTCCAATATTTTGGAACTAGGGTCATTATCATCAAATTTAAATTTAGCTTTCGATGGATTGCTTAATTCATATTCAATTCCAATTAATCCAAAATTGGGATGAACAAATGAAGCGCCTGTTTGTAATTTCCATGGCGTTACTACTTTATAATCAAAAGCACCCTCTGGCGATTCAGCATCAAATGTAAAAGTGGTGAAATCTGAATTTAAAATATTGATATAGCTATCTGATAATCTAAGCAATGTAGGCGTATGGAAAGCGACTGATAAGCGAATATTTTTATGAGGAATCGCTAGAAATCCCATTTTTAAATTAAATCCTATTCCATCTGTATTTAAATAATTTTCTTGGGTAAAACTATTAAATAGCGCTGTACTATCGTTTATATCAATTTCACGATACAAATAATTTTCTGTATAATTTACTAAAGGCAAACCAAATGTAGCACCTACATAAAGTTTATCATTTATACGTCCACTTCCTGAAATAGCTAATTCATCTATTCCACCTTTTCTTTCAATAGTCATTTGTTGCTCAATATTTCCATTTTTTACAATAGAAGTATAGTTTAAGCCTGTTGGTGTGTCTACTGTTATTAGTTCGGATAAAAATGCTAAGCTGGCATCAAATGGATAATTACTTTCAGCGGCATTTACATCAAAACCTTGTATTTTATCTGCATAAGATTCTAAAATGGAGTTTCTATTATTATATCCGGAAATAAAAATCGACTCATTAAAGTTAGCTTGCTTATTGAGTGCAATTCCAAATGATGCTTTGCCTTCTAATTTTGAAGGCGAAATTACCGCTCCAAATCCAGCCAGGCCAACATTGAATTTATTATCACTAGTCTTATTGTTAAAATAATCTACATTGTTATTGCCGAAAATGAAAGCAGGAGAAATTGTAAACTCATTTGATGTAAATCGAGCAAGTCCAGCTGGATTCGAACTCATACATGACATGTCGCCTCCTATAGTTCCGAAAATCCCTCCTGTGCCAATATTTCGCGCAGTACCCCAATTTTGAGTAGTCGAATACCTTAATGCATCGATATCAGTTTGGGCATTTAGCCAATAAATATTAACAAATGCAAAACAAAGCAATAGTACTTTTTTCATAAGGCTTTTGATAAAGGAATTTTTGGAAAACTATTTAATTACCTTATTTGTTTTTATTCCATTACTATTATTTGCAGGTTTTGGAGCATTGTTTTGTGGTTGGTAATTTTGTTGTGGTTTTGGCTGATAATTCTGTTGTGGTTTAGGTTGTTGATTTTGTTGTGGGGCATATTTTGGCTCTTTCACTATTTTAACTGGTTGCTCGTATTGTGGTTTTACAGGCGCTTTAGGTGTTGAGATAGTTTCCTCACTTGGATTTTTTATTGGCTGATTTATATTATTTTTTGGTGTTTTTACAGGAGGTGTTTGAACTCCATTATTATAATTTTGATTGTTATTATTACCTTGATTGATAGGTGCATTTGTTGGTTCAACCACCACGTTTTTTGGGGTTTTGGTATAGTCAATAGGCGTATTGTTTCCATTGCCATAAAAATTATCCAAAGCTGGATTGGTTGTGGTAGGTTTTTGTGGAGTTACAACTTGTGGTTGGTTGTTTACAGGATTTTTTACGTCTTTACCGTATGTAATACCTGAATTATTTTGTTGTTGACCATAATTATTATTCTGTGGGGTATTATTATATGCACCACCTCTTGGGCCATACACTACATCTCGTTGTGGTCCGTAGTCGTTATAATAATTATTTATGCAATGAGGATTGTTGAATGGATTATAGTTGTTTCCATAATAATTGTTTATCACCACCGGATTTCCCCAGAAAGGGGTATTCCAACTATTTCCCCAACCAAAATTATTGTTCCATCCATTATTCCAACCAAAATTGTTCCAAGGGTTATTATTTACAATAAAAATAGAAGTATAACCAGAATTAAATCCAAACCAAGGGTCGTTAAATGAATTTCCCCAACCCCAGTTATTATTGAATCCGCTATTCCATCCCCAATTATTATTAAATCCGTTATTCCATCCGAAATTTGAATTACCCCATGTATTAGTAACTCCCCAACTCCATCTTGAATCTTGATTTCCATTTTCAAATCTATTCAATCTATCCGTATAAGACATTCTATAATCACTTTCGGTAGCATCAACATTACTGTTACGCTCATTTTGATCATTATATCTGTATTCCGAATTAGTCGTTTCGTTTGGTTGAATTACACGTGTTGAAATCTCGCCACTTTCTAATTGACTATTAGGTTCTGAAGAAACAGGAACTTCGTAATTATTTATTTCGGGAGGTGCTGGTTGAACAACAGCCGTTTTTTTAACTTTTTCTTTTTTAAAATGATCATCATATACGTCATCATGATTCTGAGCTTGTGCCACAGCGAATAAGCTACTTAGGAGGGTAAAGCTTATAAAAATTCTTTTAATACCTTTCTTTTTCATTTCTTTATATTTTATTAATGAGTATTCAAATTTAGCTTTTTTTATCTTTGTACTTTTTAAAACGTAAATTTATATCTTTTAGTTCAAATACTATACCAATCTATAAAAATGAGTAAGGAATTAACATCTAGGGAAGCGGATTATTCGCAATGGTACAATGATTTAGTAATAAAAGGAGGATTAGCCGATTATTCCGCTGTTAGAGGGTGTATGGTTATTAAACCCTATGGATTCACACTTTGGGAAAATATGAGAGATGTTTTGGACAAAAAATTTAAACAAACAGGCCATGTAAATGCCTATTTTCCGCTACTTATTCCTAAAAGTTTTTTAAGTAAAGAGGCTGCTCATATCGAGGGATTTGCCACAGAATGTGCCGTAGTTACCCATTATAGATTAAAAAGTGATCCAAATGGAGGCGGGATGATAGTAGACCCAGAGGCAAAATTAGAGGAGGAATTGATTATTCGACCAACCTCCGAAACGATTATTTGGAATACCTATAAAACATGGATTCAATCTTATCGCGATTTACCTATTTTGGTAAACCAATGGGCTAATGTGGTGCGATGGGAAATGAGAACTAGGTTATTTTTAAGAACGGCAGAATTTTTATGGCAAGAAGGTCATACTGCACATGCTACACCACAGGAAGCAATAGATGAAACAAAGCAAATGTTAGAAGTTTATGCTGAATTTGCTGAAAAATATATGGCTATGCCTGTCATTAAGGGCGTGAAAACTGCAAATGAACGGTTTGCAGGAGCAGTAGATACTTATACTATTGAGGCTTTGATGCAAGACGGTAAAGCATTACAATCAGGTACTTCTCATTTCTTGGGTCAAAATTTTGCAAAGGCATTTGATGTAAAATTTGCCTCTAAAGAAGGTGTTGAAGAATATGTTTGGGCTACATCTTGGGGTGTTTCTACTCGATTGATTGGCGCTCTAATAATGGCACATTCAGATGATGATGGATTAATAATTCCTCCAAAAATTGCTCCTTTCCATGTCGTTTTAATTCCTTTTTTGCAAAAAAATGTAGAAGAAAGAACAGCAATTGAAGCAAAAACGAAAGAAATTAAAACTGCACTTGAAGAAAAAGGTATTAGAGTGATGTTGGATATGGATGATTCAAAGCGGCCAGGTTTTAAATTTGCAGAATATGAATTAAAAGGAATCCCAGTTAGAATTGTAATTGGACCACGAGATTTGGCAAATGGAGTAGTAGAAGTGGCTCGTCGCGATACAAAAGAAAAAAGTCTAGTTCAATTAGAAGGGTTAGAGCAAACTATCACCCAATTGTTGGATGATATTCAGGAAAATATTTACCAAAAGGCACTAAAATTTAGAGATGATAGCATTACAAAAGTAGATACTTGGGATGAATTCATCAGCGTTTTGGATGGCAAAGCAGGTTTTATTTTGGCGCATTGGGATGGAACAAGTGAAACAGAAACCAAGATTAAAGAACTTACTAAGGCTACTATAAGGTGTATTCCTTTAGACAATCCATTGGAAGATGGAAAATGTATTTTAACAGGAAAACCATCAATACAAAGAGTGCTTTTTGCAAGGGCGTACTAATATTTTGATTTTAGTATTAATTTGTAACCACTAAATGTAAAAAATGAGATATGATCTTAAAAATATTAATTGGTATGATTTTGTAAATAAAACATCATCGCCACCAAATTTAGTGGACCAAGAGTGGCTTACACCTGAGGGTATTTCTATAAAAAGAAAATTTGAAGCCAAAGACCTTAAATTGGCTACTCATTTAGATTTTACTGCTGGAATACCGCCATTTTTGCGGGGGCCATATAGTACGATGTATATACTTAATCCTTGGACCATTAGGCAATATGCGGGCTTTTCAACTGCAGAGGCTTCAAATGCATTTTACTTAAATAATCTCAAAGCCGGACAAATGGGATTGTCGGTAGCATTCGATTTGGCAACCCATAGAGGGTATGATTCGGATCATGAAAGGGTAGAAGGCGACGTTGGAAAAGCGGGCGTAGCAATCGATTCAATTTTGGATATGAAAATCCTACTTGATCAGATTCCTTTAGATAAAATATCCGTAAGTATGACCATGAATGGGGCGGTACTTCCAATACTTGCGTTTTATATAGTAGCTGCCGAGGAGCAAGGCGTATCTTTAGCCCAACTAAGCGGCACCATTCAGAATGATATTTTAAAGGAATTTATGGTGCGCAATACTTATATCTATCCACCAGCAGCGAGTATGCGTATTATCTCCGATATATTTCAGTTTACGGCCCAATACATGCCAAAGTTCAATTCTATAAGCATCTCTGGCTATCATCTTCAGGAAGCTGGCGCAACGGCGGATATCGAGTTGGCATATACCTTAGCAGATGGCTTAGAGTATCTGCGAACAGGTATTGCTGCAGGTTTGGATATAGATCATTTTGCTCCGCGTTTATCTTTTTTTTGGGCGATAGGAATGAATCATTTTATGGAAATTGCAAAAATGAGGGCTGGTAGAATGTTATGGGCAAAAATAGTAAAACAATATAATCCGAAAGACCCAAAGTCAATGGCACTTAGAACCCATTGCCAAACCTCTGGCTGGAGTCTTACCGCTCAAGATCCTTATAATAATGTAGCCAGAACATGTATTGAAGCAATGGCAGCCGCGCTTGGACATACACAATCATTGCATACCAATGCACTCGATGAAGCAATAGCATTGCCAACTGATTTTTCGGCACGAATAGCCAGAAATACACAGATTTATTTACAGGAAGAAACAGGAATCACCAAAGTTGTAGATCCTTGGGGTGGTTCCTATTATATTGAATTCCTTACCGACCAGATAGCACAAAAGGCTTGGGAATTGATTCAAGAGGTGGAGGAATTGGGTGGAATGTCCAAAGCTATTGAAGCGGGGCTACCCAAAATGAGAATAGAAGAAGCAGCTGCAAAAAAGCAAGCCAAAATAGATGCTGGGAAAGATTTAATTATAGGTGTAAATGCTTATCAATTAGAAGAGGAAACAGAAATTGAAACCCGAGAAGTAGATAATTCTGCGGTTAGAGAGAATCAAATTAAGCGACTTAAAAAGTTAAAACTAGAGCGAAATAATGCTGAAATAAAATTGACTTTGGCAAAATTAGAAGATGCAGCACGCTCGAACAATGAAAATCTTTTGGCGATTGCCATAGAAGCAGCAAGAAAAAAAGCTACATTGGGTGAAATTTCTTTAGCTTTGGAAAATGCTTTTGGTAGGTATAAAGCAAAAATGAATAGTATTTCAGGAGTTTACTCAGCAGAAATTGCCATGAACAAAGATTTTATAAAAGCGAAAGAATTATCTGATAAATTTGCCCTTTTGGAGGGAAGAAGACCCCGAATATTGGTTGCAAAGGTAGGACAAGATGGGCACGACCGTGGCGCCAAAGTAATTGCCACAAGTTTTGCTGATATAGGGTTTGATGTTGATATCGGCCCTTTATTTCAAACGCCAAGCGAAGTAGCACAACAAGCCATAGAAAATGACGTTCACATAGTTGGGATATCGAGTTTGGCAGCTGGACACAAAACATTGGTGCCTCAGTTAATTAGACATTTAACTGAAATGGGAAGAGAAGATATTATGGTAGTTTGTGGCGGTGTAATTCCTCAAAAGGATTATCAATTTCTGTATAATTTGGGTGTTGTAGGGATTTATGGCCCTGGCACGATTATTTCTACTGCTGCAATAGATATTTTGAATAAATTATTGGATCAAGTAGAGTAAGTTAATGAAGTTTAAACAATTCCCTTCTTTTTTATTTATTATTTTTCTTTTTTTAGGTTTAAGAAATAAAATAATTGCTCAGGATATTCCAATTAAAACGGAGGTGCTTTCAAATGGTATCCATATAGTTTATATTTCTGATTTCACTAAAACTCAAAACGAACTTTTCCTTTATGCAAAATCCCAAGAATTAATAGAACAAAAAAAAGGGATAGCCGAATTAACCGGCAATTTATTACTGGGTGGAATTTTTGGCAAAACGCCATCCGAATGGTCAGCACAATTAAAAAAAGAGCAAATTTTCATTGATTTTTCGGATCAGGTATTTTCGATGAAGTTTCCTAATTCGGCTTTAAATGAGGCTATCTTATTTTACTCAAACTTGTTTCAAAAAAATGCTTTTTATAGCGATAATTTAGATAAAGCAAAAGCAGATATAGTATCAAAAAATAGGTATAATAGTGACTCATCAACTTTGATTGCTGAAAACTTAGGAAACAAAATAGCATTTGGTTATCCGCATCCACTATCATATGAAATAAAAGAAGCTGAAATTAACAATTTTACTGTTCAAGAATGTAAATCGTTTTTGAAAGCTTGTTATCAGCCACAAAATATTGTACTTGTTGTATATGGGAATTTTAACCAAAAAATAGTACAAACAGAATTAATTAAACGATTTGGAGCTTGGAAAAATGAGCAGGATATAAAATTACCTAGCATAAAGACTTCATTACCACCTGCTCCAAATAATTATTTTATGACACCAATCCCAAATGGCGACAGTACAATAATTGCGATAAAATATCCCTTGGATTTGATTTTAAAAGATGAAAATTATTTGCCTAGTAAATTATTAGAAATTATTTTAAAAAATCGATTGAATACGATAAATGGTATAGGAAATATAATTGATTTAAATATTACCCCTAAACGATATGTCGGTTTGTTTGATGCTAAATTTAAAGTGTCAAATTTGGTAGTTCCTTCGGTTTTAAAAAATATAGAAGAGGCATTAAATAATACATATTTGGGTAGAATTACAGAAGAAGAATTAATTGTTGCGCAAAATACATGGATAAAAATAAATTTGCTCCCAGATAGTAAGACTGCCCAAATTAGAACAATTATAAAAGAAACGGATGCCAGTTTTCGAGATATAATTTTAGGGAATATTCAGGTAAAAGCAATTACGCTGGAACAGGTTAAATTGATGGCATATAAATTTTTGAAGCCTAAAAATTTAAATGTTTTAATTGCAGGTGATCTCAATTTTTACCATAAGGAATTAGAGAAAAAATATAAAATCCAAATTGTAAATAAAAATGGAACACCAATTAAATGGGTGCCAGAAATAGAGAAAATAAATACCTATTTGCAGAATAATGTATTGCAAAATTATATTGAAAAAATGGGCGGCATAGAGCAATTAAAGGCCTTTAAAAAAGCAAAACTAAATTATTCAGGCGAATATTTGGGTAAATCAATTATGGTAAACCAAACTTTTTATAATGAGCAATTTTCCTTTGAATGGTTTATAAATGGCGAATTGTTTCAAAAACAAGTTTATGATGGCAATCATTTCGCTTCTTTTTCTTTTGGCACACTTGAGGAATTAGATACAATTGCAATCAAAGATATTTTAGCTTTATCACCACTTGTGCCCGAGATTTATTTTGGAAAAAATGGAATAAAAATTAGAGATACGAAAATTATTAAAACCAATAATATAGAGGAAATAGAATTACAATTAATGCTCCCCTCGGGAAAGGTAATGAAGCAGTATTTTAATAAAGAAACTGGTTTAAAATCGTGCATGAGAATTCCTACCATTGGCTATTATGGATTAGCTGAACAAGTTTTTAATTACGGCGATTATCAGTTAATTGATGGATATTTTTTACCCAAAACGATAAATATAAAAAACGAAAATTTAAGATGTAGTTTAACCTTAAATAATGTTGAAGTAGACTTTTTAGTTGAACCAAGTATTTTCTCTTTAAAATTTGATAAAGAATAATTGCTTTTTTTTGAATAAAAAAGTATCTTTATATTACAGATTTGCTTAATGGATAGATTTTACAAACAATTTTTTTTTATTTGTTTACCTATAATAACCAGTTGTACTTGGAATGAATCTTCCTCGGGATACGAAAAATTGGATTATAGTGAGCCTCCAAAAATTATTCAAGATGAAGAATTAGACAATATTTCCAAAACAGCAAACGACTTAGAAAGCAATAATTTTGCTGATAAGGATGTAAATGATTTTTTAAATGATTATACCCAATTTTTGAAGGATTATGTAGATGCTGAGAAAAAAGGAGATAAGGAAAAAATGAAAAAATTATCTACTAAATCTAGAGAAATTAATGAGAAGATTGTAAAAATAGGAGAAAAATTCTCTGAAGAGGATAAAGAAAATAATGTACCAAAGAAAAGAATTATTGAAACCAAGAATCAAGCAAAGGGGATTGAAACAATGAAGTAAATATCGAATGCTTAATGGCGAAAGAATTATGAAAAATTGAATGCTTAATGACTAATAACTTAATAACCAATAACCCAATAACCAATAACTAAACAGCGGACAGCGGACTTCTTCAACCACGGACTTTAGTGTTAATTATGTTTGAAATTTTTAAAAGGTGCAATTCTGTGTATATTTTTTTGCATTTTTGTTTATTAATTAAGATTTAAAATAGTTTAATGAAAAAATTTGCCTTTCTAATATGCCTAATAACCCTTACCAATTTGCTTTATGCAGGCGGTAAAAGCAGTTATCGGAAAATTCCACTTGGTATTCATTATTATGCAGACTTAGATGTTGGCAGCCCAATACGGGTAGATCCAGGATTTGGTATTGATGCAGGCTGGCGATTGATAGGGCGAGAAAGCAATAAAAGCTCAAAATCAGTTGAAACAGATATTTGTCTTAAGCCTGGTTTTTCTTTTTTTCTTCGCAAAAATTATTATAATGCAATAGTGCTTTCAGCTGCATTATCATGGCGTACTACTTTTTCAAAAGGTTTCTTTTTTGAGTTGGTTGCAACACCTGGTTATATGCACAAAATGTATAATGCCGATGTGTATGAGTATAGTAATGGTACTTTTGAAAAGAAACGCGCCAGCGATCCTAATCTTTATTTAGGTGGAGATTTAAATGTTGGATATGATTTTAGTAAGAAAAAAGAAGATAATGGACTTGGTATAATCGCTGGTTTAGGCTTCTTTTGGCGATATCCTAACAATACCCAATTTGTAAGACACCAATATCTAAAATTCGGATTAACGTATACATTAAGACAAATAAAAAGCTAATATGAAAAAACTACTTTATTTTTCGACACTCTTTTTTGCAAGCTTTTTTTTATTGGTAGCCTGTAGCAAAAAGGAAGATATTCCGGAGGGGTCCATAGATGAATATTATTTTGTAAAAACGGATGGAGCGGTATTACCAGTTAGGATTACTGGAAAAGAGAATTCTTTTGGTTATTTAATTATGACCCATGGCGGCCCCGGTGGAACTGCCCAATTGTTCAGAAATTCAATTGGTGTACATGATTTGGAAAAAGACTTTACACTTGTTTATTGGGATCAAAGAGGATCGGGATTTACGCAGGGCAATTCCAGTTTGGAAGATTATAATATTGAACAATTTAATAAGGATTTGGATGCTATTGTAGAATTTGTAAAACAAGTAAAAAAATCGGACAATATTTTTCTTTTGGGACACAGTTGGGGAGGAGGATTAACTTCCTATTACCTTTCAAATCCAACTGATGGATTAGCACATCAAGCAAAAGTAAAAGGATTTGTTATGGATGCTGGCGCTTATTCTATTGTTGGCGCAATGCAACAATCGGTATTGAATATGAAAGCATATGCCGCCGAACAAACGGCTGCAAATAAAGACAAACAATATTGGAAAGGGTTTGATGATTTTATTACACAAAATCCAAAAATTACAGCAGATAAATTTATTGATTATACAAAGTATGTGAATAAGGCAAAGGGCGTATTTTTTGCAAAATATGAAACTTATGATGGTTCATTGCCTGATTATGAATCAGATGCATTTATTAAAAATTTTACACAAGGAATTGAAAATACAAAAATTGGCGGAAAAAATGTTTTTGACGAAATGGATTTAACACCTTGGCTTCCAACTATCTCAATTCCGACGCTTATTATTTGGGGACAAAATGACCGCCTAGTACCAATGACATTGGCGCAGCCGTTTTATAATGCTATAAGCACACCGGCCAACAAAAAATCAATTAGAACATATTCAAATTGTGGACATGAACCACAAACGGAAGCACCCACTTCATTTACTGCCGATGTTAAAAAATTCATCCTCGATAATCAATAAACGAAATACAATCTTTTAAACAATAATAAATTAAAACATGGTCATTTTACATCCCAAAAAAACAGATTTTTCGCACCTAGATAAGGCATCTCAACAAATAATGTTAGACACAATTGCTTTTTTTGAAAACAAAGGAAAAAGCAAATTGTGTGATGACGATAGACATTATGTTTGGTACGATGATTTTTTAAGTTTTGTAAAAGAAAAAAAGATTTTTGCAACATTAATGACACCAAGTGGATATGGCGATGAAGGTGCTCGATGGGATACTAGTCGTATAGCTGCATTTGCTGAGATATTAGGATTCTATGGCCTTTGTTATTGGTACACTTACCAAGTTTCTTCATTGGGCATTTGCCCCATATGGATAGGTGGAAATGAAGACGCTAAAAAGAAAGCAGCAACATTGATTGATGAAGGTAATATTTTTGCATTTGGATTAAGTGAAAAAGAACATGGAGCTGATATCTATTCTAGTTCAATGAAATTAAGCCCTGATGGAAATGGAAACTATATAGCCAACGGTACAAAGTATTATATTGGAAATGGGAATAAAGCAGCCATGGTTTCGGTTTTCGGAAAAATGTCTGATTCTAATGAATATGTCTTTTTTACAGTAGATTCTCAACATCCAAACTATAAACTAGAAAAAAATGTTGTAAATAGCCAGTCCTATGTGGCAGCATTTGCATTGGAAAATTACCCTGTTTCCAAAAATGATATTTTAGAAATTGGTTCCACAGCTTGGGATGCAGCACTTAATACCATCAATATTAATAAATATAACCTTGGTTGGGGCTCCATCGGTATGAGTACACATGCATTGTACGAGGCAATGAACCATGCTAGTCATCGTAACTTGTATGGTAAAATGGTAACTGATTTTCCTCACATAAAAGACTTATTCACAAAGGCATATACTCGACTTTTGGCAATGAAATTATTTGCATTGCGGGCTACCGATTATATGAGAACAGCTTCGGAAACCGATAGACGCTACTTGTTGTTTAATCCGATGGTAAAAATGAAAGTAACCACCGAGGGCGAGTTTGTAATGAACGATCTTTGGGATGTAATAGCGGCAAAAGGATTTGAAAAAGATATGTTTTTCACAATGGCTGCTCGCGATATTCGAGCATTGCCTAAATTGGAAGGAACAGTAACCGTTAATATGGCTTTGATTATTAAATTTATGCCTAATTACTTCTTCTTCCCAGATCAGTTTCCTGAAATTCCAACCTTTAATGACCCAGTAAATGATACTTTTTTGTTTAATCAAGGGCCAACTAAAGGTTTGGGAAAAATTAGATTTCACGATTATAATATTGCTTATAATGCAGTTGATTTGCCAAATGTAAATATTTTTAAAGGACAAATTGCCCTATTTAAGGAAGCTTTGATGATGGCAAGCCCTAATGAATCTCAACAAAAGGATTTGGATTTATTACTAAAAATTGGAGAGTTATTTACGCTAGTTGCTTACGGTCAATTGATTCTGGAGAAGGTGGTTTTATTTAAAATAAGCAATGATTTGACGGAGCAAATTTTTGATATTTTGATTAACGATTTTTCAAAAATGGCATTGGCATTTTACCAAAAATCATCATGTACGCCTAAGCAAATGGAATATGCGCTTAAAATGGTTCAGAAACCAGTAATCGACCCAGCACGTGAGGAGAGAATTTGGAATGAGCATGTATTTGCATTGAAAGATAGTTATTCGATGAATAATTAATTTTTGAAAAACTTATTTAATTGACAACTGTTATTTTGTAGTATGTCTTACAACAACTTGCATGATTGTCTTACCGACTTAGAAAAGAATAATCAACTTATTCGGATAAAAGAAGAAGTGGATCCATACTTAGAAATGGCTGCAATTCAATTGCGGGTTTTCGAAATGGGTGGTCCTGCTATTTTGTTTGAAAATATAAAGGGATGTGAATTCAAAGCAGTTTCCAACTTATTTGGTACCTTAGAGAGGAGCCGGTTTATGTTTAGAGATACCGTAGAACAGGTAAAAACCTTAATTGATTTAAAGGGCGATATTAATAAAGCGGTTAAAAATCCATTTAAGTATATAAGTACTGGTTTTGCAGCCATAAAAGGTTTGCCAAAAAAAATAAGTCAAAGCAATATAAATAATTTTGAAAAAACCACCATAGATAAATTGCCTCAAATTCAATGTTGGTCAATGGATGGTGGTCCTTTTGTTACTTTACCAATCGTTTATTCTGAAGATGCTGATAAACCTGGAGTGATGAGTTCCAATTTGGGGATGTATCGTATTCAATTGGGTGGCAATGAATATGTGCAAAACGCAGAAATAGGATTGCATTATCAATTGCATCGAGGCATTGGTGTTCACCAGACCAAATGGAATAAACTAGGCAAACCAATGAAAGTAAGTATTTTTATTGGCGGTCCTCCAAGTCATACATTTGCGGCGGTAATGCCACTTCCTGAAGGCTTGAGCGAACTTACCTTTGCAGGTGTTTTAGGTGGTCGGCGATTTAGATATTTTTATGATGAGTTTGGATTTTGTATAAGTGCCGATGCAGATTTTGTAATAACAGGCGAAGTTTTTCCAAATGAAAACAAACCCGAAGGGCCATTTGGAGATCATCTAGGGTATTATAGTTGGACGCATGATTTTCCGCTAATGAAAGTTAGTAATGTTTATCATAAGAAAAATGCAATATGGCCATTTACAGTTGTTGGCAGGCCACCACAAGAAGATACGCAGTTTGGAGCTATGATCCATGAGATTACCGGAAATGCGCTTATGCAAGAAATACCTGGACTGATTGAAGTAAATGCAGTAGATGCTGCTGGTGTACATCCTTTGTTGTTAGCTGTTGGTAGTGAGCGATATACGCCTTATTTAGAATCCAAACAACCACAAGAAATTCTTACAATAGCCAATCATATTCTAGGGACGGGGCAGTTATCATTGGCAAAATATTTGTTTATTGCGGCAAAAGAAGATATAAGTGTTTCGGCAAGCGATGAGTATGCATTTTTCCAATATTTTTTATCTAGAGTTAATTGGGAGCGAGATATCCATTTTCAAACCAAAACAAGTATCGATACGCTCGATTATTCAGGTACAGGTTTGAATGAAGGGTCGAAAGTAGTTTTGGCATGCGCTGGAGATATAAAAAGAAAACTGGGATCAGATGTTTCTAAAATGGTGTTAAATAAGGCATTTAATCAAATACAATTGGTGGCTCCAGGAATTTTAGCCATTTCTGGAAATTCATTTATCGATTATGCAATCGCAAATAAAGAGATTGAAGCATTTTGTAATACAATGCTAGAAAACAATACTTCGGACGATTTGAATGAATTTCCGCTTATTGTTATTTGTGATGAGGCTGATTTTTTAGCAAATCAATTCAATAATTTTTTGTGGGTTACTTTTACCAGAAGCAATCCAAGCCATGACATTTATGGAATTGACAGTTTTACCCAAAACAAGCATTTTGGATGTAAGGGTTCTTTAATAATAGATGCAAGAAAAAAAGTACATCACGCCCCAGAATTGGTAAAAGACAAAGACATAGAAAAGAGAATAGACCGCTTATTTGAGCGAGGAGGTAGTTTGAATGGCATATTGAAAAAATAAGTAATTATTATTTTATAAATTTGTTTTATTTTCACCTATAATTATTTTTTATGCTTCAAGATTTTATAATATTTTTTGAAAGAATAAAACCTGGGGAAAGGCTGGCCATATTTATTTCCATTTTATTTTTTTTTACTCTTATTGAGTTCATAATTCCATTAAGAAAAAATGAAAAAAGTAGAACCAATCATGTTACTATAAATCTATTTTTAACCACTACTACTTTTATAATCAATGCAGGTTTAGCATTTATATTGCTTGCAGCTTCGCAATGGGTAACTCAACATCATTTTGGATTAGCAAATTGGTTTTTCCCAAATCAAGTATGGCTTCATTTAATAAGCAGCATTTTAATTTTAGACTTAATTAGCGCATTTACGCCTCATTTTATCGAACACAAAGTGAAATATTTATGGCAATTTCATGTAATACATCATACAGATACAGTAATTGATGTTACCACAGGTCATCGGCACCATCCAATTGAATCCGTTATAAGATTTACTTTTACCATAATGGCCATTTTTATAAGTGGAGCGGGTATTGCTGAAATAATGATATATCAAACATTTTCTTCATTTTTTGCAATGTGGGCTCATGCGAATATTAGTTTGCCTAAAAATGTGGATTTTATTTTAAGTTTTATTTTTGTAACACCGGTAATGCATCGGGCTCACCATCATTATGAACAACCACTAAGTGATAAAAATATGGGAAATATGATTTCATTATGGGACAGAATATTTGGCACTTTTGCCTATGTTGATGAAAAGGAAATAATTTTTGGAGCAGATACTTATCCAAGCGAACAAGAAAATAATAGCTTATTGTATTTGTTGAAACTTCCTTTTTTGGGCTATCGTCAATCAGAATTCAATAAAAGCAAAGGTTTAAAATAATCGACAATAAAAATTAGTTTTCTTAGTAAGTATAAAGTAAATTGCAATAATTTCTATTTTTTTTATCAACTTTGTAAAAATTAGATTATGGGTATTTTAAGTGGCAAAAGGGGGATAATTTTTGGGGCATTAGATGAAAATTCAATTGCTTGGAAAGTGGCCCTGGAAGCCAAAAAGGAAGGTGCAATATTTACTTTATCAAATGCACCAGTTGCACTAAGATTAGGTACAATAAATGAGTTGGCAACCCTTTGTCAATCTGTTGTTATTCCAGCTGATGCAACAAATACTGATGATTTAGATAAATTATTTGACCAAAGTATTGCCGAGTTAGGAGGTAAAATTGATTTCATATTACACTCTATAGGCATGTCTCCAAACGTAAGAAAGGAGAAACCTTATACCAATTTGAATTATGATTTTTATTTAAAATCGCTAGATATATCGGCACTTTCTTTACACAAAATATTGCAAGTTGCTTACCAAAAGGATGCCATAAATGAATATGGATCGGTAGTCGCACTTTCCTATATCGCAGCACAGCGAGCATTTCCATTTTACGGTGATATGGCAGAGGCAAAGGCGGCACTTGAAAGTATAGCCCGCAATTTTGGTTATCATTATGGGATAAAAAATAAAGTTAGAATTAATACAGTGAGCCAATCACCAACTGCCACAACTGCTGGAAGTGGAGTGAAGGGATTTGATAAATTTTTCAAATTTGCCGATCAGATTTCTCCATTGGGAAATGCCTCTGCCGAAGATTGTGCCAAATATTGTGTTTCCTTGTTTTCAGATTTTACCCGAATGGTTACCATGCAAAATCTATTTCATGATGGTGGTTTTTCTAATACTGGAATTAGTATGAATATTATGGAAAAATTTGAAGAAATATGAAGATAAAGACTTTTGTGCTTTTTTGTTTTTTAATACCATTATTTGGGTTTATCACTGGTAACCAGACAATCAAATCTACTGCTTGTAAGTTGAGTTTTTCAGTTCCAGATGATTGGAAATTGGAGGATTTAAAGTCTGAATTATTTGAATTTGACGAAGAGGATGAAGCATTCAAAAGCATGGAAAAGCAGTATAAAAAAATGCTAAATGGCTTTGATGTATTTGAATCTACTTCCGCCCAAAAGGTGGATGAGCGGATTATTGCCTTTTTTATTTATAAAGATAATACGCTAAATTTGAATGAGGTCGATTATTATGGCATTGGATTTCAGGCAAGTGGCAATGGGCAAAAAATGACGATTAATGGGGTTGAATGGACTTCCATAATAAAGGACAAAAAGCCAATTGGAAAAAGTAATTTTAATATTTATCAACTAACTGCACGTATTAAAAAAGTAAATGTTTTGATTTTTGCACAATATCCTATTAGTATGGATGAACGCTTGGAGGATTTGGAAATAAAAGGAATTCTTAAATCATTTGGAACTTATTAAAACGGCACAATAGTTGTATTTATAAAAAAAATATTATATGAAAAAATATAAAATAGTATTAATTGTAGCCTCTTTTTTTGGATTTTTTTCTTGTAAAAAAGATGCCACCCCTCAAGGTCCTTCCCTTAATTTGGTATTTAAATTTAGTCCCACTCAAGAACGACTCGATAATTTGGGAAATGCCTCAGTGGTAAAAGCAGGAAATGCTGCTCAAAATCCTGTAGTACGCAAAATGAGTGGTCATTATGTAGAATTGGTGCCTTCAAAATTTACGCTTTTAGGAGAAGGTGCAGTAATTTATAAAGGAGCAGAATTACCTGCCTCAAATGATGGCTATACGAGTTGCATTGATTTTTCAAAGGCGAAAATAGCTGGAGAAAATGAAACATTTATTAGTGTGCCTTTTAAGGATATTAAGCCAGGAACTTACGAATACCTTCGTATTTCGGTTTCTTACCAAAGTGGCGATATAAAATTCAATATTAATGATGTGCCTTATGCTGGAAATACCTATGATTTAACAGACCAGACAGCAACGTTGAATTCTTTTTTAGGATTTAATACAAAAATTGGCACTCAAACTGTAAGGACGAAAAGCTATACTGAAAATTCTCCACAAACACAAGGATTTTGGGCATTCGAAACAGGATTAGTTTCTCCGTATAGTGCTTTTGATATTTTAGAAAAAGGAAAATCACCAGCTGGCGCCACCACAGTGGTTAATCCATTAGAGGCTTTTGGAGTTATTATTCCACGAGGTTCTTGTATTGTTACTGGGAAATTGGATGCGCCTTTAGTAATTACCGGCGATGAAGCTGCTGACAAAAAGGCAATTTTATCCTTTTCTATAAATAAAAGTTTTGAATGGGTAGATACTAATTCAAACGGGAAATGGGATTATACTTATCCTGAAACAATAGAGCAAATTGTTGATATGGGACTGAGAGGATTGAAAGTTTCGGTAGAATAGATTTTTGACTGACTGTAATTTTATAAGGGAAGAAATTATTTTCTTCCCTTATATTGTTAAAGTTTAATTTTTTTTGGATAGTTTAAAAGTTCAAAATTATAGCTATCAATTAAATTGCGAAATTACATTTCACTAAAAAAATCTAAAATAATGTTTAATGTAATCCACCGTTGCAAAAATTTTATTGAATTAATCCAAATCTAAAGTTACATTTTTAGTTTCTTTATCAGCCAGATAAAATGATTCTTCATCAGAATAACTATTTTCACCAATTTCTATATAAACACTTACCTGATAATTCCCAGCCTTAAGTTGAGTGAATTCTGCAATTCCACTTGAATTTGTATTTTTATCTGAATCATATGAGAAATCTGAATTTTGAACATATACTCCAACATTTGGATATACAACTCCATCCAATTTAACTGTAGCTACAATTTTGGTATCAGAAGATGATGAGGTACATTCTTTCTTACATGAGACAGTGAAGAAACAAATAGTTAGTAAAAGGATAGTAATTTTCTTCATTGTTAAGTTTTTTTTATGAATAAAATTTTGCTAAAGATATTAAATATTAATTTATTTGCAAAATCTTTTATATCATTAATACTAAAATAATTTTGACAATTGCTTTTTATAAAGAGGTAATGCAGTTTTTTATAAGGTAAAAGTATTTATTAATTTTAGGAAAAGAAATGTTCAATATAAAAAGTAGAAATAATAGTATTGGATGATAAATTATAAAATATATTTATTTATCTTAGATATAAATTAAATATAATATTATGGCACACACACCTTTCGTAGCTATTTTAAAACAAGCCATTCGACTAGCTTCTATTTCCAATAAAAAAAATGTTTCGGCAGATGATGTGTTGGAAATGCAAAACCATTATGATCAATCAAGGAGAAAATTTATTGCTAATTCGTTGAAAACGAGTGCTATAATAGGCACTGGTAGTTTGTTTCAATTAGCTTGTAAACCAATTACGAAAAAAGACAATAAACCCGTAATTGCCATTGTAGGTGGAGGTATTGCTGGTTTAAATGCATGTTATCAATTACAGAAAAAAGGGATAAAATCCTCTTTGTTTGAAGCCAGCAGAAGAGCCGGTGGAAGGATGCTTTCAAAGCAAGATATTATTGCAACAGGGATTACAACTGAGGTTGGTGCTGAGTTTATAGACACAGTGCATGAAGATATGCTGAATTTGGTTACCGAATTTGGGTTGCAAATGTTAGATGTTACCAAGGATCAAACGGGTGCTGAAAAGGAAACCTTTTTTATAGAAGGCAAACGATATAAATTGGCAGAATGCATCCAAGAATTTAAAAATGTTTTACCACAAATAAATGCAGACAAGGATTCCATAGATGAAAATTATGAAAATGAGGCTACCATTGCCTTAGATAATATGGATATGCGTTCATACATTAATGGACTTAAGGAAGGTTCTCCTTGGTTTGTAAAAATGCTTGACTATGCTTATCAGGCGGAAATGGGTTTAGATTCAAATGAGCAATCTGCCCTTAATTTTGTGGATTATTTGCCCAGAGAGAGCAAAGAAGATGCATTTGAAATATTTGGACAAAGTGATGAGCGATTTAAGGTAATAGGCGGAAATTCGAGGATTACAGATGAATTGTACAATAGAGTAAAAGACCAAGTTCAAATGGATCGCAAACTAAAAGCATTGCATAAAGAATCGAATAAGTATATTTTGACATTTGAAGGTGGTGGTACTTTTACTGCGGATATCGTTATTATGGCCATGCCATTTACAATATTGCGAAATGTAGATTTGGATATACCCGAAATGAGTGCGGAAAAAAAGCAATGCATCCAAACATTAGGTTATGGTACAAACGTGAAGTTTGCTATGGGTTTCAGGGATAGAGCTTGGCGTAAGATGAATAATCAAGGGTATTTATTCAATGAAATTATTGAAAATGGTTGGGACGCCGGACACATGCAAAACGATAATAAAGGCAATACAGGATATACTACTTTTTTGGGTGGTAAATTGGGATTGGCCGCAAATACCGCTGCAGAAGAAGGGTTAAAAAATACTTATTTGACACAATTAAATAAGATTTTTCCTGGCGCAGAGGCCGATTTTAATGGAAAAATAAATGTTGCCAAATGGGCTACAAACCCACTGGTGATGGGGAGTTATTCGTGTTATAAGGTAGGGCAATGGACCACGATTTCAGGGTATGAGGCGGAGCCTGTTGGAAATATATTTTTCTGTGGGGAGCATACAAGTGAAGATTTTCAAGGGTTTATGAATGGAGGTGCAAAAACGGGTAGATTGGCAGCAGAGGCTGTATTATCTAAAATTGGGGTTTGATAAAAAAATTAGTTTTACTACAAATTAAATAAAATAAGTTTAGTTTTGTAAATAATATTTTTATTTAAAAATTGGTTTATGAAATTAAGTTTCTTTTCATTTGTAATATTGTTTTTCAGTTATATAAATTATTCAGCTGCTCAGGGTTGCTCCGATGCAGGTGCTTGTACTGCTGGTGGAATGGGTGATTTTGGAACCGATTTTAATTTAGCTGACACAACTGGAAGTGCAAAGAAAATGCATAGTTACAGAATTACTGAATCATTAGCTTTAGGAGAAGAAAATGTATTGATTATAGGTTCTGTTTTAGATGTTTATTTACAATTAAGCAAAACAATGCAATTTCAAATAAAAGGGCCTTTGAATATGGCCAGAAAAGGAGAGGTGAAAACAGTTGCTTTGGGTGATATCTTTTTAATAAATACCATCAAAGCATTTTCGAAAAATAAGCATTCTATGTATGGCAATTTTGGAGTAAAATTACCTACAAATCAGGCAAATTTAACCTATAAAGATTCTATTTTACCAATGGTTTATCAAAGTAGTTTGGGTACTGTAGACTTAATATTTGGGGTTAATTATAATTTTAGACATAAAATAGGTGTGCTTTCTTCCGGATTTGCTTACCAGCAACCAATTAAACATATCAATTACAATAAATCTCCTGAAACATTGAATTTGAAACGAAAAGCAGATATTGTATTAAGAGTAGATCAAACTTTTAATGTAAAAAGGAAAGTGGACTTGGGACTTGGATTATTAGGTATTTATCATGTCAAAAATGATACTTATTTAAATGGTGCTGGAGATGTTCCAATTATTGGTTCTAAAGGTTTGACCCTTAATGTAACAGGACTTATAAATTGGTATGTGACGAAAAATGTAGAATTGGGTACTACTTTTGGTGTGCCACTTTTGGTAAGAGACGCCCGACCAGATGGATTGACTCGAAAATTTGTAGTTAGTCCTTACTTACAATTTAATTTTTAGTTTTTTTTCAAATAAAAATAATTGGTCTAATTTTGGATAATTATTACTTTTACCTGAAATGATTAAATATTAGAAAAGTATGCAAAAAAATCAGTACAAATTAGTTTTGGGATTTCTTATAATCCTATTTTTATTTCAAAATAATATATATGCTGGTCCACCAGCTCCTGCACCCAAAACCCTTTCCACTTTAAACGCATTGTTAAAAACAGTTGCAAAACGAGATTCTGCTATTGAAGTGTATTTGAAAGCCAACAAAATATATGATGTAAATGTTACACCAGATGGGATTTATTATACCATTGAAAGCAAAGGAACTGGAATAAATCCTGTTGCAAAGGATTATGTTAGCGTAAATTATACTGGCTTTCTGTTGAATGGCACGCAGTTTAGTTCATCTAAAACCAATAATAAACCTTTTGCATTTCAGTTAGGTATAGGAAAAGTAATACAAGGCTGGGAAAAAGGAATTCCATTATTTAAAGCAGGTGGAAAGGGGAAATTGTTTATTCCCGCACAATTAGCTTATGGCAGTCAGGCGTATGGACAATTTATTCCACCAAATGCGCCCTTAATGTTCGATGTTGAATTATTAACAGTAACTACATCGGCAGAATATGAAGCAAATAAACAAAAAGAACTATATTTGGCTCAGGAAAAACAAAGAATACAAGATTCACTTTTAATTGCAAATCAAAAAACAATGATAGAAAAATACATCGCAGACAATAATTTAAAGACTTTCACCACGCCATCAGGCTTAATTTATGTAGTAGATGAGCAGGGCACAGGTGCAAAAGTAGAAAACGGAAAGACCGCTTATATTCATTATGTAGGTACTTTATTAGATGGCTCAAAATTCGACTCTTCAAGAGATAGAGGCGCACCATTTTCATTTGTGGTGGGTACTGGCCGAGTAATCAGAGGATGGGACGAAGGATTGCCGTTATTTAATGTAGGCGGAAAAGGCAAATTAATCATACCACCTAGTTTGGGTTATGGTGCTCGCGCAATGGGTCCATCTCTACCAGGTAATTCTGTATTGATATTCGATATTGAAGTAATGGATGTGAAGTAAATTCATTATTGAACATAAAAAAAGGGTCGCAAATTTTGCGACCCTTTTTTTATACACTTTATCGTTTTTAATTATCAACCTCTTTCGATTTCTTTTTTTTTGTTTGTACCTCAAAAGTCAGTTTTTGGTTTTCTTTATCCAAACCAACTGTTACGATATCACCTTCTTTAATACCTGCATTTAATATTTCTTCGGCTAATGGATCTTCCATGTGCTTTTGAATGGCTCTATGCAATGGTCGCGCACCAAATTGAGGGTCGTAGCCTTTTTCAGCTAAAAAGTCTTTAGCCTCATCTGATAATTCAAGGGTAAGTCCCAGAATGGCTAGCCGCTTATAAACTCCTTGCAAAACAATTTCAATGATTTGGTGTATTTGCGGTCTTTCCAATGAATTAAATACAACCACATCGTCGATTCTATTCAAAAACTCAGGAGAGAATGTTTTCGACAAAGCTTTCTGAATTACCCCTTTTATATTATTATCTGCATTGTCCAACTTGGTTTGTGTAGCAAAACCAACGCCTGCTCCAAAGTCCTTTAATTGACGAACCCCAATATTAGATGTCATAATAATAACCGAATTCTTGAAATCTATTTTCCTGCCTAATCCATCTGTTAAAATACCATCGTCAAGTACTTGCAACAATATATTATATACATCAGGATGTGCTTTTTCAATCTCATCTAGCAAAATTACAGAATATGGCTTACGTCTTACTTTTTCAGTAAGCTGACCACCTTCTTCATATCCTACATATCCTGGAGGCGCTCCCACTAATCGAGAGATAGAAAATTTTTCCATATACTCGCTCATGTCTATTCTAATCAGCGCATCTTCGGTATCAAATAAGTAACGTGCCAATGATTTGGCCAATTCGGTTTTACCCACACCTGTCGGGCCTAAGAATATAAAAGTACCAATTGGTTTTTTAGGGTCTTTTAAGCCAACTCTATTCCGTTGAATGGCTTTTGTTATTTTGCTCACTGCCTCATCTTGCCCGATAACCATTTTTTTCATGTCATCCGCCATACTCACCAATCGCTTGCCTTCACTTTGCGCTACTCTTTTTACAGGAATTCCTGTCATCATAGCCACCACTTCTGCAATGTCCTCTTCGCTTACAGGATATTTTTTAGATTTAGCATCTTCATCCCATTGCTTCTTAGCAGTTTCTAATTGATCTAATAATTTCTTTTCTGTATCTCTTAATTTTGCAGCTTCTTCATATTTCTGGTTTTTTACCACCTGATTCTTTTCCTCTTTTATATTTTCAATATCTTCTTCCAATTTGGTGATACTTTCAGGCACATGTATGTTTTTGAGGTGAACTCGAGCGCCCACTTCATCTAATACATCAATTGCTTTATCAGGTAAGAATCTATCAGTAATATAACGAGTACTTAGGCTTACACAAGCTTTTAGTGCCTCTGGTGTATATTCTACGCTATGATAATCTTCGTATTTATCTTTAATATTTTCGATAATCATCAAAGTCTCTTCAGGTGATGGTGGGTCGATAATCACTTTTTGGAAACGCCTATCTAAAGCGCCATCTTTTTCAATATATTGTCGGTATTCGTCTAAAGTAGAAGCACCTATACATTGTAGTTCGCCACGCGCCAAAGCAGGTTTGAAAATATTGGATGCATCCAATGAGCCAGTTGCACCACCAGCACCTACTATAGTATGAATTTCATCTATAAATAGAATTACGTCGGTATTTTTTTCCAACTCATTCATTATAGCTTTCATTCTTTCTTCAAACTGTCCCCTATATTTTGTGCCAGCCACTAAAGCCGCCAAATCTAACATCACAATTCGTTTATTGAATAAAACACGAGATACTTTTCTTTGTATAATTCGTAAGGCTAATCCTTCTACTATGGCAGTTTTACCCACACCAGGCTCACCAATCAAAATTGGATTGTTCTTTTTTCTCCTACTTAAAATTTGACTTACACGCTCAATTTCAGTCTCTCTTCCTATAATAGGATCTAATTTTCCTTCTTCGGCGGCTTTGGTTATGTCTCTACCAAAATTATCTAATACTGGCGTATTAGATTTGGTATTTGCTTTTTTTGCAGTAAAACTTTTGTTTCTTTCCTCATCTTCAAAATCTCCTTCATTGGAATCATGTGGAAATTCAGCTTTTGGTTCATTAAATGGAAGTTCACCATCATTTAATATAAACTCAAGCTCTGCTTTAAATATTTCGTAATCCACATCCATTTTATTGAGTAATTGAGTAGCCAAATTATCCTTGTTTTTTAAAATAGCCAGCATCAAATGCTCTGTACTGATGGTTTCCGTTTTTAAGACCTTAGCTTCCAAAACAGTAAATTTAAGTACCTTTTCGGCTTGCTTAGTTAGTGGTAAACTTGCAGCATTCACTGGCACTGCGCTTACCCTGTCTCTTATTGCTTCTTCTATTTTGCGGCGGAGCATAATTAAATCTATATCTAAAGACTTAATTACCTTTATTGCCAAGCCTTCCCCTTCACGGATAAGACCTAAAATAAGGTGTTCAATACCTATGTAGTCATGATTCAAACGCAGCGCTTCTTCTCTACTAAATGAGATGACTTCTTTTACTTTTGGTGAAAATTTAGCTTCCATGTATTTTTACTTTCAAATATTTTGCCAATCTAAATTAACTGACATTATTACTTATAATTAAATGTAGTACACTATTCTCAAATACCCAAATATTTAGGCATTTTTATTATTAACAAAATATGGAAAAAATCGTTTAATTAAAAATTCAGATTCTAAAAGAGTTAAAATTCTGAAAGAATGCCAGCTAAAACTGCTGTAATAAAACAAGCTATAGAACCTGCTAGTAGCGCACGAACGCCCAATTTTGCAAGTGTTGCACGCTTATTAGGCGCCATAGCTCCAATTCCTCCAATCTGAATGCCTATTGATGCAATATTTGAAAAACCACATAAAGCATAAGTGGCAATGATAACAGATTTTTCAGAGGCAAATAAATTCGCGGCTTTCATTTGACCCAAACTTCCATAAGCAACAAATTCGTTAATTATGGTTTTTTCGCCCAACAATCGCCCAACCTGCATGATATCAGAAGTTGGCACGCCTAATATCCAAGCTAGGGGAGCAAAGGCAATTCCAAATAAATACTCAAGACTAAGTACTGGAAATCGGCCATTGCTTGCTTCGTTTATGATATCATTCAAACTCATATATCCCTTCATGTGAAGCCCGCCTAATCCTCCAAAAATAGCATTTACCATAGCTATGAGCGCAATAAACACTAAAAGCATACCACCAACATTTATAGCTAATTTTAAGCCTTCGCCCGTTCCAATTGAAATAGCTTCTAGCGCATTTTCGCCTATTTGCTCTTTATTCAAATTAATCTCTTTTACCACTTCATCATGTTTTGTTTCAGGGAAAATCATTTTTGAAGCCACTATCGCTGCCGGTGCCGACATTATAGAAGCGGTCAACAAGTGAGTGGCAAATAGTATTTGCATTTCTTTCGAATCGCCTCCGAGGAATCCTATATAGGCTGCCAAAACACCTCCTGCAATAGTTGCCATTCCGCCTGTCATCAAACACAATAATTCTGAGTCTGTCATTTTGGCAATATATGGCTTTACCAATAAAGGGGCTTCGGTTTGGCCCATAAATATATTAGCCGCTGCCGAAAGTGACTCAGCACCCGATAGTCGCATGGTTTTCGACATAACCCACGCTAAGCCATAAACTATTTTTTGTAAAATACCCAAATAGTAGAGTAATGACGAAAGGGCGGAAAAGAAAACAATCGTTGGTAGAATTCTGAATGCAAAATTCATAACCGGACCTTCCACTTTTCCGGTAAAAAAAGAACTAAAAAGAAAATCAGTTCCAGCATTTGTAAAATCAGTTACTGCTCTGAAAAAATTAGCAAAAACCTCAAAAATTGATCGTACAAATGGGACTTTGGTTACTAAAATAGCAAAAATTATTTGAATTAAAATGCCAGTAAAAACCAATTTCCAATCTATTTTTTTTCTATTATTACTCAATAAGTAACAAACACCAAGTAAAAAGAAAAGACCCAATAAACCTCTTAACAAAGAATCAACCATTTGAAATATTTTTTTTAATTAATCATTTTAGTAAATGTAACTATTTTTTTATTTTCACCTATTTATTTTTTATTTTTTGGCAAATAAAACCAATAATATCGCAATAAAACCAAAAACAAAATTGGGCAGCCACGTGCCAATAAAAGGATCAAGTGTTCCTTTGGTGGCAAAAACAGTGGAAAATTGTAGGAAAAGAAAATAAATACCAGCCAGCGCCAAACCCATTACAATGGACAAACCCATACCGCCTCTTGTTTTTTTGGTTGTTATGGAAACAGCTATTAAAGTAAGTATTATCGTACCAATTGGGTTTGCAGTTCGTTTGTGTTTTTCGGCATAATAGAATTTTAAATTTTCAGAGCCTTTTAATTTTTCCTTTTCTATAAATTGGTTTAGTTTATAGGTATTCATTGTTTCTTTATAAGATGGAGCCTCATAAAACTCTTTAGATGAAAAGGGCATTTTCATTGTTTTTTTATAGCCCACTTCAATACTGTCTTTTCCAGGGTAAAGGTTTTTTCTAATCTCATAATCCTCCAAATTCCAGGCTTTTGCTTTGCCATTCCAATTCAATCTTTCTGCTTTTACTTTGTAAAGCAATTTTTTGTCTTTTATTACTTCCAAAGCAAATTTATAGGCAACGGTATCTATCTCATTAAAATTTTGGAAATAAACAAACGTGTCTTGTGCAGGTCTGAAATGAATATTATTGAATGTCTTAGTGGTATTATTGATTTTATGCTTGTCTTCAAATTCCATTTTTTTTGCAACGGAATAGGGCAACCATCGGTGGTTGAAAACCAAAAATATACTTGTAAGAAGTCCAGCGGCAATCATATAAGGAACAAGCAATCGATAAAAACTAACTCTTCCAGCAGTCATAGCAACAATTTCAGAATTATTGGTAAGTCGACTAGTAAAAATAATAACGGATAGAAATACAAATATAGGACTTAACATTAATCCAATCCATGGGAAGAAATATACATAATAATCAAGTAGTATTTCTTTTAAAGTTATTTTCTCACTTATAAAACTATCTATTTTTTCACTTATATCTATCACAACAGCTATAGACATAAAGAGTAGCAAGCTAAAGAAAAAAGTACCTAAATACTTTCGGATGATATAGATATCTAATTTTTTCACTATAATTTTCTTGAAACGCGTTCTACCATATCCTTTTTCCAAGTCGTAAAATCGCCTTCTATAATATGTTTTCTTGCTTCTTTTACCAGCCAAAGATAAAAACTTAGATTTTGAATACTGGCAATTTGTGCACCCAATATTTCTTGAGCATGAAATAAATGCCTAAGGTATGCTTTTGTGTGTCGTTGGCTAGTAGGCGCAGGACAATTTGCATCAATTGGCGAAAAATCAGTTTTCCATTTTAGGTTTCTGATATTTATAATGCCTTCTGAGGTAAATATTTGACCATTACGCGCATTACGAGTTGGCATAACACAATCAAACATATCAATTCCCAATGCAATGGATTCTAATAAATTGGCGGGCGTACCTACACCCATCAAATATCTAGGCTTGTCGATGGGCAATATTTCACATACTTCAGCAGTCATATCGTACATCATTTCCACAGGCTCACCTACCGATAACCCCCCAATTGCATTAGCGGGTCGGTCGAAAGAAGCAATTGTTTCAGCCGATATTTTGCGCAACGCAGGATAAACACTGCCTTGAACGATGGGCATTAAAGTTTGATTATAATCATATAATGGTTCGGTATTATCAAAATGGGTAATGCATCTTTTTAGCCACCGATGGGTTAGTTCCATCGATTTTCGTGCATATTCATATTCGCAAGGGTAGGGCGTGCACTCGTCGAATGCCATAATGAAATCGGCACCAATTATACGCTGAATATCCATTACCTTTTCAGGCGAAAATAAATGTTTCGAACCATCAATATGCGATTGAAAAGTAGCACCTTCCTCCTTAATTTTTCTTCTATGACTTAATGAAAAAACCTGATAGCCACCACTGTCTGTTAGTATCGGGCGCGTCCAACTATTGAATTTGTGGAGGCCGCCTGCTTGTTGTATTACATCCAAACCAGGCCTAAGGTAAAGATGGTAAGTATTTCCTAAAATAATTTGTGCTTGTATATCCGATTCAAGTTCGCTAAAATGCACCGCCTTAACCGTGCCTACTGTGCCAACTGGCATAAAAATAGGCGTTTCGATTGTACCGTGATCGGTTTCAATTACGCCTGCGCGTGCTTTTGAATTATTATCTTTTATTTTTATTTCAAACTTCATATCGGTTCGGATATTTTTTTCCTATTTTTATCATCTTCAAATGGAAAATGCAATTCTTTATGTCTTTTTGTTAGCGGCTTTAATACAAGCCATTTTTTATCTTTTGGTTTTTACACCTATTTTATTGCCACAAAATAAGGTAAAAAATAAAAACAACGCAAATTTAAGTAATTCTGAGGTGATTCCTTTGTCTGTAATCATTTGTGCCAAAAATGAAAAGGAGAATTTATTAAACCATTTGCCTCAAATACTTAGCCAAGATTATCCTAATTTTGAGGTAATTGTTGTTGATGATGGCTCAAATGATGGTACCTCACAACTATTAATAGGTTTGCAAGAAAAACATGCAGTGCTAAAAGTGTTTACCCTTGAACCAGCCAAAAGGTAGGATTTGGCAAAAAGGAAGCGCTTACACTTGGCATTACAATGGCAAATAATGAATGGCTGGTAATGACCGATGCAGATTGTGCGCCTGCCTCTGATGATTGGCTTAAACTGCTTTCCGAAAAAATGATAGACCAAAAGGAAATGATTTTGGGTGTTGGCTTGTATGAAAAAAAATGGTCTTTATTAAATATGCTCATCCGATACGAAACCATATTGGTAGCCTTGCAATACCTAAATCTTGCCGAAATGGGTATGCCATATATGGGAGTAGGAAGAAATATTGCATATAAAAAATCGCTTTTTAATATAAATGGAGGTTTTGAGAAACATAAAGAAACTAGTTCGGGAGATGATGATTTATTTGTAAATGCAGTAGCTACATCTCAAAATTGTACTTTTTGTATGGATCCAAAATCATTTACTTATAGTCTTGCTCCTAAAACTTGGAAAGATTGGATACGACAAAAAGAACGACATTATACAACAGGGAAAAAATATAAATTAATGCACCAAATCATCCTTTCTTCCTTTTTGGCAAGTAAATTGTTGTTTTGGATAATGCCCTTTTATTTTTTAATTGAAAATATTTGGAATCAACAAATACAAGGCGCAATAATAGGTACATTTTTTGCTTTTTATTTTGTAATAGCATGGGCATCAATAAAATTTAAGGAGCAGCTTTTTTGGTTTTTTATACCAATCTTAGATTTTTTACTTATTTTACTGATTATACCATTGGGTATTAAATCAACATTTTTTTCTAAAAATAAATGGGCATAAAACCAAAAATACCACAATCCAAAAATGACGATTTAACATTCGTTAAAAAGGCGTTAGAAGAGAATGACCAAAAGGCATTTGCGCATTTAATGGATAAATATTGGAATACATTATATTATGTGATTCTGAAAATGGTAAAAACACCAGAAGATGCTGAAGATTTGGCAATAGAAACCTTTCATAAAGCATTTTTGAATTTAAATAAGTATTCTCCCAATTTCGCATTTTCAACTTGGTTGTTTAAGATTGGAACTAATTCAACTATTGATTTTTTGCGCAAAAGTAAATTATCAACCATTCCAATTAACATAAATGATGAACAAGAAGAATCAAAAAGAGAAATAAATAATTTGCAAATTGATCGCTCAAATCCAGAGGAGAAGTTTATCAAAAAACAAAGAGTTTCCGTTATAAAAAAGGCAGTGGAAGAAATGAATCCTTTGTTTGGTATATTGATTCAGATGCGCTATTTCAATGAATTGTCTTATGATGAAATATCCAAAGCATTAGGCATGCCGCTTGGTACCGTAAAAGTACAATTGCATCGAGCCAAAAAGAATTTGTACGAATTATTGAAAAATGGCGAGGGAACTATTTAGAGGGGAGTATTTGTAGATTTTGAGATTTTGTAAATGAATAAGTCGGCTAATTTAATTTATGTTTATTTAAACCCAAATATTAATTGTGAGTATTAATCCTATGTTTAATTGTTCGATTTTTCTTATGTCTTTTTTTATTGGCAAAAGGTAGGTTTTTAGTTTTGTATCGTACCAAATCGCTGTTTTCCATTCTGTTATGCCAATTTTGGCAGTAGCTTTCAACCTGCCCCAACCCTCCTCTTCAGATTGTAGGTTTTCTCTTATCTCTTTTGAAAAATCAAACGGAAGGGAAACAAAATACCAGCTGCCCTTTCCGTTGTGTGCCCAAATCTTTTCTTGGAAAGTATATTTTATCCCCATGAATCCCATTTTATATTATTCCAATAGTTTATATAACGGGCAAAACCAATTTAGAAATAAAGGATTCATCAGATTTAATGGTAAATGCTGTTGCATTCATTTCGTTTTCTAATAAATGGAAATGGTCGATATCGGCACCGGCAAATGCAATTTTGATTCGGCTACCTTTTTGTACTTGGTACGAAATGGCAAATAAATCGAAGTGAATTGGATAAAAGGTATTGGGTTCCCAATCTTGCCTATCTTCTTTCTTAAAAGTTCGATTCGGAATCGGTAAGTCGAACTGATTTTCGGCATTTGTTTTTCTATGTGTGCCTCTTATCATTCCTTCAGTGATATACCTAATTTTTCCATCAGGCAAAATTTCTTCTAAATAAGCAAATAATTGCAAGTCTTTGGCGTCTGATTTAACCATTATTTCTACAAATGGATGGCCAGTAATTGTGAAAGGCTTGTTGAAAATTTCAGATATAAAATTCATCATCCTAGGCGCTTGCTTATGTCTATCAAAATAACCTATTTTTCGTTTGTATCTATATTTTATGGTCAGGCTATTCCATCTCGAACCACCTCCGGTACCGAGGGTTTCATCTATTTTCTGACTTGTTTGAAAGGGTTTTGCCTTTTCAGCACTTTTTGTAATGCTGAGGTTTTGGCTCAAAAACCAAGTTTCATTTTTTACATTCGATGGCGGCCAACAGTGGGTTTTGTGCCATTTCTCTTCGCCCATAGTATAATACCAAAGCGTTTTTTTGGGTGCTGCCTTTTTTGTATTTTCTTTTAAATTTAAATCAAAAAAATCAGTTATTTCGGTTAGTACATCATAATTTAATTTATTCGAAAATACAAATGGACTCACATTTTGGGCAGGGCCATGATCCCAAGGACCAATTCGGGCTAGTACCGTATTATTTGTTTTCTGGAAGCCTTTCAAAAGGGAATTGCCAAGTGCGCCATCGTACCATCCTCCGATTCTGAAAATGGGCGTTTCGCTAGATTGTATTTTTTCTATATGGTTGTGAATACTAAAAGTATCAACGGTATGTCCCACTTTTGGATTTATGTCATCCCGATTTTCGATCTCAAATAAACCTTCAAAAATATCGAAATTTTCTTTGTGTTCATTTTGTGCTTGCTCGTAGTCTTTCTCTTTATTTCCTTTATTTCCTATCATTTTAGGACCTTTGGAAATCATTTTTAAAATTGGATTAATATGTCCAAAATCATTTGTGTCGAGTGCCCTTGTGGTATCGCGCCAAACCTCAACAAACTTTCCATGTCTTATTCCTCCTGGTAAAACTATATCGCCATATAAATCAAAAATGCTGCTGCGTGGTACACATGCCTGCAATGCAGGATGATTAGTAGTCAGTATAAATTCGGCGGTGGTACCTAAATAAGAAATGCCGGTTGTGCCTACTTTTCCATTCGACCAAGATTGAGCAACAATCCAATCTAAAATTTGTGCTCCATCTTCCACTTCTTGTGGGCTGAATTCCATTTTTCTACTTCCAAATGAAGCACCCGTTCCCCTTACATCTACAATGATAACGGCATAGCCATTTTTTATGTAATGAACGATTTCATTTCTTTTTATTTGCCCAAAAATAGGCCCAACAAATCCAATAATATCTTTTGGCTCAAAACTTCGCACATATCTGGTTAGAAATAGTACAGTAGGAATTTCCTTTTTTATTTTTTTTGGTAAAAATAAATCAATAGCTAATTTCACCCCATCCTTCATTTCAATAAAATGGGAGCAATATTTAAAATGTGGCGTAATTCTAATGTTTTGAGCTCCAACTGTCATAATTAAAAAATTTCAACAATCTAAAGAATAAACATTAGTATTTTAAATATTTAGGTTTGATTTAACAAAAAAAGGATGCAAGAATTGATTTAATACCAAACATAATTATAAAATGGTCCATAAATGCGACTTTATTTTTTACCAAGAAAATGACCCGAGCACAAAGTGCGAACTGACGAAGTAAAAAAATCGTTGCATATCAAATCGATACGGAACTATTTTTTGAAGAAAACACGAGCGTCAGCGAACTGGCGTAAGCAATTGTTGAAAAAGAACGAGCAGAATGGTCTATTTTGTAGTTATATTTGGTATAATGCTAAATAATATTTTAAATGGTTTCCATCTGAAATAATTTCATCGCATTTTGAGTAGTGGCCAATTCTACTTCATTCAAACTAATTTCCCTTAAATCTGCCAATTTTTGTGCAATAATTTTAATATAAGCACTCTCATTTCTTTTTCCTCTAAAAGGTATTGGTGTAAGAAATGGTGCATCGGTTTCGAGTACTATTTTATCAAGTGGTACTTTTTTTACGGTTTCGGCGATTCCTGCATTTTTGTAGGTCAACACTCCGCCAATTCCCATGTAAAAATGTATCTAATTTTAACAATTGATTGGCTTCTTCCATTGAGCCGCTAAAACAATGAAAAACACCAGTTAATCCTTTTTTTGCAAATGGTTCAATGATTTTAAGGGTATCATAAAACGAATCTCTCGTATGCAATACAATAGGCAAATTCATTTCCAAAGCCCATTCCGCCTGCATTTCTAGTGCTTTTTTTTGTTGAGGAACAAAAGTTTTGTCCCAATAATAATCCAAACCGCACTCACCAATTGCATAAATTTTGTTTTCTGGAAAAAGGTTTAGCTTTTCTTTTATATAATCTAAAATAGTTTCTAAATCGCTTTCATAATTCTCTTTTACATCACATGGGTGGAGACCGAGCATTGGAAAACAATTTTGAGGAAACTGATGGCATAGTTTTCTCATTGGTTCAATCGTAGAAAAATCTATATTAGGTAAAAATATTTTCTGTACACCATCGTTTATACTTCTTTCGATAGTGGCAGAAATGTCATTTTCAAAATTTTCAAGGTATAAATGAGCATGGGTGTCAACAAACATAAAAAGGCAATTTTTTAAACAATGATTAGTTTTGCCTTAAACCAAATGCAGCCATTTGTTGCGACAATTCTTCCTTCGTAATGCCTAATAATTCGGCCGACTTAGCAATATTCCAATCCGATTTTTCGAGTTTTGATTCTATAAATCCTTTTTTCATATAGTCAGCAAATTGTTGCAAATTTTGAAAATTATCATAGTTTTTGTCTAATTTAGTGTTATTGTTTTCGCTAGTACTGCAGTATCTTTCCACATCTTCGAGCAAAATTTCTTTTCCCGACATGATAACCAAACGTTCCACAATATTTCTAAGTTCCCTAATATTTCCTGTCCAATTTCTTGCTTGTAAAATTTGCATTCCATCTGCATCTATTTTTTTTCTGGCCATCCCATATTCTTGGCAAATAATTTCTAGAAAGTAATCGCATAAAATTGGAATATCTGATTTCCGTGCATTAAGCGATGGAACATGAATTAAAATAACACCTAGTCTGTGGTACAAATCCATTCGGAATTTATTTTCGGCAATTTCTTTAAGCAAATCTTTGTTTGTAGCAGCTACCACTCTTACATCTACTTTAATTTCCTTTTCACCTCCAACTCGAGTAATTTTATTTTCTTGAAGTGCTCTTAATACCTTAGCTTGCGCAGAAAGGCTCATATCGCCAATTTCGTCAAGAAATAAAGTGCCTCCATTTGCTTCTTCAAATTTGCCTATTCTTTGTTTAATGGCGGAAGTAAAAGCTCCTTTCTCATGTCCGAAAAGCTCACTTTCAATTAATTCTGAAGGAATTGCGGCACAGTTCACCTCTACAAGTGGGCCATTTGCTCTGTTACTTTTTTCGTGCAACCACCTAGCAACTAATTCTTTACCTGATCCATTTTCGCCAGTAATTAAAACCCTTGCATCGGTAGGCGCCACTTTTTCAATGTCTGACATTATTTTTAAAATAGGCTCAGATTCACCGACAATCTCAATTGTTTTATTTACCTTTTTCTTTAAAACTTTTGTTTCGGTAATCAAATCAGTTTTATCCATTGCATTTCGAATAGTAATCAAAAGTCGATTTAAGTCTGGCGGTTTAGGAATAAAATCAAATGCTCCTTTTTTTACAGCTTCAACAGCAGTTTCTATATTTCCATGTCCCGATAAAATGATAAGCGGTACATGTTTTCCCATTTCTTTAACGGCATCAAGCACCTCAATGCCATCTTTTTTAGGCATTTTTATATCGCAAATAACCACATCGTAATCATATTTTTTTATCATGTCGATGCCTTGTTCGCCATCTTCTGCTTCTGCAACATCAAATTTTTCGTATTGCAAAATTTCTTTAAGCGTTCTTCTGATTGCCCGTTCATCATCTATGATTAAAATTTTCGACATAAATAAAGTGTTTGTTTTTTTGTAATTTACAATTTTGGTAAATTTAGATAAAAATCGCTTATTTAAAACAAAAATTATCTAAATTAGAATAAAAAAACAGGCAGGCCTATAAGCCGGGTTCTGTCCCCAAGCGGGGTTGTATCGCATGGTTTCCGCCATTTATCTGGGATAATTGTTGCCAATTACCTCTATCAGCCTACCCATTTCCATATCCAATCGAGCCGATTGGCATTTTGACCGAAGTCAAACATTAGGAAACCTATTTGGCCTTTCAGCACCCAGGGTTTACCCGCACAAATGGTTACCCAGATATGCCGTGAGCACTTACCTCGCGTTTTCACCCTTATCCTAATCGAAATTAGGACGGTTATTTTCTGTGGCACTTTCCCCGCATTGTTTGATGCGACCATCTGTTAGATGGTGAGTTGCCCTTTGCTGCCCGGACTTTCCTCCCTTTCAATTGAAAAGGCGACGGAACAGCCTGCCCGATGCAAAATTAACCAAAAATGATTTGCAATCTCACATTTTGATAATAAAATTTGACATTTTAATTATTCGGAGCGATAATTTCGATATTATGCCCATTATTTTCTAATATATTGCTTAATTTTACCCAATTATGGAGGTGTCAAAAAAGTGGAAAATCGCTCAAAAGCTAGAATTGTATTGGTGGAAGAGGTATTTATCTAAAAAATCACCCATTGATTATTTGATTTGGAAAAAGCAATATTGGTTGTCTTTTTTAGAAAAAATTGGATTGCCCATTTCAACTATTAATAAGCAAAATATACTCGATGCAGGATGTGGCCCAGCAGGTATTAATATTGTTCTAGAAAATAATATAGTGGATGCTTTTGATCCTTTGATAGAAAGTTATAAGGTTTTGCCACATTTCAATCCTGAACAATTTCCTTATGTACAATTCCAAAAAAGTACCATTGAGGCTTTTTCGGCCAAAGAGCAGTACGACTTAGTTTTTTGTTTAAATGCTATAAATCATGTTTCCGACATTCATAAAAGTTATGGTATTCTTTCCAAATCCCTAAAAGTTGGAGGCACAATGGTTATTAGTATAGATGCGCATAATCATAATTTTTTCAAGCATCTTTTTCGACTTATTCCTGGCGATGCATTGCATCCACATCAGTATGATTTGAAAGCATATCGTCAATTTTTAGAAAATGAAAACCTAGAAATTATTGGCGAATACAATTTAGATAAAGGTTTCTTTTTTGATTATTGGGCAATGGTGGTTACTAAAAAAATAGCGATTAATGGTTTGTAAAATGTCACAAATAAATTAAAATTGGTAAAATTAAATCCTAAAATAATTTTCTTGATTGACAGCATAGGTGCTCTTGCAACAGCTTTACTTTTATCAACAATATTGAAAATTCACAATGAATTTTTGGGAATGCCCGAAAGCGTTCTGTCTTTATTGGCTATAATTGCCTTTTTGTATTGTTTGTACTCTTTTATTTGTTTTTAAGCCTAAAAAACAATTGGAGACCGTTTTTAATGGTTTTAAGTATAATGAATGTGTCCTATTGTTTACTTATGTTTGGGCTTGTTTTGTATCATTTTTCTCAGTTAACAAAGTTTGGTATTGTTTATTTTTTTGGAGAAATATTTATAATATTAGGCCTAGCATATTATGAGCTAAAAAAAGCAAAAAATGTAGAAAAGATAAGCTAAATCAAAACATCAACCAATGCCATTTTACTTGTCTTGCGGTATTAAATTCAACAGCTGGAAATGGAATTTTAATGATATTTAGAAAAGCAAAAAAAGTTTTCAAAGGTTTTGATTTTGTAGGTATTCGTGTCCAATCAATATCTGCCGAAAGATAAAATTGACGTATTCGCTGAATATCTGTTCTGTCAATAATTTTATCTGGTGGGCAATTTTCAATTAAATCGTCGGCTCCACCCTCGGCACACCATTTATTTTCAAACCCTCCATACATATTTTGGGCACCATAACCAAAGGCTACATTTATCCATTTTGGAAATTTGCTATTTGGTTTTTTTATAAAAGAACCAATACTTGCCGAAAGCCAAAAGGTGGTAGAATTATAATCTTTTAAAATGCCTTCGGCAAATGATTTTCCAAACAAACTATTTGCTCTACCTTGTAATGAGTCGGGATAATTAGTGGGCCATGCCGATTCCTTAAGCCATATTCGTTGTTCACCCCATGCATATTCTTGCCATAAATTCCACCCTGCTCCGCCGATATTTGCTGCTACATCACTTAAAGAAAACCCCCACTTAGCAGAGAAGGCATCCTGAAATTCAATAGCCAATTGCCACATTTGAGCCACTCCAAAACCCAGCCATGCCGCCTTTTTGGGCTTCATTCCTGCCCATTCAAACACTTGCGCACTCCATGTCGACTCAAGATAGGCGCTAAATCCATGTCCAATTTTATCTACTTGATTCCATTCTTTTGAATCATTAAATAGTTGAAATTTTGATTTCTCATAATTAGAATACCACGCTTTCGACCACCAAAAATTCAATCCTATATAACTAGCTCCTGTAAGTCCTAATGCCATTCCGATTCGCGGTTTGTTTAAAACAGCAGATCGCTCAAAGAAAGAATATGGCTTACAAAAACGAATTCGGGCAGATGCTGAATCAATACTCAAAATTTCATCAGACTGAATACTGTCTATATTGTCAAAAACTAATTCTTTAACTTGAACTACAGAATCATTTGAAACTTCATCTAAATTTACAATTATGGTATCTTCATTTTTTCCATCTTTTGAAAATGAAATAATATTAGAAAAACCAATTTCAATGGACAAAAAAAATAATGTAAAAAAGATGAGGCGCCTTATCATATTGCTAAAACAGTAGATTTTGCGACATTTAGAATGTCTATCACTTTTTCATAATTTTCACTTTGGCTATAAATTCTCAAAACAGGCTCAGTGCCACTTGGTCGAATCATCACCCATGAATTGTCGTCTAAATGAAATTTGAAACCATCAATTTTTTCAATCCGTTGAACATTGAAAGCACCAAAAGATTTAAAATTATCTGCTTCACAATAGCTAATGATTTTTTGTTTTAAAGGTTCTGGCAAATGAACGTCGTACCTGTCGAAAGCAAACGGGCCAATTAAATCATAAATTTCTTGAATTAACTCGTCTAATGATTTTCCAGTTTTTGCCATAAATTCGATAAGTGTAAGTGCATTCCAAACGCCATCACGCTCAGGAATATGCCCTTTTATAGCTATTCCACCCGATTCTTCCCCACCTACTAATACATCTTCATTTACCATTATTTCGCAGATATATTTAAAGCCAATTTTAGTCACACGGCATTCGATACCTAATACAGCACAAAGTTGTTTTACTTTTTCACAAACCGAGAAAGCAATAATCACTTTTCCCCTTAATCCTTTGTATTTATACAAATAATGAATAAGTAATAAAATTACATGGTGCGAATCCACAAAGTTACCTTTTGAATCATAACAACCAATCCGATCGGCATCGCCATCATTTGCAAAACCGAAATCAATATCTGTGGAGTCTGCAATTAATTTCGAAAACTCTAATAAATTCTTGTGCAATGGTTCGGGTGCTTGACCCATAAACGAGGGATTTTCGTCGCAATGCAAATGAACAATCTCTGGCAAAAGTCGCTTTACAATTTTTTGTCCTGCACCGTACATGGCATCGAAGGCAAAAACCATCCCACAATTTCTGATTGTTTCCATGTCGAAAGATTGCTCTACATGGTTAAAGTACATTGTTTCTAAATCAACATACTCTATTTTTCCATTTTCAACTAATTCTTCAATGCTAGTTGTAGGAACTTCAGCTTGTGCAGGTATTAAATCTTCAACCAACTGAATTTCAGAAGGAATAGTTGGGCCTCCATAAGCAGATTTTAGCTTAAATCCGTTATAAGAAGCTGGATTATGACTAGCTGTAATTACCACACCAAAGCCACTTTTAAAATGATGTGCACCGAGGGAAATCATAGGGGTTGAAACGATGCCTTTGGCTAAATATACTTTTATGCCCATAGCTGCAATCACCTTAGCGGTTGTTTCTGCAAACAATTGACCACCAAATCTGCAGTCGTGTCCAATCACCACATTTTTATTCAAATCGGAATTAATAATTCTTAATCCAGTTGCATAAGCCACTCTTGCCACATTTGCCACCGTAAAATCTTCTGCTATAATTGCACGCCATCCGTCTGTTCCAAATTTTATATCACTCATCATTTTTATTTTTATTGTGCAAATTTAAGGATTCATAATTTAAATGTTTAAAAAAAGAATAATTGAATTCAAAATATAATTTGGTTAAATCGTAGTAATGTCGCCTTGATTTAGAAAAAGGGATAGATAAATGGTAAAATATGCAATAAATTAATTTTTTGTTGTCAACACATGAATAAAAAAAAGAATTTTTGCTACAAAAAGAATTTTTAAATTTATGCCATGGAAGATAATTTTCGGCATAAGGGCATGAGGAAGAAATTGGCGGAGTCTTTGCAAAAGGAAGGGATAAGTGATTTAAATGTGTTGAAAGCCATTGAAATGATTCCAAGACATTTGTTTTTAGATAAAGCCTTTGTAGAAATTGCCTATGAGAACAAACCATTTCCAATAGGGAAGGGGCAAACGATATCACATCCCTTTACAGTTGCTTATCAGACCCAATTGTTGGAGATAAAAAAAGGAGAAAAGGTATTAGAAATAGGCACTGGTTCTGGTTATCAAGCTTGTGTGCTTGATTTTTTGGGCGCAAAAGTTTTTTCAATAGAAAGACATCAGGTGCTATTTAATAAATCAAGAGACTTTATAAAGAAATTGGGTTTCACCAAAATTCGTTGTTTCTATGGTGATGGATTTGAAGGTTTGCCAGGATTTTCGCCATTCGACAAAATTATAATCACAGCTGCCGCACCAGTTGTACCCCAGAAATTATTGGAGCAATTAGCAATAGGTGGTATTATGGTTGTGCCCTTAAATGAGGGCGTAAAGCAAAAAATGTTGAGGATTACTCGAATAAATCAAAATGAATACAAAAGAGAAGGATATGATGATTTTGTATTTGTGCCAATGCTTCAAGGAACGGAGGTTTAACTTTTTTTAATTGGTATGATTTTGGCTATTCAAAAATAAACTTACCTTTGTTGGATAATATATAGATTATGAAAATTTGGAGTAGAATTGCGATATTACTTTTTATACTTATTGGCTTAAATTCTTGTAGAAAAGGTCCTGAGGATCCATTTTTTTCATTTATTACGCGAAAAAATAGGTTAGCTAATGAGTGGAAAGCAGCTACTTATACTATAAATGATTTGGATCAGTTGTTAAAAATAGAAAAAGACACTTTGTTTGATGAAATATGTGGCAATCAGTTTCTTATTGATTCTGTTAGCTTGGATTATTATTTTACCATAGATAAAGATGGAGAATACAATACCCTAAAGCAATATTTGGGTAAAAAAATAGCTACAGCACCTGGTTCACCCTGTTCAGATTTAGAATATACAATTAATATAGATTCTTCAAGTACTAAAAAAGGATTTTGGAATTTTACTGGCGGAGTAGGGAATACTGCTAATAGAGAGCAATTATTTTTATACGAAGAGGAAACGGGAATTGGTGTTTTATGGGATATTATTGGTTTGAGAACAGACGAATTGCACCTTTCAAGAAAGTATATAAAAGTTGGAGAATCTACCTTTACTTACGAAGATTTGATTTTAGTGCCAAAGGACTAGGAGAAATTTTAAATGTTTAATGAGGTTAAGATTTAAAAAATGTTGAATGTTAAATGCTCAATTTTTAATAGAGCCAAGATTTTTAGAACCAAGAATCAAGAAATGAACCAAATTGCAGTGAACTGTTTACCGTGAACCGTCAACTTCCCCACTGCGGACTGCCGACCGAGGACTCTTAATAACTCAAAAACTATTTAACCTAATAACAAACTTGGACTGTTCAATGTGGACTTTACCTCCTTTGGTTCAATACTTTTTTAATCATTAAATCATTGTCCCTAGTTTTTAAGGTTTCTCGTTTATCAAACGATTTCTTTCCCTTGGCTAAAGCTATTTCTACTTTTATTATTCCTCTATCACTCAAAAAAACTTTATAAGGAATAATAGTAAGTCCCTTTTCTTTGATTTTACTTTCCAGTTTTTTAATTCTTTTTATTCAGCAACATTTTACGAACCCTAAGTGGCTCATGATTGTAGATATTTCCATGCTTATATTCGCCAATATGCAGATTTTTGACAAATAATTCCCCTTTTACAAAATAGCAATAAGCATCAACCATACTTACTTTTGCCTCTCTTACCGCTTTTACCTCAGTTCCGGCCAATATTATCCCTGCAGTGAATGTATCAATAAATTCAAAGTCAAATCTTGCTTTTTATTCACAAGATTCAGTGTTAATGGTTTTAATTTATTTTTTGCAGTCATTTTTATTGCTATAGAAGTGCAAAAATAACCATATTGAAGCTAAATGAAGCATTAAAAATTAAATAAATGAGGATTAATTTAATTGACGTCTTATTAGTATGCAATCAAATCAAAGATTTTGTATTTTGATAATCTTTTTTATGAATTAAAACAGAAATGAAAGAATAAAATTTTTAGCAAAGTGGTAAAAAATATTACCTCAATATTATTTTTTTCTTAATCCCTTTAAAATGGCGTTTATTTGTGGAAAACCAATTGTGTTTTTTTTGCTAAAACATTTTTTTTACATTACTTTTGCGTCGGTTTAAAAACAAAGTCAAAATAGAAATATGGCTAATAGCGGAAAAATTGCACAAATCATCGGTCCTGTAGTGGACGTATCCTTTGCAGGAAATGATGTAACCTTACCAAAAATTTTAATGCATTAATTGTAAAGAAAGAAGATGGTACAGAATTAATTCTTGAATGTCAACAACATTTGGGACAAGACACTATCAGAGCCATCGCAATGGATGCTACTGAAGGGCTTACAAGAGGTTTGGAAGTAATTGATACTGGAAATCAAATTCAAATGCCAACTGGTGAGGCAATCAAAGGTAGATTGTTTAATGTAGTAGGAAAAGCAATTGATGGTATTGGTGATGTGCCAACTACAAATGGATACAATATCCATCGTAAACCACCTAGATGAAGATTTGTCAACTTCAAAAGAAGTATTATATACTGGTATTAAAGTAATTGACTTAATTGAGCCATACGCAAAAGGGGGGAAAATTGGATTATTCGGTGGAGCAGGTGTTGGTAAAACAGTTTTAATCATGGAGTTGGTAAATAATATTGCCAAAGGACATGGTGGATTATCTGTATTTGCAGGTGTAGGTGAAAGAACAAGGGAAGGAAATGACCTTTTGAGAGAATTCTTAGAATCAGATGTAATTAAATATGGTGAGGAATTCAAGCACTCAATGGAAGAAGGTGGTTGGGATTTGTCTAAAGTAGATAAAAAAGCTTTAGAAGAATCAAAAGCAACTTTAGTTTTTGGACAAATGAATGAACCTCCTGGGGCGCGTGCAAGAGTAGCTTTAAGTGGACTTACTGTAGCAGAATATTTCCGTGATGGAGATGGAACTGAAGGTGGAGGAAAAGACATTCTTTTCTTTATCGATAATATATTTAGGTTTACCCAAGCAGGTTCTGAAGTATCAGCACTTTTAGGAAGGATGCCATCAGCGGTAGGTTATCAGCCAACATTAGCCACAGAAATGGGTTTAATGCAAGAGCGAATTACCTCTACTAAAAAGGGTCACTTACATCTGTTCAGGCAGTTTATGTACCTGCGGATGACTTAACCGACCCAGCTCCAGCTACTACTTTTGCGCATTTAGATGCTACAACGGTATTGAGCAGAAAAATTGCTGAATTGGGAATTTATCCTGCGGTAGATCTTTGGATTCAACTTCAAGAATTCTTTTCTCCAGATGTTTTAGGTGAAAGACATTATAAATGTGCTCAAGACGTAAAAATGATCTTACAACGATACAAAGAATTACAAGATATTATTGCAATTTTGGGTATGGACGAACTTTCTGAAGAAGATAGATTGGTAGGTAGAGCTAGAAGGGTACAACGGTTTTTATCTCAACCATTCTTTGTTGCTGAGCAATTTACAGGGTTAAAAGGAGTATTTGTTCCAATTGAAGAAACCATCAGAGGTTTTGAAATGATTATGGCAGGTGAAGTGGATCAATATCCTGAAGCAGCATTCAACTTAGTTGGCACAATTGATGATGCAATTGAGAAAGGAAAAAATTATTAGCTGAGCTAAAACCAATTCGATTATGCAATTATCTATTATAACACCCGAAAGTCAACTATTTGCTGGAGAAGTTCAGTCTGTAATATTACCTGGCGTTGAAGGGAAATTTCAAATATTGAATAATCATGCTCCTTTTATTTCTGCCTTAGAAGAAGGTATTGTAAAAGTGAAGATGGGATCAGAAAATTTGAGTTTAACATCAAAAGTGGCATTGCTGAAGTATTGAAAAAAAAATATCAATACTTACTGAAGGCGTTGCTAAATAAAAAAATAAGATAAAATATTTTTAAGCCTCCCCGATTTAGGGGAGGCTTTTTTAATATCACCCTTTAGGGTATTTCTCTTGTTTTATATAGAGTTAATTTTGTGTAAATTAACCACTATGAAAAACTTTAATAACTATTTTTTATTTTCTGTCGTTTTTATCTTGCTTTCTCAACATTAAATCCTGCAAGTGGATTTGTATGCCAATTTGAGACTATTGGATTTAATGTAATTTTTAGAGGTGGAAATTATCCTTCCTCAAAATACAATTGGAAATATTTATTTTGCCGAAAATGTCGGTCAAATCCCAAACCTACAACCTGGTTTTCCATTAACAAGGGTAAATGACTCCATCAACAGGTAGTATTTTTTGGCTTACTGCTGGAAAAGAATATGCTATAAAGTTGGAAATACTCAACCTACAACGCCTTTAAATAATTTTTTTTTTTTACTCGCAACTATACCAAAAGAAACAAGGACTGAAATTCAGTTTCCCCTCAGCAAGTAAAAGTTGGTACATGTCTCGCCAACCAGCCCCTCACTTTATATAACTCCAACAATCCTGGAAGTTTGAAAAAGGGTGGGCTTGATTCAGTAAAGGCAGGGCGGAAGGTGGTGCTTTTG
>JADIYW010000030.1 GCA_016705125.1 Bacteroidota bacterium
TGGTGAATACCACGTGGTAGTAGGCTACTGGCAGTAAATCTTCCTTGCGGGCAATGATCCATTTTTCTCTTTCAGTGCTTTGACATTTGGGACAATGTCGGTTGCGGCACGAGTTATAACTTATGCGTGTATGGGAGCATTTATCGCATGCGTCTACATGTCCGCCCAGCTGTGCAGTGCGACAAATAGAGATTGCATTGAGTACCTTTTGTGGTAGCCAAGTGGTTGTTTGTTGGCAATAAAACGATCTCCATATTGTCGAACAATATGTGCCAATTCATAAGTCGGCAGCATTTTTATTGCTTGTTATACAGGGTATCAAGCGGACTGTGCGCGATGGAAGGTTTTACCTGCGCTACGTGCAAATAGACGAGTGTATTGCGGATGTCTGCATGTCCGAGTAGTTTTTGAATGCTATACACATCAATTCCATCTTCGAGTAAGTGAGTAGCAAAACTATGGCGCAGCGTATGCATGCTTACACCTTTTTTGACAATACTGGTTTTGAGCATCGCCTCATTGATGATGTATTGAATACTGCGTTCGCCCATTGGTTGGGATGGAGTAAGCCCTTCGAAAAGATACACTTTAGGTTTGCAGATTTGAAGATAATTATCGAGTCTAAGGGCTATTGATTTGGCGAGTACGACATACCTGTCCTTATTTCCTTTGCCTTTTTGGACACGAATTTGCATACGGTCTAAATCGATATCTGCGATTTTGGTATGTCTGATTTCATTCATGCGTAAACCTGCGCTGTAAGCAAATGCGAGGAGGAATCGATGTTTTAGATTGGTAGGTGCTTTGAAAAGAGCTTTACATTCTTGTTTGGAGAGCACTTGGGGAAGCGTTTCTGCTTTTTTTAATCATAGGCATTTGAGCGCGTGCGCTTCCATGTCGAAAACCCGAAACCAGTATTTGAGTCCGAAAACAGTTTGTTTGAAATAGCTGATACTGAGCCTTAGAGATGGTAAGGTGGTAGAGGTAAGCATTTAGTTCGTCGATAGAAACGAGGTGTGGAATTTTGCCGAAATGGATGGAAAGGAAAGCGGATTGCGGCTGTAATTGGAGAGCAAACTAGGGCTGTTTTGTTGTAGGACAATATGCTGTTGAAATTTTTGAAAGCGGCAGCAAAACCTGGGACTAAATCCTTAGCTTGATTGAGAATAGTTTGTCCTTTGATGGGAAAAGAAAGTGTAGTATTCATCGTAAAAATTTTATTTGGTGAAAAATAAAATTAGCTATAAAAAGAGAACAGAATACCCTATATTTGATTTGTGAAGCAAAGGATTATCGGAATCAAAAGAAAGCTACCCACGAGGAACGAGGGGTTTCACAACAGGTTTTGCCAAAAGGGGGTTCCGTGTTCAAAGGGAACATTCTGTGGTTAATCAAATTTCGGTTTCTTGAAGTTTGTGCCGAAACCCGCCCTTCGCCAAGCCGCAAATCGTTGTAGGCAAGCATAAAAAAACTCACACATATGAATATAAAATCATTTAAAGACAAAATAGAATTTGACGAGATTCGTGTCAAAACAAAAGTTATAATAGAAACTTCATTTTCAAAAGAAATACAAATTCTTATGAATGTAGGACAAGTTATGAAGGAACATAAAACACCTTATCCAATTTTAATTCACCTTTTGGAAGGGAACATGATTAAGTGGCAGGCAAGGAAAAATCAATGTTGAAAGTGAGATATAATTGCCTTGGAAGGTGATATTTCACACGATTTAAAGGCAATTGAAAATTCAATAATACGTTTAAACCAATCAAAAAAATTTGATAAGGTTGAACGACTTAAAAGTATTTTAGAAAATTAATCTTGTATAGAATGGAACAAATTAAAAATAGAGCAGATATAGAAAATTTAGTGAATAGTTTTTACTCGAAAATACGAGAGGACGATATGCTTGGTCCTATTTTTAATAGTCATATACCAAATGATATGTGGAAAGTACACCTTGATAAATTGAGTGACTTTTGGGAGACGAATTTATTTGGGGTTGCTAAATTCAAGGGTAGCCCGACACAAAAACACATTAACGTTGATAAAACCTTAATTATGGAATTGAGCAAAACACTTTGGGAAGTGGCTAGAACTTTGGTTTGAAACAATTGACGATTTGTTTACAGGAGAATATGCAGACAAAGCTAAAGATTCAGCAAGAAAGATGTCAACAGGTCAATTTTTGGCAATTTGGCAACAACGACCACGGAATAAAATAGAACTCTAAAATGCCAGCCTACAACATATAAGGTTTAAACGCTGTTTTTTCCCAAGAAAAAATTGCGTTTTAAACTGTTGTTGAAGCGAGGCCCTATTTGTGGTCGTTTTGGACTTGCTATAATACAAATTTGTTGCTTATGGGTTTTTAATAATTTGTCTGCTTGGTTGGGCAAAATTGGGTTTTGGTTTTTGAGTCGTTTTGGGTCTACTAATGCTATATTTTATCTTCTTTTTATCTCTATCTTTTTTCTTTCCCTCTTTTTTGTCTTCATTTTGTCGTGCCTACTGGTGGTTTTTATGCCATGTGTTGCGCTGTGGGCATGGCGCAGCCATGCCCACATAATGGATTATTTATGAACGATTTGTCTTTTTATTTCTTTTATAATTTCCATGCTTGGCGGCGCATTGGCACTAAAATTAAGTAGCGTTATCATTCTTCCCTTTTTGCAAACCGGACATTCATCTACATCGAATTTTAGCAGCTGCTTACATACTTGTTTGTAATTCAATTTTATTGGTTTTACAGGTATTTTGCCATTTGTCATAAGGTGTATTTTTAGTTTTTGCTTTCCTCTATTTGACAAAAATCCGTAATGACGTATTTTCATAAATCGAGGTGGTAAAATATGCATACAGAACCGCCTCAAAAATTCATCTGCCTCCAATGTCATCATTTTAGTTTTTGATCCATCTTTATAGTCTTTATACGAAAATGTAATGCTGCCATCAGCTATTGATTTCAAACGGTGGTTTGAAATCGCAATTTTGTGGCTGTATCTACCCAAATATTCCACCACCTGCTCGGGTCCACCAAAAGGCTGTTTTAAGTAAATTACCCAATTTTTTTGGTAAAGCAATTGCCTCAATTTGTTGGTAATCTGCATATTGTTTTCGTGTAACCATTGCCTGTATTTATGCATGAATTTGTTTTTAAAAACAGTACTCATTTGTTTTATTGGAAACAAAAAATCACCTTTACTTCGGGTTGTTTTCCATTGTCCATTTTTGGCGATGCCGCCACCTGGCACAATGCAGTGTAGGTGTGGATGAAGTGATAGGTTTTGCCCCCAAGTGTGCAGTAGGGCAATAAATCCCATGGATGCGCCCAAGTGTTTTTTGTCGGCAGCAAACGCAAACAAGGTTTCTTTGGCGGCATCAAACAGGATATTATACATTGCCTTTGGGTGCTGTAGGCAGTGCGGGTTGAGCTGTTCGGGGATGGTGAATACCACGTGGTAGTAGGATACTGGCAGTAAATCTTCCTTGCGTGCAATGATCCATTTTTCTCTTTCAGTGCTTTGACATTTGGGACAGTGGCGGTTGCGGCACGAGTTATAACTTATGCGTGTATGGGAGCATTTATCGCATGCGTCTACATGTCCGCCCAGCTGTGCAGTGCGACAAATAGCGATGGCATTGAGTACCTTTTTGTGGTAGCCAATTGGTTGTTTGTTGGCAATAAAATGATCTCCATATTGTCGAACAATATGTGCCACTTCGAAAGTCGGCAGCATTTTTATTGCTTGTTATACAGGGTATCAAGCGGACTGTGCGCGATGGAAGGTTTTACCTGCGCTACGTGCAAATAGACGAGTGTATTGCGGATGTCTGCATGTCCGAGTAGCTTTTGGATGCTATACACATCAATTCCATCTTCGAGTAAGTGAGTAGCAAAACTATGGCGCAGCGTATGCATGCTTACACCTTTTTTGACAATACTGGTTTTCATCATCGCTTCATTGATGATGTATTGAATGCTGCGTTCGCCCATTGGTTGGGATGGAGTAAGCCCTTCGAAAAGATACACTTTAGGTTTGCAGATTTGAAGATAATTATCGAGTCTAAGGGCGATAGATTTTGCGAGTACGACATATCTGTCCTTATTTCCTTTGCCTTTTTGGACACGAATTTGCATACGGTCTAAATCGATATCTGCGATTTTGGTATGTCTGATTTCATTCATGCGTAAACCTGCGCTGTAAGCAAATGCGAGGAGGAATCGATGTTTTAGATTGGTAGGTGCTTTGAAAAGAGCTTTACATTCTTGTTTGGAGAGCACCTGCGGAAGCGTTTCTGTTTTTTTAATCATAGGCATTTTGAGCGCGTGCGCTTCCATGTCGAAAACCCGAAACCAGTATTTGAGTCCGAAAACGGTTTGTTTGAAATAGCTGATACTGAGCCCTTGAGAGATGGTAAGGTGGTAGAGGTAAGCATTTAGTTCGTCGATAGAAACGAGGTGTGGTAGTTTACCGAAATGGATGGCAAGGAAAGCGAGATTGCGGCTGTAATTGGAGAGCAAACTAGGGCTGTTTTGTTGTAGGACAATATGCTGTTGAAATTTTTGGAAAGCGGCAGCAAAACCTGGGACTAAATCTTTAGCTTGATTGAGAATAGTTTGTCCTTTGATGGGAAAAGAAAGTGTAGTATTCATCGTAAAAATTTTATTTGGTGAAAAATAAAATTAGCTATAAAAAGAGAACAGAATACCCTATATTTGATTTGTGAAGCAAAGGATTATCGGAATCAAAAGAAAGCTACCCACGAGGAACGAGGGGGTTTGGTTCAACAGCGGTTTGGCAAAAGGTCGTTCTCCGCAGACACATTTGTGGTTAATCAAAATTGGTTCTCCATCAACATTGGCTGCAAATCGGTACCTTCGCCAAGCCACCAAACGTTGTGCACAAGTGTAAAAAGACAACGACACAGCAGACAATTTGCTACTTAAAGACAGAAAACAATAACAAAAAAAATGACTTCCACCGCTCAAAAACTGCACATTTGCAAGCCCCGACACACTAGCCAACACTTCGGCTTGCAAAAGAACAGTTTTATTGCCGTCGCACCCAAGCCCACCCACCACCCAAAAATTGTTGAAAACTTTTTTGGACTTTTTTTGTCCATAAAATTATTATTATTATTTTTGGACAATATTTGACCAATATGGTAGCAATTAAGAATACAAAAACATTTGGAGAACATCTTAGACATCTAAGAGAGGAAGCGGGCTTGACTTTGAAATTTGTTTCAGAGCAAATTAGTATTGACACATCGCTTCTAGCTAAGATTGAACGCAACGAAAGACAGCCGACAAAGCAAATTATTAAGCAAGTTGCTGACTTTTTTAAAGTTGACGAAAAAGAATTGCAGAATGATTTTTTAAGTGATCAAATCGCTTACAAAATTCTTGATGAGGAAGCTGACTTAAGTATCTTAAAAGTTGCTGAGGAAAAAGTTAAATATTTAAAAACTCTTCACAATGGAAAATGAAATTAAAGTCGTAGAATTATTTGCAGGTGTTGGTGGCTTTCGTCTTGGACTTGAAGGATGGAACGAAAAATCTGCATCATCAGGATATAAAGAATCTCTAAAATCATCTTATAAAGTTGTTTGGAGTAACCAATGGGAACCATCAACAAAAACTCAACACGCTTCATTGGTTTATGAAAATCGTTTTGGGAAAAATGGACATTCTAATGAAGACATTGCACAAGTTGATGTTTCTAAAATTCCTGACCACGACTTATTGGTCGGTGGTTTTCCTTGTCAAGATTACTCTGTTGCAACAACCTTAAAAAACTCTAAAGGACTTATCGGAAAGAAAGGTGTTTTGTGGTGGAGCATCCACAAGATAATTTCTGAAAGACAGAACAAACCAAAATATTTATTTCTTGAAAATGTTGATAGACTACTAATTTCACCATCGGGACAACGAGGACGTGATTTTGCGATTATCTTACAAAGTTTAAATGAACTTGATTATGCAGTTGAGTGGAGAGTTGTAAATGCAGCAGATTTTGGTATGCCCCAAAGACGAAGAAGAATTTTTATTTTGGCATATCTCAAAGGAACTACCATTTATGAAAGCATAAAAGAAGTTACACCAACAGAATGGATTTTGAAAGAAGGAACTTTAGCAGAAGCATTTCCCGTAACGTCAGAAAGTACATTATTTCCAACAGAATTTAAACTCAAAGGAGATATTGTTTCAATTTCTGAAAATTTCAACAAAGGCGGAACGACAGGACTTTTTGAAAATACAGGTTTAATGATTAATGGTTTAGTTACAACCCTTAAAACACAACCAAACTATGATGGAAAGTTCACGATTTTGAGAGATCTTATTCAAAACGGAGAAGTAACATCAGAGTTTTATATTGACAAAAACGACCTTGACAAATGGGCGTATTTAAAAGGACCGAAAAAAGAAATGCGGACAAACGCACAAGGTTTTGAATACAATTATAGTGAAGGTGGAATGATTTTCCCCGATCCTTTAGACAAGCCTTCAAGAACAATAATAACAGGCGAAGGCGGAAAATCTCCTTCAAGATTTAAACACGTTATTCAAACGCCCAAAGGCTACAGAAGGCTTTCGCCAGTTGAGCTTGAAAGATTAAATATGTTTCCAGATGACCACACAAAACTTGAAGGAGTTTCAGATACCAAGAGAGCATTTTTTATGGGTAATGCTTTGGTAGTTGGTGTAATTGAAAAAATCGGAATTGCTTTAAATCAAAAAATCACGAATGAAGTTACCTTACAATCCGCAAGATAAAAAATCAGTTCTTGATTATGCTAAGTTGCTTAAAGGAAAAACTTTAAGAGAGATTTGCGACCCACAAATTTTAGAACACAACTATACAGGTAAAGGAAATTTCGGGCAAATACTTGAGAAGTTTTATTTTGGTTATGAACCAAATTCCAAATCAGAAGCAGACTTTTTTGAGATTGGAATGGAACTTAAAACTTCTCCTTTAAAACAGTTGACGAACAATGAGTATCGGTCAAAAGAACGATTGGTATTGAACATCATAAATTATATTGAAGTTGTAAATCAACTGTTTGAGGAGAGCGATTTCTGGAAAAAGAATGCAAACATTCTTTTAATTTTCTATTTGCACCAAGCTGGTTATGATATTTTGGATTATCTGATAAAACTTGTTGATGAATGGAATTTTCCAACCACAGACTTAGAAATAATAAAAAGGGATTGGGAGTTAATCAAACATAAGATTGCTGAAGGAAAAGCACACGAACTTTCGGAAGGAGATACATTTTATTTAGGTGCTTGCACAAAAGGTGCAAACGCTTCTTCAGTTAGGAAACAACCTTTTAGCGAAATTCCAGCAAAGCAGAGAGCTTACTCACTAAAACAAGGTTATGTAAATCATATCATTGCTTCAATTGCTAATGAAGCAACAGGTGTTTATGGTAAATTAATTCCATCTGAAACGGTTGCAAAAAAACAGACCATTGAGGAAGTTGTAACGTCTAAATTTAAACCATATTACGGTAAGACAATTGAGCAAATACTCGCGAAAACAGGGGTTGAATTAAACACGACTGCAAAGAGTTTCTATGCAAATCTTACCAAAGCAATTTTGGGTATTGAACTTGACAAGGAAATAGAGGAATTTGAAAAGGCTGAAATCATTGTAAAGACAGTAAGGCTGAAAGAAAATAATTTACCAAAAGAAGATATTTCGTTTCCAAATTTCAAATACGAAGAAATCGTAAATGAAGAATGGGACGACTCAAATTTCAAAGATATTTTAGAGCATAAATTTTTGTTTGTTTTCTTCCAATTTGAAAATGAAAAATTGGTTTTAAGAAAAGTCAAATTTTGGAATATGCCATACAGTGATATTCTTGAAGCAGAAAAAGTTTGGTCAAAAACGAAAGATATTGTTTCAAAAGGCAAAATTGTAAAGGAAGTTGTCGGGTCAACTCGATACACAAACTTTCCAAATAAATCTTTCAATTCAGTATCACACGTAAGACCACACGCAACAAATGCAGCGGACACATACTCTTTGCCGACCATAGACAAATTAACGAAAGCAAAAGAATATACCAAACATTGTTTTTGGCTTAATAATACGTATGTAAGAGATGAGATTTATTTGAAATAGCCAACGCTTCGTAGTCAAGCACATTGGCTGGTCGCTCAAAAAAGCCAACACACGACCAAAACTAGCCAAAGAGCTTGCCTACCCAAACGCACGGCAGACAGAAACGAAGTAGCAAATTGAAAGGAAAATTTGACAGAAAAACAGAACACCAGTGCACAACAACGTGTATAAAACATTTGGCAGACAGTGGTTTATCAAGCGTTTCAGCTCGTATCAAAAGCAGTTGTAACTTGATAGGAAATCGCTTCGTAATGCCAAACGTTTCATACACGCGACCGTTATGCCTCATTCTAAAAAGACGACAGTGCAACAAACGAACGACAGAAATATGACGGAAAGAAAAGCCAACGCTTCGGCAAAATCAAAAGAGGTGCAACTCTACCCACAAGCCGACACACAGTTGCACCACATTTGCTTTTGCCACGACACACGACAAAAAGCTACCTTATGAGACATTCGAACCTTGTAAACAAATACAAAAAAGCTCAAAGACATTTTGAGAAAGGAAACTATAGACGAGCAAAATGGCTTTTTGAAAGTATTGTCTTTGAAATTTCATCTTCCGACACTGATTCTATGGGGGACATAAATTTGCATAACTCTTCTGAAGATTATCTAAATGAAATAGGCGAAAAAGATTTGTCCATAAATAAAACTTATCTTTTGCTTTTTATTTTAGTAATCATTTCTACAATCTTATATTTCATATTTAGGCAATGACACAATTTCAAGCTGGCTATATACTTGATTGTGTAAAGGAAACTTTAGAAACAAAATACACACCGACAGAAGTTAGAGGACTTTTGACACAGCTTTCCTATTTTGACATTGAGGTTAATTCAACCGTTACCTCAAATAATAATTCCGATTTTGAACAAACACTTTCAGTTGCTCACAACATCATTTCAAGAGGTTTGCCGACAAGACCTTCTCTTTGGTTGGAGAACAAAATTCTAAAGGCTTTTAACATAACGGAGCAAGACGAAAAACTACTTGAAATTGGAACAATACGACAAGAGTTAAAAATAGGAGAAACATTAATTGAAAAATTATTTCAGGCATTACACATTATTGACCCAAACCTAAAAGGCGATAATATTTCCAAAAATAAAATCACTACTTGGGAGAACTTGGGAAGTTCGTTTGAAGAAGATTTTTTATACCAACAATTACCCAAATTTGCTTCGCAAATGTGGGTTCAGCTATTTGAAACGCAAAGAGAATTAGAAAGTGTTTTAAGGTTTTCAACTTCAACAGAAGATGAAGTGGAAAAATATCTTAATGGCACAATCAAATTGTTTAACGAGCAACGTTTAGATTTCTCATTAGAATTTCCATATAAAATAAATGAACAAAGAGGATTAGTTATTGAAATTGACGGAAGCCAACACGAAGAACCAACTCAAGGACTAATTGACAACGACCGTGATAATGCAACTGAAAAAGCAAAATGGGCAAAAGCGTTAAGAATTAAAACAACTGAATGGAAAAGCATTGAAAGTAAAATTAATTTGATAAAACAATTTGAAAACGAAACGCTTTTCAAATTGCTAAAGCAAAATTTTGACAACCCTCTTTATATAGAAACAGAAGGAATAACCGCATTAGAGCTAAGTCTTATCCCTTTTGCCGTTGCAAGAATTCAAAAAACAATAATCCAATTGCTTTTTGAAGGCAAACTAAATATTAATGCAAACGAATGGAACATTGCGATAATTGAACAAGATATTCCTTGTGCACATTTGGCAATAGACGATTTTAAAGAATTAATTGCTTCACTATTTGCATTAAAAGGCGAAACAGTGAAAATACCGAACATCAATATTTTTATTGAAGGCAATAAAAGATTTGCTAACGCAAATCTTTATTCGTCCAACAATATTGACCGAAATAAGAAATATGATTTATTTATTGATATTTCTGTTTTGCAAAGAAGCGGATTAACTCAAATAAATAATACAGTTAATGCCGATACAAAAGTTTTAATTCGTTCTGCTCATTCGCCTAAAACCAATCGTTCTTTTAGAACTACCAACTTAATAACTTATAAACCACTTGGAATAAAAGACACTCAAAAGAATGTTTTCAGAGAGGACAAAGTGCAAGTTGAAGCATTAGAAAAATTCGTTCAGAATATTTTTAGAAAAACAGGCTTTCGAGCAGGACAGGTTGAGATTATCAACAGAGCAATTCAAGGACTTAGTGTTATTGGACTACTTCCAACAGGTTCGGGTAAGTCTTTAACTTATCAGTTAACGGCATTACTTCAACCGGGAATGACAATCATTATTGACCCCATAAAGTCATTAATGAAAGACCAATTTGAAGGGCTTCTAAAAAACGGCATTGACGCAGCTGTTTATCTAAATTCCAACGTAAGAGGTAAAAACAGGAAAATTGCGTTAGAGAAAATAAAAAATGCTCAAACCATTTTCGCTTTTGTATCGCCTGAACGCTTGCAAGACAATTCATTTAGAAAAGAATTGTTAGAAACTAGCAATTTAAACAATCATTACTTCAGTTACTGTGTAATTGACGAAGCACACTGTGTTTCGGAATGGGGTCACGATTTTAGAACTTCATATTTACGATTAGGCGACAACGCAAGAAATTATTGCATTGCAAAAGAAAGAGAACATCTACCGTTTTTCGCATTAACAGCAACAGCATCTTACGATGTGCTTTCTGATATTCAAAGAGAACTTGATATTCCTGAAGAAACAGCGATTGTAAGACTTGAAAAGTTAGACAGACCCGAAATTCAATTTAAAATAGTTGAAGTAATAGCCGACATAAATACTGAAAATGGAATTGACTGAGGAAATAGAATGCACTTGGCGAAGCCAAACAATTTCAATTAATCCAACAACTCAATACAATTCCAAAACATTATGAGGAATTTGCAGGTAATTCAAAAATAATAGATGATGCAAAAAAAGCATTTGATGGTAAAGATATTCGTTTAGATAACTACAACGCTGAAACCTTTTACGAACAACAAGGAAAAGAAAATAATGCTGGATTAGTTTTTTGCCCTCACCGAAATTGGTTTTTCGGGGTTATGGATAATGCTTCAAAACTAACGCAGCATTTTGAGAACATAAAGATTGGCACATTTTAGAAGCGATGGAATCTCAAGAGAGATAATGAAATGAAAAAAATCAATCAGCATTTGTAAATCACGGATTAGATTTATTAGTAGCTACAAAAGCGTTTGGAATGGGAATTGACAAATCTAATATTCGTTATGTGGTTCATTTCAATTACCCAAGCTTAATAGAAAGTTATTATCAAGAAGCAGGAAGAGGTGGAAGAGATAGAAAATTAGTAATTGGGTTGGTTTTATTCAACAGACAAGAACTCACTACTACTGAAAAAATAGAAACAGTTACAGAAGATGGCGATATAACAGAGATTATCGAAGAAAGAACCGCTTCAATTGACAAGGATATTTTACAAAGTTTTCATAGGAATAATTTCAAAGGAATTTCAAAAGAGAAAAAAATTTTAGCTGAACTACTTACGGAAATAAAGTTCCCTTCTCATAAGGAAATCAATAATATTGAAGAAAGTGTATTTGAAGAATTTTCAATTACCGTAAAATTGGGCACTTGGAAACATCCTGCTGGTGGTTCTGAAAGGCTATATATAAATTCAACGGTTTT
>JADIYW010000031.1 GCA_016705125.1 Bacteroidota bacterium
TCCCAAGAAAAATTGCGTTTTAAACTGTTGTTGAAGCGAGGCCTCAATTTGCGGTCGTTTCTGGAGTCAAGCTATAATACAAATTTGTTGCTTATGGGTTTTTAATTAATTGCCTGCTCGCTTGGGCAAATTGTCCTTGGTTTTTGAGTCGTTTTGGGTCTAATAATGCTATATTTTATCTTCTTTTTATCTCTATCTTTTCTTCTTTCCCTCTTTTTTGTCTTCATTTTGTCGTGCCTACTGGTGGTTTTATGCCATGTAATGCGGTGCTGTACATGGCGCAGCCATGCCCACATAACGGATTATTTATGAACGATTTGTCTTTTATTTCTTTTTATAATTTCGATGCTTGAGGCGCATTGGCACTAAAATTAAGTAGCGTTATCATTCTTCCTTTTTTGCAAACCGGACATTCATCTACATCGAATTTTAACAGCTGCTTACATACTTGTTTGTAATTCAATTTTATTGGTTTTACAGGTATTTTGCCATTTGTCATAAGAAGTATTTTTAGTTTTTTCTTTCCTCTATTTGCCAAAAACCCATAATGCCTTATTTTCATAAATCGAGGTGGTAAAATATGCATACAGAACCGCCTCAAAAATTCATCTGCCTCCAATGTCATCATTTTAGTTTTTGATCCATCTTTATAGTCTTTATACGAAAATGTAATGCTGCCATCAGTTATTGATTTCAAACGGTGGTTTGAGATAGCACTTTTGTGGCTGTATCTACCCAAATATTCCACCACCTGTTCGAGTCCACTAAAAGGCTGTTTTAAGTAACTACCCAATTTTTTGGTAAAGCAATTGCCTCAATTTGTTGGTAATCTGCATATTGTTTTCGTGTAACCATTGCCTGTATTTATGCATGAATTTGTTTTTAAAAACAGTACTCATTTGTTTTATTGGAAACAGAAAATCGCCTTTACTTCGGGTTGCTTTCCATTGTCCAGCAGTAGTAATGCCGCCACCTGGCACAATGCAGTGTAGGTGTGGGTGAAGGGTTAGGTTTGCCCCCAAGTGTGCAGTAGGGCAATAAATCCCATGATGCACCCAAGTTTTTTTGTCGGCAGCAAACGCAAACAAGGTTTCTTTGGCGGCATCAAACAGGATATTATACATTGCCTTTGGGTGCTGAAGGCAGTGCTGGTTGAGCTGCTCAGGGATGGTGAATACCACATGGTAGTAGGATACTGGTAGTAAATCTTCCTTTCGTGCAATGATCCATTTTTCTCTTTCAGTGCTTTGGCATTTAGGGCAGTGTCGGTTTCGGCAGGAGTTATAGCTTATGCGAGTATGGCTACACGAATCGCATGCATCTACATGTCCGCCCAATTGTGCGGTACGACAAATAGAGATGGCATTGAGTACCTTTTTGTGGTAGCCAATTGGTTGTTTGTTGGCACAAAACGATTCCATATTGTCGAACAATATGCGCCACTTCGAAAGTCGGCAGCATTTTTATTGCTTGTTATACAGGGTATCAAGCGGACTGTGCGCGATGGAAGGTTTTACCTGCGCTACGTGCAAATAGACGAGGGTATTTCGGATGTCGGCATGTCCGAGTAGCTTTTGTATGCTATAAACATCGATTCCATCTTCGAGTAAGTGAGTAGCAAAACTATGGCGCAGCGTATGCATGCTTACACCTTTTTTGACAATACTGGTTTTCATCATCGCCTCATTGATGATGTATTGAATACTGCGTTCGCCCATTGGTTGGGATGGAGTAAGCCTTCGAAAAGATACACTTTTGGTTTGCAGATTTGAAGATAATTATCGAGTCTATGGGCGATAGATTTTATGAGTACGACATACCTGTCCCTATTACCTTTGCCTTTGGACACGAATCTGTATACGGTCTAAATCGATATCTGCGATTTTGAAATGTCTGATTTCATTCATGCGTAAACCTGCGCTGTAAGCAAATGCGACAGGAGGAATCGATGTTTAGATTGGTAGGTGCTTTGAAAAGAGCTTTACATTCTTGTTTGAGAGCACCTGCGGAAGCGTTTCTGCTTTTTTAATCATAGGCATTTTGAGCGCGTGCGCTTCATGTCGAAAACCCGAAACCAGTATTTGAGTCCGAAAACAGTTTGTTTGAAATAGCTGATACTGAATCCTTGAGAGACTGTAAGGTGGTAGAGGTAAGCATTTAGTTCATCGATAGAAACGAGGTGTGGTAGTTTACTGAAATGGATGGCAAGGAAAGCGAGATTGCGGCTGTAGTTGGAGAGCAAACTAGGACTGTTTTGTTGTAGGACAATATGCTGTTGAAATTTTTGGAAAGCGGCAGCAAAACCTGGGACTAAATCCTTGGCTTGATTGAGAATAGTTTGTCCTTTGATGGGAAAAGAAAGTGTAGTATTCATCGTAAAAATTTTATTTGGTGAAAATAAAATTAGCTATAAAAAGAGAACAGAATAATTCTATATTTGATTTGTGAAGCAAAGGATTATCGGAATCAAAAGAAAGCTACCCACGAGGAACGAGGGGTTTGGTTCTAACAGCGGTTTGGCAAAGTGGCATTCGTTCCCATAGAGCCTTTGTAGTATAATCTTCCAACATTGGTCTCCATTTTCAACATTGGCGGTAAATTTGGCCACTTCGCCAAGCCCCAAACGTTGTGCACAAGTGTAAAAAGACAACGACACAGCAAGAGTAATTTGCTATTTGAAGACAGAAAACAATAACAAAAATGATTCGATGGTTCAAATCGTACATTTGGTGAAGCCTGACACACTAGCCATACACTCTGCCGTAAAGAACAGTTTTATTAAGGTCGCACCTAAGCCCACCCACTACCCAAAAATTGTTGAAAACTTTTTGGACTTTTTTGTCCATAAATTATTATTATTATTTTTGGACAATATTTGACCAATATAGCAATTAAGAATACAAAAACATTTGGAGAACATCTTAGACATTTAAGAGAGGAAGAAGGGTTTTACTTTGAAATTTGTTTCAGAACAAATCGGAATTGACACCTCGTTTAGCTAAGATTGAACGCAATGAAAGACAACTCGACAAAGCAAATTATTAAGCAAGTTGCTGACTTTTTCAAAGTTGATGAAAAGAATTGCAGAATGATTTTTGACCAAATCGCTTTATAAAATTTTGATGAGGAAGCAGATTTAAGTATCTTAAAAGTTGCTGAGGAAAAAGTGAAATATCTAAAAACTGTTCACAATGGAAAATGAAATTAAAGTCATAGAATTATTTGCAAGTGTTGGAGGATTTCGTCTCGGACTTGAAGGATGGAATGGAAAATCTGCATCATCAGGATATAAAGAATTCTAAAATCATCTTATAAAGTGGTTTGGAGTAACCAATGGAACCATCAACAAAAACTCAACATGCTTCATTGGTTTATGAAAATCGTTTGGGGAAAATGGACATTCTAATGAAGATATTGCGCAAGTTGATGTTTCTAAAATTCTGACCATGATTTATTAGTCGGCGGTTTTCCTTGTCAAGATTACTCTGTTGCGACAACCTTAAAAATTCCAAAGGACTTATCGGAAAAAGGAGTTTTGTGGTGGAGCATCCATAAAGATAATTCTGAAAGACAGAACAAACCAAAATATTTATTTCTTGAAAATGTTGATAGACTACTAATTTCACCATCGGACAACGAGGACGAGATTTTGCAATTATCTTACAAAGTTTAAACGAACTTGATTATGCTGTTGAATGAGGAGAGTTGTAATGCAGCAGATTACGGTACGCCCCAAAGAAGAAGAAGAATTTTTATTTTAGCATATCTCAAAGGAACTCACTTTCTATGAAAGCATAAAGGAAGTTGCCCCAACAGAATGGATTTTGGAAGAAGGAACTTTAGCAGAAGCATTTCCTGTAAAGTCAGAAAGAACATTATTTCCAACAGAATTTAAACTCAAAGGAGATATTGTTTCAATTTCAAAAATTTCCACAAAGGTGGAACGACAGGACTTTTTGAAAATACAGGAATAATGATTACTGGATTGTAACAACCTAAAACACAACCAAACTATGATGGAAAGTCTACGATTTTGAAAGACCTTATTCAAAATGGAGAAGTAACATCAGAATTTTATATTGATAAAAATGAACTTGATAAATGGGCGTATTTAAAAGTGGCAAAAAGAAATGAACAAACGCACAAGGTTTTGAATATAATTATAGTGAAGGGGGAATGATTTTCCTGATCCTTGGATAAACCTTCAAGAACAATAATAACAGGTGAAGGGGCGAAAATCACCATCAAGATTTAAACACGTTATTCAAACGCCCAAAGGCTGCTAGAAGACTTTCGCCAGTTGAACTTGAACGCTTAAATATGTTTCCAGATGACCACACAAAACTTCAAGGAGTTTCAGATACAAAAAGAGCATTTTTATGGGTAATGCTTTGGTAGTTGGAGTAATTGGAAAATCGGAATTGCTTTAAATCAAAAATCACGAATGAAGTTACCTTACAATCCGAAGATAAAAATCAGTTATTGATTATGCTAAGCTGCTTAAAGGAAAACTTTAAGAGAGATTTGCGACCCAGAAATTTTAGAACACAACTATACAGGAAAGGCAACTTCGGGCAAATACTTGAGAAGTTCTACTTCGGTTACAATCCAAATTCAAAGTCAGAAGCTGACTTTTTTGAAATCGGAATGGAACTCAAAACTTCTCCTTTAAAACAGTTGAAGAATGATGAATATCGTTCAAAAGAACGATTGGTATTAAACATTATAAATTATATTGAAGTTGTAAATCAACAGTTTGAGGAGAGGATTTTTGGAAAAAGAATGCAAAATCTCTTTAATTTTTTATTTACATCAAGCAGGTTATGACATTCTTGATTATCTGATAAAACTTGATGAATGGAATTTTCCAAACTGCAGATTTAGAAATAATAAAAGGACTGGGAATTAATCAAACAAAAATTGCTGACGGAAAAGCACACTGAACTTTCCGAAGGCGATGGATTTTATTTAGGTGCTTGCACAAAAGGCGCAAACGCCTCCAATTAGAGAAACAACCTTTTAGTGAAATTCCAGCAAAACAAAGAGCTTATTCACTAAAACAAAGGTTATGTAATCACATTATTGCTTCAATTGCTAATGAAGCAACAGGTGTTTATGGTAAATTAATTCCATCTGAAACGGTTGTAAAAACAGACCATTGAGGAGGTTGTAATGTCGAAATTTAAACCATATTACTGGTAAGAGAATTGAAGCAATTAATCAAGAAAACAGGGTTGAAATTAAACACGATCATGCAAAGAGTTTTGCGCAAATCATCTAAAGCTAATTGTGGTATTGAATCTATAAGAAAAACAGAGGAATTTGAAAAGGCTGAAATCACTAAAGACAGTAAGGAGTCAGAATTTATCAAAAGAAGATATTTGTTCCTAATTTCTAAATACGAAGAAATCGTAAATGAAGAATGATGACTCAAATTTCAAAGATATTTTAGAGCATAAATTTTGTTTGCTTCTCCAATTTGAAATGAAAATTGGTTTTAGAAAAGTCAAATTTTGGGAATATGCCTTTATGATATTCTTGAAGCAGAAAAAGTTTGGGCAAAGACAAAAGAGATTGTTTCAAAAGGCAAAATTGTTAAGGAAGTTATTGGAACAACTCGTTATACAAACTTTCCAAACAAATCTTTCAATTCAGTATCACACGTTAGACCACACGCCACAAACGCAGCGGATACATACTCTTTGCCGACCAGACAAAATTAACGAAGCAAAAGAATATACCAAACATTGTTTTTGGTTTAACAACACTTATGTAAGAGGATGAGATTTATTTGAAATAGCCAAGTAGCTTCGTAGGTCAAGCACATTACCGGTCACTCAAAAGCTTCAACATTATTGACCAAACCAGCCAAAGAGCTTGCTTACCCAAACGCACGGCAGATGAAACGAAGTAGCAAATTGATAGGAAAATTTGGATAGAAAACAGAGAACACCAGTGCACAACAACGTGTATAAAACATCACAGACATGGTCTCATCGCTGCTCCAGCCCGCATCAAACGCAGTTGTAACTTGATAGGAAATCGCTTGGTAATGCCAAACGTTTCATACACGCTGACCGTTGTTGCCTCATCCTAAAAGACGACAGCAACAAACGAACGATGAAATAAGACGGAAAGAAAGCATGATCGCTCCGGCAAAACCAAAAGAGGTAACCCCTACCACATGCTGCGGACACACAGTTAAAATCACATTTGCTTTCTGCCACGACACACGACAAAGCCACCCTTAAGTGAGGAGCATCTGAACCTGTAAACAAAACACAAAAGCCAAAGACATTCTGAGAAAGGAAATCTATAGATTTTTAAAATGGTTTAAAGTATTGTCTTGAAATTTCATCTTCCGACACTGATCCTATGGGGACATAATTTGCATAACTCCTTCTGAAGATTATCTGAATGAAATGAGAAGGAAAAGATTTGTCCATAAATAAAACTTATCTTTTTGCTTTTATTTTAGTGTAATCATTCTACAATCTTATATTTGCTAGGTTGAGGGCAATGACACAAGTCTGCTTACTACATACTTGATTGTGTAAAGGAAACTTTAGAAAAAAACACACCGACAGAAGTTAGAGGACTTTTGACAGCAGCCTTCTTTTGACATTAGAGGTTAATTCAACCGTTAGCCCTAAATAATAACCTGATTTTGAATAAACACTTGCAGTTGCCATGGCAAACATCATTTCAAGAGGTTTGCTGACAAGACCTTCTCTTTGGTTGGAGAACAAAATTCTAAAGGCTTTTAATATAGCAAAGACAGGATGAAAACTACTTGAAATTGAACAAGATGACAAGAGTTAAATAATAATAGAGAAACATTAATTGAAAAAATATTTCAGCATTACATATTATTGACCCAAACCTAAAAGGCGATAATATTTCTAAAAATAAAATCATTTCTTGGGAGAACTTGGGAAGTTCGTTTGAGCAAGATTTTAACAATAATTACCCAAATTTGCTTCAAAAATGTGGGTTCAGCTATTTGAAACGCAAAGAGAATTAGGAAAATGTTTCTGGGTTTTCAACTTCAACAGAAGATAAGTGAAAAATACCTTAACGGAACTATCAACTTGTTTAACGAGCAACGTTTAGATTTTTCATTAGAATTTCCGTACAAAATAAAAGAACAAAGAGGATTAGTTATTGAAATTGACGGAAGTCAACACGAAGAACCAAATCTCAAACACTAATTGATAACGATCGGATAACGCAACTGAAAAAGCAAATGGGCAAAAGCGCAGAATTAAAACAACTGATGGAAAAAATATTTGAGAATAAAATTGATTTGATAAAAAATTTGAAAACGAAACTGTTTTCAAAATTCTAGAAACAAAATTTTGACAACCCTCTTATATAGAAACAGAAGGACAACCGCATTAGAGCTAAGTCTTATCCTTTTGCCGTTAAGAATTCCAAAAACAATAATCCAATTGCTTTGAAGGCAAATTAAATATTAATGCAAAAGAATGGAATATTGGCATAATTGAACAAGATATTCCTTGTGCAAATTTAGCAATTGATGATTTTAAAGAATTAATTGATTCACCATTTGCATTAAAAGGGAAACAGCGAAAATACCGAAAATCAATATTTTATTGAGCAATAAAAGATCTGTTAACACAGGTTTCTTTATTCGTCCAACAATATTGACCGAAATAAAAAATATAGGATTTATTTATTGATATTTCTGTTTGTAAAGAAGTGGATTAACTCAAATAAAAATACAGTTAATGCCAATACAAAAGTTTTAACTGTTCTGTCTATTCGTCTGGAAACCAATCACCCTTTGGGAATCACTCAACCTAATAACTTATAAACCACTTGGAAGTAAAGAGCACTCAAAGAATGTTTTCAGAGAGGACACAGTGCAAGCTATGCATTAGGAAAATCCGTTCAGAATATTTTTAAAAACAGGTTTGCGGCTAGAGCAGGATCGAGATCTATCAACAGAGTAATTCAGGACTTAGTGTTATTGGACTACTTCCTAACAGGTCTTAAGTCTTTAACCTATCAGTTAACGGCAATACTCAACTGGAATGACAACCATTATTGACCCTAGCAAAGCTGCCTAATGAAACACCACTTGAAGGGCTAAAAAACGGCATTGACGCAGCTGTTTATCTAAATCTCAACGTAAGAGGTAAAAACAGGAAAATTGCGTTAGAGAAAGAAAAACGCTCAAACCATTTTCGCTTTGTATCGCCTGAACGCTTGTAGATAATCTACGAAAAGAATTGTTGGTAAACTAGTAAATTTAAACAAATCATTACTTCAGTTATCAAAATTGATGAAGTACACCGTGTTTCGGAATGGGATCACGATTTTAGAAACTTCATATTTACGATTAGGAGACAACGCAAGAAATTACTGCTCAAAAAGAAAGAGAACATCTAACATTCAGCATTAATAGCAAATAGCATCCTACGATGTGCTTTGATATTCAAAGAGAACTTGATATCTCTGGAAGAAACAGCGATTGAAGACTCCAGTGTAGACAGACCCTGAAACCTGAACCCCAAAAGCACACAATAGCCGACATAAATATCAGAAATGAAATTGACTGGAAAAATAGATGCATCATGCAAAGCCAAACAATCAATTAATCCAACAACTCAACACAAATCCAAAACATAAGGAGGAATTTGGCAGGTAATCCAAAATAACGACGATGCAAAAAAGCATTTGTATTGGAAAGAGATCAGAAGCCAGATAACTGGCAACGCCGGAAACCTCTACGAACATCAACAAGGAAAGAAGCAGTAATGCCGGATTAGTTTTTGCCCCTCACCGAAACTGGCCTTTTCCATACGGATAGCACAAAACCAACGCAGCATTTTGAGAGAACATAAGAGATTGCACATTTTTAGAAAGCGATGGAATCCAAGAGAGATAACGAAAAGGAAAATCAATGCAGCATTTTAAATCACGAATTAGATTTATTAGTAGCTACAAAAGTTGCTCGAAATGGGAATCTGATGACCCTAACATCTACGTTATGTGGTTCGTTTGAATTACCCAAGCTCACTGAGAAAGATAATGAAAAAGCATGAAGAGGCGGAAGAGATAGAAAAAATTAGTAAATTTCAATGGTCTTATTCAACAGACAAAGAACCTACTACTTGAAAAATAGAAAGAAATGCAGAAGATGGTATGATATAACGGAGATAATAAAAGAAGAACTGCTTCAATTGAAGGATATTTTACAAAGTTTTCATGTAGGAATAATTTCAAAGGAATTTCAAAAGAGAAAATTTTAGTTGAACTACTTACGGAAACAAAGTTCCCTTCTCATAAGGAATCAATAATATTGAAGAAAGTGATCGAAGAATTTTTCAATTATTGTAAAAATGGCAATTGGAAACATCCTGCTGCGTTCTTGCAAAAGGGGCTATATATAAACTAACGGTTTTTGAGAAAATACGGATACCTTTAACTTAAATGTTGCAAATCTAA
>JADIYW010000032.1 GCA_016705125.1 Bacteroidota bacterium
TAATTTTAACTTCTTTGATTTTTAACTTTGTTTTGTTTGAAAAGATATCGATTTTACCTCTCAAACCAAAAAGGGTTTTATTAAATATGAAAAAAGTTTTATTGTTATTGTCCATTGTTTTATTGCTAAATGCTGTAAATGCTCAAAATACTAGATTAAATGATCAAACGCTCTTGGTTGGTATAGTTATTTCGGCAATTATATAAGTGTCTAAAAAATTTGGCATTCATACTGAATATCAATTTCGTAGAAGCAGAAATAATCACCCATTGGCAGCAAAGTTTATTGCGTTTTGGTGTTAATTATCAAGTGAATCCAAAATTACAATTAAGGCTAGGAAGGCTTGGATAGAAACTTTTCCCTGGCGAAATGCCAATTAATGGAATGGGGAAAAACGTTTACTGAACATCGTCTTTTTCAGATGGCTACAATTACGGATAAAATTTCAATTATGGCATTTCGCATCGTAATATGCTCGAACAACGTTTTGTTGGACGACATTCCAATGCTAATCTTAAAAAGGAAGATGAATTTCCGATGTTAAATAGAGTGAGATACATGTTAGAATGCAATAGCCATTAAGGGGAAAGGAAATTAACGATAGAATTCCATATATTAGCTGTTTTATGATCGAGATTTTTTTAGCTGATTTGGTAAGAATGTAAACGAAAATATATTTGACCAAATAGGATTGGCGTATTATTGGGGCAAAATTTAATTCTTTATTTAGAATGGAGGCAGGTTACTTAAAATCAAATCGTCCAACTGGGTAGAGGTAAATAATAGGAATGTTTTCAGAAAATAATGGAATTATTATAAGTGCCTTTTAATATCGACTTGACAAAAAAGGAAAGTAGTTAGGAAATAGAATAATAATGTTAAAAATAATGGCAATACTTTGGATACCTTATCTAATTTTTTACATTTATTGGTTATCAAAGAAAAAGCCTTATAGTCAATTAAAAACCTATGACTTTCCATTGTGTAAATTTTTTAATAAAGCAAATTTGGATGGTATTGATGACACTATTCTTTAATTTTTTTACTGAAATTTATTAAATAATTGACTTTGTTTTTTAAATAGATTTGATGATTATTTTTTTTAAAAACCCAAATCTCATTTCTTTCTAGCCCTGCTCCGACCGTTCGGAGATGGTATCCTTTTTGTTTGGAAGGAGCAGGCAAAAAAGATATAAACGGAAAGAAGGAATAGCTTCAAATTGTTTTTTATTTTTTGTTTAAACAATACCTACAAATTATTACTTTTGGCCTATGATTTTAACTGATAAAGGGATTTTGGCTGCCTGGCAAATGGTGAAATTGTTGTGGAAATGTTTAGGCAGAATGTTTAGTACAAATTCGTACGATGTGCATTTGGGCAAAAGCATGGCTGTGTAAAGGATAGAACGTTGGATGCCAAGAAACACAATCTAATTGAAGAATTTGAAATAGGAGAGGAAGGTATTTTTTTGCAAACCATAACCCTTTATTTGGGCGTAACGGAGGAATATACCGAAACCCATAAACATGTACCTTTCTTGGAGGGTAAATCTAGCGTGGGCCGCCTCGGAATTGATATTCACGCTACTGCTGGGAAAGGAGATGTGGGTTTTTGTAATTATTGGACACTTGGAAATTTCCTGCATTCAGCCAGTAAGAGTGTATGCAGGTATGCCTGTTGGGCAACTGATTTATTTTGCTGTTGAAGGTGGTGTTCAAAATCCATATAATGCCAAGAGTAATGCCAAATACAACCAAAAGGCCATAAACCGATGGAATCAATGATGTTTAAGAATAAGTTTTAAGTATAAAGTAGTAGTATTTAGTCTTAAGAAAGGGGGGAGTTGAGCTAGTAAGTATAAAGTATTAGGTATTTAGTATTAAGAAACAAGACTTAAGTCATTACTATTAAGAAATAAAAAGAATTAAAATTTAGCTTTTAAGTCTTAAGACTTATGTCTTTCTATATCTCTAAATCTATCCCTCAAAATTGATTCCGAAGAAAAATGCCTGTTTTTTAGAGCACCTATTACATTGCTAAACCTCAAGTTTGGATCGTAGGAATGCGCATTTAAGAAGAATTAGAAACACGGAATTCCGGAGAAAGAATAAAAGAGGAAAGTGAAATTCAAATCCCACCCCGTAATCCAAAGCTATATCGTGCTTATTTAGTTTTACAATACCCTCGGCATTACGCTTTAGTTCGAAGCTACATCGCAAGAATATTTCATACCAGAAATAACATAAAATTTAAAATCTTTAATTGGGTCTGATTTAAATTTGATATGCACCGGCACTTCCATTAATATTTGATTGAAATTTTGAGTCACCGGCTGGCCATCAAAAATTTGATAATCTAATTTTTTGTCTTGAAAGGCGATGCCAGGCAAAGTACGGATTTCCCAGTGGCGCGATAAATGGATGCTTAAAAGAACAGCCAAATTAAATCCCATTGCGGCTTTTGCATCAATAGCTGAGATACTGTCTTCATAAATAAATTTCTTTTTTGCCCAATATATTGAACTTATTCCGAATGTAAGTGGAATCCATTTTATCGTTTTAAATCCTATTTCTTCTAATATTTTTACAAACTCATTGCCTGATGGAAATGCTTCAACGGATTCGGGCAGATAAGTATAAGCCCTTGAATCTTTTGAAATCAATTTACCAATAAACGGCAAAACGTAACAAAAATAGAAATAGTATATGGTTTTAAAAAATTTATTTGAAGGTTTTGAAAATTCAAGAATTACTAAGTTGCCATCTTTTTTGGTAACCCGATACATTTCAGCCAATCCTTTGTTTAAATTGCCAAAATTACGAACGCCAAAAGCAGCTGTTACAGCATCAAAATGGTTGTCAGGAAACTCCAAATGCTCAGAATCTCCTTTTATCATTTCAATTTTGGAGTCTAAATGATTGTTTTTTATTTTTCTCTACCAAAACTCAGCATTTGTTCTGAAAGATCTAATCCAATAATTTTAGTTGTATCTGTTTTCGCAAGTGCAATGGCCAAATCGCCAGTGCCGGTAGCAATATCTAATATGAATTTTGAGTTTTCTTTTTTAATGATTTGTATTACTCTCTTTCTCCATGAAATATCAATGCCTAAAGGAAAGAATTCTATTCAAAAAGGTCATACTTTGGAGCGATAGCATCAAACATGATTTCGACTTGTTCTTTTTAGAACTTTCGTCATTATATGGTTTTACGCTATTCATTTCTCTGATAAAAATATGTTAGTCTAATGGTAATCCACAAAATTAAAGCATTTTATGCTAATTCCTTATATTTGTTTCAATTATAACTATTATTAAACATTTGCGATATTATAAAGTTTATTTTCGAAAATAAGCAATAGAGAAACGCAATGGTTTATATAGTTTGAAGAGAATGGAATAGGTAAACAAAATTGATTTGTAATAGCGCATCTTTATGGAAAGAATTATATTTGTAGGTTCCTTTAAAAAAACAGACCAATGTCCTGAAGAAGTATTGCCTGAATTTGCATTTATTGGCCGGTCGAATGTTGGCAAGTCATCACTGATTAATATGCTTTGCGAAAAAAAGGGTTTGGCAAAAGTGTCGCAAACACCTGGGAAAACGCAATCGATTAATTTTTTTAAAGTAGAAAATAAGGGAAATATTGTCGATTTGCCTGGATATGGATATGCAAAAGTTTCGAAATCGGATAGGGAAGAATGGGAGAAAATGATTCGATATTATCTTCAAAATAGAACGCAACTCACTTGTCTTTTTGTGCTAATTGATTCAAGGGTTACGCCACAAAAAAATGATATTGATTTTATAGCAAAATTGGGTGCTTGGAATGTGCCTTTTGCCTTGGTTTTTACAAAAGCAGATAAATTAAATCAGTTAGAAGTACAAAAGAATAAGCACGCATTTTGCGAAAAATTAAAAGAAACTTGGGCTGCATTGCCTCCGGTATTTGTTACCTCTGCTGAAAAGCATCTTGGAAAAAAAGAAATGTGGGCTTTTATGAATACCCATTTTGACCAAAAGGAAGTCAATTAGGCATTTAGTTTTTGTAAAATGGGCATTACAATTGCCGAATTACCAGCTATAATTTCTTTTCCAAACAACCAGTTAGTGCCACCAGAAAAATCGGAAACGGTGCCACCGGCCTCCGACACAATTAATCCACCTGCTGCAATATCCCAAGGACTAAGGCTATATTCAAAAAAGGCATCAAATCGACCGCACGCTGTATAACATAAATCGACCGCCGCAGAACCCAAGCGAAGGACGCCACGTGTATTTTGCATCAAAAACCTAAGTGTTTCCATATAAGTATCTAAATTTTAAAATCATAGTACGGAAAACCAGTTGCGATTAGAGTATTTTCAAGTGCTGTATTGGGTTGTAACTTGGATTTTTTTCCGTTGAGGAAAGCTCCCTGATTTAGAATGGCCGAAAATAACTCATCTCGATTTATTTCATAAACGATGCCCATTGTAATTTCTTCATGCTTGCGAAGGGCTACACTTATGGAGAAAATAGGAATACCACTGATAAAATTGGTTGTGCCATCTAAAGGATCAATTATCCATTGATAAATTCCTTTTTCTTGTCCAATAGTATTTTCCTCTGTAATAAAAACGCTTTCTGGTAAAATTTCTTTCAAAACTTTAACCAACATTACTTCAGCTGTTTTGTCTACAAACGTAACCAGACTATTAAGGCTTTTCGTTTCAATTTGTTCATTCTTTATCTTGCCAGATTCTGCTAAGATGAAAGAACCAACAGTTTTAATTGCTCTGGATGTTCTGCTAAGAATTTCTTTTAAATCCATTATCTTAAATGTTTAAATAAAAAATCCCGCTAAAGGGCGGGATTTTTTATTTTTGCTTTTGGAAATTATTCTGCAACTACAGCAGCAGTATCAACCATTTCAGATGCAACCTCTTCAGTAGCAACTTCCTCAGTAGCAGCCTCTTCAGCAGCAACTTCTTCAGTAGCAACTTCTTCAGTAGCTTCTTCGGTTTTAGGCTTACAAGCTACAAATACGAATGCGAACATAATCGCCAAAAATCCAATTTTCAATGTGTTTTTCATTCTTTTAATTTTTTATAGTTTAAAATTCATCCTTTATACTTATAATTTAAAAAGGTAACCCAAAGGGCAAAAAAAAATCCTGCACGAGGCAGGATTTTTTTTCATCTTTTTTGGAGATTACTCAGCAACTACAGTAGCAGCAGAATCAACGATTGCAGTAGCAGTAGAATCAACAGTTTCAACAACTTCAGTAGCAGCATCAACTACTTCTTCAGCAGCAGCATCAACAGCTTCTTCAGCAGTCTTAGGCTTGCAAGCTACAAATACGAAAGCGAACATAATCGCCAAAAATCCAATTTTCAATGTGTTTTTCATTCTTTTAATTTTTTATAGTTTAAAATTCATCCTTTATACTTATAATTTAAAAAGGTAACCCAAAGGGCAAAAAAAAATCCTGCACGAGGCAGGATTTTTTTTCATCTTTTTTGGAGATTACTCAGCAACTACAGTAGCCGCAGAATCAACGATTGCAGTAGCCGCAGAATCAACAGTTTCTACAACTTCAGTAGCTGCATCAACTACTTCTTCAGCAGCTGCATCAACAGCTTCTTCAGCAGTTTTAGGCTTGCAAGCTACAAATACGAATGCGAACATAATCGCCAAAAATCCAATTTTCAATGTGTTTTTCATTCTTTTAATTTTTTATAGTTTAAAATTCATCCTTTATACTTATAATTTAAAAAGGTAACCCAAAGGGCAAAAAAAATCCTGCACGAGGCAGGATTTTTTATTTCATCTTTTTTGGAGATTACTCAGCAACAACAGTAGCTGCAGAATCAACGATTGCAGTAGCAGCAGAATCAACAGTTTCAACAACTTCAGTAGCAGCATCAACTACTTCTTCAGTAGCTTCAACAGTTTCTTCAGCAGCTTCTTTAGGCTTACAAGCTACAAATACAAATGCGAACATAATCGCCAAAAATCCAATTTTTAATGTGTTTTTCATTGTAATAATTTTAATTTTTAATGGTGCAAAGATAAATGGGTTTTTTAATTTTTCAATATTTAGTTTTATATTTTTCAATTATTTAATATTAAAATCAAATTTAATTTGCAATAATTAAATTGGAGGTATTACAGTTTTTCTTTAATCTTATCCTTGATTTTCTGCTCTACATCATTTTTAATTTTTGTCTTCACCGAATCAATATTTGAATTTAAAGTAGAATCAACTGATTTTGACAATTCATCCGCAGTAGCTTTTACCGCTTCACCTGTTTGCTCTATTGCAACATCTATTGCCTCTTTTGCTTCTTTAGTTTCCTGATTTTGTTTGCAACCATATATGCCCAGTGTAATTGCAACTGCGATTAAGGCTATTTGAAAAATTCTTTTCATTTTTTTAAATTTATTATTTATACCTTAAAATAGTATTAGGTAACCTTTGGTAATATTTTTTTCATCTTTGGGTTACTTTTGTTTAAAAGGCCGTATTAATAGTACAAGAACTCATGGGATATAAGGTTTATGCTTCAGATGAAGATTATTTGAGGGGCTTAAAAGCCGCTGATAATGTGGCGATAAAAAGTTTGTATAAATTGAATTACCCTATGATTCTGAATTTTGTACTGAATAATAGTGGAGATGAAGACGAAGCAAAAGACCTTTACCAAGAGGGCTTTATTGCTTTCTATGAGCAAGTGGGGCGTGAAGGTTTTGTTTTGACGTGCAAAATAAAAACGTATTTGTATTCGATTTGTAGAAGGCTTTGGCTTAAAAAATTGAATGGAAGTGCGCGGAAGATGAAAAAGATAAGTGATGATGATGATTATGTTGATTTGGGTAGTGATTTAGCTTTTTTATCAGAAAATGAATTGAAGTTTGAATTAGTGGGAAAGGCAATGGATAAATTAGGAGAACCATGCAAGTCATTGATAACTGATTTTTATATACATGATTTAAATATGAATGAAATATCCGATAAGTTTGGTTATACTAATTCCGACAATGCCAAAAATCAGAAATATAAATGCCTACAACGATTAAAAAAAATATTTTTTATTGATTATAAAGAATCTGAAGAAAATGATTGAAACAAATAGAAATGAATTTATAGATAAATATATCAAAGGAATTTTATCCATTGATGAGAAATTGATTTTTGATGATTTATATGTCAATGATGCTTCCTTCAAAACAAGTGTGGATCAAAGGGTAGTATTGGTTAATGCAATGAAAGCTTGGAACAATAGACATGAAATGAAATCATTTTTGAATGAAGTACATGCAGAAATTGACAATACTATTGCGCGCCGATATAAAACATCTTTAAAGAATCGAGTAGTTCGGTTTATAAATGAGAACAAACAACACTTTGCAGTCGCTTCTTCAGTTGCATTAATAGCTGTGGCATCTACATTTGCATTTACCAGTAGTTATTTTTCAAATGCTCATAAAGTGGAATACCAAGAGTTAAGTCAGGATTTAAGGGATATAAAAACTTATCAAGACAAAATCTTAAAAGGAATAAAGAAAGACCCAAATAAAGTCAACTCGCATGCTGGAAGTTTTAATGGAAGCGCTTTTGTAATTGCTCAAAATGGATATTTGGTAACAAGTAGCCACACGCTCAAAACAGCTGATTCAATTGTAATTGAAAATGAAAATGGTGATCGATATAGAGTTACACCCGTTTTTAAAAGTGCAGATTATGATTTAGCTATTTTAAAAATTGAAGACTCAAGATTTACAAGTTTTAATAAATTGCCTTATTCTATTGGAAATAGAATTTCTGATTTGGGTGAAAAAGTATTTACACTTGGTTTCCCAAGAGACGAAATGGTATATGGGGAAGGCGCTTTAAGTGCTCAGACAGGCTTTTTTGGTGACACAACCGCTTACCAAATATCAATCCCTGTAAATCCAGGCAATTCAGGTGGTCCACTTTTAGATAATAGAGGAAATTTAATTGGTATAATAAGTGGTAAACAAACAGCTACTGAAGGTGTGGCTTTTGCAGTAAAGTCTAATTTTATATACCAAATATTAGATGAAATGAATGATGATTCAATTAATAGTTCTATGTTGAAAAACAAAAGTGCTGTTGCTAACTTGAGTCGTACCCAACAAATTGAAAAGCTAAAGGATTTAGTATTTAAGGTAAACGTTTATAATAATTAAAGCAAATTTATATACCAATTTAGGCTTAATAATTGCTAATTCGGTTTCATAATTTTTGTTTTTATATTTTTTTTTGCATCTTAGTCGAGTGAAAAAAGTATATATATTATTAATTGTTTTGGCCTTAGCTATTTTTGGTTTTTTGAATCGAAATAAGTTACTTTCTAAAAAGACAGTCGTAAATAATTCCGTCCCCAGTTTTTCTCAGGGTAAATTAGATGAATTAGTTGTGTTCCAATTTGGAAAAAAAGATACAGTTGATAATAGTGATACGGTAAACGCTTTAATTTCTCAGTTGTACGGAATAAAATTTGAAGAGAAAGCAGCATTAACAGATGAATTTAAAGAAGACCAGATTTTGGTTTTAGATAAAATTGAGGTGCGCTTTGGAAAATCGTATAACAAAATTGAAAAGGAAATAGAAAAATTGGTGGAGGAGTCCGAAGTTATTTTAAAAGTGGATCCATCAAATATAATTTATTTTGAAGCACCAGGAAGGGTTGATATTAATTGCAAAGTATTGGAAAAAATTAGAGGTACTTTAACTCAAGATAATTTCACGATAAAAGTAAAAAGCGATTTGGGAAAAGATCGAGAGTTATATAAAGTGAAAGATCATGAATTACAGCTCTTGTTTTTTAAAACAACAGAAAAAGTTTCAGATATAAATACAATTCCAGGAACAAATTTGGATTTGATAGATATAAAATCAATTTATTGATCTTTCTCTGAATCTCCTTTGTTTGTGTTTTTTCTAAAAACGATTACAAATTCACCTTTAGGTTCCTTGGTAATGAAATGTTCTAAAACCTCGCTTGCGGTTCCTCGAATAGTTTCTTGGTAAAATTTGGTAATTTCTCTCGAAGCAGCCACTTGTGTATCGGCACCTAAAAATTCAATCATCTGTTCTAATGATTTAATTACCCGATAGGGTGATTCATAGATAATTAGCGTACAATCCAAACCAGCTAAAAACTGAAACCGTTTTTGTCTTCCTTTTTGGTGGGGCAAAAAACCTTCAAAATAAAACTTGTCTGTAGGTAAGCCCGACATGGCTAAAGCTGGCACAAATGCTGTAGCGCCTGGCAATGAGTCAATTTCAATTTGTTTTTTTAAACATTCGCGCACCAATAAAAAACCAGGGTCGGAAATACCAGGTGAGCCCGCATCTGTAACCAAACAGACGAGTTTGCTTTGTTCGATTTTTTCAACCAAATTAGGCAAAATTTTGTGTTCATTGTGCGCATGATAAGGCTGCATCGGAGTGGTGATACCGTAGTGTTTGAGTAATTTTCCAGTGTTTCGGGTGTCCTCTGCTAAGATAAAATCAGCCTCTTTGAGCATTCTGATGGCTCGAAATGTCATATCTTCAAGATTTCCAATAGGAGTAGGTACTAACACCAGCATATTCTTATATTTTTATTTTATTCCTACTTTTCAAATCCCACATCTCACCTCCAAAATCTTAATTCTAAATTCTGAAATCCTCACTTTTTAATCTCAATGTATTTTCTTGATTCTTGGTTCTCAAATCTGAATTCTCAATTAACCATTCACCATTCACCATTAACCATTCTCTTATCCCAAATCCTGCCCAATATCGGTTCTAAAATATTTGCCTTCAAAATCAATTAAACGGATAGATGCATAGCATTTTTTTGCGGCTTCTTGCCAAGTATTACCGGTAGATGTTATAGCTAATACCCGGCCGCCATTTGTTACAATTTGTTTATTTTCATTTTGTGTCGTTCCACAATGAAATACAAGGCTTTCAGTAATATTTTCTAAGCCTGAAATAGGGAATCCTGTTTTGTAATCGTTTGGATATCCACCAGATGAAAGGATTACCGTAACGGCTGTTTCATTTCCAGTTTCTATTTTTACTTCATTTAATTTACCCTTTGCTGTGGCTAAGAAAAGACTTAAAAGGTCATTTTTAATTAAAGGAAAAACCACCTCCGTTTCTGGGTCGCCCATTCTACAATTATATTCCACTACTCTTGCATTGGAGCCTTCAAGCATAAAGCCTATATAAATAAATCCTTTATAGACAATTCCATCTTTCAATAATCCTTCAATAGTAGGCTGAATGACAGATTTTTCGATAGCTGCCATTATTTCTTTACTTACAAAAGGTGGATTAGCAACTGCTCCCATTCCACCAGTATTTAGACCTGTATCATTATCTCCAATTCTTTTATAATCCTTTGCAAGCGGTAAAATTGTATAATTTATTCCATCAGAAAGGACAAATACCGAAAATTCAATGCCCGACATGAATTCTTCAATAACAACTGTTTCTGATGCATCACCAAATTTTCCATCAAGCATCGCCATAAGTTCCTTTCTGGCCTCTTCCAAATCATTTAATATCAAAACTCCTTTTCCAGCGGCAAGTCCATCTGCTTTTAATACAAAAGGCGGTTTTAAATTTTCTAAAAATTCCATGCCATCAGGCAGGTTATCCATACTAACTTCCAAATATGCTGCAGTTGGAATTTGGTGTCGTGTCATGAAATCTTTGGCAAATGCTTTGCTTCCTTCTAATTGGGCACCCAATTTTGAGGGGCCAATCACAGGAATATGTGCTAAAGTATCATTTTCGGCAAAGAAATCATAAATGCCTTTTACTAAAGGTGCTTCAGGCCCTACAATAATCATTTCGATGGAATATTCGATAACAAAATCTGCAATTTCCTGAAAATGAGTTGCAGGAATGGAGATATTAGTGCCATATTCGGCTGTGCCAGCATTTCCGGGAGCAATAAATAGCTCGCTTAAAAGCGGACTTTGAGCTAATTTCCATGCAATGGCATTTTCTCTACCACCTGAACCTAATAATAGAACTTTCATACCGCAAAATAAAGGAAGTTTTAGCGGAATACAATATTATATAATGAAAAAAATGAGAAATGACAAAAAAACGAAATGTCTTTAATAAACGTGCACCAATTTTTTTGTTTCAAAATAGGGTAGAGGGAAATAGCTATGAATATCGACCACTATTTTATTTTTTTTGAATGGTTTCAATTCTTCTTTCAAATCGCCACCTTTTAGAGCAATTATGCCATTTGGTACGGCATGTATATCGTCTTTTTTTATTAATTTCTGCGACCAATTACACAATTCCTGCATAGGAGCTACAGCTCGGGTTACTACAAAATCAAATTTTTCTTTCAATTCCTCTGCTCTACCTTTTATAGGAGTAACATTTTGTAACCCCAAAGCAGCTACAATTTCTTCTACTACCATTATTTTTTTTCCGATACCATCAATTAAAGTAAAGTGAATAGTAGGAAATAAAATGGCTAGGGGAATGCCTGGAAAACCACCACCAGTACCTAAATCTAAAATAGATGAACCATCTTTAAAAGTTAAAAACTTAGCAATAGACAAAGCATGCAATACATGCCTTTCGTAGAAATGCTCAAAATCTTTCCGTGAGATGACATTTATTCGTTCATTCCATTCCTTATACAATGTTTCTAATTGCTTAATTTGTGTAGTTTGAACCTCAGTTAGTTTTGGAAAATAATCTAGAATAATTTGTGCTGACATTTATATAATAGTATGGTGTTAAATTAAATGGGTACGCTTATTTAGTGAAAATTTCCATTCTGTCATAAATTGCTCTATAAATCGAATTTTTCATTTCATCCTTACTTTTGTCCACCATTTGCATGTCAGTTGGGAAATTAACAGGACGATTACCAATTTTGGCGAGCGTTTCAGGCCTCAAGGCGGCTTTATTTCCTGTATAAGCTGCAAAGAAATTAGAAAAAATTGCACCGCCACTTACAGCGACCTTATCCACCAATTTATTTGAAAAGCCATCCCTTATTTCCACCTCGCCCATTACTTTAGAGGCTTTGTTTTGTTGTGATTCAGTAATATGTGCCGAAATAATTATGTTTTTTGGTATTTTGATATCATTTCCGAGTGAATCTTTCATCACATTTCCTTTTGGGTCTTTTAGGTAGTCATAACCTTCTTGTATTTCTTTGCTTTCATCATAATGGGTTTCTTTTACCGTTTCGGGTGTTATTTGAATTTCTGCAAAATAAATCCTTACGATATAATCAAAGGTCTTAAACTGCGCATTGTCATAAAAGAAAACCACCCAATCAGGTGCTTTGGATTGAAAATCCATGGCTACCAAATCCTCTTCATAGTTTGGAGGCAATAAAATGCCATTTTTTTTATCTGCTAATACAAATACTTTATTAATGCCTTTAGCATAAGCCTCATTTATTAGGTCTTCGGTATCTTTATAATATGCAAAATAATTTTTGACATTCTGAAAAAGTTGAAATGCACTTCTTGCTTCGGTTTTTTTGCCCACAGAAAGTAGTCTTTTTCCTTCGGCATAGTAGTATTCGGCGGCATTTGTGCGTGCTTCCTCTTTTACAGCAAAAAGATTCATTGTTTCAAACTTAAGTACCTCGCCGCTTTTCATGATTAAAGGCAAAAGTGGTATGATTTTGTTTTGCCTATTGTCCATATTGCTATAAGTCATATAAATCTCAGGCCAAAATGCAGCATTTTCGCTCGACTTGAGTTGATTAATTCTCAATTTGTCTTTTTCAGTGGCCTTTTGGTAAGCCAATTCAAGTCCTTTCATTACCTCGTCATCTTTCTTGTTGCCTTGTAATTTTTTTACAGCTATATCGATAGCATAGTCATAATTTCCAGCATTGATGTTTTTTTCAATGGATTTACAACCTGAAAAGAATAGGGTAGCCAAGGCGAGATAAAAAAAATGCTTCATATTAATGTTTAGAGAAAAGATTGAAATAATAATGCCACAAATATATCAAATACTTTTCGATAGATTTTTTACATTTTTTTTAACAAAATAGTTTTAAAATTTTGGTTTGATAGTTTAATAGATATGAAGATGTTGATTTCATTATAAATGGTTATTATTTTTATTGAGGAAAAAGTTCCAATTTTTTTTATTTTTTTTGATTACTACATTAAATATTCATTAACACAACAAAAAGTGACTTAATGTAGGATATATTAAGTGCTGATATTCAATTTTCTATTTCCTTATTTAAATTAATTCTAAATAATAGTTTTTTTTCCACACTTAGCTTTATTTAACAAAACAATACTTACTTTTGCCCCGATTAAATTTGCCGAATGATGGTTAGTTGTTTTTCAAGAATTATGAAATTTAGAGTATTACTCATAGTGTGTTTTTTGTCGGTTGCATTTGGTGCGCTTGCTTATACACCATCCACTGGTGATTTAAATGTTGCGGATGCAGCTACCAAAACAAGATTAGAGGGCGGTAAAAAGCTTTTCAAATCCAATTGTGCTAGTTGTCATGCAGTAGATAAAGACCTTACGGGACCTGCATTAATGAATGTATGGGAGCGATGGGAAAGTGAGGATAAGATAATCCAATGGGTTAAGAATAATAGTTCATTAAGGGCTTCTGGAGATGCTTATGCAAATAAAATATTTAATGATTGGAAGGGTTCGGTAATGACTGGATTTCCGTCACTAACCAATGAAAATGTAATTGATATAATTGATTATGTAAGAGCAGAAACTGCTAATCCTGGTTTTTTAAATGCAGGAGCCACAGCACCAGCAGTTGGAGCAGCTGTAGCACCAAGTGGTACTTCTAGTAATACCATGTGGTGGTTAATCGCTGCTTTATTGGCCATTTTAGCTTATGGTTTGAGTGTTATTTCCAACAAACTGAAAGATGTTGTTGATGAAAAGGAAGGCAATTTTGTAGCCGATAAAAGAACAGCCTTACAAAAAATATTTACACCAAGAGTAAAAAGTGCTTTAAAGTTATTTACAATACTATTTTTAGGTGCTTGGTTGGTAAAAAGTGCTATTGGCTTAGGTCGTTTGCAAGGTTATCAGCCAACTCAACCAATAAAATTCAGCCACCAATTGCATGTTGGACAAAATAAGATTGAGTGTCAATATTGCCATTCAGGAGTGGAGAAATCAAGACATGCAGTAATTCCTTCAGTAAGTGTTTGTATGAATTGCCATAAATACGTTCAGAAAGGACCTAAATATGGTAAAACTGAAATTGCCAAAATTTATAAACATAGCGGTTGGGATCCGGAAAAGGGCGCATTTGTAAATGCACCTAAACCAATTGAGTGGGTTAAGGTACACAATTTGCCTGATCACGTTTATTTCAATCACTCACAACACGTAAAAGTAGGTGGGATTGCCTGTCAAACATGTCATGGTAATATACAAGAAATGGAAGAAGTAAAACAATTTTCTCCTCTTTCAATGGGTTGGTGTATCAATTGTCACCGACAATCCGAAGTTCAATTTGCAAATAACGACTATTATTCTATTTTCGAAAAATATCACGACGACATAAAATCTGGTAAAAAAGCCAAGGTAACCGTTGAAGATATCGGAGGAACGGAATGTCAAAAATGCCATTATTAATATTATACTCATTATAATTCAATCATAAATGACTGAAATTAGATACTGGAAAAGTCTTGCGGAGTTAAATGAAACTCCTGAATACAAAGACGAAGTTGCTAAAGAGTTTAGAGAAGATATAGCTGGACTCGATTTAGTGGATGAAGCTTCAAAAGCAGCTTCTTCTGGAAGGAGGGATTTCCTTAAATTAATGGGTTTTAGTGTTTCCGCTGCTGCAATTGCAACATCGTGTAAAACACCCGTTAATAAAGCAGTTCCTTATGTTTTTGATGGGAGAGATCAAATTCCAGAAGTAGTACCAGGTATTGCAGATTTTTTTGCAACTACTTTTTTTGATGGAACATCCTTTGTTAATTTATTAGCAAAAACAAGAGAAGGAAGGCCTATCAAATTAGAAGGAAATTCTTTATCTCCACTTACTAAAGGAGGAACAAGCGCTCGATCGCAAGCTTCTATTTTAGGCTTGTATGATGTGTCAAGACTTAAGGGACCAACTAAAGGGGATAAAGCAATTTCTTGGGATCAAGCAGATAAAGAAATAGGAGCTAAATTGAATGAAATTGCTGCTGCTGGTGGAAAGGTTGCTATTTTATCTGGTACACTTGCTAGTCCATCTACAAAAAGTGCAATTGAGAAATTTAAATCTAAATATCCAAATACTAGTCATATTGCTTATGATGCAAACTCCTTATCAGCAATAAGAAAAGCAAATGCTAGTTCAATCGGTGGATCGTTTATTCCTTCTTACGATTTTAGCAAAGCAAAAGTTATCGTTGGTTTCAATTGTGATTTTTTAGGAACTTGGTTGTCACCAGTTGAATTTGCTGGTCAATATGCTACTAATAAAGTGCCAACGAAAGAAAAACCAACCATGTTGCGTCATCACCAATTTCAGTCAACAATGACTATAACTGGTGCAGCAGCAGATTATAGATATCCTATTAAACCATCTGAAGAAAAATTGGCTTTAATTGCATTGTATAATGCAGTTGCTGCTAAAGTAGGTGGTTCAGGTTTAAGTGGAGCAAAAGCCTATTCAAATAAAGCAGCAATTGATAAAATAGCTACTGAATTGGCTGGAGCAAAAGGAAGTTCGTTAATAGTTTCTGGAACAAATAATGTTGAAATTCAGGCACTTACAAATGCGATCAACGGAATTTTAGGAAATTATGGTTCTACTATTTTGGGTAGAGCAATGAATACAAAAGAAGGAAACGACGAAGATTTTGCAAAATTTGTAAGTGATTTAAAAGCTGGTGCTTATTCAGGTTTGATTATTTATGGTGCAAATCCAGTATATAATACTTCAAGTGGAAATGAAGTAAAAGAAGCTATTTCTAAATTGAAATTGAGTGTTTCTTTTAATGAAAGAGCAGATGAAACTTCGTCTTTAGCACAATATATTTGTCCAGATAGTCATTATTTAGAATCTTGGAATATTTATGAACCTAAATCAGGATATTATTCTTTTTCTCAACCAGTAATCAATACCATATTTGATACCCGTCAAGCACAACAAAGTTTGTTGAATTGGGCTGGTGAAAAAATATCTTACCATGATTTTATTAAAAATCAAGCGGCAGGTTGGGGTAATTGGGAATCAAATCTTGAAAATGGATTTGTTGAAACTGCCTCAAATGCTGGTATTAGTTGTAATGTAGGTGCTGCTTTAGCAAATGTTCAGGCGGCAAGCGGAAGCGCAAATGGTATGGAATTGTTTGTATATGAGAAAGTGTCTGTAGGAGATGGAAGCTTAGCAAATAATCCTTTATTACAAGAAATGCCTGACCCAATTTCAAAAACCACTTGGGATAATTATATAAATGTTTCTTATAGTTATGCTGTTGAAAACAAATTAAAATTATGGCTTCGTGAAGCACCAATTGCAAAATTGACCGTTGGTGGAAAATCTATCGAATTGCCATTGATGATTTCTTTTGGTCAGCCAAAAGGTACATTTTCTGTTGCATTAGGATATGGTAGAACAAAAGCTGGTAAAGTTGCTGATAATGTAGGTGGAAATATATATCCATTAATAAGTAATGGTGTTTATAGTGCTGATGGTGTAAAAATAGAGTTAACTGGGAAGTTTGCCAAAATGGGTATGAATCAACAATATTCTACCCTACAAGAAGACAATAATTTGCCTGGAAAACCAAGAAGATATAGAAATGGTATTATAAAGGAGGCTAATTTAAAGCAATACCAAGCTAAAGAAAATGCTGGAAATGAAGACCGTGAGGAAATCAAAAAGCATTTACAAACCATGTATAGCTACCATCCTTATCAAGGCCACCATTGGGGTATGTCGGTTGATATGAATAGTTGTATTGGTTGTGGTGCTTGCGTTGTAGCTTGTAATGTTGAAAATAATATTCCAATAGTAGGTCGTACCGAGGTATATAGAGGTCATGAAATGCATTGGATGCGAATTGATAGATATTTCAGTGGAGATCCAGACAATCCAGATGTTTCTTTCCAACCCATGATGTGTCAGCATTGTGACAATGCACCTTGCGAAAACGTATGTCCAGTAAATGCTACAAACCACAGTTCTGAAGGTTTGAATCAAATGGCATACAACAGATGTATTGGAACGAGGTATTGTGCCAATAATTGTCCATTTAAAGTAAGGAGATTCAATTGGTTAGATTACCAAGGGAACGATAGTTTCGGTAAATGGAATGATTATGACGGCGCTACTTACATGTTTGAAGATTTGACCAGAATGGTATTGAATCCAGATGTGAATGTAAGAACCAGAGGAGTTATAGAAAAATGTTCTATGTGTGTTCAAAGAATCCAAGAAGGTAAATTGAATGCTAAAAAAGCAGGAAGACCATTACAAGATGGAGAAATAAAAACTGCTTGTCAAACTTCTTGTCCTACACATGCAATAGTATTTGGCGATATGAATGATGGAAATTCTGAATTACACAAATCATTTTTTGAAAATGAAAGAAATTACCATTTGTTTGAAGAATTGCACTTCCAAACTTCCATTGGATATAAAGTAAAAGTTAGGAATAAAGACGAGGAACCTGCATTTGAATTTGCTCCAGTAATGGATGAAGATAATAAAGAAAAAGTTTAACAACCAAAATTGATAATAAATGTCACATTTTGAATCACCCATAAGGGAACCATTAATAACAGGTAATAAGACCTGGAAAGATATTACCAACGATATTGTTGTTAATACCACTGGCGATATAAAACCATTATGGTTAATATCCGTCCTTATTTCGGCTGCAGTCGCTGCATTTGGTGTTTTTTGCATTGGATGGGAAGTTTGCTACGGAATTGGAACTTGGGGAGCCAATAAAACCGTTGGTTGGGCTTGGGATATTACCAATTTCGTTTGGTGGATTGGTATTGGCCACGCTGGTACTTTGATTTCAGCCATCCTTTTATTGTTTAGACAAAAATGGAGGACTGGCGTAAACCGAGCAGCAGAGGCGATGACCATTTTTGCGGTGGTTTGTGCAGGCTTATTTCCAGTGTTTCACATGGGAAGAGTATGGGATGCATTTTTTATTTTCCCATATCCAAATACAAGAGGACCATTATGGACAAACTTTGATTCTCCGCTATTGTGGGACGTATTTGCTATTTCTACTTATTTTTCTGTTTCTTTATTATTTTGGTATACAGGTTTAGTGCCGGATTTTGGAACTATCAGAGATCAAGCAAAACCAGGCACAACAAGATGGAAAATTTATAATATTTTATCTTTTGGTTGGGTTGGAGAAGCAAAACATTGGGAGCGATGGGAATCATTGAGTTTGATTTTGGCTGGTTTATCTACTCCATTGGTACTTTCAGTACATACTATTGTATCATTTGACTTTGCGACTTCAGTTGTTCCAGGATGGCATACCACAATTTTGCCTCCATATTTCGTAGCTGGTGCTATATTTTCAGGATTTGCAATGGTATTGACATTAATGTTGGTAGCACGTAAAGTGATGAAATTAGAAGACTATATTACCATTGCCCATATGGAGTCGATGAATAAGATATTGCTTTTAACAGGCTCTATGGTTGGAACTGCTTATTTGACAGAATTATTTGTTGCGTGGTATTCAGGTAGTATTTACGAGCAATATGCTTTTGCAAATAGAGCTTTAGGTCCTTTGTGGTGGTCGTATTGGATAATGATGTCTTGCAACTTAATTTTCCCTCAATTTTTCTGGATTAAAAAATTAAGAAGACATATAGGTTTTACGTTCTTTATATCAATAGTGGTAAATATAGGTATGTGGTTTGAGCGATTCGTTATTATCGTAACTTCTTTATATCGTGATTATTTACCATCTTCTTGGATAGATTACCGTCCAACATGGGTTGAAGTAGGATTGTTTGTGGGAACGGGTGGTATATTTATGACCCTATTTTTATTGTTTTGTAGATTCTTCCCAGTAGTGGCTATTGCAGAGGTTAAGTCGATATTAAAAATATCAGGTAATCAGGGTAAAAAGCAACAATTGGAAGAAGTGAAAGAACAAAAAGTTTACGAAAACGTTGAAATAAATTACTAATGAGCACGACAAAGAATTTATTGGTAGGTATTTTTGATGACGATCATACCTTAATACACGCGGTAGAGCATATTCGCCACGATGGCTACAAAATTGGGGAAGTATTCACACCTTTTCCGGTACATGGTTTAGAGCATGCTTTAGATTTGCGCCCAACTAAATTGCACACAGCTGGATTTATGTTTGGTGCAACTGGAACTACCTTTGCTTTGAGTTTTATTACTTGGATTTCTACTATTAACTATCCAGTTAATATTGGTGGTAAGCCGTTTTTTAGTTTGCCAGCTTGGATTCCAATTACTTTTGAGATGACCGTTTTATTTGCTGCATGGGGAATGACACTTTCATTTTATTATCTGTGTAAATTGTGGCCAGGCAAAGTAAATAAAATCGTAGATCCACGAACTACAGATCATTTGTTTGCTATGACTTTTGATTTAGATGGGAAAGATGAGGCTTATATTGATAAGGTTTCAGGTCTTTTAAAGTCCAATGGAGCAATTGAAATTTATAAAAAAGAATTATAAGCCAAAAGCAAAAAAAAATGGCAAGAATTACAAAAATAGTATTTGTGGCACTTTTAGTAACAAGTTTACTAAGTAGCTGTATTAGAAATTACAAAAATCCAGGAAGAGAGTATATGCCTGACATGGCACATTCTACTGCTTATGATGCTTCTACTTTGAATCCTGTATTTAAGGATAGTGTAACCAATCAAAAAGCACCTGCTGGTAGTATAGGAAGGGGTAAATTTATTTATTCTATAGCGAATACGCCAGAAGGTTATGAACTTGCAGGATCTACAATAAAAAATCCATTTGTATTTTCCAAAGAGGAAATTGATGGAGAGGGCAAAAAATTGTATACTGTAAATTGTGCAATTTGTCATGGAACTGAAGGAGATGGAAATGGTCATTTGCCATCTATAGATAAATTTCCACAGCCACCAAGTTATTTTGGCGATGCATTGGCAAATTTACCTGAAGGCAAAATGTATCATTCTGTAATGTATGGAAAAGGGATGATGGGTAGTTATGCTTCTCAAATTGATCATAGAGAGAGATGGTTGGTGATTGCATATGTAAGAAGTATGCAAAATGCCAAAAAAGGTGCTGGTGCAAGCCCAGTAAGTGATACTACAAAAATTTCTAAGTAAATAAATAAATAAATAAAAAGTAATGAGTACTTTTTCATTCGAATCGAAAGCAAAGAAAAATCTATTAATAGCAATAGCCATTGGTGCATTATTGTTTTTCATAGGTTTATTTACCCAAGGAGGTAATCATAATGGTGGACATGATGTTCATGGTGAAGCAGTTCATGCTGAAAGTCATGATAAAGGAGCACACACGGAAGCAAGTGCTGAAGATCATGGAGTTGAACATGTAGCTGCAATGGACGTTGCAGAAGATTTAGCAACTAATAGTTTAACTGATAGTGCAACTGCTAATACTGGTTCAAGTGTTTCTGATTATCAATACAAAGATGTAAGTGCTGATATAGACAGTACAATTCAAAATTTGGGAGATAGATCACATTATTTACATGAAGAGGCAAATCTTAATGCTAAAATTGTAGCCAATGTATATTCTATTTTCTTATTTTTCTTGTATATCGGTATTGCTGCCTTGTTTGTTTTATCAGCTGCCACTTTAGCTTTGGGTGGCTGGCATATTCAAATACAAAAAATATTTTTGGCTATTGCAGCTACAATTCCAGTTTCAATTTTGGGAATGGTAATTATTTACCTTACCAATATGCATACCTTATTTCATTGGACCCACGAGGAGTTGTTTGTAAAGGGTACTCCTTTATTTGATGAACTTTTGTATGGAAAACGTGATTGGTTAAATATTACAAGTTTTGCTATTAGAGCGGTTATCTTTTTTGGTATCACTTTGAGCTTATTATATTTTTGGTGGAAAAACCTAAACGAGCAAGATACCAATCCATCAATGAAATTATATGATAAAAGTAGAGCTATTTCTGGTGCTGCTATTTTATTAATTTCAATGGGTGTAAATCCATTTGGAACTTGGGACTGGGCAATGTCAATTCAACCACACTGGTACAGTACTTTGTATGCCTGGTATTTGATGGCTAGTGGCGCAGTAAGTATGTTTTCATTAACTATGTTATTAATTATTTACCTTAAAAAGAGAAATAATTTGGCACTTGTAAATGAAAGCCACCGACATGATGTAGGTAAGTTTATGTTCGCTATTAGTGTTTTTTGGACATATTTGTTTTTCTCCCAATTTATGTTGATTTGGTATGCAAATATCCCAGAGGAGACTATGTATTTTGATAGAAGAGAAGCGGGTTATTTTATAATGTTTTGGGGTTCATTTATAGTTTGTTTTATTTTGCCATTCTTTATTTTAATGCGTAGAGGAAGCAAACGAAATTCAGTAACAACTCAAGTAATGGCTTATATTAGTATATTTGGTCATTGGTTAGATTTCTTCTTGGTTGTATCTCCCGAATTAGTGCCAACTGGTGGTTTTGGTTTCCTTAGTATAGGAGCCATGATTCTCTTAGGTTCAGTTTATATGTATGTAATATTTACGGCACTTGGTAAATTTAAAGATTTAGAATCTTCAACTCATCCATTCTATAGCGAAAATATAATACATCAGATTTAAAAAATAAATTAATTAAATAGATATGTCAGCTTTTTTATTAATATTAACCGTAGCACTAGTTATAATAGTTGTTTTTCAAATTGGCAAGTCAGCTGAATTGGCAAGGATTTTAAGAGGAGAGGAAGGTAAAGAGGAAACAAATAGTAGTTTGGCTTTAATTACTAGTGTTATAGGATTTATAATCTTGATACTCAGTATAATTACAATTTTTATTTACAAACCAAAATTTTTGCCTGTTTCGGCATCTGAACAAGGTGTTTGGATTCAACAAATGATTAATTGGACAATGTTTTTTACTTGTACAGTTTATATTTTTACTACTTTTTTGCTTTTTTGGTTTGTTTATAAATACCAATATAAAAAAGATAGAAAGGCATTTTGGTTTCCAGATGACTTAAGATTAGAATTAGCGTGGACAATAATTCCTGCAATTGTATTAACCGTATTAGTGGTTTTGGGGATTCAGAAATGGTTTAAAGTATTTTCTCCAGCACCATCTGATGCTATAATAGTTGAAGCAATTGGACAGCAGTTTAAATGGAATATTCGGTATGCTGGAGCTGATAAAATATTAGGAAAGAAAGATTTTTCATTAACGAATAGTGATAACGAATTGGGTATAAATTGGAACGATAAAAATAGTCATGACGATTTTATGGCTGATGAAATAGTATTGCCAGTTAATACTCCAGTTCTTTTCAAATTGGGTGCACTCGATGTGTTGCATAATTTTAATTTGTCTCAATTTAGGATGAAAATGGATTGTGTTCCAGGTATTCCTACCGAGTATTGGATGCGACCAACTATTTCTACTGATTCAATGAGATTAATTACGGGAAATCCTGAATTTGATTATGAGGTAAATTGTTCTGAAATGTGTGGTTCTGCACATTACAATATGAGAAAAGTATTGAAAGTTGTTTCAAGGGCTGAATATGATAAATGGGCAAAAGATCAATCTGAGAATCATTCATATTACAAAACAGTAGTATTGCCAGCGATGAAAGAAAAAGGTGGTGAAATTAGTATGAATACTGACACGACTAAAAACAATATTAAGCATTAATTAGTTATTCAATAAAGGAATAAAAATGGAACAAACAATTGAAAAAATAGCAACTGCTGATCATGGACATGGCATTGGACATCATGAAGAGCATCATCATGTGGAAACATTTATAAATAAGTATATATTTTCGCAAGATCATAAAATGATTGCACGTCAATTCCTTTTTACAGGAATGATTTGGGCAATAATTGGAGGTTTGTTTTCTGTACTGTTTAGAGTACAATTGGGTTGGCCAGATGCCACTTTTCCAGCATTAGAGCAATTATTTGGCAATTGGTTCACTGATGGAAAGTTGGATCCAAATGCCTACTATATGTTAGTTACAATGCACGGTACTATAATGGTTTTCTTTGTATTGACAGCTGGTTTAAGTGGAACATTTGCTAATTTTCTTATTCCTTTGCAAATTGGAGCTAGAGACATGGCGTCTGGATTTATAAACATGCTTTCTTATTGGTTTTTCTTTGCTTCAAGTGTTGTTATGTTTTCATCCTTTTTTGTAAGTGGTGGAGCAGCTTCTGGTGGTTGGACAATCTATCCTCCTTTAAGTGCTTTGCCTCAAGCATCACCCGGTAGTGGAGCTGGTATGACTTTGTGGTTAATATCAATGACATTATTTATTGGTTCTACACTTATGGGTGGTTTGAATTATGTTTCTACCGTATTGAATTTAAGAACCAAAGGAATGGATTTGTTTAGAATGCCATTAACAGTATGGGCATTATTTTTTACTGCTATAATTGGTATTTTATCTTTCCCAGTATTAGTGAGTGGTGTAGTTTTATTAGTTTTTGATAGAACTTTAGGTACTAGTTTCTATTTGTCTGATATTTATATTGCAGGAAAGGCTTTGAGTAATTCAGGTGGTAGTCCAATTTTATTTCAGCATTTATTTTGGTTCTTGGGTCACCCAGAAGTTTATATCGTAATCTTACCAGCAATGGGTATGGTTTCTGAAATCTTAGCGACAAATTCTAGAAAGCCAATTTTTGGATACAAGGCAATGGTTTTCTCAATTTTAGGAATTACCATTTTAGGATTCATTGTTTGGGCGCACCATATGTTTATGTCGGGTATGAATCCATTTATTGGTTCGGTATTTACATTGTTTACCCTTTTAATTGCAATACCATCAGCAGTAAAAGTATTTAATTGGTTGACTACTTTATGGAGAGGTAATATAAGATTAAATTCAGCTAGTTTATTTTCTATTGGATTTGTATCTGTTTTCATTTCTGGTGGTGTAACTGGTATATGGTTAGGAAATGCTATTATAGATGTGCAATTACATGATACTTATTTCGTTGTAGCCCACTTTCATATTGTAATGGGCATTGCAGCTTTCTTTGGAATGTTTGCAGGTGTTTATCACTGGTTTCCTAAAATGTTTGGTCGATTTATGAATGAAACATTAGGTTATGTACATTTCTTTGTTTCTTTTATTGGAAGTTATATTATCTTTTGGCCTATGCATTATTTAGGAATGTCAGGTGTGCCAAGAAGGTATTATTCATTCAAAGAATTTCAAGCATTTTCGCAATATGATGATTTGAACAAAATTATTTCAATGGGTGCTATAATGGTATTTATTGCTCAATTATTATTTGTTGCTAATTTTGTGTATTCTATTTATAGAGGTAGAAAAATGACTAAGGATAATTTGAATCCTTGGCAATCAAATACATTGGAATGGACTACAGATGTAGAACCAGGTCATGGTAATTGGAAAGGAGCAATCCCTACCGTTTATCGTTGGGCTTATGACTATAGTAAAAATCCTACTGGTGCTGATTTTACACCTCAAAATGTGCCTTTGACTGAAGAAGAGTTAGCTAATGAATCTAAGAAGCACTAAATAATTGGAACAGATAAAAGAAATATCAACTATAAGTCAAATTGCTCAAAAGGGTAAATTAGCAAGCTTTGCTGAATTGGCAAAGGTTAGATTATCATTTTTAGTAGTATTTTCTGCTGTAATGGCTTATGTATTAGGCGTTTCAGAAATACTTAATTGGTATAGTATAGTTTTATTATCTTTTGGTGGTTTTTTAGTTACAGCCTCTTCTAATTGTATTAATCAAATCATTGAAAAGGATATAGATAAACTAATGACTAGGACTATGAATAGGCCATTGCCAACGGGTAGTTTATCCGTTTTCGAGGCATATTTATTTGCTGGTATTACTGGTGTTGCAGGTATTTTACTCTTAGGATATTATTTTAATCCAATAAGTGGATTAATGGGAGCGCTGGCTTTAATATCTTACGCATTTATATATACACCATTTAAAAGTTTAGGGCCAACTGCGGTTTTTATCGGTGCTATTCCTGGGTCAATGCCATTATTAATTGGTTGGACTGCCGCTACAGGTGAGATTTCTTTAGGTGGCATCGTTCTTTTCTTTATTCAGTTTTTTTGGCAAATTCCTCATTTTTGGTCTATTGCTTGGTTATTAAACGAAGATTATAAAAAAGCTGGTTACCATTTATTACCATCAACTGAAGGTAAAAATAGAGCTACTGCATTACAGAATTTGCCTTTTCATATTCTTTTGATTTTGACAAGTACTATTCCATATTTTATGGGTCTTACAGGACTTTCTTCTTTATTTGTTGCTTTAATTTGTGGTTTCTTTTTTATGTTGAAAGGTTTCCAATTGGCAATTGATTTAAAAGATAGTAGTGCCAAGAAATTGATGTTTGCCTCCTTTATTTATTTGCCAATTGTTTTAATCTCTTTTGTTTTAGATAAAATTTAATGAGTACAATGTCATTGTCATATAATAATAAGAAAACGAATACGCAAAAAGCACAACGTTTTACGATGTGGTTGGGTATCGTTAGTATGGCTATGTCATTTGGGGGATGGACGAGTGCTTTTTTAGTTAGAAAAGCTGCAGGTAGTTGGGTTAATTTTACAATGCCTAGTATATTTTATGCTAGTACTTTAGTTATATTATTGAGTAGTGTTACTATGCATATTGCACATATTGCCAATAAAAAAGGTAAGTCGGGTTTGATGAAACTTAACTTATTTATGACTTTTTGTCTAGGTGTTTTGTTTTTTCTTTTACAGCGACAAGGGTGGTACGAACTAGAACAGTTGGGAATTTATGTAGATGGAAATGTGTCGGGTTCATTTTTCTTTGTTATTACTTGGGGACATGCGGCACATATTCTTTTAGCTACTTTTTTAGTGTTAATAGCATTTGTGAGATCATATTTTTTGTTCAAGCAAAAAGGTGTTTCGCATTTTCATGAAGGAGATTTAGATTTTTATAAAATTAGAACAGACTTATTAATTATGTTCTGGCATTTTTTAGATTTCCTTTGGGTATATATTTTTATTTTTTTAAAACTTAACCATTAAAAATTATTTAAATGGCTGAAGAAACAGTTTTACATCATCCAGAAATTGAAACAGGGCATGAACCATTTATGCCAGCGGATGAATTTGCGAGCAATTCGCCTATGAAAGTATCTTATGGTAAGATGATGATGTGGTATTTCCTATTGTCAGATGCCTTTACATTTTCTGCATTTTTGATAAGCTATGGTGCTATCCGTATGAGTAATGCATGGTGGCCAGATCCGAACCACGTGTTCAATGCAATGCCTTTTATGGGACATAGAAAAATTCCATTGGGATTTGTTAGTATCATGACCTTTATATTGATTTTAAGTTCTGTTGCTGTTGTTTTGGCAGTAATTGAAGGACATAGAATGAATAAAAAGGGAGTATTAAAATGGATGCTTGGTGGTATTATTGGAGGAGCAGCTTTCTTGGGTTGTCAAGCTTGGGAATGGGCGCATTTAATTGAAGAAGGATTACGTCCTTTCTACAATCCATTTGGTCCTGACGAAAAGGGATTAACACATTTAGTGCATGAAACATTAACTAAATCTCCTGGTCCAGTAGCTTTTGGTGCTTTGTTTTTTGGTATAACTGGTTTCCATGGTTTCCACGTTTTTACTGGTGTTTGTTTGAATGTTTGGGGATTTTTTGCTACATTATCTGGTAAGTTTGAAAAAGTTGGTCATTATGAAATGATTGAAAAATTAGGTCTTTACTGGCATTTTGTGGATTTAGTTTGGGTATTTGTTTTCTTAGCTTTTTATTTACTATAATAAATTAAATTAATAAATTATGTCACACGGTCATATATTAGGAGATTCAGAATATAAAAGTCAAGTAAGTGCAGTTTGGAAAGCTACACTTTATATGGGAATTATTACCATTGTAGAGGTTGTAATTGCTTTATTATGGATGAATTATCTTGCAGATAGCTTGCCTCGTTTAATGCTAAATGTTTTTTTCATTGTTGCGAGTGCTTTAAAAGCTTTCTTCATTATTGCTGAGTTTATGCACTTAAAATATGAGAAAAGAGCTTTGATTATATCTTTAGCTGTTCCATTAGTTTTTTTGGTTTGGGCAATTATTGCTTTTTCTTGGGAAGCTTCTGCATGGTTTCACATGAAAGGATTGGTTAGTCCATAATAATGGAAAAGCAAAAAAAAACGATTAGTCGAGTTCCATTTTTAATTGCCTTAATTATTGTATTAGGGTTTCCATTTGCTTTTTTCTTTTATTTCAGAATGAAAAAGCATCCAGAAATTCTTCCTGAAAAGGTTTTGCCTATTTATGGCAAGAAAAGTCCTATGACTAATTATGTAAACGGCAAGAAACAAGTTGATACCATTTATCAAATTCTACCGAAATTTTCATTTACTGACCACTTAAATAGACCTTTTACCAATAAGGATATGAATGGTAAAGTGTTTGTTGTAAATTATTTTTTTTCAACTTGCCCTACCATTTGTGTTGATATGGTTAAAAATTTGAAGAAAGTACAAGATGAGTTTATTTTAGATTCAGATATTAGGATCTTGTCTTTAACGGTTGACCCTGAAACGGATTCAGTGGGCACGCTTTATCGTTATGCACAAGATCATGAAATTAATTCAGATAAGTGGTTATTGTTGACTGGGAATAAGGCGGATTTATATAATTTGGCTAGAACGGGTTTTTTGATTACCGCCACTGTTGGAGATGGTGGACCAAATGATTTTATTCATAGTGAAAAATTAGTGCTTGTAGATAAGGAAGGTCGATTGAGAGGTTTTTACGATGGTACTAGTGATGAAGAAATTGAACAACTAAAAGAAGACATTAAAAAACTTTTGGTGGCTTATATTGTTCCAAGAAGATAAATAAGTATTATGACCAATGATCAGAAATGGGGTAGTTTAATAATTGGGCTTTCATTAACCGTATTGATAGTAGTTGTTTTGTTATATTCAGTTATTCCAGCTCAACCAAAACCAAGTTTTGATATTTATATTTTTCCAAAAATAAATGCCGTTCTAAATGGATCAGTTGCCTGTTTATTGCTAATGAGTATTTATTTTATAAAGAAAAAGAAAATAGCTTATCACAAGATTTGTAATTTGACCGCTTTTGTATTTTCTTCCCTTTTTCTAGTTTCTTATATTATTTTTCATTCCTTTGGGATTAAAACTTCTTATGGCGGAGAGGGCATTTTGAAACAGATTTATTATTTTATTTTAGTAACACATATTGTTTTAGCAGCAGTTGTTTTACCATTTATATTATTTACTTTTTATAGAGCGCTTAGTGGCAACATAGAAAAACATAGAAAAATTGCAAGAATTACTTTTCCAATTTGGTTGTATGTAGCTATAACTGGTGTTTTGGTTTATTTGTTTATTTCACCATTTTATGTTTAATTTGTATAATGAAAAAAACAAATAGAATATTAATTTTTTCTTTTTTACTTATTGTTCAAATAGGTAGTTTTGCTCAATGTCCTATGTGTGCCATGTCTGTAGAAGATAGCCCTTATAAAGCTGGAATTAATACAGGGATATTATATTTGTTGCTTTTGCCTTTTTTATTAATGGGTGGAGCAATGTTGTATTGGTATTTCAATAAAGACAAATTTAATTCAAGCGAAAAAAATAAAATGTTTGACGATATAAATTATAACTAAAGGTCGCCTAGCATTGGTCTTAATATAATTTCTTCCACTACAGTTCGATCGCTTAAAGAATAGATATCATAAATAGATTTTGCAATATCTTCTACTGGCATTAATCTTTCTTCAGGAAAATCAATAATACCCCAAGCATCTGTTAGCACCGCACCTGGTAAAACTGCGCAAACTTTTATATTAAATGGTTTCAATTCCTCTCTTAAATTTTTGGAAAAACCCATTAGTGCAAATTTTGAAATAGAATATGAACCACCATTAGCATATGCTTTAATACCAGCAATGGATGCAATATTGAAAATTTGACCTCTCTTTTGTGCCATTAGTTGTGGTAAAAGGGTTTTTGTAAAATAATAGGCGCTATATAGATTTGTTTCAATCATTTTTTCAAGCAATCCATCTTCTTCATTATATATTTCACCTGGAATAAATACACCAGCATTATTCACAATTACATCAGGCACTCCCAAATTTTCAATTACGAAATGACCGAATCCAATAATTTCTGATTTTATTGACACATCACACGAAAAAATATGGCATTTTATGTTGTTGTTTAAATTATTTATTTCATTTTTTAATGATTCTAGACTCAGGATATTTCTTCCGCAAATAGCAATATCAAAACCATTTTTGGCAAATTCAAGTGCAATTGCCTTGCCAATTCCCTTAGATCCTCCAGTAATTACAATTTTCATAGATAAAAAACGATTAAACATTTTTGAATTGCTAAAAATAATCTATTTTTGACAATAATTATGAAAGGAGGATTTCTATTTCACTTAGGTCGATATGTTTTACTAATTAAAAGTCTTTTTGTAAAACCAGAAAGGCCGTATATGTATTGGAAAGAAACTGCCAGAATGATGGTAGATATAGGTGTTGGTTCTGTAATCATCATTTTAGTAATTTCATTTTTCATAGGTGCGGTTTCGGCTGTTCAGTTTGCTTATAATTTATCTGATTCTTTGGTGCCAATGTATTATGTTGGCTACGTGGTAAAAGAATCAATGATATTGGAGTTTGCCCCAACTGTATCTTGTTTGATTTTGGCGGGAAAAATTGGGTCAAATATTTCGTCAGAATTAGGGACGATGAGGCTAACCGAACAAATAGATGCATTTGAAATAATGGGTGTAAATACATCATCTTATTTAATTGCGCCTAAAATAGTTGCTGCCATAACGATGATTCCTTTGTTGGTCATCATTGCAGCATTAACTGGGATAATAGGTGGTGGAGTAGCAGCCGTTGGGTCAGGCTATATGAGTAAGCAAGAATATATACAAGGGATTCAATTTTTCTTTGTTGCAAAAAATATCAATGTGATGTTAGTGAAAGCAGTAGTTTTTGCTTTTTTATTAACTTCAATTTCTTGTTATCAAGGATTTTATGCTTCAGGAAGTGCAATAGAAATAGGAAAAGCAAGTACTAGAGCAGTAGTAATTAGTTCGATTATGGTATTGTTGGCCGATTATTTAATAGCCTGGATGATGTTATGATAGAGGTAAGAAATATTATTAAAAGATTTGGTGAACAAGAGGTTCTAAAAGGAATATCAGCTGAATTTAAGCAGGGTAAGATGAACCTTATCATAGGAAAAAGCGGTTCGGGTAAAACGGTTTTAATAAAATGTATTGTGGGGCTGATGATTCCAAGTGAAGGAGAAATACTTTATGATGGAAGAGATTTTACCAAAATGTCGGTAAAGGAAAAAAAGGAATTACGAACTGAAATAGGCATGCTTTTTCAAGGTAATGCATTATTTGATTCACTTACCGTAGAAGAAAATATACGATTTCCATTGGATATGTTTACCAAAAAGTCGATGGAGGAGAAAACAGATCGAGTGAATGAGGTATTAAATAGAGTAAATTTACAAGGTGCAAATTTGAAATATCCCTCACAATTGAGCGGTGGAATGCAAAAGAGGACTGGATTGGCAAGAGCCATTGTAATGAATCCCAAGTATTTGTTTTGTGATGAGCCCAACTCAGGATTGGATCCTAAAACATCAATTGTAATAGATGAATTGATAAATGAAATAACCGAGGAAAATAACATTACAACAATAATGAATACCCACGATATGAATTCCGTAATTGGAAGTGGGGACAATATATTGTTTTTGCATCAAGGAGAAAGATGGTGGGAAGGAAATAATATTTCCCTTTTTGAAAGTACAAATGAAGAATTAGATAGCTTTATTTTTGCATCAGAATTTTTGAAAGAAGCTAAAACGGCGAGATTAATTAAAAATCAGAATAAATAAATCGAATAAGTAATGAGTATATTGGTTAATAAAGAAAGTAGGGTAATTGTACAAGGATTTACAGGAAAGGAAGGAACTTTCCATGCAGAACAAATGATTGAATATGGAACCAATGTTGTTGGAGGTGTGACTCCTGGGAAATCAGGAGAGATGCATTTGAATAGGCCAGTATTCAACACAGTAGCTGACGCTGTAAAAAATGTAGCTGCAAATGTGTCCATCATATTTGTACCACCTGCATTTGGTGCTGATGCCATTATGGAAGCGGCTGAGGCTGGGATAAAATTAATCGTATGTATAACTGAGGGCATTCCCACACAAGACATGATTAAGGCAAAATCTTATGTAAATACGAAGGGTGTTAGACTGATTGGTCCTAATTGCCCAGGAATAATTACACCAGGAGAATGTAAAGTGGGGATTATGCCAGGATTTATTCATAGAACTGGTACAATTGGTATTGTTTCGAAATCAGGAACACTTACTTATGAAGCAGTAGATCAGGTAACTAAAGCTGGTTTAGGACAATCAACCTGTATAGGAATTGGAGGTGATCCAATTATTGGGAGTACCATGTTGGATATTGTAAAGCTATTGATGGCTGACGATGCAACAGAAGGTATTATTATGATAGGGGAAATAGGAGGCGACATGGAAATACAAGCGGCCGAATGGATACGCGACAATGGAACCAAACCAGTGGTTGGATTTATCGCAGGTCAGACAGCTCCTAAAGGTAGAAGAATGGGACATGCAGGTGCAATTGTGGGTGGAAAAAATGATACTGCCGCTGCTAAAATGGCAATAATGCGTGAATGTGGTTTGTTTGTAGTCGATTCTCCTGCATATTTAGGCAGCACCATGGCCGACGCATTAAAGAAATAGAATTTATTTAGAATGCAATTGCTTGAAAATAAAATCGCATTAGTTACTGGTGGTTCCAAAGGAATTGGAGAGTCAATAGTAAGAGAATTTGCGAAACAAGGTGCAAAAGTAATTTTTACCTATCTGTCATCCGAGGAAAGGGCATTGAATATTGAAAAAGAGATAATTTCGGAAGGAAATTTTGCAAAGGCAATAAAGTGCGATGGCACCAAATTGGCAAGTGTCGAGATTTTAGTGAATGAGGTGATAAAGGAATTTGGTGGCATTAATATTTTAGTAAATAATGCTGGGATTACAAGAGATAATCTTTTGTTGAGGATGAGCGAAATGCAATGGGATGAAATAATGGATAGTAACTTAAAATCTGTTTTTTCTTTTTCTAAATATGGCATTAAAACGATGCTAAGAAATGGTGGCAGCATAATAAATATTAGTTCAATAGTTGGAATAAGAGGCAATGCGGGTCAGTCGAATTATGCAGCATCCAAGGCGGGGATAATTGGATTTTCTAAATCAGTTGCCTTAGAATTGGGCGTAAGGAATATAAGATGTAATGTAATAGCGCCAGGATTTGTGCAAACAGAAATGACGGAAGAATTGGCACCAGAAGTGAAGGCAGCATATGTGGGCAAAATACCATTGAATAGATTTGGGCAAGTGAACGAAATTGCAAAGGTTGCTACTTTTTTAGCGTCTGATATGTCATCATACGTTACTGGGCAAGTAATAAGTGTTTGCGGCGGAATGAATATATAATTGATTATTCGCTTTTTAACAATAATTGTTATTTTAATAAATAGATTTAGCTTACATTAGTTCAGATTATTTAAAAATTATAAAATTTAGGACAATAGAAATAAAATGAATTTATTACTTTCCTATCCATGGTGGTTTGTTCTATTTTGCCTTTTATTGGGTTTGGGATATGCTTTTTTATTATATTTTTGGAGAAATACAACTGTAGAAAAAACAGACAAAAAATATAACTTTTTACTTGCCTTTTTACGTTTTATTGCCGTTTCATTAATTTCTTTTTTATTATTATCACCACTGATAAAAACCAAAAATTCGGAGATTGATAAGCCAATTTTAATCTTTGCAAAAGACAATACCATGTCGGTTGGGATTAAGTTATCCAAAGAAGAAAAAAAGGCATTTGAACAAGATTGGAATGAATTGATTTCAAAATTGTCTAAAAAATATACGATTAAAAAGTACAATTTTTCTGATCACCTTAATGATATTGAAACGAATAATTTTTCTGGAAAAGAAACAGATATTTCCACTTCACTCAATGAAATAATAGAAAGACATGCCAATCAAAATATCGGTGGGGTAGTATTGGCAACTGATGGAATATTTAACAAAGGAATAAGCCCACTTTATACAGAATCGGCAAAAAATTTTCCTATTTTTTCAGTTGCCTTAGGAGATACAACAGTACAAAAAGATTTGTTTTTAAATGGATTGGCTTATAGTGAGGTCGTTTATTTGGGCGATCAATTTAATTTGAATATAAATGTAAGGGGCAACTATTTGCAAAACAATACAACCCTTTTACAAGTAACAGATCAAGATGGTAGATTGGTTTATAATACTTCAATTAATATCAATTCCAATGATTTTATTTGGACAGGAAATGTAGTATTGAATGCCAATAAATCAGGAGTATTGAGGTTTGATATAAAATTAAAAACGGTAAGCGGAGAAACGATTTTGAGCAATAATAATTCAGCAGCATATGTTGAGGTATTGGATGCAAGACAGAAAATTCTAATGCTTTTTGATGCTCCACATCCTGATGTAAAAGCTTTGAGGTATGTAATTGAACAGAATAAAAATTACCAGTTTGAGGCAAAAATGATTCAAGAATTTTCGGGGAGTTTAAGTGATTATGGACTAATTATTCTTCATGGACTACCATCTAAAACGAATAAAATTCAAAGTGTTTTGGCGGAAGCAAATAATCTAAAGAAGTCAGTTTTATTTATTTTATCAGGCAATACGGATGTAAATGCATTTAATCTGGCACAAAAATCACTTACTATATCTACAAGTGGAAAAAGTGGCAACGACGCTTTGGCAAGGTTTAAACCTAATTTTTCAAAATTTATAATTGCGCCAGAAACCGTTGCACAAATAGAACAATTTCCTCCATTGTTGGTGCCATTTGGCCAGTATAAAATGTCTGCAAGTGCGGAGATTGCATTTACCCAAAAAATAGGAAATGTAATGACAGAAAATCCAATACTACTATTAGACCAAAATTTGAATCAAAGGTTGGGCATTATTGCAGGAGAAGGGATTTGGCGATGGAGAATGGAGAATTATGACCAAAAAGAAAATACGGTTGCATTTGATGATTTATTTGGAAAAATAATACAATTTCTTTCGGTAAAAGGCGATAACAGGAAGTTTAAATTAAAAGTGAATAAAAGAATATTTAGCGAAAACGAAAGCATAAGATTAGATGCAGAATTATTTAATGAAAGTTTTCAATTGATAAATAATGCAGCAGTCAGTTTGAGTGTAAGTTCTAATAATGGATATAAAGGCAAGTATTTAATGGAAAAGGTATTTAATGCTTATTCGTTAGATGTTGGTCAATTGGCGGATGGCGATTATAAAGCGATTGCAATTACCAATTCGAATGGTAAATCGCTGCAATCAGAGGTTCGTTTTTCTGTAAAGCCAATAGATATAGAAACAATGCGATTGCAAGCCGATCATGGAATGTTGGCGAATTTGGCCAAAATATCGGGTGGAAAAATGGTTTTGCCAAAACAAATAAATAGCCTAGAAAATGAAATATTAAACAATAAGTCGATAAAGCCAATTGTGTATGATTTTTATAAAACAAAGTCATTAATTGATCTGAAATGGCTGTTTTTTATTGCCATATTTTGTTTGGGAATTGAGTGGTTTATAAGAAAATATAGAGGTGGATTTTAGGATTTTTCTTTATTTTTTATGATTGCCTTTTTATAAATATTAGCTTTAACGTATTAAATAAAAGAACAATAAAAATCTGTAGTTTGTTTTCCGACAAAACGAAATATATAAAAGTAATATTGCCGCTAGCCATGCCAAATTTACTTACTTATGCCGTTCCAAAATCATTGGAAGATGAAATTGTGATAGGGAAAAGGGTAGAAGTGCAACTTGGTAAACGGAAAATGTATGCAGCCATTGTCCATTCAATAGATGAAAATCCATCAAAAGATTACCCAATAAAATCTATTGTCGATATTATCGATTTGGAACCCATTGTTCAGGAGCAACATTTGGTTTTTTGGACGTGGATGGCCGATTATTATATGTGTACACTAGGTGAAGTGATGGATGCAGCCTTACCATCTGCATTTAAACTGAATAGCGAAACATCCTATTGTAAACATCCAAGCAATGAGATTGACCCACAAGATTTAAATGATGATGAATTTTTGATTTATGAAGCTTTGAGTTTTCAGGATCAATTGTCATTTATTGATATCCAGCAGATTACACAAAGGAAAACGATTGGAAAATTATTAAAAAGCCTAATTGAAAAGGGCGTTATTTTTCCGAAGGAATCATTAGTTGAGCGATATTTGCCAAAAACCCAAACGATAGTAGAGTTAGAATCTTTGTATAAGAATGATTCGAAGGCGCTGAAAAGTATATTTGATGAATGGAAGGGAGCGCCAAAACAAATGGAATTATTGCTTTCTTTTTTTGATTTGTCAAAAGGGAAAATGGAAGTGTTGAAGAGTGATTTATTGAAACGGACAAATGCATCGCCCAGCTCATTAGATAGTTTGGTAAAAAAGGGTGTTTTCAAAACCATTATAAAACAAGTTGATAGAATAGATTTTGGGGTGGAGAAATGGGACGATAAAGTTGAATTGTCGAATGATCAAAAAACAGCAAAGGAAAAAATAGATTCCGTCTTCCAAGCGCAAAATATTGCGCTGCTACACGGTGTTACTAGTTCGGGTAAAACCCTCATTTACGTAGAATTGATAAAAGAGACCTTAAAAAAAGGGCAGACTGTTTTATTTATGGTTCCCGAAATAGCGCTCACCACGCAATTAGTGAATCGGTTAAAAGTACAGATAGGAGAAATTGGCGTTTACCATTCTAAATTTAATCCTGCGGAGCGGGTGGAGACATGGAATAAAGTAAACAGTGGAAAGTTGAGAATAGTAGTAGGGCCACGGTCGGCATTATTTTTACCATTCAAAAATTTGGGATTAATAATCGTCGATGAGGAGCACGATGCATCCTATAAGCAAAACGACTTGTCGCCGCGGTTTCAAGGGAGAGATTCCGCCATTGTAATGGGAAATCAGGTGGGTGCGAAAGTAATATTGGGTTCGGCTACACCATCGTTAGAGAGTTATTATAATGCCAAAAAGGGAAAATTTGGATTAGTAGAATTGAGTGGGCGCTATGGAGATGTGCAGATGCCGAAATTAGAATTCATTAATTTGACCGCTGCAAGGCGGCAAAAAGAGATAACAGGAGCCATTACCTTTCAACTAAAAGAAGCCATTGAGGAGACATTAGCGAGAAGGGGGCAGGTGATATTGTTTCACAATCGGCGGGGTTTTGCGCCTTATTTATCTTGTTCGACGTGCAATTGGATACCGTTTTGTAAAAATTGCGATGTTAGTCTTACCTATCATAAATTCACAAACGATTTGCGGTGTCATTATTGTGGGTTTCGACAAACACCACCTACACAATGTGGGGCATGTGGATCGGCAGGTATAGAACAGAAAGGAATGGGTACAGAGCGAATCGAGGACGATTTGAAATTATTGTTTCCTGAAGCAAGAATTGCAAGGATGGACCATGATACCGTAAAAACAAAACGAGGGCACGAGAAAATAATACAACAATTAGAAGAAAGAGAAATAGACATATTGGTAGGTACGCAGATGGTGACCAAAGGCTTGGATTTTGGAAATATAGAACTAGTAGGCGTTATAAATGCAGACGCATTATTGTTTTTTCCAGATTTTAGGGCTACCGAAAGAGCGTTTCAGATGATCATGCAAGTAGCAGGAAGAGCAGGAAGGAGAGTGACGCAGGGTAAAGTATTTGTTCAAATAGGAGATTTAAATCATCCCTTGGTTAGCTTTTTGGAGCATGGAGTTTACGAGCCTTTTTTTCTGAAAGAAATACAAGAGAGAGTCAATTTTTTATATCCACCATTAGTTCGACTAATAAAAATTACCCTTAAAGACAAAGAAGAGCGGAAAGTAAATTTAGCGGCATCGCATTTTGCGAATGGATTAAAAATAATATTAAACAATAAAGTTGTTGGGCCAAACACGCCAGTGGTTGGAAGAGTTCAAAATTGGTTCATAAGAGAGATACTATTAAAATTGCCAAAAGATGCTACCTACTTGGCAGATGCAAAAAGAGGGATAAAAGAGCAAATTAGTTTTTTAAATCAGTATGCAGATTTTAAGCAAACGAAGGTGGTGGTCGATGTGGATGTTTAGGAGGGAGGAGTCCGCTGTAGTCGGTCCGCAGTCCACGGTGGGGAAGGAGCAGGAGGTCTCATAGCTCACGGTTGACAGTTCACCGCAGTTAGGTTTTTAATACAACTCTTTTGTTCATTCGCTAATTATTTCATTATTTAATTTTTTCTTTCTTGATTCTTGTTTCTAAAAATCTTGACTCCATTAAACATTAAGCATTCAACATTAAGCATTCAACATTTTTAAACTATTGAATCTATTAAACATTTGCACTAGACAAAAAAGCGTTCCGCCTTTTTGTCATATCCCATTTTTCTAATTAACAATATCTTATACATTTAATGCCAATATTACATGCTATTATGGTATGGCACATCTATTGTACATTGATAGGAAATTTAAAAAAAACAAAAAATGGGAAAAATAATTGGAATTGACTTAGGAACAACCAACTCTTGCGTAGCCGTAATGGAAGGAAGCGAGCCAGTGGTAATTACAAATGAAGAAGGAAGAAGAACCCTACCATCGGTAGTAGGTTTTTTACAAAATGGAGAACGAAAAGTAGGAGATTCAGCAAAGCGACAGGCTATTACAAATCCTACAAATACCGTATCGTCTATTAAACGATTTATGGGAAAAAGGTATAGCGAAATCACTACCGAAGCCGACAGAGCAGCTTATAAAGTAGAACGTGGCGATAATGATACAGTAAGAGTTAGACTACACGACAGATTATATACTGCACAAGAAATTTCAGCAATTATACTACAAAAATGTAAAAAAATTGCAGAAGACTATTTAGGTCACGATGTAACAGAAGCGGTGATAACCGTGCCTGCTTATTTCAACGACTCTGAACGTCAGGCTACAAAAGAAGCAGGACAAATTGCAGGTTTGGATGTAAAACGAATCATCAATGAACCAACTGCAGCAGCATTGGCTTATGGTTTGGATAAAGCGCATAAAGACATGACCATCGCAGTGTACGACTTAGGTGGTGGAACATTCGACGTTTCCGTTTTAGAATTGGGAGATGGTGTGTTTGAAGTAAAATCAACCAATGGTGATGTGCATTTAGGTGGAGATGATTTCGACCAAATATTAATCGACTGGTTGGCGAATGAGTTCAAATCAGAAGAAAATATCGATTTAAGAAAAGATCCAAGCGCCTTACAAAGATTGAAAGAAGCAGCTGAAAAAGCAAAAATTGAATTATCTAGTTCAACTGAAACTGAAGTTAACTTGCCATACATTACAGCGGTAGATGGCGTTCCAAAACACTTAGTTAAAAAGATATCAAGAGCAAAATTCGACCAGCTAACTGAAGCATTGGTAGAAAGAACATTAGAGCCATGCCGAAAAGCATTGAAAGATGCAGGCTTGAATCCAAACCAAATCGACGAAGTAATATTAGTGGGTGGTTCTACAAGGATACCAAGAATACAAGAAGTAGTAGAGAAGTTTTTTGGTAAAAAACCGTCAAAAGGAGTAAATCCTGATGAAGTAGTAGCAATCGGTGCTGCCATACAAGGTGGCGTATTAAGTGGAGATGTGAAAGATGTTTTATTATTAGACGTTACACCTTTATCATTCGGAATTGAAACCTATGGTGGAATATTTACCAGATTGATAGAGTCGAATACAACCATACCCACCAAAAAATCAGAGACATTCTCCACTGCATCCGACAATCAGCCATCAGTACAAATCAATGTATTGCAAGGCGAGCGACCAATGGCAAAAGACAATAGATCGATAGGTATGTTCCATTTAGATGGCATTCCGCCAGCGCCAAGAGGTGTTCCTCAAGTTGAAGTTACCTTTGATATAGATGCAAATGGTATACTGAGTGTAACGGCAAAAGACAAAGGAACTGGGCGTGAGCAGAATATCAGAATCACTGCTAGTACAGGTTTGTCGAAAGAGGAGATTGAAAAAATGAAAGCAGAAGCAAAAGCAAATGAGGCTTCAGACAAAGAGGCGAAAGAAAAAGTAGAGAAATTGAATGAAGCAGATAATTTGATTTTCCAAACAGAAAAACAGCTGAAAGAATTTGGAGATAAGATACCTGCAGACAAAAAAGCTACAATTGAAAGTGCTGTAGAGCGTTTGAAAGAAGCACATAAAAATCAAGATATAGTTGCCATCGATGCAGCATTAGCAGAATTGAACAATGCTTGGCAGGCAGCGTCGCAAGACATGTATGCCGCAGGAGTAACAGGCAATGAGCAACAAGAAAATGGACAAGGCGGCGGCGATAACCAAGGCAGTGGACAAGAAGATAATGTGCAAGATGTAGAATTTGAAGAAGTAAAATAAAATTATTTTTTTAGCAAGAAAAATCCCTTTCAATAAAATATTGGAAGGGATTTTTTCGTTTATAACAACAAAGAATTATACCAAACATAATTATAAAATGGTCCATAAATGCGACTTAATTTTTGTTAAGAAGATAAAAAAAAATTGTTGCATATCAATTAGATACGGAACTATTTTTTGAAGATTTATTGGTGAAAAAGGACGAGCAGAATGGACTATTTTGTAGTTATATTTGGTATTATCGCTCAATCAAGCGAAAAAAATGGAATATATTTAGTTATATTTGAAAAAAGTTAAACAAAAGCATCAAATGAAAAAAATTACATTAGCAATTATAGGCCTTTTCTTCTTTTTACAATTGACCGCCCAAACGGAAGTAGGAATAAGAGTAGGCACAAACATTTCAAAGGTAAGCAGCCGAAATGGGGGAGCAGCAGGTAATGCTACCGCTTTAATCGATATTGCGCTGCCCGTCAGAATTGGAATAACCAAAGGTTTGTTTATAATGCCCGAATTGCATTTTATTCAAAAAGGACAAAAACTCAACTTTACCGATATAGGTGGAATTGAAAGTAGGGGTAAATATTTTACAAATTATATCGAATTGCCCGTTTTATTGGGCTACGGCTTTGGTGCGTCCGATGACTTTTTTACCTTTTATGGCGCAGTAGGGCCATTTGTGGGCTATGCCATTTCGAGCCGAGTAGTTTCGAATATAGGCAGCGGCGATAAACTGAGACAAAAAAGTCGAATTCGACAATAGTTACGATGGCGATTTGAGTAAAGATAGGCGCATCGATGCCGGATTGGCCGCAGGAGCTGGTATTGGCTTATTGGCAGGGCCTGGCAAAGTTACCTTCGACCTAAGGATGAATTTCGACATGTTAGATGCCCGCAAGTTTCAAAACGAACAACCCAATGGTTACCAAGGCACCTTCAACTTTGGATTTGGAATAGGTGTTGGTTATAATTTTATAATCAATTAAACCCAGATTACGCATTAGGATTTGTAATGAAAGCCAAAAGGGCAATAAAATATAGTGCTGCCAGAACAATTTTAAATGCAGGAATAGCATCGTTATTTTAAATTTGAAATTGGAGTAAGTGCTATATTTTGCAGTCATTTTGGATTTTAATAAATTTCTAATGCGGAATCTGGGTTAAACCCAAAAAATAGTAGAGAAAAGGTTTTTTACTTAAAATTTCATTTGGGCGTGCCCACTTCTTAGGTCGTGGTCAGGCTTCCGAATGGTCGGAACGCTCCAAGTCCTCACTCCTGCGTCGTTGCGGGCTTTTCCGCTCTATCCTTCACGCGGGGGAAGAGAGATAGATTTGAGAAATGATATTTGGGTGGAAATTTTTTAAATCAAAGATAAAGAAACCATTTACACTCCACTGGCTACGTCATAGCTATGCTACACACTTATTAGAAGCAGGCACCGACTTAAGGTATAAACAAGAAATATTAGGACAAGGCAGTAGCAGAACTACTGAGATTTATACCCATGTAAGCAATTTAAGTATTCAAAAATCACATCTCCATTTGATAGTTTATAAAAAAATGATACATTTGTTAAAAAAATAAAAGCTACCCACTAGCGCATATCGTACCAACAGTAGGATGTATATGCGCTACGATGCGCATATAAACAAGTTAGGTGCAATTGAGCATTCGAGTAACTGATAAATAGTCTTTTTAACTTGAAAGTATAGATTTGAAACGGAAAAATATTTTATTTTCGTCAAGCCTTGCAAAGTAAAATTTGCTGAAAATATATTTTCAAAGCGAATTCGCTTAAAAGGCTTGGCAGAAAGTTATAAGAAAAAGACAAAGTCAAGTTTTTTTATTCTAGGCGTTTCAAAATCTAGTTTTATTGTTACAAAAGACTAAGATTTAAAAAAGAGCTCCTATCATTGTTGTCTGATAAGAGACAATATTTTAAAATCATTTATCTAGTATTCTTATGATGCAACAGTGCCTGTGTTTTAGTAAAATAAAACAACAGCACATTAACTTAGGCTACCCAAAAGCAGGGCAGTGGTGCTCGAATGAAAAATTGTGTTTATATTTGTAGAGAGGTTCTTCGAGCATGGGTTTTGTGGTAAAGTCCCTGCCTTCGGTAGCCCCAACCGTTAGGTGCAATTGGGCATTCGAGAATCTGATAAATAGTCTTTTTTTAACTTGAAGTATAGATTTTGAAACGGAAAATATTTTTATTTTCGTCAAGCCTTGCAAAAGTAAAATTGCTGAAAATATATTTTCAAAGCG
>JADIYW010000033.1 GCA_016705125.1 Bacteroidota bacterium
ATAATGGGTGCTGGTTTATCAGGTATTGGCGCCGCTTGTCATTTACAAAAAAACTGTCCGAATAAATCTTATGCTATTTTAGAAGCCCGACCATCCATGGGCGGCACATGGGATTTGTTTCGCTACCCAGGTATTCGCTCTGATTCGGACATGTATACCTTGGGTTATAATTTTAAACCGTGGACAAATCCTAAATCTATAGCCGATGGACCTGCAATTTTAGGTTATATAAAGGAAACCGCCCAAGAACATAATGTAGCATCTAAAATTCAATTCAACACTAAAATAATAGCATTAAATTGGTCGACTGAAAACGCACAATGGACAATTAAATGTGAAGATACCAAAACGAAGAAAAGCAAGGTTTTTACTTGTACTTTTTTACAATCCTGCTTAGGCTATTATAATTATGAACATGGCTATACCCCAGAATTTGAAGGCATAAAAAAATTTAAAGGCACAATTGTCCACCCTCAATTTTGGCCAGAAGATTTAGATTATACCAACAAAGAAGTGGTTATTATTGGAAGTGGTGCAACGGCAGTTACCCTATTGCCGGCTATGGCTGAAACTGCCAAACATGTAACCATGCTTCAACGCTCACCCACATATGTAGCAAGCGTTCCAAATAGGAGTTTATTTCCAAAGGTGTTGAGCGATAATATACCTGCAAAATTAATGTACGACATCAATCGAACTGCACATATAGGTATTACGATTTTACAATATAATTTGAGCAGGAGTCGACCCAAAATGATGAAGGATTTCTTTATCAAAAATGCAAAAAGACAATTGCCAAAAGATTATGATGTTGCCACACATTTTACGCCCAAATACAATCCTTGGGATGAGCGATTATGTGCAGTGCCAAATGGAGATTTGTTTAAATCTATAAAAAGTGGAAAATCAAGTGTGGTTACCGATCATATTGATTCTTTTACAAAAGATGGCATCCTGCTTAAGTCGGGTAATACGCAAAAAGCTGATATTATTATTACCGCCACTGGTTTGGAATTACAAATGCTGGGTGGAATTGATGCGATAGTAGATAATAAAAAACCAAACCCTTCAGAGGTTATTGTTTATAAAGGTATGATGCTAAAAGATGTGCCCAATTTTGTATTTACGATTGGTTATACCAATGCATCATGGACGCTAAAAGCAGATTTAGTTGCTACTTATTTTTGTAGATTGATAAATGAAACGGATAAAAAAGGCAAACGGATGTTTGTGCCCGAGTCGGACAAACCCATAGAAACCGAACCACTTATGGATTTCAAATCTGGCTATGTGCAAAGGGCGTTGGCTAGCGGCAATTTGCCTAATCAAGGCACAAAAACACCATGGAAACTGAAACAAAATTTTATTTCAGATGCTATAAATCTAAATTATGGCTCTATGAATGATGGGTTTATGAAGTTTTATTAACTCATAATAAAAACCAATCTTATATTATTGGCTTCACAAATTAAATACTATTCCATCTCGATTTTAATTTCTCCCAACCATTCTCCTTTTACGATCACTTCATCTCCTTTTTTAAGGTATTCAGAAGTGTTTCCATTGACTATTGTCTCCAATTTTTTAAATCTATCAGCACCTATAAGGTTGCCAATTCTTATTTTCCATCTTGGGGCATGAATGGCTGTGCCTCCTGGAGTTCCTGTTAAAATAATATCCCCTTTCTCGAAATTGGTTTGGTATTTATTAGAAATATAATTCAATAATTGAGTAGGCGTATAAACCATATTATTTGTTTTTTCCTCTTGCCTAATTTTTCCATTCACAAAAGTTTGAATAGTAACACAGGGAATCTGATCTTTTTTGAATTGATTTGGCACCCAGTATTTTTGTGGAAGTGGTGTAAATCCTTCAAAATCTTTTGATACTCCCCAATAATCAAACTTATTCGCTTTGCCATCACCCAATACTGCTATACTCCTTTCAGAAACATCATTTGCAATAAAAAAACCAAGCTTAGGAATAAATTTATCATCTTTTAGGTCTGACAAATTAATTTCTTCCAAAATAATTATACCCAGCTCAACTTCATAATCAACCAAAGGCTTTAGTGTTGGCATGTTATTAAAAGCCAAATCTGCAAGTCCAGGTTCGATGGTATTCATTGCGTTTCTTAAATTTTCAATTGTTGGCATTTTAACAATCATTTTATTGCCTTGCAAGATACTATTTAAGCTTTTTTTGAAAATTGGCGGTGTATCATTTGCATTATAGGAAGCCGAGGTTTGAACAATATGTTGCTGGTAAATTAAACCAAATCCATAGATATGATTTACGGAATCGAAATCAAAAAAAACGCCATCTTTTTCATTTAAACAGTTAAATTTTGCAGGCTTAGGCGCATTTGAAATGGGTCGATTCAAATAATACAAAAACCCAATAATAGCAAATGCAAAAAGGAATAAAAATATTTTAACAATAGTGTTCATATAAATTAGGTAAACAAAAAAATATTGCTTTTGTTTTTCTATTTAATTATAAGAAAAAAAAGTAATTACAGTCTAAAAAGTAAAAACTACTTTACAATTTTTTTCAACTTTTTGAGTCCTTTTTTTATACCATTTTCTAACCCAAACTTTACAATTAATGCAAGAAAAGGGATAGAAGAATCGAACTCAATGGTATAATGAATTTTAGAACCAATTGTCGTAGATGAAAACCTCATTGTTCCATGATGATTTTTCAGCGGACTGCCTTTACTGATTTTGTATTCAATGAGCTCATTTCTTTTGCATTCTGTCACCGTTTCTTCAAATGGTAAGAGTCCATTTAAGGACAAATTTCGCACCGAACCAACGCCATATTTTTCTGTTTTTCCTTCTTTAATTGTTTTTACACTCATAGGCGAAAACAAATTACCTAGGTTCTCATGAATCTCGATATAGCTAAACAACTTTTCTACGGAAAAAGGGAATTCTTCTTTTACATCAATATATTGCATATTTTTTTATTTTAATTCGTTAACCATTTGTGTACTTCAGTATTAAATTCATCTGCTTTTTCCACCATTACCCAATGTGCGCAGTTAAATGCTTGCACTCTATTTTTAGGATTTTTTTCCAATTCTTTCAACCATTTTTCTGTTTGGAAAAAGAATGGTTTTTTCAATGCATAAATATAGAAAAATGGAAAAGTGGGTTCGATTTGTTTCATATTTTTCAAACCTCCATTGGCGCCCAACCATCGCATCGCATACGGTAAACCCATGCCTGCATGTATATTGTCAAAATTACTTTTGGCTTGTAATCCTTTCGCAACTGTTTTATGTACTAAATCTATTTTTGTAAGCCAACCCAAAGCCAATGTAAACTGATAAGTAAACACCATCAGTTTGGCTTTCAATGAAAGTGTTTTTTCAAATTCCGGCGATGCAGCATCACCTACATCAATGGCTACCATTTTTTCAATCCTATCGGGATAGCGCATAGCATATTCATACCCAAAAACGCAACCCCAATCATGTACCATCAAAATTGCCTTTGATTTAGGACATACGGCATCAACAATATTTTTTATTCTATTTACAACATCATCCAAAGTGTATTTTCCGTCATCATTTTTTTCAAAACCTGGCAAGGTAAAAGTGACACAAGTAAAATCTCTTTTAAAAAAATCCACTTGTTTTTGCCAAATTTCATGTGTGTCGGGCCAGCCATGAATCATTACAATAACGGATTTCCCTTCACCGTTTATATATACTTTTGTTCCCTGAACATCAATTGTTTTTCCCATAAAATAAATCTTTTTTGAGGTTTTGCATTTATAATTAAATTATTTGTGGTTTCATTTCTTTTTTAAATTCACCAAAATAAAAATAAATCGCAACTGCCAGTTCTACAATAAAAAACGACATCACCATTAAACTTCCATTTGTAATGAAACTGTTTAACCCAAACCAATCGTGAGTGGTAAAAACAATGTAAGCCACCATAAACAAATTTATGCATTCAGTAATTATACCCATTCGTTTTTTATCCATAAAGGAAGTATAAGAAAAGATGGAAAACAATAAAAATAAACCATAATAAATGTATTGATTATCGCTTTGTAAATTTTTTATATTAAAGAATAAAAAACCCATAAGCGCAAACATTACCGTTAGATGTATTTGACTCCAAATTTGAAAACCTTTAGAATAAGTAGGGTTGTATTTTTCAAAACGATAAACATCGTCAGCCTTTAAGTAATTTACCGGATATTTTTCTTCCATATCCTTGGGTCGCCAGCCAGTTGGCATAAACCATACTTTTACTTTATCTAATACATTTTTGGTTCTTACCGTATCTTTAATAATTAACCATAGATGTTGAAAATTGATGATAAAAGGATTCCATGTACGCACCGGACGGCGCACTCCGTATATACAAGGTTCTGTTTCTAACTCTTGCTGAAAAGTGCCAAATAATTTATCCCAAATAATAAAGATTTGCGAATAATTTTTGTCCATATAAATGGCATTCATTGAATGGTGCACCCTATGATGCGAAGGAGTTACCAATATCTTTTCCAAGAATCCCATTTTATTTATTAATCGGGTATGGTACCAAAACTGCATAAACAAATGAATTGGTGCAACAATAATAAAAACTTCTTTAGGCACACCTGCTAGTGATAACAAAATACCTTGACAAAAAATAAATAAAACATTGGTTACTGTAGCAAACTGCTGACGCAATGCACAAGGTAAATTATACTCTTCACTACTGTGGTGTACAATATGGATATTCCAAAAATAATTAATTTCGTGTGATAAGCGATGATACCAATAACCACCAAAATCCATTGCTAAAAATGCGATTATATACACCAAAGGATTAGAAAATTCCCAATGAAAAATAGCAAGTTTCGCTAATAAAAATTCATAAGATAAAACTACAATCGTTAACCCCAAAACATCCTTAATCGTGTTGGTCATTCCAGAATACAAACTGGATGCCGCATCTATAAAATTATAATTTTTCTTTTTTACAGCATACGCAATTATTTCAGCAATTATCAACACCACAAAAATGGGCATTGCAATTAGTAAAATTAAACCATAAGTATCCATGATAATTTTTTTGCTAAATTACACATAATTTAAAATTAAATCCCTTAACAAAAGGTAAGATAATTTGTAATAGAATAATTTATTTTTAATTTTATCAAAAACATATTTAAAATACAACAAAAACATGCTTAAAATATACCAAATAGACGCATTTGCGGACACCGTATTCAAAGGAAATCCTGCTGCGGTTGTACCGTTAGAAAATTGGTTGCCTACAGAAACCATGCAAAATATAGCTGCCGAAAATAATTTAGCTGAAACAGCTTTTTTTGTAAAAACGGGAGAGCAATTTCAAATCAAATGGTTCACACCAACTGTAGAAATAGAACTTTGTGGACATGCTACTTTAGCATCGGCTTTTGTAATTTACAATTACCTCAATCATGATAAATCAGAAATTCATTTCACTTGTCAGGTTGGTGATTTATTTGTAACGAAAAATGGAGATTGGATTACCCTTAATTTCCCTGCCGTCGAAACACAAATGATTAAAAACATTCCATCTATTTTATCACAAGCAATTGGCACACACCCAATCGCTTTTTACGATTCCAAATCTAAGTTTTTAGCCTTATTAGAAGATGAAGATAGTGTTCAAAATTGTCAGCCCGATTTCACATTAATAAATCAATTAGAAAAAAGTTTAATTATCACCGCCAAAGGAAAAAAGGTAGATTTTGTTTCTCGATTTTTTGCACCACAATTAGGTGTAAACGAAGACCCTGTAACTGGCTCAGCGCACTGCGCATTAATTCCATTTTGGAACAAAAAATTAAACAAAACAGAACTCACTGCAATGCAATTATCGCAACGGACTGGTTTTTTAAATTGCAATTACCTTGGCGACCGAGTCGAAATGAGTGGACAAGCAGTTTGCTATTTAATTGGTGAAATTTTTATTTAAAAATTTGGATAAAACCAAAATAGTATTTTTGCAAATTATGGGCACAAAACACATCAACAGAAGAAGATTTTTAGGGCTTTCGACGTTTGCTTCGGCTTCCTTATTTGGGTGGAGTACTTTCTCCTTGTCTTCATGTAAAAAAGAAAAGGATCCACCAAAAAGTACAAATGACTTTACTGCCATTGTAATTGGGTCGGGTTTTGGTGGTGCAGTTTCTGCGTTAAGATTGACTGAAAAAGGCATAAATACTTTGCTAGTAGAAATGGGGAAATTTTATGATGTAACAAAAAGCATAGATACCTTTTCTCCCAATCTTCCTCCTGATAAACGTTCTACTTGGTTAAAAACGAAATCTGAATTGCCCTTTGGAACAAATTTACCATGGTCGCAAAAATATGTTGGCGTTTTAGATAGAGTAGATTTTCCTAATATGAATGTGTATAGAAATATTTGTTTGGGTGGCGGTTCTATTTCAAATGGAGGCGTGCTTTTGGAGCCCCAAGAAACACATTTTAATCAGTTTGTTTCTCCTAATATTGATTACCAAGCCTTAAAAAATACTTATTTTCCAAGAGTCAAAAATATGCTAAAGGCATCCAAAATGCCAGATGATTTATTCAACTCAACCCATTACAAATTTGCTCAAGTGTGCAAAGAACACGCTCAGAATGCTGGATTTAGCACCATTCATGCCGATTCATTTTATAATTTTGATGTTTGGAGAAAAGAAATGGAAGGTCAAGCTCCGAAATCAGCCCTCAATGGTGAACTTTTGTATGGCAATAATAATGGAATCAAAAATTCTTTAGACCGAAATTACTTGTCGGATGCATTAGGCACAGGTAATCTGACCATCAAAACGCTTTCAAAAGTAACAGACATTACTTATAATACAGAAAACAAAAAATACAGTATCAATATTCAACAAATTGATGAACAAGGAAATAATAAAGAAATTACTACACATCAATGCACGCACCTATTCCTTTGTGCAGGCAGTTTGGGCACCACTGAATTATTATTAAAGGCACAAGAAATAGGAAATTTGCCAGACTTAAATACCGAAATAGGTAAAGGTTTTGGCACCAATGGAAACGCTTTTGCAATAAGAAAAAACATCAACAAGCCAACAGGAACCATACATTCAAGTCCACCCACTTTATCGGTTTTAGATTACTTAAATACAATAGCACCTTTAACTGCGATGCAGGACATTTTTCCAATAGGTATCGATTTAAGAATGCTTTTAATGGTCGGCCAGCCCTATAATGAATATAAGGGTGTTTTTAATTATGACAAAAACTCAGATTCATTGCAATTAAATTGGGCTTCGAATGGGATGGATCAGCCAAAGGCAGCAATGGGGGATTTTATTTCCAAAATAAATAATGCTAATAATAGCGACCTTGATACTTCATTCATTCCTGAAGGGGTTTCTAGCAAATTTACTTATCATCCCTTGGGAGGTGTTGTACTCGAAAAGGCATCAGACAAATATGGTCGAATAAAAGGCTACAAGAATTTATATGCCATCGATGGCAGTATGCTACCTGGAAATTGTGCTTTAGTAAATCCATCGCTCACCATTGCAGCGCTTGCAGAACTGAATATGGAAGAAATTATTAAAAACGATTTTTAAAATTATTTCAATTTTTCTTAAACAAAAAAAAGGCGCATTTAAACAATGCACCTTCTCTTAACTTTCATTTTAACAAAATTGGAACTATAAAATTTACTCTCTAGTCCCTAGTATACCTGGCAAAAATACCTTATCCACAACATGTACCACACCATTGCTGGCTTCGATATCAGTTGCTTTAATATTAGACACTCTACCATCTAGGTCAGTAACTTTAGGTCCACCCACTAGGCCAACTGTAAAAGTATTATCTTCAAATAATGTAGTCACAACTTGTCCCTCTGTTAATGAACCAGCTAAAACTTTTGCTCCTACAACATGGTACAATAAAACATGAGCAACTGTTGTTGAATCTAGGTCATCCAAACTCTCGGCACCTAACTCAGAAAGTAATGATACAAAAGCAGCGTTGGTTGGAGCAAAAACGGTTAGAGGACCATCACCTGACAAAGCACCTGCTAAATTAGCTTTCAAAACTGCCTGCACTAAAATACTTAAGTCGGGATTAGCTTGAGCTAGCTCAACAATATTTTTTTGAGGTTCTACTACTTCATCTTCTTTGCAACTTGTGAACATTAGAGCAAAGGCAAAAAAAGCCATCATTAAAGATTTTAAATTTTTCATTTTTTTTCGTTTTAATTAATTATATAATATCACCGAAACAAGCATTTGTTTATTTTGTTTAATTTTTTTCATTTTTTATTAAACATTTTTTGAAATTTATAAAAAAAATCAAATTTTTAAGCGTTTTATACCTACTTATTGGTATATTATGTATCTTGGTTTAATGAAAAATATATATATCCTTGTCGGTTTTATATTCCTTCTAATTTCTTGTAAGAAAGAAAATGGGAATGAAAAAATTGTAAATTCAATAATTGAAGACCCTAGCATCATCCAAGATCAGTTTGGGCGACAATTAATTCTTCATGGTTTAAACACGTCATCAAGTGCAAAAGGAGAGCCATTGCGCAATCCATGGATTGCAGAAAGTGATGTAGAAAGAGAGGCTACAGAATATGGGTTTAATGTTGTACGTTATCTTATTTTTTGGGATGCAATAGAACCGCAGAAGGATCAATTTGACCAAGCCTATATAGATAGAATTGAAACACGGGTAAACTGGTACACTTCAAGAAGGATGTATGTATTATTAGACATGCATCAGGATTTATACTCCATTTTTTTGGGTGGCGATGGTGCGCCTGAGTGGGCTTGCCGCACTAATGGGGCTGCACCACTTGAATTACCTGGTGGCACTCCTTGGTGGTTAAAAAACATTGACCCGACTGTGGTAAATAGTTGGATAAATTTTTGGCAATACACAAATCATAAAGACTTACAGGATCATTATATTTTGGCATGGCAAAAAATTGCAGAACGCTTCAAGGACAATCCTTATGTAATTGGTTATGATTTAATGAATGAGCCGTGGGGAGGTGATTTGGTAAAAGTGTTTCTTACCAAAGAATTTGAAAGAGAACAATTAACTGCATTTTATAACCGTTTAATTCCAGGATTAAGAAAAACAGATCCCGACAAATATCTATTTTTCGAACCAACTCCCGCACCGGTAACTTTTGGTGTGGCTTCAGATTTATCAAAAATAAAAGACACGAGAAGCACCTCAAAATTAGTGTATGCACCACATTGCTATCCTTACGATACACATGAGGGAAATGGATATACAGAATCCTCAAAAAAACAATTAGTTGATTGGGAGCGAGAACGCAAAAAAGAAGTGATTAAACATGGAGAAATACCTTTATTAACAGGCGAGTTTGGATTGTCGCCAACGCAAGAAGGCTTTACGGACTATTTAACCGATTTCAATGCCATGTCTGATAGGAATTTGTGGCATTGGACCTATTGGAGCAACGACCTAGGAGGTTGGAGTCCATTTAATGGTGATGGAACTGAAACGGCAATTGCTCAATATCTATTACGATCTTATCCAAAGGCAACAGCTGGAAAGATTGTTTCATTTAGTTTTGATGTTGTTTCCAAAAAATTTGAAATGAAATATATGTCAAACAAGGAAATTAATTTACCTACAGAGATTTTTATTCCAAAAAGATATTACCCAAATGGTTATAATTTAGCAGTGAATGGAGCAACAAATTATACACAATCATACGATGAAATAAAACAGGTATTAAAAATTACGGTTTCTGAAAATGCAACTGTTACAATTGAAATAACCGCAAAATAAGGGAAAAGTCCAAAGTCCGCTGTCAACAGTGCACCGATAAGTTATTTGTTATTGAGTTAATGAAATAAAAGGTTATTTTTTTATTCATTCGTCATTTAACATTAGGCATTCAACATTATAAAAGTCTTGGTTCTTGATTCTAGACTCTCAATTCTATTAAAAAATTAAACGTGGTAAAACATCCATTTAAATATTTCTTTTAGACTTATTTTTTTACCTTGAATTAAAATACCTATCCGATAAATTCTGCCTGCAAGCCAAATCATAAAAACAGAAGAAAGCACCAAAATCACCATTGAAGCAATTTGTTGCCCAATGGGCACACCAAATGGAATTCGGGCCATCATCACAATTGGTGAAGAAAAAGGTATCATTGAAGACCAAATAGCTAAGGAAGAATTGGGTTGTGCCAAAGTTGAAGCCATCAAAAATATGGATACAATTATGGGAATAGTAACTGGAAACGAAAGTGATTGTGTGTCTCCTTCATCGGTAACAGCTGAACCTAATGCTGCAAATTGGGCACCGTAAAAAATATACCCAAAAACAAAATAAAAAATAAACCCTGTAATAATCCTAAACAAATTCACCTCACCAAATCCATTAAACAGACCTAACAAAATATCTCTACTTGATGGGTCAGCGGCCTGACTAACGCCAGATTGCATTTGCTGCATTTCGGCAAGATTTTCTTTGAATAAAGTTGCAATTAGAAAATTAACGCCAATTCCAAGCACTAACCACAAAAGAAATTGGGTAAGTCCAACTAATCCGATTCCAACAATTTTCCCCACCATCAATTGAAATGGCCTTACACTTGAAATAATAACTTCAATAATTCTATTGGTTTTTTCCTCAGCAACTCCACGCATTACCATCGATCCGAAAAACAACAAATAAACATAAATCAACAAGCCAGAAATATACCCAAATATGGCAGCAACTTCAGTATTTCCCTTCTTCGTTCCTTCTATTGTTTCAATATTTAATTGTATGTCTTTTTCAATATCTTTAGCAAACGATTCATCTAACCCTTTTGCTTTAAGCTTTTTAATTTTTAATGTGGTTGATAATTCGTCAATAATCAAGCTTTTTGTTACCAATCCAGGTTGATTTTCTCCATAATAAGTTAAAGGAATTGGATTTTCAATATCCATATTTGGAATATACAAAAGTGCATCATAGCCCAATGATTCATATGTTTTTTTAATAGAGTCGAGTGGAATTGATTCAATCATTGGTTTAAAAACCAAATCTTCTCCATTGTTCATCTTATCTATGCTTTCAATAAAAAGCTGACTCTCGTCTACTACCAACACTTTTAAATGATCTTTTGTCGTACTGCCTACTTTTATCATAATAAACATGGCAGCTCCCATCAATAATGGCACTAAAAGAGTTGTAAATAAAAAAGATTTTTTTACAATTCTGCTTAGATATTCTCGCTTAATAATAATCCAAATTTTCTTCATATTTGGTTGTTTTTACTTATTTGCGAAATAAAAATATCATTTATCGTTGGTATAACTTCTGAGAAACCATTTATTTCGAATCCATTACTAATCAAACCTTTGAGTAACTCATTCGGCGATTGACCCTCTGCCAATTTAAAAAGGAAGTGGTTGTCCTCTTTTCTTATAAAATGGGAATGTTTATGAATTTCACTTTCTTCCACGCCAGTAAAATCAGCCTTAAAAATATTTTCTTTAAACTGGTTTTTGATATCTTTTACCGTTCCAGAAAGTATAATCTGACCCTTATTTATGAGTGCAATATCATCGCATAATTCATCTACATCGCCCATTCGATGGGTAGAAAAAATAATAGTTGTCCCTTTTTGGTTCAACTCCAAAATCTCTTGCTTTAATAAATTCGCATTTATTGGATCCAGGCCAGAAAATGGTTCGTCTAATATTAGTAATTTAGGTTGAGAAATAACAGTGGATATAAATTGAACTTTTTGGTGCATGCCTTTAGAAAGTTCATCAAGTGTTTTGTTGTACCATGAAACGATATCTAACTTTTCCAACCAAAACCGTATTTGTGTTTTGGCATCTTTGGAACTCATCCCTTTCAATTGAGCAAGGTAAAGTAATTGTTCACCTACCTTCATCTTTTTATACAGCCCTTTTTCTTCAGGCATATAACCTATAGAATTTATCTTTTCCTGCTTTAATGGAATACCGTTAAAATAGATTTCACCAGAATCTGGACCTAATATCTGTGTAATTATTCGAATAAGGGTTGTTTTCCCTGCTCCATTTGGACCTAATAAACCAAAAATAGAACCTTTCGGTATCGAAAAACTAACATCATTCAATGCAAGGTTTTTTTGAAAAACCTTCTTTATGTTTTTAATTTCTAGTAATTCCATGATTGAAATTATTCAGAAATCATAAATTTGGATGTACTAATACCGCCAATATTATCAGAAATTTTTAAGAAATATAATCCAGAAGGTAAATTATTAAAATCAAAACTATCTCTAAATTTTCCTGAAGGTATAAATGTAAAAGGCTTTGAATCAATTACTCTGCCTCCAATATCCATTATTTCCATACTTAAAATTGTTCCCTTTTGAACTTGAAATCCTATGTTTAGCGTGTTTTTTACGGGATTAGGAAACAATTTAATTTCCGAAACAATAGATTGCAAATTTTTAACTGAAGTAACATTTCTTAATTCAAATACTTTTCCATCTTGAAATGCAGCAAAAGCACTAAAGTTGGCGCCATCTTGATTAGCAGTAGTAGATAAAAAACCTGAAAAGAAAATTACTACATTTTGGCCTCCAATGGTATCAAATTTTGTATTAAAAGTAGACAATAACAAAGAACCGCCAGCTGATAATACATTAATATTTCCTATAGTTGCTTCTCTATCAATTCTATTGCTGAGAGAATTAAACGCCAAATTTTTAAGAATAAAACCAGAACCGCTATTTTGCATATCCACCGAAGGCATGTCAGTTGTGCCATGCATTACAAATAAACCAATAGAGTCTTCATTTACAGTAGTAGGACTAGGAATTGTACTTATTTGTATTTTTAATCCAATAGGCAATCCCTCTGGGTTGGCATCGTATTTACTAATATCTCCAACACCATTTAAAAAACATATATAAGTTGAATCGGGTTGGAAGTCGAAATCATCTAATGTGGTTGTATAATTTGCAGCATTAAATTGTGGTGTAAAGGTAATATCCAAAATAGAATCATATGGAAAATCTAAAAAAGCTGTGGCCTTCCTAAATCCTAAACTTTGAACCATTACACTATCTCCGATTTTAACTTGAGCACTTATAAAAGAGGAATCTGCCGAATTATTTATAAACTGAATTTTTGAATTGCCTGCATTTACTGTAATTGCAAAACAACAAACTATAAATAATAAAAGTATTTTCTTCATTTCCATTATATTAAAGCCCAAAAATACCTTTATTTAAGCACTTCTTTTAATTAAATTAGTTAAAATAAGAAAAAATTCTCTTTTAAACCGATCGGAACAAAACCAGCTTTAAAAGAATTTGCCAAAAAATCCCTTTTCATTCTTATCACTTGCTTGTCCTGGAACAAAACTTTTGGATGTCCTCATCTTTTCAAGCATTGCAATTTCTTCATCACTTACATGTTCTGGTGTAAAAATTTGCACCTCCACAATCTGATCGCCCTTTCCATACGAATTTATAGAAGGCAATCCTTTACCCTGCAATCGAAACAACTTACCACTTTGTGTGCCTTTTGGAATTTTTATTTTAGCACTACCCGATATTGTTGGTATTTCTACAGAAGTTCCCAAAACGGCATCGGCAAAATTGAGGTGTAACGGAAATACGATATCCTGTCCTTCTCTTCTCAATTGAGCGTGCTTTTCTTCTTCAATATTGATCAACAAATCGCCAGCATATCCTCCACGCATACCGGCATTCCCTTTTCCATTCATTGATAATTGGATGCCTTCTGTTACGCCGGCTGGAATATCAATGCTTATCATTTCCTCGCCATACATTCTACCTTCTCCTCTACACTTTGTACATTTATTGGTTATTATACGACCTTCACCACTACAAGTAGGACAAGTAGAGGCCGTAGCCATTTGACCCAATATAGTTTGCGTTACCCTACGTACTTGCCCTTGGCCATTACACGTTTGGCAGGTTTGAAACGAACCACCATCCTTAGCACCACTTCCACTACAAGCATCACAGGATATGTGTTTTTTTACTTTTATTTGTTTTTTTACACCGTTTGCGATTTCTTCTAGGTTTAATTTTACTTTTATCCTAATATTAGAACCTGTCTCGCCCTTTCCTGTCTTTCTTCTCGACTGTCGTCCACCACCAAAAAAGGATTCAAATGGACTCCCTTCTCCAAAAACATCACCGAAGTTGCTAAATATGTCTTCCATATTCATACCACCTCCAAAACCGCCGCCACCAAAGCCACCTTGACCCATGCCTTGATGTCCAAAACGATCATATTTTGCCTTTTTTTCTTCATTCGAAAGTACATCATAAGCTTCTGCCGCTTCCTTAAATTTATCTTCAGATTCTTTATCACCAGGATTTCTATCTGGGTGATACTGAAGTGCTATTTTACGGTAAGCTTTTTTTAATTCGTCAGCAGTTGCATTTTTCGAAACGCCAAGTATTTCGTAATAATCTCTTTTCATAATTTACTATTTTCCGACAATCACCTTAGCGTATCGAATAATTTTTTCGTTCAAAATATATCCCTTTTCTACTTCATCCACTACTTTTCCAACCATTTCAGGGTTTGGGGCAGGTATTTCTGTAATCGCTTCATGGAAATCGGCATCAAAATCAGCACCTATACTTTCCATTGCTTTCAATCCTTTATTTTGTAAGGTTCTAACCAATTTTTCTTTTATCAAATCAAAACCCTTTTTCACATTTTCCAGATCAGTGGCTGTTTCTATAATTTTCTCGGCTCTGCCTAAATCATCCAAAACAGGTAATAAGTCTTGCAAAATTTCCAAGCCTGCTGTTTTAATCAACTCCAACCTTTCTTTTGCATTTCTTCTTTTAGAATTATCAAACTCTGCAAAAATTCTTAAATACTTATCTTTTGCCTCTCCGAGTTCGGCCTTTAATTTTTCAACCTCACTTTCCACTGGATTTGCCAAATTGTCATCTTGTTCTTGCTTTTCATCATCCGAAATAACGCTTGCAGTATCTGCATTAAGTGCATTTTCTAGTATTTCATCATCAGAAGTTAATTCCTCGTTTACCATTAGTTTCTTTTTTTTCTTAAAAAACAAAAATTTTGCCATGATGCAAATATGGACAAATTGGCAGAAATAAAATGTTTTTGAATAATAAAAAATAGTAATAGTTGAACTATCTATTCACAACAAACGATTTGGCTGTTTGGTTAACACCATCTGAAAGCATCAATACATACTGTCCGTTTGCTAACGATTGGGTATTTATTTGACTATTTATTAAATTGCTCCACATAATTTGTTTTCCTGACAAATCGTAAATGCCATATTGTATTGTTTCATTTGCAAAATAATCAACTTCAATTTTGATATTTAATATGGCGTTTGTTGGATTGGGAAATATGTTTACTTTGTCATCGTTATTTATGACTTTATTTGGGTTGATGCGTGCTGGCAATACAGTTAGTGTAGCATTATTGGAAATTCGATTACATCCCAAATTATTTGTTACTACACATTGATATTTACGATTGTTCAGCGTTGTAGGCGTATTGTTTATACCCAATACTGCACTTGTTGCATTTGCATAACTTGCTCCACTTACATTGGTATAGGCATTAGGTGCTGCACCACTATTTACTCTCCACTGGTAAGTAATTGCGGTAGGCGACACTACTGTAAAGCTCGTATTATTGCCTGTAATTACGCTTGTGTTTACTGGCTGAGTAGTTATAGTTGGTTTGGCATTTATATTTAAAATACTTGGTTGCGAATAATAAGTACAGCCATCAAAACTTACCTTACACCTGTATTTACTACCATTGAGCGCAATGGGCGATGCAGTAATGGTTAGTTTTTTGCTACTAATTCCTGTATATGGGCTACCTGTTGTAAGGTCTTGAAATGTTGACCCATTTAGTTTTTGCCATTTATAAGTAATGGCTGGCGTACTTGTGGGTGTGGTGCTAATGATTACCTCAATACTTGCATTAACTCCCTCACAAGCAGTAGTTAATACTGGTGCTTGGGTAAATTCTCTGATGGTTTTTACTATAGGGTTGAGCCAAGTAGTTGCACGGCTTGCTGTTTTTATATTTGTAGTGCCTAGCTTTGCAGTACCTCTGCCCGTATTAAGGGTGGTGCGTTGTGCCGCAGATTTGTACTCACTTCCCTCATTATAATACATTAACTCTTGATTAGCATCTATTACATGTTTCAAACCCAATGTATGACCAATTTCGTGTACTATCGACTCAAAAAAATCAAACTTCCCAGCTGGTTTATTATCACCAATGGTATAATGCCAATTATATGTAGAGTCGATTCCTATGTCAGAGCCTAAAAAATATATTTGAGTTGTTGTGGCATTAAAAAATGCTTGAGACTGATATATTGTTCTCATTAATGTACTTGTTATAAAATTTGTGTTATAAATGACAAATGACAAATCCAAATTATCATAGACATTTGTAGTAATAATTGCTCCATTTATATCTCTCTCCCAATCCACCACTATTTTTAAATGATTGCTCCAATATCTAAATGCTGAATCTATACAAGCTATTTGGGCAGCGTTACCTACAATATTATTACCCATTTTGAAAAAAACACCATTTCTACAATTAATATTTGCATACAAAGACTTTGTTTTTCTAAAATAGGTTTGATCGTAAGAATTTGTCAAGGCATATTCAATATCCAAATTGGTGTCCGAACTATCAATGCCTCCAGTACGGTGTTTTACTATAAATTTTCCACTACCTGGTACGCCTTTATATTTGGCTGCATCTAAAAAAACAGAAGGCACTTTTATTTGTATTTGTGTATTTGTCCAACTCATTATATCCACACTATCACAACCTTCAATAAAGCCAAATCCCACATCTGCATTGCGAAACTGTACTACGCCTCGTTGAGTTCCAAAGTTGGAGCCTGTAATGGTCAATATTTCTCCATTACCTGCTCTTATTTTATTAGGGCTAAAGCCATTAATGTTCGGAATGGCACACAAACTATACGGCGAGGCATCGGTATAATTGGTTTTAGTATAAAATTTCACATCTACTACGCTTGCATTTGCAGTTTGAGCATAAGAAGACCAAACGGAGGTTTGTACTGTACTGTCAAATTGAACCGATGCCGTAGCAGCACAATTCTTTACTTTTAATTTTACATGATAAAGTATTTGAGGTGCAGTGCCTAATAATGTTCTACTTAATGGCGATATTATATAATCGGTTCCAAATGGTATAGCCACCCTATTGGGTAATAAATCAGCAGGAGTATATATTCGGTAAGTACTAGAATTAAAATTAGTGCCTTTGGTAATCGTTACATTCCCATTCTGTGCCACGTTACTCCCAAAAACAGTTGTATCGTATTTGAGCCATACGAGGCAATTATCGAAATATTTGGCATGGCTGGCATCGGCTTGTATATCAAATTCAAGATATTTGGCAGTATCTGATTGGAAGGTATAAATAGGATTTACAATTTGTATATTCAAAATGGTGTCCACCAAAAGCAATTTCATGGCTTTATTGCGCTTACGAGGATTTAGTTTGGATATAGCATTTAACTTATCGGTTTGTTGAAGGTCATAATTAATTCTTATTTCATTTAGTTGAGTCATCCTTTCACTGTATTCTTGCTGTGCCTTTTCATTATAGGCTATTCTAGCGGCTTCGGCATCATCTTTCTGTATTTTTTCTAGCGAATATTCAAAAGGCACATTCAAACCTGCCTTGCCTAGTACTGAAAAATATTCAGCCTCACGACCAAAATAAGGTTTGAAAATAGAAGGATGTAAAACTAAATCATTAACTAATCCATTAATATTTGGGCTTTTAAACTCTTGCAATTCTTCTAAATATGCAAAAAATATTCCCTTTTTTCCTACAGAAAGTGGTAAGGCTGATGGCTTTTCTATACCAACATTAATTTCTGAAATGACGTCATTAATTTTACTTATGCGAACATACCCGCCCCCCCTTAGAATCTGAATTGTGCCTAACTTTAAATACTCCTCTCCTTTTATAACTCTTGTAACATTAACTATGTAAGGAGTAGAAATATGAGTTCTCATATCAATAAATCCTAATTCTTGGCTCATTATCTCACCCTCAAAAATAATAGGGTAGTCGAGTTTTAAATCTTTTAATTCGGGTACGAATTCCTCATCTGGATAGCCGAACCTGCACTCACTGAATGTTTGTGCGTTTAAAATAATGCTAAAAAAAAGTGATAAAATAATTAATAGTGTTTTCATGTTTTAGAATTTTGAATAAAGATATGGAAAAAATAAATTTGTTGTGTTTTTTAGCTATAAAATTTCACATCGACTACAATTGTATTTACCGTTTGGGCATAAGTGAACCCAATGGATGTTTAAACTCCATTGTCAAATTTCAACAAAACAATTGACAAAGATATATTTGATACAAACAATTAAAATTACTTTGCCTTATTCTATTTCAGTCGTTTTTTTAGCTCTAATTCAATCAATGCATCAGATGGATTAAGTGCAATTATATAGCCAGTTTCGTCGATTAAATAGGTACGAGGAATACTGCGCACTCCATATACTTGAGCTGCTTCAGATGACCACCCTTTCAAGTCGCTTACATGGTATTTCCATCTTAAGCCATCAGCTTTTATCTTATTCATCCAAGCATCTTTACTATTATCTAAAGAAACGCTAAAAATGGTAAATCCTTTTGTTTCTTTTCTCCATTTTTCTTTTTCATATTTGGTATAAAGTGCAACCAACGCTGGATTTTTCTTTACACATGGACCGCACCACGAAGCCCAAAAATCAAGCAACACAATATTTCCCTTCAAAGTAGAGAGTTTTAATGTTTCGCCACTCGGAGATGGAAAAGCAATTTCAGGTGCTGCCATTCCAACGCCAGGCAATCCTTTTTCACTTTTCTTTTTATTTCCTATCATTGAACTCAACAATAAGAATGAACAAATTGAAATTGTTGTAAATAGTATAATACGTTTCATAGATTTATCTTTTTTCAAAAATAATACTTCAATATTTATGCCGCAATTAATTTGACCTAAACTCTCTTTAATTCGGCACCTATGGCTAATAATCGGTTTTCTATATTTTGATATCCTCTATCAATTTGATGAATATTATGGATAGTGGATTTTCCTGTGGCTGATAAGGCAGCTATTAATAAGGCAATTCCAGCTCTGATATCTGGAGACGACATATTAATTCCTCGCAATTGATACTCTCTATTGATTCCAATGATGGTGGCACGATGGGGATCGCATAAAATTATTTTTGCCCCCATATCAATCAATTTATCGGTAAAATACAATCTACTTTCAAACATTTTTTGATGAACCAAAAGACTGCCTTCTGCCTGACAAGCTGTAACTAAAATTACGCTTAACAAATCGGGTGTAAAACCTGGCCACGGTGCGTCATAAATGGTTAATATTGAACCATCTATAAAAGTATTTAGTTTATACTTTTCTTGTTCAGGTATATGCAAATCATCTCCAACTTCATTTATCGTAATGCCCAATTTTCTGAATACATTCGGAATATTTCCAAGCATATCAATACGAGCGTCTTTTATGATCAAGTCGGATTGTGTCATGGCGGCCATCCCGATAAAACTACCTATTTCAATCATGTCGGGTAGCATTTTATGTGTGGTTCCGTGTAATCGCTTCACACCTTCAATGGTCAATAAATTGGAACCTATTCCTGTTATTTTTGCGCCCATTGCATTTAGCATCCTACAAAGCTGCTGGATATAGGGCTCACATGCCGCATTATATATTTGGGTAACCCCTTCAGCCAATACAGCGCACATCAACATATTTGCCGTTCCCGTTACAGATGGTTCTTCAAGTAATATTTTTTTTCCAACCAGCTTATCAGCCTTTACACTATATAAGTCTTGGTGAATATTATAATCAAATTCAGCACCAAACTCTTTAAATCCATTAAAATGGGTATCCAACCGCCTTCGTCCTATTTTGTCGCCACCCGGCTGTGGCATAAAAGCCTTTTTGAATTTTGACAACATAGGACCCATTACTAAAACCGAACCTCGTAAGCTACCAGCTCTTTTTTTGAAATTATCAGAACTAATAATTTCAGGATCAACACCTCCTGCATTAAAGGTAGCACTTTGTCGGGAATGTCTATTTACTGAAACACCCAAGCTTTCTAATAATTCTATTAGATTATTTACGTCTAAAATATCTGGAATATTATGAATTGTAACATCTTCATCTGTTAATAAAACAGCGGAAATTATTTGCAATGCCTCATTTTTTGCGCCTTGTGGTATTATTTCCCCTTTTAATTTTTTGCCTCCATAAACTTCAAAAGTATCTAAATTCATGTTTAATATTTTTTACGATTATTTTGGTTCTTTTTATAATTATTGTTTTTCCAATTTCGATTATTGTTATTTTTGTTTTGCTGACCCGCTGGTTTGGTTGGCCCTGTAAGTTTGGAGTAGGAATCAATATTCATTTCCTCATTAATTGCAAGCTGGCCTGCTGATATAGAAATCATATCTCCTTTTACCAATTCCAAACTTACTTCTTCATTGCTCCACGTTTTATAGGCTAATTTCATAAAATTTCCAATCAATTCGGTATATGCCAGTTTTTTGTCCGAATCTTCCATTTCTGAAGCTTTTTTCACCATGGAATGCACATTTTTACCATAGTGTTTGAATTTTATTTCAGTACGAGGATAGGGCAAATGTGTTGGTTTTATGCGTGCCAATTCTGGTGTTGGTTTTTCATATGGCCAATCTACATCCAATTTAAAATTCGATACTACAAAAAGATGATCCCACATTAGCTGTCCAAAATCTGGATTTATTTTTAGGGTAGGATTTAATGTGCCCATTATATCTATTATATTTTCACACACCCTCAAACGCTCTTTCCGATCGGTTTTGGTCATTGCAAAATCAACCAATTTCTGAATATAGCGACCATATTCACGCATTTCAATTTGATTACGACTTGAATTATATTCCATTAAAATATATAAGAAATTTAAAAATAAAACATTGATATGGGTAAAACCCACCACTGAAGTTGAACAAAGGTAAACAATTTTTACAAAAAACTATATTTCTATTATTTTTAGTTTGGCAAATTTAAGCATTATTTTTTTTTGTCCAAAATCATCAAATAATATTGTTGCAATTTTATTTTCGCCTACACCTTCCATCATGGTAACGGTTCCTTTATCAAATTTTTCATGCAATACCATTACCCCCTCTTTCAAATCTTTTAAATCAGTGGATATTACTACATGACTTTTCTGAACAGTGGCTACCTTTTTAAGCGGGGGAACATTTAGTTTAGTTAATGGTGTTTTGTTTTCGTTTAAAGGCTTATCAAAAATACTATTGCCTCTATTTTCATCCCATTTATTGCCCCAATTCGACTCTATCTTTGGTTCTACTTTTGCTGTTTTTCCAAAGTATTCGGCATTATCAACGCCTATCTCTTCAATAAATCTGCTTGGGTCTTGGTAATTCATTTGCCCAAATTTATATCTGGTAAGTGCATAAGAAATGGTCAATTTTTCTTTTGCTCTTGTAATGGCTACATAAAACAGCCTACGCTCCTCTTCTATATCTTCCCTTGAACTCATTGACATGGCCGATGGAAAAAGATTTTCTTCCATGCCCACCACAAAAACACTAGGAAACTCTAATCCCTTGGCAGCGTGTACGGTCATCAATTTTACCTTTTCATTGCTACCTTCCTTATTATTATCCATATCCGTAAGCAATGATATTTGTTGCAAATAGGCTGCCAAATCACTTTCAGGTTGCACTTCATCCTCCTCATATTCCTGCGACTCTTGTGTCGTATAATCTTTTACACCATTCAATAATTCTTGAATATTTTCGTATCTACCTAATCCTTCTACTGTTTTGTCTTTATACAAATCCTCTACCAATCCAGTTTTTCTACCTATTTCCATCGCCATTTGGTAGGCATCCTTTTCTTTGAGTTCTGCTCTAAAACTTTTTACAAGCATTACAAATGCATAAATTGATGAAAGCGCTCTACCTGGCAATTGGGTAATTTCTGGGTTTTCACAAATTTCCCAAAGCGAGCATTCTTTTTCTTGTGCTTTTACAATTATTGTATTTACAGTATTATCACTGATGCCACGGGCAGGATAATTAATTATTCGCTTTAAGGCTTCTTCATCTTTGGGGTTCGAAATAACGCGCATGTATGCAATAAAATCCTTTACTTCTTTTCTTTGGTAAAATGAAGTGCCGCCATAAATTCTATACGGTATGTTTAGTTTTCGCAGGGCTTCTTCCAATGCCCTAGACTGAGAATTGGTGCGATATAAAATAGCAAAATCTTGATTCAGCCAATGATTTCTCATTTTTTGTTCAAAAATCAAATTCGCAATCAAACGACCTTCGTCACTTTCACTAGCTGTTTTAAAAATTTTTATTTTCTCTCCGTCATTTTTTTCAGTCCAGATTGTTTTTGCTATTTGGTTCGAATTATTTTTAATAATTTGGTTGGCCGCATTTACAATAAATTCGGTAGAACGATAGTTTTGTTCTAATTTAAAAACCCTCAAATCGGGGTAATCTCTCTCAAAATTTAATATATTCTGAATAGTTGCACCTCTAAATGCATAAATACTTTGCGCATCATCTCCCACTACACATACATTTTCATGCACAGCTGATAATCGTTGTACGATATCGTATTGCGCTGAATTTGTATCCTGAAACTCATCTATTAGCAAGTGCGAAAATTTGTGTTGGTATTTATACAATACTTCTGGAAACTTGACCAATAATTCATGCATTTTGAATAATAGATCATCAAAATCCATTGCGCCAGCCAAAAAACACCTATTTGCATATTTGGCATAAAGTTCGGCAGTTTTTGGTCTACCAGCCGATTCGTCATCTGAAATAAAATCTACATTATTTGCATAAGCTGCAGGACCTATTAAGCTATTTTTAGCAGAAGATATCCTATAAAAAATATTGGCAGGTTTGTATAGTTTGTCATTCAGGCCTTCTTCTTTAATTATAGATTTAAGGAGACTCTTTGCATCATCGGTATCATAAATTGTAAAATTGCGAGGATAGCCCAATTTTTCTGCTTCTATTCGTAAAATTCGAGCAAACACACTGTGAAAAGTACCCATAAATAAATTTCGAGCCTCACTTCCCACCACTTGGCTAATCCGCTCTCGCATTTCCTGAGCTGCCTTATTTGTAAAAGTAAGAGATAATATTTTGAAAGGATCCACGCCCATTTTGATTAAATAAGCTATCCTATAGGTCAAAACTCGAGTTTTACCAGACCCTGGTCCAGCAATTATCATCACAGGGCCTTGGGTTTGAGTAACAGCAAGCCTTTGAGGCTCATTTAATTCGGCTAAAAAATCGATTTCCATAGCCACCAAAGATAATAGTAAGCAAATTAATTTAGCCATAAAGAAATCAACAAGCCAATATTATTTTTAAAAATTAATGTAGATTCTAATATTTCTTTTAATTTCACCCATTATGTTTGAAGAATTTATAGATACAATGAAAAAAGAACTAGGTGAAAAATTGCCTGGTAATTCAGCTCACGAAAAAATGAGACCTTATCTTAGATTAAGTCCTAAATTAAATGCGCCCGTTTCTCCATTTGCCAAAGCAAGTGCTGTTATGTGCCTTTTGTTTTATAAAAATAATCAAACGCACCTTATTTTGATCCAAAGACCAGTTTATGAAGGCGTGCACAGTGGGCAATTGGCATTTCCTGGAGGCAAACCGGAACCATCTGATGCCAACTTACTCGAAACCGCCTTCAGAGAAACCTTTGAGGAGATAGGAATTGAAAGGAATGACATTTTTCATTTAGGGCAATTGTCTGATGTTTATGTATGGGCGAGTAATTTTTTGGTAACTCCTTTTATTGGAATTTTAAAGAGAGAGCCGGTTTATCAAAAAAACAATTTTGAGGTAGCAGAAATAATTGAAATTCCAATTTCCTTTTTATTAAAAGAGGACATTGTAAAAGAAAAACCCATGAAATCAAAATTAAACAGCCTTTTAAATGCGCCTTATTTTGATATTGATGGAAAGGAGCTTTGGGGTGCAACAGCAATGATGATTAGTGAATTATTGGAAATAATAAGAAGAAACCAAGTTTTACTTAAACTAAATTAACGGAATTTTGCACCATTAATTGGTCGAATATTATCCTTCTCGTCTTGCTTTGAATGCGCAAAATCCAAATCTTTTACTTTTATAGAAAATAAAATTATAGAAAGCACGAGTGCTACACCTAGCAGGGCAATCATCATCCATAAATTTCCTAAAGGTTGAAAATAATAACCTAATACAATAAACCCAACATTTACTATACCTAATACGACTGAAGCCTGAACGTGGGATAAATTAAGATCTATTAGCCTATGATGGATATGATTTCTGTCTGCCGTAAAAGGGGATTTTCCATTTAAAAGCCTTAATGAGAATGCCCTTAATGTATCAAATAAAGGAATAATCAAAGCTGCTACTGACATACCTGGTGCAGCCGTAATCCAATAATGACCACCATTTGAAAATTGGACTCTTACCACCTCGCTTCTTTCAATAAATTCAATTGCAAGAATTGCACTCATTAATCCAACGATTAAACTACCCGAGTCGCCCATAAATATTTTTGCTGGAGAAAAGTTGAATTTTAGAAATGCAAGCACTGAGCCAATTAAAGCTGCTGACAATATAGCATAATCTTCAAATCCATATAAATAAAACCAAGCACCAAAAGTAGCCGAAATAATAATTGCAGTAAAACCCGCCAAACAATTAATTCCATCAATTAAATTGAAGGAATTGATTATTAGAATTATGATAAACATAGAAATTAGGATACTCCAAATGTATGGAATTTGAGATATTTCAAACACACCATATAAACTAGTTAAGCGGATATTGCCAAAATAAGTAACTATAAATGCGGCTGCAATTTGACCGATAAATTTTTTGTAGGGCGTTAATTCAATAATATCATCTTTAGCACCTAGCATAAATAAAAGGCAAAATGCCCCAATAATAAATTGTAATTTAGGGTTTGTAGAAAAATTAGCATAAAGGCAAACAGAAATTAAAAATCCTGCAAAAATTCCGATACCTCCTAGTGTAGGAATTTTTGAGAGATGTGACTTTCTTGCACCTGGAGTATCATATAAATGTTTTATTTCAGCTATTGAAATAATAGAAGGAATTACAAAAAAAGTAATTAAAAATGCATTGATTGCCGCTGAAATAACCCCTAACATAACGTTTTACAGTTCAAAGATACTTATTTTTTGCTATTGTTATTTAATCTTTAACTTAATTTTCTCCAAAACGGAAAAATATTTTTGAATCACTATTTTATTATCAAATAAATCTATGGCTCTTTGTCGAGCATTAAATTCCATTTCTCTTCTTTTAGGTTGTTCCAAACTTAAAAATTCCTCTACTTTCTGTTGTAACGATTTAGCATCTTTTACTTTTGCAATAAATCCCGAAACACCGTCTTCAATTGTATCGACACAACCAGGAGCATCTGTAGTGATGCAAATTTTCTCCATTGCCATTCCTTCCAAAATTACCCTTGGCAATCCTTCTCTATACGATGGCAATACAATTGCATCAGCATTACAAACAAACTGTCTGATATCTTCAGAAAAAGGAAAATACTCGAAAACTGATTCTTCAAGCCATTCACCCAATTGCGCTTCAGAGATGGCTGCAGGATTATCATTATCCATTTCTCCCAAAACTTGAAATTGTACGTTGGAATATTTCGCTTTTATATTTTTTGCTACTTCAACATATTCCAAAATTCCCTTGTCGATTAATAATCGACTAACCATCAAAATTTTAATTTTCTCCGTTTTTTGAGCATTGCAAAAATCTGGACTATAATAATTAGTATCTAATCCAGAACCGGGAAAAACATCAAAATTTTGTTTTGAAAGTAATTTTTGTTCTTTAAATGTTTGCGCATCATCTTTATTCTGAAAAACAACAAGATCAGCTCTTTTAAAAGCAAAAGCATATAAGAGCTTTGCTATTTTACTCGAAAGCCCATTGTTTAAAAAAACATACCCAAGACCTGTTACTGTACAAATTGATTTTACACCTGCTAGTTTTGCCCCTATTGTACCAAAGATATTTGGTTTAATGGTATACTGCAAAACGACATCTAAGTCGTTTGATTTATATAATTGGTAAAACTCGTAAACAAGCGATAGGTCACCAAATGGATTAGTACCTTTGCGAGTAAGCTGTTTTATTGGACTAAATTTAATTCCATTAGAAATAATTTTCTCTGTAAAACTATCTATCGGTGCAATAGCAACTACTTCATGTCCACTTTTCTGAAGGGCCAATATTAAACCAAGTCGGTAATTAAATATATTAAATGATGTATTTGAAACAATGCCTATTTTCATATTTACCCCAATTTCATTTTCTTAAAAAAGTAAAAAAAATTGCATAATAAAAATTCAAAATTTACCATTTACAATAATTTATAAAATATTTTTTTTATACCAATGCTGAAATACAATCAATGCCCATACCAAGGCATGCGTATCTCCAGGATTATTGGAATACAATTTTTGAAGGGTTTTTTGAATATAAATTGGATTAAAAAAACCTTGCTGTCTTATAAATGAATCACTCAGTAAATCATCAGAAATGAGCGATTTGAGTTCTTTTTTGAACCATGGTAGAAGAGGCACTTCAAACCCTTTCTTTGGTCTATTGTACAATTCTGAAGGCAAAATATTCCTAAAGGTATCCTGAACGATTCTCTTTTTTAAAGTATTATTTATCTTACTCTCCACGGGCAAACTAAAAGCAAATTCAACTACCCTATAATCCAAAAAGGGAGTCCTTACTTCAAGGGAATTTAGCATCGACATACTATCCACTTTGGTAAGCATATCGCCCGGCAGAACCAAATTTACATCAGCAAAAAGACTGTCGTTTAAGGTTCCGGATGCACTCATGTGGCTTGTAAACAAAGATTTTCTTATGTTTTGTTCATTTGAAACTTCAAAATTATTTAAAAGCTTTTCTACTTCATTTTCAGACAAGAAGGTAGCCAAATTCCAATATCTATCCGCTGGGGAAGCATTCATACTTTCAGCAAATCGTTGGAACTGTCTTATTTTATTGCCCCATTTTCCATTTCTTGATTTCGGAAGAAATTTCCATAAAGGAAGCAAAGAGGATAAAACTTTTGCATCCCATTTTCCTTCTCTCATTTTAAATTCACCATAGTGCTTATTATAGCCTGCAAAAAGCTCATCACCTCCATCACCAGACAGGGCAACTGTAACATGTTTGCGGGTTTCTTTGGATAATATATTTACCAACAATGCAGATGAATCGGCAAATGGCTCATCACTATAATCTAATAAAGACTGAAGACTTTGTAATAAATCGTCATTCCTAAGTTTAAATACAGTATGATTAGTGTCGAAGTGCTTGGCAACTAAATTTGCGTATGGCGTTTCATCAAAATACCCTTCATCCTGAAAACCAATAGAAAAAGTATTTAAATTAGGGGTATGTCTTTTAGCTAATGCAACAATCACCGAGGAGTCGATTCCGCCACTTAGAAATGCCCCAAGAGGTACATCGGCAATCAATCTCAATCTTACTGCATCTTCGAGTAGGCTTTCTAATTGGGCACATTGTTGGGGATAACTAAGTGTTGATGCCCCATTAGATCCAGGCAAATAGGGCAAATTATACCATTTGTCAATAGCTATTTTTTTTGCTTTTATCTCCAAGCAATGCCCAGGCTGAAGCTTTTTAACATACCTAAAAATAGAATGTGGTGGTGGAATATAATTTAATTGAAAGTATTGTGCCACCGAATCCATATCCATTTCTTTTGAAATTGGATACTCACAAATTGCTTTCATTTCTGAACCAAAAAAAAGAAAATCATCTGTTTGAGCATAATAAAGTGGTTTTACGCCAAATCTATCTCTTGCTATAAACACACTATTTTCCTGCTTATTATAAATTGCAAAGGCAAAAAAACCATTTAGTTTATCCAAACACTTTTTGCCAAACAAAATAAATAAATATAGCAAAACCTCTGTATCAGAGGTGGTTCTAAATTCTATTCCATTCTCAGCAAGTTCTTTCTTTAATTTTTGATAATTAAAAATCTCTCCATTAAAAATAATACAATAATTACTACTAATGTCCCAAAATGGTTGATGTGCCGCCGATGATGTATCGATTATTGATAGCCTAGCATGCCCGAGGCCAATGTTTTCATCTGTATAAACGGCTTGATTGTCAGGCCCTCTAAATTGGAGTTTCTGGGTTGCATTTTCAAGCCAAGCTCGATTTGGATTTTTGTTGGTTAATGAAAAAAGCCCTGTTATTCCACACATATATTCCTAATTTTTAGGCTTTATTTTCGAAAAAATCAATGCTCTATTGAAATTCGTTCTTGAAATATTCAATCGTTAAAGGTAAACCCTGCTTGAAAGTAAATTGTGGCGAATAACCTAATAAATTTTTTGCTTTAGATATATCAGCCAATGAATCCCTGATATCACCCGAACGTTCTTCCCGATGAATGGCCGCAATATCCTTATTCAAATAACTGCGAATCATCTCATACATTTCATTTACCGAAAATTTTTCACCCACTGCCACATTATAAACTTGATTATACGCTAAATTATTAGTTGTTGTTAATCCCAAAAGATTCGCTTGAACGGCATTGTCAACATAGGTAAAATCTCTAGTTTGCTCTCCATCCCCATTTATAAAAGGCGCTTCATTATTAAAAAGATGCTTTAAAAAAAGCGGAATCACTGCCGCATATACCCCTTCTGGGTCTTGTTTTGGTCCATAAACATTAAAATACCTAAGCCCTATCACTTCCATGCCATAAGTTTGTCCGAATACGGCTGCATACAGTTCATTGGTGAGTTTACTTACTGCATAAGGAGATAGGGGTTTGCCTATTTTTTCTTCCCTTTTGGGCAAATTTGGTTCATCGCCATAAACGGAGGAGGACGATGCATAAACAAATCGTTTAATACCAGCCTCCTTGGCAGCAAAAAGCATATTTACAAAACCTCCTGAATTGATGTCATTCGTTGCTGAAGGATTAATAATAGACCTTGGTACTGACCCAAGAGCCGCTTGATGGGTAACTAGGTCAATTCCATCACAAGCTGCCCTACAATCGGAAATATTTGTAATGTCTTTTTCAAAAAACTCAAAATTCGGATTATCCAAAAATTCAGCGATATTTGAGCGTCGTCCGGTGAGTAAGTTATCCATTACTCGCACTTTCGCACCCATTTTGAGTAACTTTTCAGCTATATTTGAACCGATAAATCCAGCTCCGCCTGTAATTAATATTTTTTTACCTTTTATATTCATTTGCATATACAGCAGTAAAGATAATAGAAATAAGCTATTTGGAAATTAAAATTTTGAAAGAAAAATAAATTGCCCTTTAAAATAAAAATAAATTATTTTTGTTGAATGGGTTTGTTTTTATATGTGGCTACTTGGAAGATTCTTTTTTTAAAAGATTTGTTTTTGGGTCCGCTTTGTCTTATTCTAATTTATATTTGGGCATATGGCTATAAAAAGAAAAACTATTCAAAATTTGCTTATGCCAAATATTTTATACCTGCCCTTACTGTTAGAATGGTCGGAGCCTTTTTGACCGCCCTAATGTATCAATATTATTACAAATCTGGAGATCCATTTTCCTATTGGCTTTGTGTTAAATTTATTTGGGATAATATATTTATTAGTCCTGAAACCTATCTAAATATTTTATTTCGAACATTTGAAAATTATAGTCAAGAAACAATGGAGGTACTTAATGGCTTGGATTATAATTCCTTTTTTAGAGAACCATCAACAAATATTGTAATAAGAATTTCATTGTTTTTTAGCCTGCTTTCAAATAATACGTTTATGCCAGTTTCATTTCTAATTACTTTGTTTGCATTTTTGGGTAGTTGGAAATTATTTCTTACTTTTTACGATTTATACCCAAATCATATGAGGGAAATTGCAATAGCAACCCTATTTGTACCCTCAGTGTTTTTTTGGGGAACGGGCGTTATGAAAGACCCTCTTTGTATAGGTGCACTAGGTTATTTAACCTATTCTTCCTATCAATTATTTTTAAAACGTAAGTTCTCAATTATTTCCATTGTTTGGTTATTTGTTGGCACATTTATAATTGCTTCGGTTAAAACCTATATTATAATGGCCTATGCGCCAGCCTTGGTTATATGGATTGTTTTAAAATATTGGAAAAACATAAAAAGCAAAGCAGTTAAAATTTTTGCCACCCCCATATTTATTGGGGTAGCTTTGGGTGGTGGAATTTTGGTATTATCGCAATTTAGTTCATTGGGACAGAAGTATTCCCTAGAAAGTTTAAAGTCTACTGCACAATCTACACAACAATGGTTAACTATTGTCTCTGAAAATGAAAATGGATCAAGCTATAATTTAGGCGAAATAGATTATACAACATTTGGTATATTAAAAGTTTTTCCAAAAGCAGTAAATGTAACCCTATTTAGGCCTTACATTTGGGAGACCCGAAAACCAATCTTAATCCCAGCAGCTTTAGAAAGTCTTTTTTGTTTGTTATTTACAATGTATATTTTCTTTAAAGTAGGTTTTTTTAAAACAATTAGAGCCATTTTGAGCAACCCTGATTTATTGTTTTGCATTGTGTTTACCTTAGTTTTTGCCTTTGCTGTAGGATTTAGCACCTTTAATTTTGGAGCATTGGTTCGTTATAAAATCCCTTGTTTACCCTTCTATTTTCTATTTATATTTATTTTATATAAGGAAAACTACAAACCAAAAATTAAAAAGAAGAAACCAATTAATACTAAGTAGTTAAATTGCGCTTACTTAATACCTTTTTTTTCCAATTGGAAATTATTTTTAATGAAATATCTTCTATCAGATAATAAAATATCGTAGAAACTAAAATAACAATTGGTAGCGTTAGCCAATAAATACGGCTATAAAAAAAGTTTTTTCCAGTAAATTTCCATAGCAGTGCACTTAGAACAAAATAAGTAGGAATATGTACCAAATAAAGACTATAACTTATTTTACCTAGATATTTGAAAAAGCGAATAATAAAATTAGATTTTATGTCATAATCAAGAAAAATAATAATAATTGTACATCCCCATAAAGCACCAAACCATAAGCTAATATTATAAAAATCCTTACCTACTCCTCCAAGAAGCGTTAATCCAAAACAAAAATAGAAAAAGCCAAGATATAACTAAATTTAAATTTTTTGTTTAATGGTCTATTCTCCATCCAATCATATAAGTATAAACCTATAGCAAAATAAAAAGCATATTTTAGAAAAAATCTATGGACGATATTAAACGAATTAAATAAATCCTCTTTTAAATCGAAAGTGGTTATAAAAAATATCATCCCACTAAGCATTAAAAAAGTTTTTGAACCTTTATAGATAAATGGCACGATTATGTAAAAAAACATTTCGTATAATAAAGACCAAACAACAAAATTTGAACCATAATACCAACCATTGTTTCGCATAAACAACAAAGTTCGCTGTAAAGAATAAGTTGTTTGTTGTTTGTAAGAATCAACCATATAAATATTAAAATCCTTAGTCGCTGAATTATTTGCAAACGACGGATAAATTTCTTTTGCCAAATACATTGCACCAATCGCTAACCCAATGGATGCCAAATACGGTATATAAATTCTCAATGCTCTATTGAAATAGAATTCTCCCAAAGACCAATCATTTTTATGGTAACTATAAGCAATAAAAAACCCTGACAAAACATAAAAAACCATTACCATGGATGTTCCATTAGAAAAAACCATGTCAATTGCAAAAGGAATATAATCCCAGATTTCCCATGTTGCTCTTGGATACAATTTTACATATTCAGTCCCACCTGACCAAAATATCCATTTCGCATGACAAATTGCAACAAAAACAGCTGCAAATCCACGTAATGAATGTAGCAGAGTAAGTTTATCAGCATTTAGATTTCGTAATGACATGGCCTATTTGGTTGTTAAAATCCTTCTTATTCCCTCTTCAATAGGCAACATGTTTCTATTCAAAAGCATCTTCATATTTGTTAAATCAGGTTGTCGTCGAGTCATATCTCCTTCCTTCAATGCGGGAAGGTGAATGATTTTAGATTTAGAATCCGTTATTTCGATAATTTTCTTTGCCAATTCAAAAATAGTGATCAATTCATCATTTCCAATATTTACAACATCATTTACAAATTTATTTGCACTCATCGCCGTAAGGCATGCATCCAAATTATCATCTATATAACAAAATGTTCTCGTCTGATCTCCTGCCCCATAAACGGTAATATCTTCATTGTTTAGGGCCAATTTTAAAAATTTCGCCATCACAAAATCAGTACTTTGTTTTGGTCCATAGGTATTAAAAAATCTAAAAATGGTATAATCCAATCCAAATTCTTGTTGATATGATCTACAAAATGCCTCCCCAACATTTTTTACAATTGCATAAGGTAATCGAGAGTTTAATGGCGTTGTATGTTCATGTTGTGGTAGCTCTACAGGTTCTCCATATACTTCAGAGGAAGAAGAATAAAAAACTCGTTTTACGCCAGTGCTTTTACACAAATCAAGTACATTTTTTATGCCCTGAATATCTTCCAAAACCATCACGGGATTATCCAATGTCCTTTTTACACCTACTAATGCTGCATAATGAAAAACATAATCAAACTGAAAAGAGGTCATAATTGGAGCAATGTCGTTGTATTTATTTACATCACATTTTATAAACTTACACCGATCACTTTGAGGAACTTTTGACAAATCACCAGTAATTAAATTATCAACCGCAACTACAATATTTTCCTTATCTTGTAATAGTTTGTCTGCTAATGAACTAGGTATAAATCCAGCTCCTCCAGTAATTAATATTTTAGCCATTCGAAAATTTATAAGGCGAAATTAACAAAAAGAATAGAAAAATAGAAAGACAAATAACAAAATGAAATTAAAATCTTTTACGTAACACTAATTTTAGATATTTGTCCACTATATTTAGCCCTAAACAATTCAAATTAAAAAGAAAAGACACTTTAATTTAACCAATTAGCTTAAAAAAATGCTTGCCAATTTAACCATAAACTCATCTGTTTTTTTTGCATTAATTACTTGTTTATTCGTTATTTTTATAATTGGAAATTTGTTTTTTTCGCTCTTTCAATCAAATTACAAGAAATATACTGCTCAATTTCTTATTTTAATATCGGTATATTTTCGGCTATAATTATTACCTCTCTATTTTTATCAAAAGGAATAACATTTAATTTAGTATCTACAATTAGTATTCCAATTATTTTAATTCTAACACATCAAAAAATTGTTTTTAAAGGTTTTTGGGAAAGATTTAAAAGCAATATTCACCCCGAATTTCTATTCCTTATAATTCCTGCACTTTTATACTTTTGGATACAATCATTTAACTATTATAATCCATTTACAAACGAAAAATTTTGTCTTGAAGGCGATCAATTGTATTATGCAACTATCGGAAATTATTTGAATCAATTTGGAATTGAAAATAGATTTTTAGATACTCTAAATATATCTAAAATTGCATTAAATCCTTATCATTATGGTGATAGTTGGTTTGTGGCTTTTTTTTTAAACTTTTTACCTTTTAATCCTCCCATTATTCTGAATTATATTTGCAATCCTATATTATTGATTGGTTTTTATGTAGGTAGTTTGTCGATTTTAGAGCGTTATAAAAATGATATTTCGGTTACTGATAAATTATTATTGCTATTTATTCCTCTTTTTACGACTATTTCATTCCCAGTTTTTGATTTTTTACCTGGGCAATTATATTCGTGGTCAATTATCAACTTACCAAAACTAAGTATCAATTATTTGGGTATTCAGTTATTTTTTGTACTTTTAATTAATAAAAAACACAGTATTGCACTGTACATTATGCTCCCATTTTTTATTTTATATCTTGTTTCGTTGCCTATTATCTTTTCTGTTTGCTTTTTGCTGATTTTTTACTTTTTATATTGCGAAAAAATTACAAAAATTGAATGTTATAAATTATTAGGATTTTATTGCTTTTTTGTTTTTGTTTTATGCTTTGCTTATTCAATTTTTAGTGAAAAGTCGAATCCTAATATTCAAAAAATAGATTTATTAAATATTATACAAACAAACCCATTTCTATATTTAAAAACTTTTGTTAATTGTATTATTGGAAGTGTATTATTAACTATCGCTGGATTATTTATTTATTTACTGACTTATTATTTTTACCAAAAACCCACTCTTTCACTTTATAAAATTTTACTCAAAAACGAACTACTTATATCATTTATCACATTTTATATTGTAAGTCTTGGTTTTTACGCATTATTTAACTACAATCCTGATGGGGCACAATTATGGTATAATACCTTTTATCCACTTGTAGGCACTTTATGCTGTATTTTTATTTCCTTTTTTTTAAAAGAAAATACGATTAAATTAAAGTACCTTTTAGTGTTAGGTTTTATAGGTTTGAATTTGTACTATAATTCTCCCATAAAGGCAAAATGTCCAAAAATGATAAACAATAAACCAAGACTTTCACTGAACCAACAAGCATCTTTTTACAATAATATTCGAATAAAGATAAACAATAATAAAAATCCAAAAGTTGTCTTTTTAAAAAACTACGAGCAAGCAAACGTGTTTAGTAAAAATCCATTTTCATCAAATTTTCCAGAAAATGCAAGTATTATAAAAAACTATTTTCCTATATGCTTATCTGTGTTTGAAATTCCAAATACTAAAGATTCTATTAATAATGTCTTAGAAAAAAATATGATTTCAAATACTGTATTTTATAAATTTGTTGCAAATGAGAGATCAAAAAGTGCATTTGTATCGATTGAAGACAGTCAATTAAAATTTATAATGGATTATGAAATCGATTATATAGAAATTGATAAAAAAACAAAATTACCACCAAAAATTCAATTATTGGTAAAAGAAGAAATAATAAATCCAGTTACTGGAGATCGGTTTTTAATTTTAGAAAAATCGAATTTTTAATTTAGAATATTTTATGAATTAGACCGTATTAGGGGATAAGCAACCTTGCGAAACTTGACAAAAAATTACCCATTTTCTATATTCACAATTTTAATCACACTATTTACCTTTCATTACTTCAATATTTAAATTTAATTAGTAAAATAAAAATAAAGGCATTAAAAAAATAATCAAAAAACAGCCATAGTATTACAAAAACTATTTTATAAAAAGATGGCTGTAATGGACAAAAATGATGGTATTTTTAGATATTATTGTTTATCCCTGCAATGCTCTTGTATTGAATCCACTCTGTTGTAATCCAAATGGGTAATCCGTTTCTTCTTGTAGTATTTCGGAGGCGGCATTGATGCTTCCATTTACATTTACATCCGAAAAAACAATTCTATTACTAAATAAATGGTCTTTTAAATAATACTCTAAATTATAACTACCACCTGTTTTGGGCGTTAAACGTCCTTCATCATGGTTATAAGCGGTAAGATTACCATTTTCGAATTCAAAATTACCTCTGTATTCTTTCATGCCTTTAATTGATTTAATGGGTTTTCTTATATTCGATTGGATCGATAATTTTTTCTATTTGACAATATTTCTATTAATAAAACAACCAGTCAAATAAATTTTCTGATAAAAGAATTGTCATTAGAAGAATAAAAGATAATATGAAAATAAAATAATATTTCGTATTTAATCTTAATTCAGGTTTATAAATACTTAAAATAAAATATGGAACAATAATGCATGATATAATAATAAAAAAAAGAATTAAATAAGAAAATGTTAACGAAAAAAAATCATACAATTTAGCTCCCTCAAAAAAAACATCATAAAATGGATTGTTATTACTCTCAACCGTAGCAAATTCACCTAATTTAATAGATGCCATTATATAATAGGTAAAAAAGACAACAACTGGAAGTGCTGAAGATAAACATAATATTTTGCCTATAACTTTAATTTTTTTCATGCTATAAATTTAATAATTTCAATGATCAATATTCACGTGCATAACCAGGTCCATTTTTTTGAGGAATGTATCTCTTTTGTCTATATGGGCCAGGATAAGAGTCCAATCTTGGAAATTCACCACTACCTAAACCTCCAGCAAAATACCTATTATTTTTTATTGTATATTTATCATCTCTATCTATGACAGCCCTTTCACCGTCAGATAATTTATAACTTTGGTTTTTCATGTCAACCGTTTTAAAACCATCTACTCGCCCATAAACCGATTCTCCTGGCTTTATCACTTGCATTTCCTTTTTAATTTCTTCACCACTACCCGTTGCAACATCACCTGACTTTTCGTTTGTTTTACCTTCAGGGATATCACCACATCGTTGTCGCTACCATTAACTAAGTATGCTTCCGCTTTCTTACCACCAGCCTTTTCTATTTTTTCCCATGTTCCATCAGATATTACTATTCCTTTCTGATATCCAGGCTGTTCTTCCGTTTCTCCAACTAAAAGAGTAGAGTTTGCGTTCTTTTGCAACATTGCTGTACCAGATTTCCCAGCAACCCCACCTTCGGTTTTACTTGCTTTTTCCCAAGCTGCTTTTGTCGTGATTCTAACCTCCTTACTTTTTCCTCCATCCGTTCCAAAGTAATTTCCATCTTGGTCAAGATATATATCCATTCCATCCGGATCAATATATTTCAAAGGATTATTAGCTACATAATTATATGCCGACATATCCAAATACTTCTCCGCCAACGGATCATTCACACCCCATCTCCCCAAATCAGCCATATACCACCGTGCGCCATAATCACTCATATTTATTCCCAAATCGTCATTAAATTCTTTACCATTATACTGGTACTTGTTCTCCACGCCTGCAATACTGGTATTCAATCCACTCTGTTGTAATCCAAAAGGGTAATAGGTTTCTTCTTGTAGTATTTCGTTTGCGGCGTTTATGCTTCCGTTTACGTTTACATCGGCAAAGGTAATGCGTGCATTGCCAAGGTGGTCTTTTAAGGTGTATTCGAGTTGGTAGCCTCCGCCTGTTTTGGGTACAAGTATGCCCTCTTCGTGGTAGTACGCTTCTAAGTTACTTCCTGTAAACTCAAAACTACCTCTATACTCTTTGGTGGTGGCATTGCCTGCCTGTGTTACTGTTTTTTTCAATTTTCTGCTGGATGAAAATCATATGTTATTACTTTATAATCTAAAGCAATTCGTAAAAAAACATCTCTTTTTAGGTAAAAAAGATCTTTATCATTTAATCCTTTTATATCTTTATACAAAGCGAATCTAACCTGATAATTATATGTTCTATTAACATTATAATTGCACTTTTTTTTTGCCTTTAACAATTTTCTCTCTGTTATGATTTTTTGTTCATTAAAATTACAATACAATTTCGAATTTTGTGTTTCTGGAATTAAAATTTCCTTAGGTAAAACAAGTTTAATTTTAGAGTTTGGTAATACCATTTTAAACTCATATACTATTTGGTGTTTATCAAAAACTGATGGGTTAAGTATTAAATTATCTGATTTACTAGTAAAAACGAAAGGAATCAAAGGCAAAAATGAAATAATCAAGGTATCATTTCTCTTACTAATGCGTTTTAAATCATCAGTCTTAATGATTTTATCATCAATGTAACTACTAAATATGTATAAAGTGTCCTGAGTAACATTCTCAATAATAAAATTATATCCAAACGAATCAATGGTAATTTGAGTATTAATTGAATCAAAATAATTGCTTTGGATCCAATTATTTAAATTTTTACCTGACAAACTACTGTTATAAATTATTGTCAATAATATAAAGCTTATAATATTTTTCATCGTGTTGTACCTTTTTTTTCTGGAATAATTGTAGGATTGTGTGTTTCGTCTGGTTTTCTATTTTTAATTGGTGAACTTTTATAGGTGCCATCAGTTTGTTTTTCTTTATTTGCACTTCTTGATGCATTATCATAATCAATTACTTTATCTTGAGGTTGCCCAGCATAAAGAACATGACCTAAACCATGAAAAGTTGATTTATTAGGATTTGTCTCTACTACCTTCTCTTTAAAAGACCCAGGAGAATTATCATTTGTTTCAAAAATTTTAAATTCTCCAAGTCCAACAGGATCTATAACGACATAATTCTGGTCCAAAATATCATTTCCACTCTCTATTACAGTTGTTGTCACTTCACCACCTGATTGATTTGGAACCAATGTAACTGGATCTCCACCATCTAATGTTTGAAGGTGAAAACTTGATTCATAAATAATATTTGTTTTAGTTTCTTGTCCAATAAGTATTGTTAGTCCATCTAAAATCTTATTCTCCGACTTAGACAACTTTGTCAAAGAGCCATCATATTTTAATACATTATTTTCAAAACTAAATGCATTGCCATTGTTGCCAAAAACACTTTGTAAAGCCGACTTGAACTGTTCTTGATGTTCTTGTGCCACTACAATTTCCCTTCCATCCGGATCAATGTACTTCATCGGATTATTTACCACAAAATTATAACATGAAAATGAATGATACTTTTCACTCAATTCATCCATCACATTCCACCTTCCAAGAGCAGCATCATAATATCGTGCGCCGTAGTCGTTCATGTTATAACCATTGAATGCCAACATTTCTTTACCGCTATACTGGTATGGACTGGTATTGGAGGATATGGCATTCATCAATCCACTTTGTTCTAAACCGTAAGGATAATAAGTATTTTCTTCTAATATTTCTGTAGCTGCATTTATACTGCCGTTTACATTCATATCTGCAAATATAATTCTATTACTAAATAAATGGTCTTTTAAATAATACTCTAAATTATATCCACCACCTGTTTTAGGTGTCAATCGTCCTTCATCATGGTTATATGCTGTAAGGTTACTATTTTCGAATTCAAAATTACCTCTATATTGTTTCTCTGTATTAATTACTCCTTGATGATATAACCGTTTCATAAGTTTGCCGTTGGCATTGTAAATAATTTCTATTTGATCGCCATTAGTAAAATTTACGATGCTTGGCAAATTCAAATAATTATACAATATGGTTATTTTATTTTTGAGTTTTGATTATTTTCTATTAGTTTTTTAGGAAAGCTAATCGAACATCCAACCTCCAAAATTTTTAGAACACATTAAATAAACTAATACTAATGCACAAATTAACCAATTCAAATAGTAAGCCTTATTTAGTCTAAGACTATGAATGAAAAAGCTTAAAATTGCATAGGGAATAAAAGTACAAAAAATAAGATACCCAAACAAATAATCAATAATGGTTGAAAAAGTTGTATATAAAAATGAATTATCAAATGGATTATAATCGTTTTTCGCAGATGCAAACTCACCCAATTTGATAGATGCAATTATATAATATGTAAAAAAGATAATTACCGTAATTGTAGATGAGAAACTTAGTAATTTGCCTAAGGATTTTATTTTGTTCATGACTAAAATTTAAATTTCTATATAATTAATTTTCTGTAGCTCTTCCAGGTGCAATTTTTGGAGAGGTTTTTCTGAATGGGCCATTATATTTACTAAGTCTAGGAAACTTGTTTCCTAAGCCACCCCCATCTAAAAATTTAGTCAATCCACTTCTTTCATTTCTTAATGTGTATTTATCATTAACACCAATAGTTACTCTTTCTCCATCTAATAACTTATAGGACTGATTAGTCATGTTTACGGTTTTAAAAGCATCAATTCTACCATAAACAGATTCTCCAGGCTCAATAACTTGCATCACTTTTATAGTTTCTTCACCACTACCGGAAGCAACATCACCAGGGCCTTCATTTGTTTTACCCTCAGGAGATATCACAACATCATTTTTACTATTAACCTGAGTTCGATTAATCAGAACAAAGTTAACTCATTGGATACAAATATATTATGAGTTATTGATGGTTTTTTTGGAAAGAAACTATACGCAATTAAACCTGCTATTAGGTTAGTAAAGAAATTTCCAATTGATCTGTGTCTCGAATGTTCCACTTGACACATGTTTTTCAATTCATCGTTTACCGTCTCAATAACAGAACGTTTTCTCAAATTTATCTTATCGTTCATGTCCATTAGACTGTTTTTCATATTGTTACGAATACTTGTAATTAAATGTATACCATCAACAAATAGTATGTTTGATATTTCTTTGGAAATATATCCTTTGTCTCCAAATAGTTTTCCAAATATATCCTTTAAAAATCGCTCTTTTTTAAGTGGCTCTCTGTCGTCAACATTTGCTTGGGTTATTGCAAAATTTAGGATCTCCCCTTTGTCATTTATGACAAGATGTAATTTGAATCCATAAAAATATCCCATCGTTGATTTGCCTAGCTGTGCAATCTCTTTGAATACTTTATTGCGTTTAATTCTTTTGTTTTTACAAACCCTAATTGAAGTGGAATCTATAAAAGAGATACCTGTACAGTTACCCAAACAGCATGTTTTCATAAAAACAACTAGGGGCATAATGTTGTTTTGCATTAGTTCTGTAAATCTATTATATGAAACTGTATTTGGAAAATCATCTTGCATGTGCTTTTGAATATAGAAAATATAGTAGTGTTTAAAGCATCTAAAGCCACTTAAGTGAAACAAAACTGTAATTGCAATAACTTCGCTTTTAGACATCACAGCAGGGCGCTTTGGAGGGTTGCCAATAATAAAATCTTTAGTTGTATTATCAAAATTATTGCAAAATTCATCTACAAGACAAAAAATCTCCGTAACTTTATCAAAATTAATCATATTGGGAATAGTTGTTTAAATATTTGAAATTCAAGAACTTAAATATACAACTATTCTTAATTATGTACAACTATTTAAATAAAATTATTAATCGAACTCAGGTTATTATTAAATAAAAATGCTTCTGCCTTTTCTCCACCAGCTTTCTCTATTTTTCCCCAAGTTTCATTTGAGATATAAATTCCTTTTTGATATCCTGGCTGATTTTCAGATACCCCAACTAAAAGAGTAGAGTTTGCACCCTTTTGCAACATTGCTGTACCAGATTTCCCAGCAACCCCACCTTCGGTTTTACTTGCATTTTCCCAAGCTGCTTTTGTCGTGATTCTAACCTCCTTACTTTTTCCTCCATCCGTTCCAAAGTAATTTCCATCTTGGTCAAGATATATATCCATTCCATCCGGATCAATATATTTCAAAGGATTATTAGCTACATAATTATATGCCGACATATCCAAATACTTCTCCGCCAACGGATCATTCGCTCCCCACCTCCCCAAATCTGCCATGTACCACCTTGCGCCATAATCGCACATATTCAATCCAAAGTCGTCATTAAATTCTTTGCCATTATACTGATACTTGTTCTCCACGCCAGCAATGCTTGTATTGAATCCACTTTGTTGCAGTCCAAATGGGTAATCCGTTTCTTCTTGTAGTATTTCGGAGGCGGCATTGATGCTTCCGTTTACGTTTACATCAACAAAGGTAATGCGTGCATTGCCAAGGTGGTCTTTCAAAGTATATTCTAGTTGGTAGCCTCCGCCTGTTTTGGGCGTTAGCCTGCCTTCTTCGTGGTAGTTCCGTTTCTTATCGGAATCCGCCACTGTAAGATTTCTATTCCGCTTTGGCTCCATATAAATCACATTGGCTGGATAGGTTTAGGTTTGCACCTACAAATTCAAAACTACCTCGGTACCTTCCTAAAATAAGAAAGCCTTTCCGATATACTCGAAAAGGCTTCTTATAATTAATTGGCGGCGACCTACTCTCCCAGGAAAACCAAGTACCATCGGCGCAAAGGGGCTTAACTGCTCTGTTCGGAATGGGAAGAGGTGAACACCCTTGCTATAGCCACCATTAACTCGTTGTATGACTTATGACAAAATTAGATCCTAATATTTATACCAATAATATAATTGAAAGTTTTAAAAGCTTACGGGCAATTAGTACTACTCGGCTATGACATTACTGCCTTTACACCTGTAGCCTATCAACGTGGTAATCTTCCACAGCCCTACGAGATCTAATCTTGGAGTTGGTTTCGTGCTTAGATGCTTTCAGCGCTTATCCATTCCCGACATAGCTACCCTGCGATACAGCTGGCGCCATAACAGGTACACTAGTGGTCAGTCCGACCCGGTCCTCTCGTACTAGAGTCAGATCTCCTCAAATCTCAAACGCCCACAACAGATAGGGACCGAACTGTCTTGCGACGTTCTGAACCCAGCTCGCGTGCCACTTTAATGGGCGAACAGCCCAACCCTTGGGACCTTCTCCAGCCCCAGGATGTGACGAGCCGACATCGAGGTGCCAAACCCTACCGTCGATATGAGCTCTTGGGTAGGATCAGCCTGTTATCCCCGGAGTACCTTTTATCCTATGAGCGATGGCCCTTCCATACGGAACCACCGGATCACTATATCCTAGTTTCCTACCTGCTTGACCCGTCGGTCTTACAGTCAAGCACCCTTATACTATTGCGCTCTACGCACGGTTACCAAGCGTGCTGAGGGTACCTTTGAAAGCCTCCGTTACTCTTTTGGAGGCGACCACCCCAGTCAAACTACCCACCATGCACTGTCCTCTTTCAAAGAGTTAGACTCTAAGTAAATAAAGGGTGGTATTTCAAGGACGGCTCCACAAACACTAGCGTGCCTGCTTCGCAGCCTCCCACCTATCCTACACATTATTTACTCAAAACCAATGCAAAGCTATAGTGAAGGTTCACGGGGTCTTTCCGTCCCGTTGCGGGTACCGGCATCTTCACCGGGGCTACAATTTCACCGAGCTCACGGCCGAGACAGTGCTCAGATCGTTACACCATTCGTGCAGGTCGGAACTTACCCGACAAGGAATTTCGCTACCTTAGGACCGTTATAGTTACGGCCGCCGTTTACTGGGGCTTCAGTTACAAGCTTCGCAGTTTCCCACTAACAAGCTTCCTTAACCTTCCAGCACCGGGCAGGTGTCAGGCCCTATACTTCATCTTTCGATTTTGCAGAGCCCTGTGTTTTTGCTAAACAGTCGCCTGAGCCTTTTTACTGCGGCCCCTTGCGGGGCGACCCTTCTCCGAAGTTACGGGTCTATTTTGCCGAGTTCCTTAGCCGTGAATCACTCGAGCGCCTGAGGATACTCTCCTCGACTACCTGTGTCGGTTTGCGGTACGGGCAGCTTATGCCTGAAGCTTAGAGGTTTTTCTTGGAAGTATGATTAGGTCCATTATCCGCTCTCTTAAAGATCGCGGTACTATCGGGTTTCATCTCAAGGACTGGATTTGCCTGGCCCTCTCATAAACTACGCCCTTTAACGTACACTTCCGTCCGTACGCAGGACTTTCACTACTCCGTCACCCCATCGCAGCATAAGCTGGTACAAGAATATTAACTCCTTTCCCATCGGTTTCCCCTCTCGGGTGCACCTTATACCCCGACTAACCCTGATCCGATTAACGTTGATCAGGAACCCTTAGTCTTACGGCGAATATGTTTCTCACATATTTTATCGTTACTTATACCTACATTTTCTTTTCCAGACGCTCCAGCATACCTCACGATACACCTTCGCAGCAGACTGGAATGCTCCTCTACCACTAACAGCATTTGCTGCTAATCCATAGCTTCGGTGGTACACTTGATGCCCGATTATTTTCCGCGCTCGATCACTCGACTAGTGAGCTGTTACGCACTCTTTAAATGAATTGCTGCTTCCAAGCAAACATCCTAGCTGTCATAGCAATCGAACATCGTTAATTCAACTTAGCATACACTTAGAGACCTTAGCTGATGGTCTGGGTTGTTTCCCTCTCGGCCGGTGACCTTAGCACCCCCGGCCTCACTCCCGGACATGTGTTATAGCATTCGGAGTTCGTCAGGATTTGGTAGGCGATGAAGCCCCCTAGTCCAATCGGTAGCTCTACCTCTATAACACTTACATTCCGAGGCTGCCCCTAAAGGCATTTCGAGGAGTACGAGCTATCTCCCAGTTTGATTGGCCTTTCACCCCTACCCACAAGTCATCCAAAAACTTTTCAACGTTTACTGGTTCGGTCCTCCATGCCGTGTTACCGGAACTTCAACCTGCTCATGGGTAGATCACAAAGGTTTCGCGTCTACCGCCACTGACTAGTCGCCCTATTCAGACTTGCTTTCGCTACGGCTCCCCTAATTGGTTAACCTTGCCAGTGACGAGTAACTCGTAGGTTCATTATGCAAAAGGCACGCCGTCACCCAGATAAATCTAGGCTCCGACCGGTTGTAAGCAAATGGTTTCAGGTACTATTTCACTCCCCTGTTAGGGGTTCTTTTCACCTTTCCCTCACGGTACTAGTTCACTATCGGTCTCTCAGAAGTATTTAGCCTTACCGGATGGTGCCGGCAGATTCACGCAGGATTTCTCCGGTCCCGCGCTACTCAGGATACCACTAGGTTTTGTTAACTATACGTATACGGGACTATCACCCTCTTTGGTATATCTTTCCAGATGTTTTCTACTTCTGATAACAAAACCACAACGTGGTCCTACAACCCCAAAGCAACCGAAATTACTTTGGTTTGGGCTTCTCCCCGTTCGCTCGCCACTACTTAGGGAATCACTATTGTTTTCTTTTCCTCCAGGTACTTAGATGTTTCAGTTCCCTGGGTTAGCCCCCTATTCGGGTTCCCGATCTTCAATCGGGAGGGTTGCCCCATTCGGAAATCTACGGTTGTAATGGTTGTTTGCACCTTACCGTAGCTTATCGCAGCTTACCACGTCCTTCATCGCCTCTGAGAGCCTAGGCATCCGCCATTTGCTCTTAATTACTTTTAAAACTTTCAATCTTTATTATTGATTAAAATATTAGAATCCAATATGTCAATGAACTTGTGCCTATATCTATTTATAAGCGTGTAGAAATAATGGAATCGAACCATTTACCTTCTCGATATTTCGAGACGCTCTGCCTTTGAGCTATTTTTCTAGTATTTACTTTTTTTTACTACCATCCTTTCCCCTCGGCTATCAATATATGGTGGAGGATAACGGAGTCGAACCGTTGACCCTCCCGATGTAAATCGGGATGCAATAGCCTTTCTCTTTTTTCCTTTGCCAAAAACCTGGTGGAGGATAACGGAGTCGAACCGTTGACCCTCTGCGTGCAAGGCAGATGCTCTAGCCAGCTGAGCTAATCCCCCAGATTTTATCCAATTCGTTATCTGGTAGTCCCAGGCAGACTTGAACTGCCGACCTCTACATTATCAGTGTAGCGCTCTAACCAGCTGAGCTATGGGACTATATTTTCGTCCTTTCTCACTGATAGTTTACTGACCTTTCAGTTGCAATAGAACGCTAACCTTAGTTTAGGTATGGTAAGTATATATTTAAGGAAAACAAAGTACAAAATTATCTAATAAGTATCACTCTAAAAAGGAGGTATTCCAGCCGCACCTTCCGGTACGGCTACCTTGTTACGACTTAGCCCCAGTCATCGGTTTTACCTTGGACAACTCCTTACGGTCATCGTCTTAAGGTACACCCAACTCCCATGGCTTGACGGGCGGTGTGTACAAGGTCCGGAACGTATTCACCGCGTCATTGCTGATACGCGATTACTAGCGATTCCAACTTCATGGAGTCGAGTTGCAGACTCAATCCGAACTGAGGCCGGCTTTATGAGATTGGCTCCACCTCGCGGTGTGGCGACCCTCTGTACCAGCCATTGTAGCACGTGTAGCCCAAGACATAAAGGCCATGATGATTTGACGTCATCCCCCCTTCCTCACCCTTACGCAGGCAGTTTCTTTAGGAGTCCCCATCATAACATGCTGGCAACTAAAGATGAGGTTGCGCTCGTTGCGGGGACTTAACCCAACACCTCACGGCACGAGCTGACGACAACCATGCAGCACCTTGCAATAGGTCTCCGAAGAGAAAATCACCTTTCAGCAACTGTCCTAAAACATTCTAATCTTGGTAAGGTTCCTCGCGTATCATCGAATTAAACCACATGCTCCACCGCTTGTGCGGACCCCCGTCAATTCTTTGAGTTTCATTCTGCGAACGTACTCCCCTATATGGATTACTTAACGCTTTCGGCAGACACCAACTGTATATCGCTAATGTCGAGTAATCATCGTTTAGGGCGTGGATCACTGCGTATCTAATCCTGTTCGCTACCTACGCTTCCGTGCCTCAGCGTCAATATTGGCATAAGCAAGCTTGTCCTTCGCAATCGGTGTTCTGTAACACCTATCTAGGCATTTCACCGCCACGCGTTACATTCCGCCTACCTCTACCAAATTCAAGACTAACAGTATCAATGGCAGTTCCGGGAGTTAAGCTCCGAGCTTTCACCACTGACTTATAAGTCCGCCTCACGCACCCTTTAAAACCCAGAAAAATCCGGATAACGCTTGCAATTCTCCAGCCAATAAGGCTGCTGGCACGGAGTTAGCGGTGCTTATTCCTCTTGAGACGGTCGGATGTTCTGACAAGTCGGAATGGTTTTTTCTTCCCAGATAAAAGGAGTTTAAGGCAACCCAGAGCGCCTTAATCCTCCACGCGGCATGGCGTGGGTGGATCAGGCTTCCGCCCATTGTCCAATATTCTACCGCTGCCTCCTGCAGGAGTCTCCACACCGTGTCTCTGCGTTCCAGTGTGGCTGGTCGCGCTCACGCCAGCTATTGATCGTCGGTATTTGGTGGGCAATGTTACCCTTACCAATTACCAATCATCCGCACACTCATCTTGTACCGCCCTCAGCTTTATTTAATCTATCAAAATGACAAATTAAAACCATGGGGTATTATTCCTCCTCAGTTTCCCAAGGCTATCCCCTGTACACAAGGTAGATTTCAGTATGCAGCACTACCCGTGCGCCAATTTCATTGAAGCAAAGCTCCTAAATCCCGTCTGGACTTGTAATGATAAGTCTTGTTGCTAAAGGTTCATCCTGGTTGCGATCAAACTCTCCATTGTATTATATTTTATTAAAAGGCTTTGAGTATTTAATACTTATCTTCGATAATCTTGTACTCACTTTGTTTCCCAACAATTCAAAGAACTTAATTCTCACCTCCACTTTTTGCTATCTTTCAATAACCCCTTTTTTTCGATGGGACTGCAAAGGCAATCCTTTTTCTAATTCGCTAACTATTTCAACAAAAAAATAAAAATGTTTTTCGTTGTATAGCGTTTTAGAACTTTTTTCGCTCTCTTTCCAAAGCGAGTGCAAGGTAATCCTTTTTTTCTTTTACAATAGGCAATATGGAAACTTTTGCGTTAAGTAATTGTATAGAAA
>JADIYW010000034.1 GCA_016705125.1 Bacteroidota bacterium
TTGGGCAGGCATACTCTTTTGCAAGCTTTGGTTTGTGTGATGGCTTGTGTGGCTTGCAAATGTGTATGACTGCGAAGTGTCGGCATTAGTTCGTTATTTTTAATATTTCCACAAAATTGTCAAGGTTGCCGATTTTAACAATGTCGCCAACTTTTTGTCCAAGTAAAGAATGGGCTAAAGGTGATTTGTAATAAACCTTTTGAATACCATCTGACTTGTCGTTTTTGTTATTCTCCGTTGATACAATATGAATGCTAATGTCCTTGCCATTATTTACATATTTTACTTTCACTTTACTGTCAAGTTTTACTTCGTCTGTAAAATCTTGGTCTGAACGGGAGTAACTTTTTCAATTGCCTGTATTGTTTCATTGTCCTTTTCAATATCGATGAAAGATGTCTGCGAAACATAGTCCTCAATGATTACAATGTCGTTCGTAAATGCAAAGGCAGTATGAGAATGATCTCTGTAATTGGGATTTGTTGTTGATTCAATTTGTTTAATAAAGTCAACAAGTTTTGTTGTTTCTCTACTTGAATTACGCCACCAATTTGTGCTCCAAATTCTATGAAATACGAAACCGTGATTCTCTAATATTTTTTGTCTGTGTCTGTCATATAAATATGCTTCACGACTCGAATGATACTTTGCTCCGTCACATTCAATAGCAACTTTAGGCACTCCAACTACTTTTGGGTCATAAACAATATCAATTCTAAATCCTGCAAACTGTAATTGAGGAATTAACTTTTCAGTTCCTAAATGGTCGGCTAAACTTTGGTAAACTTCTTCTTCAAAAGGCGATTCTAAATCTCCTCCTTTGAAAGAATCAAAACCTGCACTCTTTGTTGTATTCTCGGCAAGTGTTGTTAAAACTGATAAACGCAATTCATTATTAGACTCACTTACTGCTTTACAATAGGCTAAATATGCATATAGAACTGCTCTCTTATTATTTGAACCTTCTGTAGTCAAGAATTCTTTATAGTTCATAAAGACTTGCTCTGGGATAGAAGAACAGCAATAAACTTTAAACTTTGCTCGTGTAATAATTACGTTTAATAGCTTGTATCCTTTGGAATGATTTATTGGACCAAATCTTCGTGCAAATTTCCTGTCTTTACCGATTCCATAAGTTGTAGAAAGAATTATAACATCTCTTTCATCGCCTTGAATATTTTCCAAGTTTTTTATAAACATTCCATTTTCTTCTAACTCTTGAATTTTGGTATTGAACTCCTCGAATTTTGAGAACTTTTGTCTTTCTAATATTTTGCTCTTAATCAAATTTCGTTGAGCAATATTAAATGTTGCAATTCCAATGGTCGGATATTCTCCATTTGGTAATCTGTTAATGTTTTTGTCAATTATTGATAAAACCATTTCAGCTTCTGCTTCATTTGTATGCTCTGAAAATGTTCCATTTACTTGAATATATTTTATTGGAACATAATCAAAGTTGTTTGGCAACGGTTTTAGCCTTTGATTGTAAAAGGCATAATTTGAAAAGTCAATTAAAAATGGATGTCTTGAACGATAGTGAAAGTCCAAGTGTTTTCTTTGAAAATTTAATTCAGATCCAAAATCAAGCAAAGATTCACAAGACAAAAGAATATTGTCCTTGTCAACAACAATTTCATTTTCTTCTTCTAAATCTTCTTCATCCTCAACTGCTCCGTCAAAAACTTTGCTAAAATAATTTGATGGTGGCATTTGATGTTCGTCTCCGGCAATAATGATTTGCTTTCCTTTCAAAATTGCTGGCAGGTTGTCTTCAAGTCGTAATTGACTGGCTTCGTCAAACATTACAATGTCGAAATAACCGTTCATCCCTTTGAACAAATTACTTGCTACATCAGGCGAAGTCAAAATTATGGGAAAAAAGTTAGTAAAAAGATTTGCGTCATACTGAACAATTTGCCTTAATGAGAGTCTTTTGAAGCGATTACTACTTCGCTTGTTGTATAAATTCTCAACTGAAAGGTTTACGTTTTTCTGTTCAAATTCTCTTGTTGAATCAATCTGTTTTGAAAACCAAAACTCCTTAATGAATTTCAGTTGTTCCTTTTCAACTCCGTTTAGTGTATTCTCAAGTTCCTTGTGTTCATCATCATTTGTGGGTAAATCCAAGTTTGCAGAATTTACAAGCATTGAATTTAGATAGAATACCAAAAATGATTTTCTCCAATTGCTTTTTGGTTTTAATTCATTGACAATTGTTTTGTTTATTTCTGACAAGCCATTATAAAACTGAAACCACTTAAATTCTATTGTGAATAAATCTTTGTCTGCTTTAAAGTATTCGATTTTCTTTCGGACAAGCGTTTCGATGTCTGAAATAAATTTGTAAAATTCCGTGAATTTCACTTTTTCAACCGTCCAACTATCGCCTTTTATTTTGTCGGCTAAAGCATTTACTTTTTCTTGAAGTATTGGAAGGCTCTTAATTTCAATTTCGTTTGGATTTGCTTTTAGCAAACTTATTTGTTGAAATTCATTTTGAATTTTAGAATCAAAATCTGTTTTAATCAATTCAATTTTTGCTTTCAATTCTGACACAGTTTCCTTATTCTCTGGGAAAGGCTTATCAAATGTGTGGTTCAGTTTAATGTCCTTGTTTTCTGCTAATTCCTTTGAAAGTGCTTGAAATAATGAATTTGTTTCAGACAAGTAATTTTTGAACGTGGTTTGAATTAACTGAAGTTTTGTTCTGAATGCTTCGGAATTATTTGAATCGTTTATTACCGATTGAATAGCGTGAAGAAGGTTGCCACTATCACTTATGTCTAATACAGAATTAAGATTGAATAACGAAAACTCGTTTTCAATTTTGTCTCTAAAACTGTTTTTGATATTTGTTATTTCAGTTTTTATTGTCAGTAAGGAATTTTTCTTTGCTTCCAAACTTCCACTAAAATGTAGTGTTTTAAAATCTTTTGAGGGTTTCAAACACTCTTCAAGTTTGTCAGAGTTGCTTTGTAATTCAATGTGGTCAGCAATAGTTTGTTTCTTGCTTTTGGAAAAAACTGATAAAACTTTATAGCCAAAACCATTGACTTTGTCACTATTTGTTAGGTCAGGATTATTTTTGTTGTTACTGAAAATGGTGTCAATTTGAGACAGAATTTGAGTTATGTTTTCAAGCTGTTGAGTAAATTCAATATTTCTAAAATTGTCGAAATCATCTTTAGCAATTGAAACCAAACCACTCAATTCATTTTCCTTTGCTATTGCAATTTCAATATGGTTGTCAATTGAGGCAATTTGATTTTTTAGTTCGGATTTTCTTAAACTTATATATTCACTTCTGTTTGCTTCTAAAAGAAGTTTTATTTGTTCAAGTTGTTTTGAATAAACATCGAAGTCATCATTTATACTCTGCTCAATTAGATACGGATTGTCGCCAACCAGCTTTAAGGAATTGATGAAAGATGTTGATTCTATTGGTAAGAAATCTGTGTAAAGTATTTGACCCTTTTGAACAAGGTCAAGTAAAGTATTTAATTCCTGTGTTGAATAATCGAACAAGTTCTTTTCAATATTAAAATTACTATCGTCTGTGTTGCCCTTTATTTCAGTTAATAAATTTCCAACAACGTCAGACCAAGATTTATTACCAATTAGTTTTTTATCAAGTTTTTGATGCTTGTTATTTATATTGGTGATTAAACCTTTGGCTTTTTGAATTAAGTTATCCAAAGATTCTTTTGAATAGTTGTATCGGTATCTTTTATATTCAGAGTTGTCAACTCGGTCTCTAACAGAATCAACAACCGTTTTTCGGTCTTTTACAATGTCTCGAACCAAGACACAATGATAATTCAACCCTTTTTCTATAAGTGCATTGTGTAAAACCTCAAGTGCTGTCCTTTTTTCACATACTACAATTGTTTTCTTATTGTTTTCAAGTGCATTAATAAGAACCGCTGTAAGCGTTTGACTTTTTCCTGTTCCTGGAGGACCTTGAATCAAAATGTTTCTTGTTGCTTCCAAGGAATGTAAAATGTGGAGTTTATCATAATGGGCTTTGTCCCCAATAGAAGTAATTTTATCAAGTTTCTTTTTAAATGTTTCTTCTAAATCGTCTGGCGATGTTGTATTGATTGCTCTGATTAAATTTGAGCAAATTTCTATAAGTTCGTTTTTATTGATTAGTCCATCGTCAAGCATGTCGCTTGGGATTTGTTCTATCTCAATATTTGCATCACTTTGTAAATGGTTTATTAATACTTCGTTTATGTAAATTGGGTCTTCTTCATTTCGTAGTATTTCCCAAGTGTTGAACTCTTTTGTTCTTTTGATTCGTAATGACCAAATCAGAATAGGAGCAACGGTCAATTTGTTATCTGCTCTGTCTCGTCTTGCTAAAATTGGAAAGCCAAAGCCGAAAGTATTTATACCTTTTTCAGATTCAATTGCTTCGGTCTGATTGATAAGATTTTCAAATGCTTTTGTAATTCTTACCAATTGTGATTGGTCTTCCTCAAAAAGTGAGTTAAGGTCAGGCACATTGTCTTTCCAACTAATTCTAAACTTTAGCGGTAATTCTGAAAGTAATGCTTTTAAGAAATTGTCGGGCAGGTTTTTGTCAATATGAGAAAGTCTATTTAAGTCGAACTTATATCTTGAATTTGCAGGTATAGCGTTTAAATGAACGCCTCTGCGATTCCCAATTTTCAGCCGTCTTTGTAGTTCTGTTAAAAGTTTCTCTGTTAATTCCATAATTGTCAATTAGTGCGTTGGCAAAATTCAAGCTCTTTTGGTTGTGAAGCGATTGCCCGTGGGATGGGGCAACCAAATGTGCTTGAATGTGCGGTTGGCATTTTCGCCTGTCGTTCTATGTTCATCCTTCTGTCTTTAAGCATTGGCTATAACGTTTTGCAGCTACAAGAAGTTGGCGATTTTTACCACAAATGTTCATGCGGAGAACCAAACTTGCGGCTGCCACTAAACTGTCTGCGGAGCACTGAACCGCCAATTTTTTGTAGCTGCTGTTATAGCCAGTGGTTCTTGTCATTCTTGGTCTGTCGGTGTTTTTGTCGCTGTTATATTTTTCCACTTCTGTGTCGTTTGCGAAATAGTCGTCACAAAACTCGTCTAACTCTTTTTCTATTGATTTATAATATCGTTCATCTGTTAAGGTCAAAAGTTTTTCAGTCTGCTCGATGAACTTATTAAACTCGCTATTCATTTTACATAGCTTGTCTATAGTCTTAAAGTCTAAGTCTCGATAAGCGGCAGGAAAAAGTATTTTGCTTTGATATGGGTTAGCGTTCAGTTCAATTATCCCAATTCCAAATGATTGATTAAGTCTTGCCATTTCTTCATTTAAACTGTCGCTGAACTCAAAAGCTACCAAATAGCCATAGTTTGACCAACTTGAATTTGAAACTGCTTGAAAAAAGCTTTTTTAGTTCACTGTCGCTGTTTATTTCCTTTTCAATTCGTATGAACTCATTTTAAAAGTGTCAACCTGATTTATTGATTTCAAAAGTTCTGGCTGGCTTTTGTCTGTAAGTTCAAGAACTTGATGCCAACCATATCTGGGTGTGTCCAAATTTGGTTGTTGTCCTTGCCGTTTGATTGTTCGTGAAATATTGTCTTCGAGTAAGTGCCTGAATTTTTTAAATAACTACTTAACAGTTTGTGTAAATCTCTTTCTTCAAATGATTTTACCTTTGGTAGCCTTTTACAACTTTGTAATTTTTGTTTCGGTTTCACCGCTTAAAACTTCAATGCCTATGTTTTCTCGCTTTTTTGTCAAGTAGTAAGCATATATTCCACCTTCCTGCTTTATTCTTTTTCTCGTGTCTCCGTTACGAATAAAGTCGCCAAGCAATGCGGAAATTGTAGAAGCTGGAGTTTTAGCTGTACCAAAGTCGTAATAGCTGTTTTTTACAATATGGTTGTGAACGTCCATATATGTTGTTAAGTCGTTAATCTCGTCTAGGCTTTTTAAAATTGCTTCTTTTATTGTCATTGTTTAATTGCTTTATGATTATAACTCATTGTTCCATTTTGGAAGTCTTCCGTAAATGTCCAAATGTTTTTGTAACAACTTGTTTTCTAAAATTCTTGGGCAGTCGATAAATTTTTCGTTGTGCGTTGCATACCAGTAAATGTCTAAAGCTTCGATTTTTTCATCAACCATTTTTTGTTTCCAAGAATTTCGTCTTGCTTCTCCAAATTGTTTTCCGTTTACAAGCCTATCTTTAAGTCCGCCAAGTCCAGCCTTGCGAATGAAAAGTGAGCCGTCTGATTTAACTTCCTGAACGTCCGATGTAAATTAATTCCACTCGACCACCTTTAAGAGCATGAATAACATAAACTCCACTTTTGTCTGTCGGTGCGTTACAAACTTTTCCTAAGTTGTCTGTTGGCTTAAAAAAGAAGTGGTCGTTTTGTTTGTATTTGTTTAGTTCGTCAAACATTGTATTCTAAATTTATTTTTCGTTTCACTGTTAGTTGTCGGTCTTCCTACCATTGGCTATAACGGTTGAAATTGACGCTGGTTGTGCGCAAGTTTAGCACCAACCAAAACTTATTTACGAATTAAATATAATACACAAAACTTAAATTACCAAATCTACCACAACTAGTGCCAATTTTTTGTTATAGCCAGTTTTTTTATTCATGTTTTAAGATAACAATTGTTCCAAGTTTTGTCATACTAATCAATTTATTAGTTGGAAAATTAGTTGAAATAGACAGCGTGTCATATGTCTGCATATTAGTAAATCTCATTGCTGTATAGCAGCGTCATTTAGATAATACTCAAACAATTTAATTGTGTCTGAGTTGTTTGCAGATTTAAATTCAAATCTATAATTATCCAGTCCTGTTTGATAAACGTCATAAAAACCTGCTCCTTTGTATTATTTGAAATAACTTTAGAAATTATAAAAGTCATTTTGCTCAAATAACGAACAACCATTGATAAATAATATAAGTGTCAAAGAGAAAACGAAGTATACGTGTATTCTATCAATATTATTCATATAAAGTCGCACCTTTAAAGATGTCCGCAAAAGTCTGCCAGTTTGGTTTGTCAGCATTCACATTTAGTTTCATATTGTCATAGTAACCTTGAATGTCTTTTGTATATGTACTTAAAGCTCCAAAAAGTCAGGCAAAGTTTTATTTTCCCAGCTTTTATGATTTTTCTAAAAGTCTTTGTGGAATAAGTCAAGGAACTTAATAAAAGTTTGTCTATCAGTTACTTTAAAGTCATTAAGTGTGTCGTTCATAAAATTGGCTATAACGGTTCTCAGCTATACGCAGGCAGGGATTTTAACCACTGAACTTCCTACGAAGAACTGAACTTTAAATTTAGCACTTTCCTGTCCTACGAAGCACGAAACCCCTGCTTGCGTATAGGTGATGTTATGCCTTCGCCCTTCTTTTTCTGTCGTCTGTTTTGTCGTCATTTCGTGTCTGTTTGGGTGCGTTTGCTTGGTGGCTCTTTTGCATTTTTTGTTTGGGTTTGAGCGTTGGCAAAAATGCAAATGTGCAACCAAAAGCGTTGGCAACTAATTTAAAAAGAAGCAGCCTGTCCTTGCTTCCGTGTTTCACTTTCATTGTATCTGAAAAACGAAAACTATGCTTGTGTGTGAATTTATTTTAGACGGTGCATAATATCTTTAATAAACTTCCTGACTATGTTTCGCATCAAGTTCTTTCCGAAATCAAAGTCAGTCCATTTTGTGAACCAATGTTTCCTTGTATTAATTATTTCTTCTTGTAAAGCTGGTCTGTCCACACCGTGCAAAGTTAGCATTTCTTGTTTATAGGTTATGTCTAAATATGGGCAAGTCAGTATGTCAAAAGTAAATAGACTAACTCCGAAGATTTTCCGATATTCTCTTTGCTGACTTCATTGAATCTCATATGAATGTGGTCTTGCAAAAATGTACGCAATAATGAATACCGCTTTTTGTCCTTCATATAAAACAGTAAAACGATAATTGCAAAGTAGTTAAGAGAACCTTTGTAAAACAATGCCCCACTTTCCCTTTCTTTGTCAATGCAAAAATATTGTCTTAAAACATCAGCGTCTAACCAATACTCTTTGCCCAAGCTCTCCCAAAGCAATTAGCAAATACAATGTTTCAACTTGTGTATGTTCTAATGATTTGTTTTTTTGAAGTGTGAAATAAATGTTGTCGTAAATTTTTTTGAAAGCCAAATGTTTAAAGTCAATATTTATATTGTCCTTCTCACTTAGAAACTCTGTTAATCGCCTTAATATTCGGCAAAGCTTAATTGTTGTGTTTACTCTTGGTGAAACTGAATAGAGAAAGAAAGTAAAATCTAAAATCTCAAGTATGGCTTTTGTAAATGCTTTCTCCGAATTCTTTTTCCTCTCAAGTTCTTGATAGTCCTTTAAGATTTTAGCAATCTTCCTTTCAATAAGTGAAAGTGTATAATTAAAAATGTCTTTGTAATCAATCCCTGTTTCTTTGATTATGGTTTTGAATTTTGTGATGAGTTTGTTTGAACTCACATAAATTGAACCCGACCTTTCATTACCGTCTTCTGTTGCTTCCTCATTGGCAATTTCTCTTTTACCATTTTCTTCTTCGTCAATTTTGTATGTGAGATACTTGTTTAGCAGTTCTGTAATTTTCTGTTTAGCAATAGTTATCTCAGTAATGATTGGTTTTTCATACAAAATTGTTTTTGCATCATTCAAGTAAAGTTTGTAGTCCTTTAATTGCAAACGAAAATGCTTTAGAATTTTATCCTTTGTGCTTTCGGTGTTGTAAAAAACAAAGAAGTCATCTACATAACGAAAAATTTCATAGTCAACTTTGTGTTTTAAATCTTCCTTTTCTCTCAAAACAGTCTCAACATTACGGTCAATTCTTTGAAGTATAAGTTCGGCAAAGATTCGGGAGAATTCAGGTCCAATCACAATGCCGTTCGTTTCTCCATAATTTAGGTTTTGCATTATGGTGTCAAACTTTCCTCCAAAGGTATCATTGGAAGAACGGGTTGAACCTAAAGTGTCTTTAACCATTTCTTTGTTGAGCAATGCCCATGAAATAGAATGAGAGTAAATACTGTCAAAGCATTTTGAAATATCAAACTTGAAAAGTTTGTTGTATTTTTTTTCACAACGATGATACTTGTATGATTCATAGAACTTGTGAATGTTGCTGTAATTCTTATAAACAAAAAAGGTTTTCAAGCTCTCATATTCCTTGTCGTATTCTTCAACTGTCTCGTAATCTTGGTTTTTAGATAGTTTGTCCTTGTGTGTTTTATCCTTGTGAAAAATAAACTTTGCAACCTTATCTGCTCTCCTAATTGAGAAAGGACTTAAACTGCAATAGTGTAAAATCAATTGCTTGTTTGCTTCGTAGAATTCAATCAATGCAAGTTGATTTTTTGGATGAACAATTGTCAATTCTCTGAAATCATTTTCCTTGTGGGATATTTTGTAATTGAAAGGAATGGTTTTTAATTCCCACTTCTTGTTGATTCAATTTCATTTGTGCTAACTATTTTATCTCTGAAATCAAAAGGAGTTTAATTATTGTATTTAAAGTATTTTCATTTTTGTCCATAATTTTGTTGCCCGCTAATTCAACTTTGTTCTTTATTAGAAAGTCATAAAAGTGCCTGTTGGAAAAAGTAACTGGTATCTCAAATGGCAAAACATCAGAGAGAACAACTCTTTCCTTTTTATACTTTATAGGTCTTTTATTTCTTTTCATTCTCTATTCTGTTTTCCAAATTTCAAGTATGTCTGATAATTCATTTGTTGTAAAGGCGGAAAACCTTTTTGACGCAAACCCTTCTTGAAATTTATACTTGGCTAATCGTGTTTGAAGATGAACCACTGAAATCTGCGATAGTATTTTGTGGGTTAGATAACTGTCCAAACCTTTGAAATCCGAACTGTCCGTAAGCAGATTGTTTGAATAGAAGACACCAACCAAAATATTTTTTTTGTTGTTTAGCAATCTTGTATTTCCTGTCAAGAATTTTAACCGCTTGACTAAAATCTTTCTCGCTTTCTTCTCGTTTACTTTAGCATAGTTAAGATAAGAGTCAATAACTAAATCAATTCTGTGTTTGTATCTGGCTATTTTGTTGGCTGTCAATTTCAACTTAATAGAACCATTACCAAACTGAAATTGATAACCTAAATATTCAAGGTTGCAAGATGTTGGAGTATCAACTAAATCAAAGGTTTTGGTTTTGACTTTGTTTCTTGCAAGAGAATATTTCGTTTCGATTATTTTGTCAATTTCCACTAAATAATCTCGGCTGTCTTTGGTTGAAATAGGAGTAAAGACAATAATGATGTCGTCTACATACCTTGCGTAATAGCTTACTGTCGGAAGTGATTTTATTTGTTTGTCAATATCACGCATATACAACTCGGCTAAGTATGCACTCACGCCAACTCCTCTTGGTAATCCTTTGTCGCTGCCTGATAATCTTTTATACTCATTGAGAATTTGAAAAAGAATTTTCTTGGAATAGAAAGTCAATAAGTTTTCCTCGTTGAGTTTTTGTAATAGTATATCGTGAGGAATGCTTTCGTAAAATTCCTGTACGTCTGTTCTGATAACATATTTCGGAAAATTATCGTCTAACAATCCTTTTATTTGGCTCACAATAGCAAACCTGTTTGCTTGTTTTACTTTGTAAAGCTTTCTGAAATTATATTGTATTTGCTTTAATGCAAAAAAGTATTCAGGTTTCTTCTCAATCTTATAAACGGGCTTGTCAGAGATGTCTTCATCTTTTGTTAGCTTGATTCTAAACTTATCATTTACTACAATGTCGCTGATTTTTTGTAGTTCAATTGTTAGTTGTTCTTCTTTTTTTTCTTTCAGCTTTTCTTTCTTCTCGTTGATTTCTTTTCTGAAAATTTCAAATTCTTCTGCTGATACTTTGTGCTTTTTTTCTCTGATTTCTGTATTACACTTTTTAATTTCCTCGGTTACTTTTCCAATGTCAAGAAAATACTCTCCTTCAAGATACACGCCTTTCCTATTCTCGTAATCAAGAATTTTTCTTAAATTTTCTGCTGAAAAGGATTGATCTAACATATTTCAATTGTCTTTAAGCGTTGGGGCAAAAGCAAATGTGCTGCAAAGCTTTGGCTTTGTGCGGTTGGTTGCAGCTCTTTTGATTTTGCAGAAGCGTTGGCATTTTGTCTTTCATTTTTCTGTTCGTTTATTGTCGGTCGTGTCGTCTTTTAGGGTGAGGCATAACGTTTTGGCGCTTGGCGAAGGTGGCGATTTTCACCACAAATGTTGATGCGGATAACCAATGTTTGATTAACCACAAATGTGTCTGCGGAGCACTGAACCGCCACTTTTGCCAAACGCCTGTTATGCCTTCGCCCTTCTTTTCTGTCGTATAGTTGTCTTTCCATTTTGGTCTGTCTTAGTGCGTTTGCTTGGTGGCTCTTTTGCAATTTTGGCTTGTGTGTTTGCTTGTGTGAATTGCAAATGTGCCACCAAATGTGTTGGCATTATATTTTTTCAATTTCTGTTACTTTCCATTTGTCACCTGCATAAATTGCTCTTGCCTTTACTCGGCAATCGTCTTTAATATTGTGTTTTTCTAATAAATATTTTGGAACATAATAATCACCAATAAACGCAAAGTCAGGATTGTCTTCATCATAGTTTTTATACTTCATTTCCATTAAGCCTGTAATGTCTTTTCGTAAGTTTGGATTTACTTCTTCTGTTTTCTCAATAGACAATATTTTCACTCGCAATTTTTTGTCTTTGTCTGTTTTAGTAGCAAATGAAAGTTTTACAAAATCACCTTCGTTTGGTCTAAGGTTAGTTTCTATGTATTTAACTATTCCTTGTAACTTGGATGAAATTATAAAGTGAAATAATTGTTTTTGTTCGTTCACTCCATCAACAATAGCAATTTGTGTTTGGAATTTTGATATAACAGAATCTTTGTCAATTTTCTGAATTTGTCGCAGTTCTGTTCTGTTTTCGTCTTTTACTTTTTTGATGTAACTTTTGGCTGTTACAAAATCTCCAATTTGTAGTTCAGGTTTAATTTGAGGGAAAAAGACTTCTTTGTTTTCCGTTGTAATTGCGTGAATAATGTTTTTTTCTTTGTTGATGTAATCAACAATAGCAAAAGTATCTTCTAAAATGTCCCAGTGTTTCTTTTCTGATTTCTCACCAACAAGCGGAATATGCTTGTATTCTATAACAACAGTTTTGCCAAGCCAAGCGAACTTTGCTTCAACTTCTTTTTTAATTTCTTGCTTGTGAAGTTTGAACTTTAAAATTTGTCCTAATTCTGATTGTTTCAAGACTTCAAAACGATTCTTACTAATTACAAACTCTATTGTTTTCCCATCCGTAAAAGTCAAACGTTCTTTTCCTTTGTCGTCTTTCCATTTGTCAGCTAATACAACTTCTGTCCAATCAAAATCAGCGTATGCAAAGTTTTCAGCAAAAGGGCTAAATTTTTTGTATAGTTCCCGATTGTCAGTTAAACTTTGTTTAACTGCACTTGTTTTTTTAGAAAAGTCTTCATAAAGTGGCGACAATTTCCAACCTTTTAATTCTCTATGTTTCTTGTATGCTTCAAGTTCTAAAAGTGCATTTTCTAATAAATTCTCGTCAATTAGTAACTTTGCTAAATCTAAATGAATGTCGCCTAAAAAGTCTTCGTTTTTTTCTAAACTCAATGCTTTTGACAGCATTCCAATTTTTAATGAATTATCGGAATCAATACATTCTGAAAACTCCTGCCATACATAATGCTTGTCTGCAAGTTCCAAGACAAGTTGTTTGTATATTTTGATTGCTAAATCTAATTCGTTGTTCTTAAAATGAAGCAAGGCTTTTTCTCTCAATAACCATTCATCTTCAGGGAATAATTTTATTGCAGTTTCGTATGGTTTGATAAGCCAAGATAAATCTTGTTCAGATGGTTGTGTTTTCAGAACTTCAAAAGCCTTTTTAATTGCCTTTGTTGCTAATGGTTTGTATGTATTCTCGTCTTTTTTTATTTCTTTCCAATCGTCATTCCTTAAATTCTCGGGATTCCAAATTTTGAAAAAGCCAAGAAAACGCCATTCGTCATTTTCTTTCATAAATCTTTCAGCGAGATTTAAAATTTCGGAATGCCATTTTGATTGCCCGAGTTTGGAATAGGTGGTATTGTATTGCTCAAACAAACTCCACAATTCAGAAAATTTATTTTCCTTGTGAGCATTTAAAATGTTCCAAAAAATGGTTTCTCTGAAAAAGTCTAAAATGGTTTCATTATTAAGTGGGATTTTGCTTAAAAATTCTTCAATGTTTATTTCGGTGTTTGAGTTTACAAACTCCCTGCAAATGCGTGAAATGAGCGAAAGAATATCCTTTCCGTCTTTAAATCCATTGTGCAAATCTTCGTGCCGAAAATTGTCTGGATTCCACAAAAGTAAAAAGTTGTAAAATTTAAAGTCGCTGTGTGTTTTTGAATAGTTTAAAGCGAAATTTAAAATCATAGAATGAAGCATTGAGGGTCTTTCATTCTTTAGGTTCATATAATCTCTAAAAAACGTTCTCACCTCAACTGATGAAAGATTGTTTTCTTCGGCTTTAATATATCTATAAATTATCCAACCGTATGATTCGTGATGTAACTCTGTAAGCTTATTTTCAGAAATTAATTTTTTGAAAATCGTTAAAGCGTCTTTGTTATTTCCGTTTTTGCTTAATTCTTCCGCTTTTTGAACTTCTGAATAATTAGTATCAATTTTGGGTCGAAGGAAATTCTTTTGATTTTCTATTATTTCGTCAATCTCCTGAAAGTCGATTGAAAGTAGCTGATTAAAATAAACACCAGCTTGCTTTATGTTTTTGGTAGCGATGTAGTATTTGCTTAAATCAATTAGAGTGTACGCAAATGCTTTTTGAATCCATTCATCATAAGGTTCGGCTGAAAATAATCTTTGTGCAAGATTTAATGCCTCAGTTAATTTATTGAGTTTTGAAATTCCTTCTAAATTTTTAGCTTCATTTCTAAGTGCGAAAACAGTTTTAGAATCCATTTGTATTTATTTTAGAAGATCATTAATTTCATCAGTTAAGCCTGTTGTTCTATTCTGAATTATTTCAAACCTCCCAAATCTTCCCTGACCGTTATAATGGAATTTATAAGTTGCGGTAAAACCATTTTTCTGAAACACATAAATTTCGTGGTATTGTTTATGTTCTATATCACCAATTACAATACCGCTTCCATTCAGTTTTAAAGACAAGTTTTCGTAAAATTCTTTCAGAAATGGTGTGTCAAATTCAAAGACTTTTTCGTTTTCTGATTCAGTTGATGTTTCTTCGGGTAAAATGATTGCCTTGTTTTCTAATTGTGTTAATGCTGCATAAATTAATTCTACAAGCATTGTAGAGTTTGTTGGCTTTTCAATTCTTGTAATTTTATTTTGATTGTTGAAATGGATTTTAAAAATTACATTTTCACTTCCTTGTGAAAATGAGTAATGCTCCAAATAACTTGTGTGCTTGATTGAGTTAATCTTCAAGTTCGCATCCTTTAGAATATCGTTTACAGCAAGAAATATATTTCTTAAAAATGGAGTTTGATTTGGAAAGTCAAAAGGTATTTCCATCTCTAATATTTCATCACTCAATACAAGTATGTCTTGTCGGGGTACAATATTTTCAATTCTTGGCGGTTGAAGGTTACTTCCAATTTTAAAATGAGGTTCGTCAATTGTAAACAGATTTTCTTTTGCCCTTGTAATTCCAGTGTAAAGCCAGCGGAAATAACTTGAATTGAAATAGCCCATTGACGTTTTGCAATTTAGAAAAGTGTTTTTCCATTCACCGCCTTGTGCCTTGTGACAAGTTACAGCATAGCCAAATTTTATTCTTAATGCATTGAAGTAAGGGTCTGCTCTCAAAGCATCCTTAAACTCTTTTGTTCCTGCTTTCAAAGAAGCGTTACGAATTTTGAAATCAATGTAAATAGCTTTCAACTCGTCTGAACTTAAATCACGATTATGAGAATAGAGTAGATTCTCAATTATTTTGCATTCAATGTCTTGCTTGTTTTGTTCTTCGTCTGTAAAAGCAATCATTACATTTCCGAAAAGTCAAGCGAACATCAATTTCAATTGTCTTTCCAACTCTGTTTTTTCTTTTTAGTTTAATTACTCTGCTTTCATTTAATGGCGATACTTGTTTTACAAAGCCAAAATCACCATTGAGCAATTCCATTTTCTGATGATTGTAATTATTGCTAACTAAAATTACTTTGTCACCAACTGTAAGATATTGTTGGTTCGGAAAAAAATGGTTTCTCACAAAGTCATTATATTCTTTTACCGATGAGTTGGAATAAGCCACAATAATTGTTTCGTCATCAATGCTGTTGTTGCAGGCTTGTAAATATTTTGAAAGAAGTTCTTGGTGCTTCGTTTCGTTTATGTCTTTGAAATTTGTTTCAATATCAAGTTGATTGAAAAGATTAGCTTTTAATGATTCACGGATTTTGGTTGCGTTGTGCAATATTCCGCTGTCCGCTTTTTGTCTAACTACTTCTGTAAGCTCAAACTCCTTTGATTCAATGTTGCAATTTTCCTTTAAATAATTACCATCTAATGCTGGTGAAAAATTCATATTGACTGGCGGCAGCTGTGCATTGTCGCCAATGAAAATTATTTTTTTGTTGTGGTCGTTGTTGTCAAAATTGATATACTTGATTAAATCTCTTAATAAATAACCTGAACCAAACCTAAAGAATTCTCCTTCTGAATAAACATTAGAGAGCATTGACGACTCATCAATTATATAAACTGTGTTTGCAGGGTCTTCATTGTTCTTTAAGTCGTAGTAGAATTTGTAAGTTTCTGTTCCGTCTTCTTCTTTTACTTTAAATTCTTGCAAGTCTTTACTTGAATAAATTGATTTATGAATTGTGTATGCCTTATGTTTTGTCTTTTGTGAAATTACCTTAGCGGCTCTTCCAGTCGGTGCAGAAATTCTGAAACTTCTTTTATTTGCAGAAAGAAAGTCTGTAAGTCCTTTCATCATAAAAGTTTTTCCTGTTCCTGCGTAACCTTTTAGCAAAAAACAGGTTGAGTTGTCGGCAAGAAACTTTTCCAACTCGTCAATAAGTGTTGTTTGTCCTGGGGTTAGGTCGTACGCAGAAAAAGTCTCCTTCAGATTCATATTATTAGTTGTGCGGTTGGAAAAAAACAAATGTGGTGCAACCGTGTGTCGGCTTGTGGGTTGCGTTGCACCTCTTTTGTTTTTTTGAAGCGTTGGCTTTATTTCTCATTTGTCTGTTCGTTTAATGTTAGCACTGTCGGTCGTCTTAGGGTGACGCATAACGTTTTGCAGCTACCCGAAGGGCGGGGATTTTACCACAAAACTTGATTTGAAAAACTAAACTTTCATTAACCACAAATCTGTCTTTGGAACACGAAATCCCGCCTTTTGGGTAGGTGCTGTTATAGCCTGTGGTTACTGTTTGCATTATATTCAATTATTTATATATGTTAATATTCTATTAATGAATTTCTTCTCTTGTTCCAACGGATTTGCCTGTTCATTCATCTCTTCCAATTCAATGCCATCTATGATAAATTTCATTTTTACCCCATCTTCATTAATCAGGTTGGGGCTTTGGTATTCGTCAAAGTTTGGAGTGGTTGAAATCGGATAAAGCAGACCACCTGCTTTTACGGCTTTATGATTTAACTGATACTGGATGTAAGTATGTATCTGGAAAAAATCAGAACGATCAACATCAAAATACCTGCCCTTCATCCGTTTGTATTTGGCATCCCACACAGCAACTTCGTTTTCTTTTTGAAACACCAAATCAGGTATCAATTCCCTTTGAAAGAAATAGCCTTTGTAAGCAAGCTGTTTATCGTTCCTGTAACGCCAGCCATAAGGTGAAAGATTTTTCTTTAGAATGGCTCTGAGATATTGCTCCCATACTTCGGCCATGTCAATAAAAAAGCCGAATCCCTTTTTTGCCTTATCCTGTTTTAAGCTGAATTGTTTCCGCTTGATAATGTCCCAGGATAAATCAACCAATGGCTTCCAGCTTAAATAAATGTCTTTATACTTAATGTTTTTATAATCGCTTTCGCTGATGTGTATTTTGTTTTGAACCACGCTGTGAACCTGATTGATGGCTTCCCTTGCAGAATCAGGAATATTGATTTTACCGATTTCAAAATCTGTCTTTAAAATTTGATAAGCCTGAAATATAATTTGTGCAATGTGTTCATCAATATGTTTTTCACGGAAGGTTGAAACTACTTCATTATTGCGATGCAAAGGCTTCAATGATTGCCTTACATCTAAACGGCCTCTGATGGCTGCCCCTTTGTATTCTCTTTTTACCTGTGTTTTAGGAACGCCATGTAAATTGGCATTGGCTAATTTTTGCAACCAGATAAATGCAATGATCCTTTTAATGTAATGTTGCCAATCAACGCTTTTACTGGTTTGACTTGCCGATGTAGTAATCCGAATATTGAAAATCTCTTCCAACATTCTGAAAAGCAATTTTTCGCCAAATCTTGGTTTGATGGTTATTTTATAATCTGTTTGATTGTGGTTGAAAATGGCTTCACCAACAAACCTTCCGGCTGTCCAATTATTATTACGATAATCGTATTCTGCTAACTTGGAATCATCATCTGCATTGTAATTGGCAGAGAACCAAAACACATTCTTGCTTTGCGATTGTATGAACTCCTGCAATACATCGGCTGTTGCCGTTTCATTATCAAAAGGCAAGCAATCAAAAGCTGTGATATGTTTAAGCGTTTCAGCCATTAATCAATACTTTCTGTAAGTCGTTTATTTTATCTCTTTTAGAATCTGCATCCATATTGCCCAGGAATGCCTGTAAGATTGGTTTTATGCTGATTTCCCAGAGAATGTTTACCGGTTGGTTTAAAAAATAGAGGCGACCTGAATGCACACCTTTTAGTGACTTGAATATATCAACCACTTCTGCAAAGAATGTATGACCTACCTGATAGTTTTCGCCCAATTCAGGCATGGCCGAAACTTCTTTATTCAACCGTTCGCAACGATTGATAAAGGTTTCAATATCTGCATCGCTGATATTTATACCTAATTCCTTTTTCTTTTGCTGTATCATGTTCCAAAGAATCCCTCTGTCAAATCCTTTGAACTGCCATAAAAACCTTCTGCGAAGGGCAAAGTCAATCCGTTCGAGTGAAAAGTCTATTTCGTTCATTGTGCCAATGAAATAGAGATTGGCTGGAAGGGCAATTTCTAAATCACCAATTGAAAGTCTTATTTTTTTATTGCGATACTCTAATGCAGAAAACAGCTCACCAAACAGCCTTGAAATATCTGTGCGGTTAATTTCATCGAGTATTAAAATATGAGGGAGTGGATCAGCTTTTATTTTCTCAATTAAATTTAGAAGATAGCCGGGCTTTACCACACTGCTTTTATCTTCAATGTGCATACCGGCAATAAAATCTTCATAATTGTAATTACTGTGCAGTTGCAGGTGGTGTATGTGTTCTTCAAAAATCTTGTCAGAATTTTCAAAATACTCTTTGATGTTTTGCTTGTTGCGGAAATATTGCTTCGTAATTAGTAACTCAGCCAATCGGGTGGCTGAATGTGTTTTGGATGTGCCCGGAGGACCATAAAACACCATTGCCTTTTTATATTCAAATAAGGTAACTTCTGAAACATCGTCCTTGCTTTCGCCAAAGTTCCAGGCATCCTGAATATCTTCATCATAGAAACTTACTTCATAGCCAAATACCTCATCCAGCTTTTTACGGATAGCCAATATGCTTTCATCTATATCATCCCATAAGTCCTTCTGTATTCTCTTTATCTAAAAGACTAAAGAAAGTATTGATGATGGCATCCTTGTGTTTCTGGGCTGCAATCGCCTCGTATTTATCAGGGTCGCATAGATGTAAAAGAATATGGTGAAGGGCAAGAAATTCCTTCCCTGCTTTTTTCAGTTTTTCGTCTGCGGTGGCGGTGGTAGTTTCGTTGTTATAATATAATTCCCTGCAAAGTGTTTCTATGTATTTTTTTAAAGAAGCAACATCATTGATATTCTTAGCTTGGAGGTTGCTCTTTACATCTCTGAAAAGCAAAAGCAAATAGGATATTTCAAAGGGCTTATTTAGTTTGTGGCGTTGACCTGCCGAACCTATACCACCATCTACAAAAACATTGGTGAGTTTGTCGCTATAATCATCACCTAAAAATCTTATAACGGTTCCTTTCTTTCCTGAACTTGTCATATCAGAAGCTGGCATACCCCAAAGCCAAATGAAATGAGCAAATACTTCCTGAACCTCTTTTGATGTTCTTGAAAACTGGTCTTTTGATTTAGCATCAAAATTGCGGTCGCCTGTATCCGGATTATCTACAAAAGCTGTTACACAAGCATTGAGGTTGTCAATGGTAAAAATGCCCGGATTCTCGGTTATGTAACTATCGTTATTGAGGATACTCTTTTGCAGAAAAGCATCAAAGTAATTGTACACCTCTTGTTTCGCCCAGCTTGGTTTCATATAAATTTTTTTTTATTAATTCTATTTGAGTTCGGTCGTCCTACCATTGGCTATAACGGTTGGGGCTACCCGAAGGCAGGGACTTTTACCACAAAACCCATGCTCGAAGAACCTCTCTACAAATATAACACAATTTTTCATTCGAAGCACCACTGCCCTGCTTTTGGGTAGCCTAAGTTATGTGCTGTTGTTTTATTTTTACTAAACACAGGCATTGTTGAGCCATAAGAATATTAGATGAATGATTTTAAAATCTTGTCTCTTATCACACAACAATGATAGGAGCTCTTTTTTAAAATCTTAGTCTTTTGTAACAATAAAACTAGATTTTGAAACGCTTAGAATAAAAAAACTTGACTTTGTCTTTTTTTCTTATAACTTTGCCCAAGCCTTTTAAGCAGGAATTCGCTTTGAAAATATATATTTTCAGCAAAATTTTACTTTTGCAGGCTTGACGAAAAATAAAAATATTTTTCCGTTTCAAAATCTATACTTTCAAGTAAAAAAGACTATTTATCACTCAGGTCTCCCCCAGTGCACCTAACAGTTGAGGCTACTGAAGGCGAGGGACTTTACCACAAAGCCCATATCGAAGAACCTCTCTACAAATATAACACAATTTTTTGTTCAAGGCTTCCCTTTTACCCTGCTTTTGGGTAGCTAAGTTATGTGTTTGTTGTTTTATTTTGCTAAAACACAGGCACTATTGAGCCATAAGAAT
>JADIYW010000035.1 GCA_016705125.1 Bacteroidota bacterium
CAACTATTCTATTAAAAGGATTGATTTACCAAACGTTTGGTCTTCCTACTACCGCAACTGTATAACTCATAATAATTTTCGAAAAAAAAAATTTAATTTAATAATATACCCAACAGCATATTACAAAGTCAATATCGATTAATTTGTTGGTATTTTATTGCCAAAGTCATTATTAATAGGTAAAGAATACGTTTCGGTCCTGGTTTTGCTATTGTTTATTTGAAAAAGGTTGCATCTAAATTTTGAAATAATTGCTTCTATTTTTATTTAACAGCCAATCTTTAATGAACTTAAAGATTTTGAAATAATAAAAGGTGTTTTAATATTGTACACTTTTTTCACAAAAAATAAAAAAATGTATGATTCCGCTTCGATTATTAACTACTTAAAATCACCAGAAACGCAAATTCTTTGGTTTTGGCCAGCTCCACCGTATTTGGAGTATTGTTGCTTCTACGTTCGGGTTTTGAATTACCCAACAAACCTCTCCCTGGACTTGTCCCAATTAGTGCGGTAAATAATTTTGAAGTATCCTTTCATTTTCTGATTAGGTTCAGCGTTTATTGTTACCGTTTTGTTAGTGATCTTTGTTTAGTATTTCACCATCTACTATTTTTTAGATTCATCAACAAACTTTCTAATTGAAATTCCAGTTCTCAATTCAATGTGTTTTGATACTACAAGAGCAATAAAACAGATTAGAATATGCAATTTTATCGGTTGTTCCTTGTAATGGAAAATTGGTCTTGTCTGCAAATCACTTTTTGATATTCTAAAAGCCTGTTCGATTCTGTAAAGCTCGTGATAGCGCTTTATTACAGTTGCATTATCCGCTTTTGATTCATTTAAATTGGTATAGTAACCTTTAATACCGAGCAGTTTTCTTGTCTTTTCAATAAGTGCATCGTTGAGCATTATTTGTTCTCCTTTGCTTTGCGTAAACTTTAATTTTTTGCTCTTGGAGGGTTGCTCTATTACTTGTTTAGCCTTTTCTATTTGTTTATTCATCTCATAAAGGTCTTTGCGATACCTAACAGATGAATAACTGCAAATTAGATAACTATTATCCGTTTCTATTCTGATGCTCCTACCATCCTCTCTACTGATTTTTTTGTCAATGGTGTCAAGTAGTTTCGCTGCAATATTGCCCAGTCTTGCTCCAACAATGTAGTTGATATTGTTTTGGGTCAATTGCTGTACATTTTCTGTGCTAATCATAGCTGCATCTGCCACTACTGTAAAGTCTTTTACGCCATTTTTCTTGATAAAGTTTTTGATAACAGGAATAATAGTATGCCCTTCAAAAGTATTGCCAGCGAAAATCTCATAAGCAATAGGAAAGCCTTCTTTACTCACCATTAAGGCAATCAATATTTGTGGTTGTTGTGATTTATTGTCTTTAGAAAACCGTTCTTCCGTAGCTCATCTTCTCGAAAGCTTTCAAAGTAAAGTGTGGTGACATCGTAAAAAAGAAGATCGTAACTAAATGCATAATTTGCTTTTGCAAAATCTACTACTTTTTGTTCTATAGTTTCCTTTACTTCGATACATTTTGGAGCAATCTTGTAAAATGTTTTACGATTATGATTGATGCCAAAATACTGATTGAGCAATTCAAGGAACGCAATTTAGAAGCAGGTTCAAAGATGCGAATGATTGCTAAATCTCTTAATAGGGCTGGTAAAGTATCCAATCCAATTTTGTCCAAAATAGTGCTTGTCTGTTGGTAAAAGTATCGGTATTTAACCCCCATAAAAGTACTGTGATTCAGGTGTAAAAGCCTGTTGGGGCTTTCATCTGAAAAATGGACAACTGCTGACTATAATCTTTATCCATTCTTCAGCCAGATCATCAAATCCTTCAAATCCTCTTCACTATGAGCCGAACCAACGTGATGCAAAACTTTCCTTCTGTTTTGTTGATACCGCACTACTTGTACAGCCTTTGCATTAGATGCCGTTTTTACTACCCTAATTTTCATGAAAAAATGCCCTTAGTGCGGTAAAAATAACATTAAAAATTAATAAAACATTGATTATAAATACTTTATAACCGCACTAATTTGAAGAGGGACAAGTCAGGAAACTTTAAACAATTGCTTATCTTTTATTTAACAGCCAATCTTTAATGAATCTTAAAGAATTTTGTGGCTAATAAAAGGTGTTTTAATATTGTACACTTCTTTTCACAAAAAAATAAAAAATGTATGATTCTTCGATTATTAACTACTTAAAATCAACCAATAGACTTCAAATTCTTTTGTTTTGGCCAGCTCCACCGTATTTGAGTATTGCTTTCTGTTCGGGTTTTTTAATTGCAACAAACCTCTTTCATTTCTTGATTTGGAATATTTTTTTAGCACTGATTCCATTGGGTTGTTAGTTTGTTGCTCGCAATAAGGGTAAATTCCCAAAAAGTATCGCCATTTATATTTTTGGGTGTTTGTGCGGACTTTGGTTATTATTTTTTTCCAAATATCCTTATATTCTTACCGATTTGTTTCACTTAAAAATGAGAGATTTCCCTTTTTGGTATGATTTGGTATTATTGCTTATTTTTGCTTGGACAGGCACCTTAATTGGATTTTTAAGTCTTTTGATAATCCATGACATTTTTACAAAAAAATATGGAAAAATCGCTGGATGGATAATTTCATTTTGTGCCATTTTTTTGGGTAGTTTCGGTATTTATTTGGGCAGATACTTGAGGTGGAATAGCTGGGACATGCTTACAAATCCCTTGACACTTGCGGAAGACATTTGAGTGATTGTTCCGCAATCCATTTCAACATCCAACAACCATCGTGTTACTTTTTTTTTTACTATTTTGCTTAGTTTGATGTATGCTTCATTCCTTACTTTTTTAATAGAAAAATAGAAATTGAAAAAGAAGTTGAATAAAACATAAAAAATGCCTTCTAAAAATTAGAAGGCATTTTTATAAATAAACTTTTAGATTAATATTTCACTGGGTCATAAGGTTTCACTACTTTGCCCGTTTGCCACATTTCCGAGTGCCTACTTCTGCCAATTCAGCATCTAATTTTTCTCTATAATCTGGTTGAGAGTTCAGTGTCAATTGATCGCTGTGCTTCTTCGACAGCGCTACTTTGCGTACATATTAAATACTGGTGCAACGGACTGTAATGGTCACTTTCCAATCCAAAGCGCCACGTTGTGCTGTTGTGGAGCAATTGGCAAACATCCAATCCATTCCATTTTTCTGAAACCAATTTAATCAAGGACTCAGTTAATTCCTCTGTTTCATTAAATACCTCCAGATGGTGAGTGTGTTTTTATAATACATTATGTTATTGTACCATAACATATTCGTGCGCCCATCAAAACGCCTCTTTCATACGATAAATCTGAATATGCTTCTTTTTGGAAGGCTAGTTTCGAATAAATAGCGGAACCTACACATAGTTTATCAATGCGATAGTTCTATCTTTTTGCTTTACCTGTTGCATCTTGAAAAATAGCATAAGATGAATTATTTTCCTTCCAAACAATCTTCTTAGAGGTTCAGAACATAGTTGTCATTATATTACATCTACAGGAATGCTGATCTTTATAAGTGATACCAAAACCATGTGAAAAATATAAGCTTTTCCAGCAGTTAGGTATTTTTACGTTCAGCCACGGTGACTTGACCAACATCCGACAACAAATACATATGTAATTAGCTTTCCAAAGCTTGATCAGGTTAAAATAAGGTAACGCCTTCTACAAAACAAATCATTTACTGCTTTGTCCCATGATTTTGAAGGTCTTCTTTGACCTACAATTACATTGAAACCATTGTCTCGAAGGTTAAAGTGCCTGGTAATATGGTATTGTACACCATAACTTTAACTGTAACAAATGGTTTCATTTGCCTAATACTTCTCTTGCTTTTCTGGGGAAATTCGTCGCGGGTTACTACGTTTTCTTATCGTGTCCGCCAAAGTTCATAATTATATAGTTTGATATTTTTAGTTTTATTTATTGAATAGAAAATTTTATGG
>JADIYW010000036.1 GCA_016705125.1 Bacteroidota bacterium
CGGGCAATCCCGACTTTTCATTTGTTTGATATCAATTCCAGTATGAAAATGATTATTTCTCAATTCGCAAGTACCCGCTAATTTAAGTTCCAATATTTAAAGGATTACCAAAATAATCTTTAGGATAATCATTGGTTAAATTGTTTTGGCCAAACGAATCAAAACAAATCCAAGAAATACAATCCCGTAAATTCTACTCCAATTCAATTAAAAGTTAGGTTTAAATTCATGTCCACCGTCTTCATAAAATGAATTTATATAAATAACTGGCTTACATCAATATCATCGGTTAATAAAAAAGATTCAAGTCTTCTTTATTTATATTTGAATGAACGTTTAAAAGCTCCTCTTCAACCCATGCTAACATTTCCTTTCAGAAACTTTTGCCCATCAATACAATAGGTACTCGTTCAATTTTCGTGTTTGTACTAAAGCTAAGTACTTCAAACAATTCATCCATGGTACCAAAACCACCTGGCATATAAACGAAACCTTGCGCATATTTTACAAAAGAGACTTTTCTTACAAAGAAGTAATTGAAATTTATGATTTTGTCTACGTCTATATACGGATTATTATACTGTTCATGAGGTAAATCAATATTCAAACCAACAGATGCGTCCACCTTTATTAAATGCGCCTTTTGCCTACCTTCCGTATACTGGGCCACCTCCAGTAATAACACCATAGCCTTCCTCAGCCAATTTTTCAGCTAATCTACTGTTAATTGATAATATTTATTATCTGGCTGAGTTCTAGCAGATTGAAAATGGAAATACAAGGCCCAATTCTATTCATCATTTCGTAGAAGTAACAAATTGCTCATTATCTAAAAAACGCCCCAACTGTTTGAGGGCATTTATTTGTGTCATTTTTTTCTCGATAAGGTTTCTTTTTTTTAAAATCTTCCATAATTTTTCTTTTAAACTTTAATTTTCTTTTCTTTTAAATATTTGGTTTATTTATTTTTTTGTAAATTTTCACTTTTTGAAATTAGAAAAAGCCCTAACATTGTCAACATGCCGTTTATTATTAATATTTCTATGCCTATTTTATAACCATTAAAAAATAGAATTTGAAAGATTTGTGAGCTTTAAAACTAAAGTCTGGATTCATTTAAGTTATTTTTTGCAAACCATTCAATAGTATTGATAAAATCTAATGCAAAATAATAATTAGGTACAAAGACATACATAAATAGACAATTTATCGTTTATTTTTCCGATTATTAAATTCCGAAGGCAAATAGCCCCAGAATTGGACCATAGGTATATCCTGCCACTTTTAAAATAACATCTATTATAGATTTGTCGTTTATCCATTTAAACATCATTACCAATAGGAAAAAAAGAATAGAAAATGAAAAGTGAACAATCCATCTTGTGTTTTTGTTTGCTTTTCGGTAAGATTTGTTTTCTTTTTAATCCCAAAATATCTATACAAAAGGAAGAAGTAAGCGCAGTTAATGCTCCATCGCTCGGAAACAAAGCGGAAATTAAACCTATTATAAAAATTATGGAAACAGCGAAGATAATGAACCACCTAAGGCTATTGATGGGAAACAAGTCGTCACCCTTAAAATCTACACCAATTTTGATTCCATATATATATAGTATGCCTCCAAGTAATAAAAATAAAAAATTTACTGCCAATAATATAGTACTTAAAGTCAGACATTCTTCTGAGAGTCTTTTAAATTGGGAACACTGATGTTTTTTTGCATCATTTCCTGATCCAAGCCTGTCATGGCGATGGCAATAAAAGCTCCACCCAAAATTTGTTTTACAAAAAAACCAGGCGCTTTATAGTCTGTATTAAATAGCGTTGTTAACTTTTCGGCGCTTAAAGTTTTCATTGCACTAAAAAAGCCTAAATCCAATTTGGTTAAAATGGCAAAAATACAAACTACTAAGCCTAAAAGCATAAAAGATGTTTGAAGTGTATCGGTATAAACAATTGTTTTAACGCCACCTTCAAAGGTATATAACAGAATCAAAATTAAAATAACTAAGGCGGTAAGCCAAAAAGGAACACCCAAACTATTAAGAATAAATATTTGAAGAATATTAACCACCAAATATAATCTTGCTGTGGCTCCCAATGCCCTAGATATCACAAAAAACATGGCGCCTGTTTTATAAGACACCATACCAAACCGTTGTTCGAGGTAATGATATATTGAAGTAAGTTTTAGTTTATAATATATAGGAAGTAAAATATAAGAAATAGCTAGGTAACCAAAGAAATACCCAATTACGACTTGAAAAATATTGAAAACCATTCAGCCCACTGTCCAGGCACACTCACAAACGTGACGCCACTTAAAGAAGTACCTACCATTCCAAAAGCAACAAGCATCCAATTACTCTTTCTGTTTCCTATAAAAAGGAATCATTGTTTGAGTTTTTAGACGTTTTCCAAGCAATAGCCAATAGGAATAAAAAATACGCCAATACGCAAAGTAAAATTATAGTTGTATTCATTTATCTTATTTTCATCGTTTAAAACTCATGTAATCTAAATATAAAAAAGGTATCTAATTAAAAAAAACATTTTTTATTTAAGGATTAATCACGCAAAATACAAAAAAAGTCATTTAAACAAATTAATTTTGAAGATGGATTTTTCCTCTAAACTTATTGAAGAAGCTGTGAACGCCTTTTCCTCTCTCCCTGGGATAGGAAAAAAAACGGCATTAAGACTTGTAATTCACCTTTTACAAAGTGATATACAAAAAACTGAAAAATTTAGTCATTCCCTTTTAAAGATGCGAACCGAAATAAAGTTTTGTACAAACTGTCACAATGTTTCAGACGAAAACATTTGCAATATATGTAGCAACCAAAGGCGGGACAATACCACAATTTGTGTAGTTGAAAATTTTAGAGATATTTTATCTATTGAAAATACGCATCATTATCATGGTACTTACCACGTTTTAGATGGATTAATATCGCCAATAGAAGGTATTGGCCCAGACAAACTAAATATTCCTTCATTAATAAATAGAATTGAAAAAGGAGAAGTGAAAGAGCTGATAATGGCACTTAATCCAACTATCGATGGCGACACGACCATTTTTTATTTATCTAAAATAGTCTCAAAATACGGCATAAAGATTACTACGATTGCTCGCGGGATTTCTTTTGGTGGCGAGTTAGAATATGTTGATGATATTACACTTGGTAGGTCAATTAGTGCCAGACTTCCTTTTGAAAATTATTTAAGCGGCCAATGATAAAATTATCTATTATAATTGTAAATTATAATGTAAAGCACTTTTTGGAGCAGGCTTTAAATTCGATATTCCAATCGAATACAAGTTTTGAATATGAAGTTTTGGTGGTGGATAATTATAGTGCCGATGGCTCGGTAGAAATGCTAATTGCCAACTTACCTCAAGTTAAGGTTTTTGCTGAAAAACAAAATCATGGCTTTTCGAAAGGCAATAATATAGCTATAAAAAAATCTAAGGGTGAATTTGTTCTTTTACTCAATCCAGACACTGTATTAGAAGAGGATACCCTTGAGAAAGTAGTTGAATTTATGGACAAACATAAAGATGTTGGCGGGCTAGGTGTAAAAATGATGGATGGGAGTGGGAAATTTTTGCCTGAAAGTAAAAGAGGATTCCCAACACCAATGGCGGCATTTTATAAAATGTCGGGCTTGGCCTCCCTTTTTCCGGGATCAAAAAAATTTGGACAATACCATCTTACCTATTTAGACAAAAACCAAACGCAAGAAGTTGATGTTTTGTCGGGAGCATTTATGTTATTGCGAAAGTCGGTTTTAGACAATATTGGATTATTAGATGAAACCTTTTTCATGTATGGTGAGGATATTGATTTATCTTACAGAATTAAAAAAGAGGGATTTAAAAATTTCTATTTTGCCGACACGAAAATTATTCATTTTAAAGGAGAAAGCACAAAAAAAGGATCCTTAAATTATGTGCGGGTTTTTTATCAAGCCATGATTATTTTTTTAGAAAAGCATTATAGTGGTCCGCAACAAAAAGCTATAGTTTTAGGAATTAAGGTAGCGATTTATTTACGTGCTGCGCTCTCAATTATTCAAAATTTTGTAAAAACGATTGCTTGGCCGTTAATAGATATAATAACTTTCTTTATTGGAATGGTATTAATCAAAGAATTTTGGGAAAATGTGGTTAAAATAAATGAAAAAACAAGCTATCCAAAAGAATTTTTCTTTGTAAATGTGCCCCTTTATATAACAATATGGGTTATAGGTATATTTTTTTCGGGAGGCTATGATAAAAACTACAAGTACCTCAAAATTATAAGAGGCTTAAGTATTGGAACCCTTATAATTGCGGCAATATATGGTTTTTTAAGCATGAAATACCGCTTTAGTCGGGGTATGATTGTTACAGGATTTGTATGGGCCGCTACAATTACATTATGTAGCCGTTTATTTTTTCTTTTTATAAAAGGGAATCCAAAATCTTTATTTACAGATATAAAAAAGATGCTCATTGTTGGTGATAAAACGGATGCCATGAAAGTGGTGCAGTTATTACAAAAAGTAGGCATAAAAAAATCGTATTTAGGATTTGTTTGCAATAAAAAAGAGGATGAAAAGGAGGAAGAATATTTAGGAAAACTAGATAATTTAAAAAACATTGCCGATTTATTGAAGCCTGATGAAATTATTTTCTGTTCCAAACACCTTTCAAACAATAAAATAATTGGATTTATGTCTGACCTAGGTGGCAGTATAGAGTTTAAAATCGCTCCAGAGGAAGGGGCTGGAATAATTGGAAGCCATTCCAAAAATTCTTCAGGCGATTTGATCACCATTGATGTAGGATTTAAAATAAATTCTAGCAGTGGCAAAAGAAATAAGCGAATATTTGATGCAGCATTATCGCTCCTTTTTATTATTTTATTTCCTATTATTTTATTTTTCATTCAAAACAAAAAGAAAAGTTTGATTAATTTGTTCCATATTTTTATCGGAAAAAAATCATTTGTAGGTTATAGCGACGAAAATAATTTGGACAAAAAGAGCATATTGCCTAAAATAAAACCAGGTATTTTATTTCCAAAAGATTCTTTAGACAATAAAATGCCAGAAATGGAAATCGCCCAAAGAGCTAATTTTATTTATGCAAAAGAATATCAGGTATTTAGCGATTTAAATATAGTATTCAGAAATATAGGAAAATTGGGCAGATGATGATTTCTAATAACTTATTAATTGGCGCACTTTTTGATTAATTTTAAAGGATGAAAAAAATATGTCTTTTACTCGCTGTTTGGATTTCCTTCTATGGCAATAATTCTTTTGCGCAAATTGTAACGCCAAAAATTGACACTTTAAACAATGTAATAGTATCTCAGAAAAAAACGGTAGAAGAAATTTTTAAAGAAGTAGAGGTTTTAAAGCTATTAGAAATACAAAAAAAGATAAAAGAAATAGCTTTACCAACTCCCATCCAAGGAGAAGAAATTGTAAACCACTCTGCCTATACACTTAGTTATAATGATGAACATGAACAGCCCAATTGGGTAGTACATATGGTTACAAAAGATATTTTATATGGCGCTGTGAGTCGTACTAACGATTTTAGACCAGATCCTAACTTAAAATGTGGCAGTATGGATTCCGTTGATTACTGGAATTCAGGATTTGACAGGGGGCATTTAGCGCCATCTGCCGATTTTAGGTGGAGCCTAAATGCTTTAAGTGAATCGTATTATTATAGCAACATGAGCCCGCAGGTAGCAGACTTAAATAGGGGCGCTTGGTCGAAGCTAGAAAATCAGGGTCGTGAATGGTCGCTCGACTGCAATGAATTATTTGTGGTAACTGGTCCAGTATTAAAACCAAATTTGCCTAAAGTTCAACAAGGATCTTTTCGATTATCGATACCGGAATATTATTACAAAATATTCGTTGACTTATATGGCCCCGAATATAAAGCAATCGCTTTTATAATGCCAAACAAAAAAATAGATGACCCTATTATGAATTATGTGGTTTCAATTGATGAAATAGAAAAGAAAACTGGAATTGATTTTTTTCCAACCTTAGATGATAGTTTGGAAGAAAGATTGGAAAAGAAAAGTATTGTAGAGGAATGGCCTGCATCTGTTCAATCTACCTCAGCGGCAGCAGTTCCTATTAATTTTGAAAAAGGCCAGATTGGCACGGCACAGGTAAAATATTTTTTTGGCGAAACAGCAACCGTTTGCGGACAAGTTGTTGCTACCAAATACAAAATAAATGGCAAATCAGATCCAACGTATATTAACCTTGATAAAAAATGGCCTGAAACAGTATTTACGTTGATGGTTTTTGGTAAAGACAGAATAAATTTTTCATATAAACCAGAAGAATTTTTGACAGACAAAAAAATATGCGTTACCGGAAAAGTGGGTGAATTTAATGGCACACCACAAATCATAGCCACCGATGAAACGCAAATCCAGATTATGGAATAGGTCTTTTCAATTTAAAACAAAAAAATTATTTTCCAATTGAATAAAAAAACACTATTTTTAGGGTAGTTTATTTTTATAAAAATTGGTTATGAAAAAGTTTGCTTTAATACTATCCATATTTTCCTTTGTAATTGGAAATCTACATGCTCAAAATTTGATGCGAGGCCCATATCTACAAAGTATGCTTCCTACGGGCGTAAAAATAATGTGGAGAACAGATGTGCCAGCCATTTCGAAAATAGAATTTGGCTTAAGTAAAGACAATTTATCTGAAACAATAAGTTCCGATTCCTTAGAAATTGACCATGTATTGGAGTTAAAAAATTTAATACCTAGCACAACTTATTTTTATAAAGTATCTGCAAATAATGTTTTAGCAGGTGGAGACGAGTGGCATCATTTTACTACGGCTCCTCCTTTCGGTTCTACCACTCCTTTTCGGGCATGGATTTTAGGTGATTTTGGAGCTGAAAACCAAGACCAGATATTGGTAAAACGTTCATTTTTAGAGTATTCCGCTGCAAACCCTGTCGATTTTTGGATGTGGCTTGGCGACAATACTTATACTTCTGGAAAGGATTTTGAATACCAAAATTCAGTTTTTTCTTCCGATTATGGCTATGATTCTATCTTTAGGTATTTGCCTTTTTATCCTACACCTGGCAATCATGATTATGGAAGTGTAATTCAGGGTGCAAATGGAGTGCATAGGGGTCCATATTTCAACATTGTAAATGTGTTTCAGAATGGAGAAGCAGGTGGAGAGCCTTCCAATACCGAAAAATATTATTCCTACGATTATGGAAATGTGCATTTTATTTCCCTTAACTCTGAATCATATACAGAAGTTTTTTTAACCAATTTAGGAATGAAAAATTGGCTAATTCGTGATTTACAAAAAAACACACAACCATTTACAGTGGTTTATTGGCATCAATGTCCTTATTCAAAAGGATCGCACAATTCAGATGCTGCTTGGGAAATAGTAATAAGAGCCATGCGTGAAAATTTTGTCCCTATCCTAGAAGAGTACAACGTAGATTTAGTACTTACAGGCCATAGTCATGTGTTTGAACGCAGCTACTTAATGCACGGGCATTATGCCAATTCGGCTAGTTTTGATTCGGCTACAATGGTTGTAAACGGCAGTTCTGGCAATATTGATGAAGGAACGCCATACCTCAAATTTTTGCCAGGAGAAGGCGATGGAAGTCGTAATGGAACCGTATATGTAGTTGCAGGCAATGGAGGCAAAAGTGAGCCCAATCCTGCGTTAAACCATCCTGCATTTTTTGCGGTTGACGGTGGAGAGGGCGTATGTGGTTCACTTATAATGGATGTTGAAGATAATAGAATTGATATGCGTTACTTGCGTAAAAATGGGACAATTGGCGATTATTTTACCATAATAAAGGAAACGAGCACTGGCATTAATCAAAATGAAATATTTCAAAAACTAAATGTGTTTCCTAATCCTTCAAAAAATGAAATTAATCTTGAATTGTTTTCGGAAAACATAAATAAAATTAGAATCTCTCTTTTGGATATAAATGGCAAACAATTGGGCATATATTTTGATGGAAATATATTAAAAGGAAACAATACAATTAAATTAGATTTTTCAAATTTAAATCTTGCGCCTGGCACTTATTTTTTAAACATAACAGACAATGAAAACAAGCAAGAATCGGTAAAAATTATGCTGCTCGAATAAATTTCAATCGTTTATTTTTTGAAATTTAACAACCCACATTCCAAGAATGCTTTAAAGTCATCCGTGGATTGAGTACCTACTGGTTTATTTAATAAATTCAAATCGCTGTCCACAAGCACATACCAAGGTTGCGAATTTTTCTTAAAATGTAAGGCTTGAAAATCACTCCACTTATTTCCTACCGTTTTAATGGTTCTCAGTTGTCCATTTGCATTCGATTGATAATACTCATTTTCTGGTAATGGTTTGCGATCGTCTACGTATAAAGAAATGAGCACATATTCGCCCATCAGTTTATTTACATTTGGAACAACCCATACCGTTTCTTCCATTTTTCGGCAATTTACACAACCATACCCAGTAAAGTCTATTAAAATAGGTAATTTTTTCGCTTTTGCATATTCTAAGCCTTTGTCAAAATCATGAAAGCAATTTAAATTAGCAGGGCAACCTTCATTTTTCGGACCCCAAAAATTATAGTGCGTTGGTGGCGCTAGCCCACTTAACAATTTAAGTGGTTTATAGGAAAATCCTGTAGCAAGGTAGGCTGTAAACAAAATGGAAACTACGCCAAGTATTACTCTAATCGGAGCCAATTTTTCCTTTGGCTTTCCAAAACGGATAATTCCGAAACAAAATAATCCCATTGCTCCAAAAATAAGCATCCATATAATCAAAAATGGCTCGATACGTAAGATTCCCCAATTGGAGACCATATCGGCAGTAGAAAGAAATTTGAAAGCCAATGCAAGCTCCAAAAATCCTAGTATTTTCTTTACCGTATCCATCCAGCCTCCAGACTTAGGCATGGCACTTAACCATTGAGGAAACATGGCGAAAAGGGTGAATGGCAATGCTAATGCAATTGAAAAACCCAACATTCCAATGAGTGGTTTTACTAATATATGACCGAATAAAACTGGCCCTCCACCCGTGGCTGCTTCCACCAATAAGGTTCCTATAAGTGGCCCTGTACAACTGAATGAAACGAGCACCAAAGTAAATGCCATAAAAAATATGCCTAACAATCCTCCTTTAGAGGCTATCGCATCTGTTTTGTTGGCCCAAGAATAAGGCAAGCTTATTTCAAAAAGTCCAAAAAAGGATAATGCAAAAATGGCAAAAATTAGAAAAAAAGCTATGTTGAAAATTGGATGTGTAGCTAAAACATTTAATGCATCACTTCCAAAAACACCCGTAATAATTAAACCCAATGTAACATAAATGACAATTATAGATAAGCCATATAAAAGTGCCATTTTAATTCCTTTGCCCGATTTTAAAAACAAAGTCACTGTAAGAGGAAGCATTGGAAATACACAAGGTGTTAGAAGTGCTAAAAGTCCGCCCAAAAAACCTAGAATAAAAATCATCCACAGGCTTTGGCTATTTGATGATTGTTCGGAATTGCCACAATTATCTTTATTTGAATCAAAATTAAAATTGTATTTATGCTTATTTTCAGCTAATGCGATAGATGTGTCAATTGTTTCGACAATTGGAGTAGTAGAAATAAATGTATTTGTATCTACTTTGGTTGCACCTGGCAATTGAATAACTAATTTATCCGGGCCAAATTGGATGCAGCTTGATTCATCACAAGCCATACCCGAAATTTCTAGATTTATTTTCGCATTTGGATCCGACGAACTGATTATTTGTTTAAAAATAGCCTCCTTATCAAAATAACTCAAAGGCATATCGAATACAGGATCTTTGTCAATTTTCACCAAGCCACCCGATTCTAAAGCCTTACCAACTAATTTTACGCCTGCTTTTTTTTCAAATTCTAGCATTAATGGAATTGGGCCACCCTCGCCAATAAATTGACTATAAATATGAAAACCCTTTTTTAATTTTCCTTTTATAGTAACTTCAAATGTTTCTTCCCCTTTAGCCACCACTTTATACGACCATTCAGCAGGGTTTACAATTTGATTATCATCAACTCCATTCTGAGCTTTAGTGCTACATGAAAGAAATAAAAAAGAAAGAAATAAAATAAAAAAACGCATTTGTATGTATTTTAAGCCATAAGCCAATTGAAAAATGGATTTGTAAACAAATGTACCTAAAATAAAGACGCTAGAAAACTAAACTTGCGTTAATATTTCTAAAATCGATTCAAATAAAATACGTCCATCGGTATTGCCTAGTACAGCTTCAGAAGCTCTTTCAGGATGTGGCATCATACCAAATACATTTCTTTGCTTATTACAAATACCAGCAATTCCATTTATTGCACCATTTGGATTGGTTTGGTCGTTAACATTGCCCTCTTTATCGCAATACCTAAATATTATTTGGTCATTCATTTCCATTTCTAAAAGGGTTTTTTCATCGGCATAATACCGACCTTCGGCATGTGCTATAGGAACATTTAAAACTTGTCCTTTTTGGCAATTTCGAGTGATGGCACTATTGGTAGTTTCTACTCTTAGGTATTGATTTTGGCAAATAAAAAGTTGATTATTATTTCTCAAAAGTGCTCCTGGCAATAATCCTGATTCGCAAAGCACCTGAAAACCATTACAAATTCCAAATACATAACCTCCATTTTCGGCAAATTCAATCACCGATTTCATAATTGGAGAAAAACGGGCAATAGCGCCGCATCTTAAATAATCACCATAAGAAAAGCCACCCGGAATTATAACACAATCTCCTTTTCCTAAGCCATGTAAATCATGGTCTTTATGCCACAATTCTATTACATCGGCATCCATTACTTCTTGCAAAACGTGCACCATATCTTGATCGCAATTAGACCCTGGGAAAACAACTATACCAAATTTCATACTGTATTAATTTTTTAATTTTAAAATCTCTATTTCATTTATACTTTATTGAGGTATTAACTCAAAAACGATTATTAAGCCCAAAAATACGAAATGAATAAATTCTGCCAACGAATTTCGCTTTATCCTGAAAAAAAATAATGCTATATAAAAACTAAAAGGAACTGACAAATAAAAAAAAGTGCTTAAATCGGTACTATTACTAAAGGCAGTTATAAATGCAAAACCTAAGGAAAAAACAAAAAACCACTCCATTGTTCTTTTTATTTTAACAGAACTAAACCGAGCTAAATTCCTATTTTGAATAAAACCATAAAATATAAGTGCCAATATTGTACAGCCAAGCACTATTACGTTTGGTTTGTTTATTGGTAATTTGGCCAATCGAAACTGAAAAAAGTGGCTTTTAATATCTATTTGTGGAAATTGATCCAATACATATCCAACACCAAAAAAAACATAAAATGGTGTAATAAATGCCAAAAGAAAAATTAAAAACTCCCGGAATAAGATAGGTTTAATGGCTAAAAGGCAAAAAATAGAAATGGGCAGCAGCACTAAAAAATCGGCATGTACCAATCCTAATAGACCTGAAATAAAGCCTATATTGAAATATCTTCCTTGCGCATAGGAATAATTTTGCATCGAAACCATCTGATCTAACAAAAAAAGAATGCCAAAATTTACAATTAAGGGAAGATTGAAATAATTAAATTCAGCAAATAAGGTGCTGATAGTACAGAAAACCATCCCTGGCCCAAATGATTTTTCTTCTAATATTTTCGTTTTTGAAACAATAATATTGAACCAAATAGATTGAATAAAAATTAGAAAAACACTAATAAAGAAATTGGTACTTTGATTTCCAAGAATATTATCAAAACTAGCATAATACTTTTGATAAGCCAAATGGGCTCCATTTGGAAAAATAAGAAACCCTATTTTTATAATAAAGCAATAAGCCAAAAGTAAGGGAAAAGAGAATAAATATTGATTTCTAAAAAGTACTAGCACAGCTTGTATTTTGCAATTTAATTAATTTATACCTAATATTTTATCATCACCAATTGCAAATATTTTTTACGTTCACTAGGTATAATTAAGGTATTTGCATCTATTTGTTTGCCCTTTTGTGGTATTAATTGCAATTCCTTTTTTTCAGAATTTAATAAGCTAATTCTTTTGAAATTGCCGTTTGCATTTAAATTATATTCCATAAAATTGCCATTGTTATAAATGTCTTCGTTAAACAAAAATTTGAGCATATTATTGCTTTCAAATAACAAATAAGATGAGAATATACCACCATCACTTTCTGTTTCTTGCACCTTTGACAAATTTGTTTTCCAGTCAATTTTTCCATTTGGATCGATGCTATAAGCAATTATATCGTAATAATGGTTTTGATCGTAATACCTAATATACTGATCTTGGTTATAGTAAGGATAGGTGTTAAACGAATTTGACGATGGCGACCTTACCACTTTTGTGTACCTATATTCTGATTCATTAATTAAAATAAATCCACCGTCACTCCGAGGAATTATATTCTTTGGTCTGATTATACTTGCCTTTTCCCACCAATTTCGAAATTCAAAACTCTTAAATTGACTTATATCTTCTTCTGTTAAAGGAATTTTAGAAACAAAACCCTCTATTTCTGCATTGAATGAAAACATACCATTCATGATTCCTAATATTTTAGGGTCATTTATGTCTTGATAGCAAGCTGATAAAAATATCTTATTACCATCTATTGCGATATCAAGTGCTGGCAATTTATACATCAAATCCTTCGACTCAATCACCCTAGTAATTGGCTTATAGTCTAAATGATTTATGGTAACAAGGTTAAAATTCTCAATTGCATATTTGTCGTCTATTGGCCGCCTAGAGTTATGAGCGATTAAAAAAACAGCATTTCCATTATTCGCAATTCTTGAAGCTTTTAGATCTACTCCATTATTGTTTTCAAAAATTAGGGTACTCTTTTTTAGCAATTGAAATTGGCTATTATAAATAACATAATTTATCCTCAATCGTTCCGCCCGGCTTCCTTGCAAATTAAAACAAAGAAATTGACTATTATCTGGTGATGTTTTTATGTAATAGGGTTGGGTTTGTTCTATTCCATCCCTTTTTATTGAATCAAGGGTAAGGGCATTAACGGTAATATCTAAATTGCTATTCAATTTCTTTACCTTCAAATAGTTCATTCCATCAATTAATTGAGAATAAAAAAGGGCAATATGCTCTGGCAATACTACAATTTCCTCAAGGCTTGCATTTCTGTCTTGCAAATTGATGGCAGCTTTATTAATTGGCCTTAGCGATTCATTATATACAACCAATTGATGGTTAATATCTTCATTAAAAAAATGTAGAATGGTTCCAAAGGAATTTTTACCCAAAATTTCATAATCAGAATATTTAGAAGTAAATTTTTCTGGAAAACTCGCTGTAATACTTTGACTAAATCCGGTTTTAGATATTGCTAAAAACAGGACTAAAATAAAAATATATTTAATTGCTCTCCTTTTCATTCCTATCGTTTCTGTCTTGGATCAAGCGCATCCGAAAGTCCTTCACCTATTAAGTTAAACAATGTAACGGTAATAAAAATTGCAAATCCTGGAAAAATAACCATCCACCACGCCGAAACTGCTCCTCTGGCTTCATTTAAGATTTTACCCCAAGTTTGCATTTCTGGTGGTAATCCCAATCCGATAAATGATAAAAAAGCCTCTACTAAAATGGCAGAAGCAATACCAAAGGCAATGGTTATTAAAACGGGTGAAAGTGCATTTGGAATGGCATGTTTTGTTAAAATCCTATAATTGCTATACCCAAGTGCCTCCGAAGCCTCAATATACTCCAAACTACGCACTTTTAATAATTCGGCTCGAATAAAACGGGCTATTTCTGTCCAAGAAGTAGCACCTATTACAATCATTACTAAAAATATAGAGGGTTTAGCGATGGCTACAATTGCAATAATTAAAAACAATCGAGGTATCGATAAAAGTATTTCTATCAAGCGTTGTACAATTATATCTATTGGAACACTTGTCTTTTTATTTAATAAAGGAATAAACTTCATTGGCCGAGTGAGTAAATAAAAAATACCACAAACCGCAATAAATATTCCAACACTTATTAGCAATTGAAACAAGCCTTTGATTGGTGAAACACCCATTGAGTCAGAAATTGTTTGACTACGGGAGGAAAAGGCATAGAAAAATCCAAAAATGGCAGACAAAACCATTCCTATTGCACTAGCTCTGCTCACTTTTAATCGATTATCGCCAAAAAAGCCCGCCAAAGAACCTAATATTATACCTATTAGTGAGGCAATGGACATTGATACTAATCCAACCAAAAATGCAGTTCGGGTGCCATGAATTAGGCCTGACAATATATCTCTACCAATCTTCTCGGTACCAAACCAGTGTTTCCATCGTATCGATTTAATACTTTGTTTGTCAAATGGACCCACAAATTGCATATTAAAATTATCAACCGTAGTAGGCGAATAGGGAATTAATGGTCGTATTGCCCAATCGTATTTTGCATCTAACCAATTGATGTTTTTCAAAGGTGTTTGCCATTTCGACAAACCCAAATTTACGCTATATGATTTGGCAATTGGAAAATAAGTTACACCTTGATATTTGGCCACAATTGGTTTTTCATTTGCCAAAAAATCGGCAAACAATGCAATAAAAGCTAAAAAAGCAACAAAATAAGCAGAAAAAAGTGCCCTTTTGTTTTTCCTAAATTGGCGTTTTACATACGACCAATATGCTTGTTCTGAGTCTGTATTTTTTTCTATCTTTTCCTTTGCCATCTTAATTCTTTTTTGAAGAATATGAAATTCGTGGATCAACTACCGCATATAAGATATCAGATACTAGGTTGCCAACTAGCGTCAAAATACCTGAAAACATAACTACCGAAAAGACAATAGGATAATTTCTTCTCAAAATAGCTTCATAAGCCAATTTGCCCATACCCGGAATGGAAAAAATAATTTCCAACACAATAGAGCCACTTATAGCTAATGGGAATATATTGGCAAATAAAGTGATTATTGGCAGTAGTGAATTTCTAAACGCATGCTTCCACAGCACTACCTTCTGACTTAGTCCTTTTGCTTTTGCTGTCCGCACATAATCTTGCCCCAATGAGTTAATTACTGCGCCTCTCATCTGGCGAGAAATAAAAGCCAAACTTCCATAAGTATAACAAACCAAAGGCAAGAATAAGTATTTTAACCTAACACCTACTATTTCTATAAAGTTCATAGAATCTGTTACTTCTCCAACGCCATAGGAGGGAAACCAATCAAAAAAATCGCCACCACCAAAAAACATGATTAATAGCGTGGCCACCCAAAAACTAGGCAAACTATACAAAATAAAAAGAAAGGTAGTCGTTATCTGATCCCCTTTTGAACCTTTATTTTGTGCTGAATTAACGCCAATAGGTATGGCAATAAGGTAGGACAATAAAATTGATAGTAAACTAAGCATTACCGTCCACCGAATAGCATCCCACAAAACACTCTTTACTGGTCTTCCATCTTGATAAGAAATGCCAAAATCGCCAACCATGAATTTTGTTATCCAATTATGGTATTGATTGTTGATTCCATACCATTTAACAGAAGGGATCTTATTTTTTAGAGGTGTAGCATTTGATTCAATATTACCAAACGCTGATTTTAGATCACTAAATAATGGTTTTAAAACCACTAAACTAGGTGCTTTATTTATACTGTTATTGATATTTGAAAAAACAGTATCAATAGTACCCTTATCATCATGAATAAAAAGTTTATACAAATTATCTTTAATAATAATCCGAGGTTCTGCATTCGATGAATCTATAGGAACTTTTAGATTCTCAATTTCTAATTTTTTAATTGCAGCATAATATTTTTCAATTTCGGGCCAATTTCCGTATGTATAAATCAGCCTTTCCAAGTTGGCTTTATGCAATTTTTTCGGCAACCGATATAACGTATCAGGTATTGCTTGATTGCTAAAGGAAAAATAAAAAACAGGCAAATCCAAGCCTAGGGCGTGTCTTTTCTCAATAAATGCTTGTTCTCCTGCAATTTTTGAGGCCGACTGACCATTATCGCCACTTCCGCCATTCATCATCAATTCCACTGGATCACCTGGCACACTCACACTCAACATGAAAGTAAGCAAGGAAATAGCCAACATCGTTGGGATAAAAATAAAAATCCGCTTAATTATATACTTAAACATGCTACTACTTAGCTTCCTCTTCTACCTTAAATCCTTTTTTTACCTTAAATCCAGCTTCCCAATAGCCAGGATACCTTGAGCCGGCATTTACATTCTCAAATCGATTGTGAATAATATTTCTAAAATCACTTGTATAAAGAAAAATATTAGGCACTTCATTATGCAAATTTTCTTGCCATTTCTTATATAAAACACTTCGTTTTGCAGGATCGATTTCTTTACAAATATCTTCAATCAATTGGTCAGATACTGCATTACCATAACCTGTATAATTAGAGCCTCCATTTCGCGATTCCGTATGCCAAATCTGTCGTGGGTCATAGTCTCTAGGGTCTTGAATCCATGAACCATACCACATTTGCACTTTTTGTTTTTTCAATTCATCTAAATATAATGACCAATCCAAAGGCACTATACTCAACTCAATACCAACGGCTTTAAACCATTGTTGTGACAATAAGCCTACTGTTTCTCTTACCGGATTTCCTGCATTATAATTATATACTAATTTAAATGGTGTTTTCTGTCCATCAATTACTTTATCCAAAATGCCATCACCATCCGAATCAGCCCATCCGGCCTCTGATAGTAAGGACTTTGCTTTTTCTACATCATACTTGTATAAAGCCAAATCGTTATTATAATCATCTTTATGTGAAGGCAATACATCGCCAATAACTCTTGTACCCAAACCATATAAAACCTTTTCGATAATTTGGTCAACATCCACCAGATGAGCAAGCGCTTGTCTTACTTTTACATCTTTTAATATTTTGTCACGCACATTTAAGCCTAGATAAGCATAAACCAACATGGGCGGTTCAGACTTTGCAAAATTCTCTTTAAATTTCGGTGATTCATCTAAGTCTAAATAATCTTTTACAGGCGTTACATATATTACATCTAATTTTCCACCTTTTAATGCGACTAAAGCGGTATTAAAATCGTTTATCGTTTCATAAACCAATCGCTTAGGATTAGCTTCAAAATAAATATTCTTTTCTTTCACATTTTCACCCCACCAATTGTCTTTTTTTACTAAAATATTTCTTTGACCTGTTTCCCATTTTTCTAGTTTATAGGCACCCGATCCAACTATTTTATCAGGGTCGTGTGCATATTCAGGCGAATTGAATGCTTCTGCAAACTCCTTACATTTTGCATCCGCCATAATTGCAGGATTTGGCTTATTGAAATCGCTAATTTTAAATGATTTCAAAAGTCCTTTTGGATCATAAGCATATTCAGGTATAATATTTACATCCGTTCCAGATGCATCTTCAGCTAATGCATATAATTTATTGCTTACAAGAGTAAATTTTCTGGGATTTTCAGGATAAAATTTAATGTCATTTATAAAATCTACAGATGTTTTTCGGGCATCCGAATTTACACCTGGACATTTTAATGCCTTAAAGCTAAACGCCACATCGGCAGCTGTAATCGGCGAACCATTATCCCATTTAGCCTCTTCTCTTATTTCGTAGGTTAACTCCATTCCTGAGCCATCGGGCAGAACCGTTATTTCTGGTCTTGCTTTCGCTAATACTGGAATTAAATCCATGCTTTCGTTCATGTCATAATTCAACAAACTTTGAAAAAGGTTATACATAATTTGTGTCGCCGATGCATCAGAAGTAATCATCGGATTCAACCCTTCGGCATCAGAAAGTGCATGTATCACAACCTGATCTTTATATACAGCATTAGACGTTTTTCCACTATTTTTACAAGCCGAAAAAAGAGAAATCACAAGTGCGATACAACAAAGCAATTTGACAGAAATTCTATTCACCATATTTTTAATTTTTAATTTAATAAAACAATTATGCATTAAGGATGTTCAAAGATAAAAGATTTTATAGATTTATTATTCAAATTATTTAAAATGAAAGGCGTTTTAATTACTGGCGGAACAGGACTTTTGGGCCGTAAAATAGCCGAAACACTTCATAATAAGGGATTTAGCGTCCATTTTTTGGGTAGGAAAGCATCAAAACAAGGCAAATTTCCTGTATTTGAATGGCAATACGAACAAGAAAAAATTGATGCTAAGGCTTTTGAAAACATACAGTACATAATTCACCTTGCCGGTGCCAATGTGGGTGAAGGAAGATGGACGGAGAAAAGAAAAATCGAAATATTGGAAAGCAGGGTTAATTCTGCCCATTTTTTGTTTGATTATATTCAAAAAAATAAGATTAAAATAGACTCCTTTGTTTCAGGTTCTGCAACTGGTTTTTATGGAGATACAGGCGATTATTTAAATACAGAAACCGACAAAAAGGGAATTGGATTTTTGGCAGATGTGTGTGATGAATGGGAAAAAGCTGCAAATAAATTTGAAGCCTTAAATGCAAGGGTTGTAAAAATAAGAACAGGTGTCGTTTTGAGCCAAGAAGGAGGAGCATTGCCCAAAATAATACTTTCCTTAAAAGGAAACATCGGCACCGTGCTTGGTTCGGGCAATCAATATTATTCGTGGATTCATATTGATGACATTGCAAATGTTTTTGTAGAAGCCATTCTAAACCCTAAAATGGAAGGAATATATAATGGTGTGTCGTCTCAGCCAGTCATATTCTCAGCCATAATTGATTCGGCAGCCAAGGCTATGCAAAAAAAACATTTGAACATTAAAGTACCTGCAATTGCACTCAAATTGGCCATGGGCGAACAATCGGCAATTGTATTAGACAGTTGTAATGCATCGGCTCAAAAAGTAATTGATACCGGCTTCCAATTTCAATTTCAGAACATTGACGAAGCAATGAGGGATTTGGTGGGAGAATAAGCAATAGATTTAAAATTAAAAAAAATTTAAAAATACCGCCTTACCAACCCTCACACCGCCAATATCTCCCTTAATATTTCATGAGAAGTTGGCATTGAAAAGCTGGGTACATGGAGCATAAAATAGACGAGCATTTTATCTAATACTATTTTGCGTTCTACATTGTTCAATAAAGCCGTTTCGTCGCTTTTTCCATTCAAAAATTGCTCAATGCCTTTCCTCCACACTATTGTGTCTTCTTTCATCAACAAAGACATTGTAAAATTGGGTTGGTGGGTAAATTCGCCTGCTTGTAAATCGAAATAATCTCCTCACAGATATTGGGAAAAAAACCTAATGTCATGCTTATTTCAAATAAATAATGGATGGGAAAAAATACGCTTATCGGCTCTTTTCTATCTAAATAATTTAATCCATTTTTGGTAAAATCATACAACTCCTCATTGGCTTGTTTTTCGTGGCAACACTTCAGCAAAACCTCCACCATAAATATAGCGATGCTTTTGCGTTTGAAATCAAAATGTAAGGCATTGAAGATTACTTGTGGGTTGAATTCTTTAAGGCTCAAAAGGTTTTTTTGCTCCCTAAAATAAAGATCTAAATCTAATATCGTGAGTGGCTGCAACAAATTACCTTTCCCGTATTTGGAAGACCTTGCTCCTTTTACCATAAAGGTGAGCAAACCATGTTTTTTGGTAAATATGCGGGTAATTAGACTAGTATCTCCATATTTAATAGAAGATAAAACGATACCTTCTGTTTTTTCTAACATAATTAATGGATTAACACAAACTTAGTTATTGCCTTTTCTTTTCCTGTGCCATCCAATGCAAATACGAGGTATACTCCAGTAGCTGCTCGCTCGCCACTCAGCAAGTTGCCATCCCAAATAGCTTGCCCTCCATTAGCGGTAGTTTGGTAAACCAAAGAGCCATTTATATCTGTAATTTTTACCTCGGCATTATTTGGCAATCCTTTCACTGCTATTGGTCCTTGGTAATCAGGTCTTACTGGGTTAGGATATACAAACACTTCCGCTTTCCCTGCTTCGGTAAGTGTGGCATCGGTTCTATACGATATAATTCCTTTGTCTGTGCCAATATACAAATCGCCCGAATTGGGTTCAAATGCAAGACTTCTTATTTTATTGGAAATAAGCGGACTATTGTCAACATTAAAATAGGAAATCGTTTTTAAGCCATCAGCCGAAATCAAAAATAAACCATTATTGGTGCCCACCCATTTTCTATTGGCGGGGTCAACCAAAATCACTTTTACATTTTCATCTTCCAATAAATAATTACAAAAATTGGAAGTGTCTCCACGAGGAATACAAATACGGTCTGCATCGCATTGTCTATCAAATACGGCATACGCACACCTTACGACAGTGATACCCTCTTCCGTTCCTACCCACATATCGCCTTCCAAATCCTTGGCTACACAGGTTACCGCATTGGTATGTAAGCCACCAGCACCTGGTGAAGTGGTATAGGTAATAATTCTGTCGTCGCCTAATTCATCTGGTGTGTTGGCTGGGTCGTACACAATCAAACCATTTCCCTTATTTACCATCCAAATTTGATTATTTTCATCTACATCAATGCCCGTAAGTAGTCGGGTATTCATGGTATTATTTGAAATTGGGATAAGTGTGCCATCTGCTTTTCTACAAACCAAAGGCGCATTTGAATAGGCATTCGTCATCCAAGTATTTCCGCTTTTATCGGAAGCAAAAGCGGTGATCGAAAATTTTTGAGAGCTAGTACTTGGTCTTTCTCTAATTACACTCGTTTCATCTGTTGGATTAAATTCAATTAGTCCATAATTAAATGAGCCGAACAAAACTTTATTTTCAGAAGGCAATCCTTTAACAGATGCTAAATCAAGGTAATTTTGAATAGCAGGATAGGAAAAGGCACTGTAATTTTTCCAATTATAATTAATAGTTGAATAAAACCCACTTCTGAAAAATCCAGGATCCCAACGTTCTGTTATGGCGGCACCACCTGCATAAAGAGTGCCATTCAAAACATCCATTTTGCCTACTGACTCGGAATTTGGTCCATTGGGTATATAGGGAAAATTACCAACTCCATCTGTAAAATTCAATCCTGTAAATAAATCGCTGTACCAAACTCTTCCCGCTTTATCAATTGCTGAAAAAACGGGTCTTTGTAATTGACTATTTCCATTATAATTCACAAAATTGCCATTTGAAAACGCTTTTACCCTTGCGGTTTGAACATTGCTTCCATTATAAAACCATTGACAAATGAGTAATTTTCCTTCACTTTCGTTCAATGAAATAGTGTTCCAATTGGCCTCACTAAAAAAAACATTCCACGTAGTGCCGTCAAACTGATATATACTATTGTCAATCGAAGCATACATTTCGCCTTTATATTGAGCTATAGCTGAGGCTTCACTATTTGGTATACCGTCTATGATATTAAAAGCCTTCCAATCTGCAAAATTGGCCAAATTAGTGGCTGCTTCTATTTTTCCTTGAAAAACACCTTGGCTAGTTGCTGCAAAAATTTCCATTTCATTTGCCCAAGTTGCCAATACATTATTTGTAGAGAGTCCATTTCCAGGATAATAGGTATCACTAATTTCTTCTTTTATTAAGTCTAACTTTAACAAACCGAACCCTGCAGATAAGTAAGCTATTCCATTATGCACAAAAATATGGTTGATCTTTTTATCTCCCACAATTATTTTATTTTTTATATCGGGCAAATTAATTACACGCCCATTTTTTATGATATCCAAATTTGAATTATTATAGGCTATCACCAAAATGTTATTTATGGAATCAAAACCGATTTTTGAAACACCAACATCCGACAAACCATTTGATTTTGAATAAGTTGTGATAGAAAAATTATCTAAATCCATTTTAAAAACACTCATCAAGCTAGCGCTATAAATTTCGCTTTTACCCATAGCTAAAGAGGAGGAAATTGAATAAGGATGATGTGTTTTCCAAGAACCAATTACACTATTCTGACTCCAAGCTTTTGAAACAAAAAACAATAACAAACAAACAAACAATCTGATCATAAACCAAAAGTAAAAAAAATAAACGAATCGTGATATAAAAGATTCAAGATTGTTAGATTCAAGACAATTAGATTCAAGATTAATAGATGCTTAAAAATGCTCAGGCCAAAATCATTATTCTGAATTTCCTTTTTGAGCAAAAGATTAATAATCATTTCATTTCCAAATGAGCATAAAAATCCTAATATTTTTCTTAATTGTTTATTTTTGCACAGAATTTAAGAAAACCCAAAAATAGTCAATAATATGAGCGAGCAAAAAACACATTTTAAAGAGCATAAAAATATTTCTCCAATAGCAATTGAGGAGCAAATATTAGCGTTTTGGGATAAAGAAGATATTTTTAAAAAAAGCATCGATACCAGAGCTGGTAAACCAGCATTCGTTTTTTATGAAGGGCCACCTTCAGCCAACGGAATGCCAGGCATACATCACGTATTATCCCGAACGATAAAAGATATTTTTTGCAGATATAAAACCTTAAAAGGTTTTCAGGTAAACAGAAAAGGCGGATGGGACACACATGGATTGCCAGTAGAATTGTCGGTTGAAAAATCGTTGGGTATTACCAAAAAAGATATAGGCACGACCATTTCTATTGCAGATTATAATAAAAAGTGTAGAGAAGAGGTTTTAAAGTACAAAGATTCGTGGGATGAAATAACCAAAAGAACAGGGTATTGGGTTGACCTCGACAATCCATATATAACTTTTGAAAATTATTATATCGAATCCCTTTGGGCACTTATAAAAATGTTGTACCAAAAAAATTATTTGTACAAAGGATTAAAAATACAGCCTTACTCTCCTGCCGCTGGCACTGGATTAAGTTCGGCAGAATTAAATATGCCTGGCTGCTATAGAGATGTAAAAGATACTTCTGCAATAGCTCAATTTAAAATAATCAAAAACGAAAAATCTAATTTCCTTTTCCAACAAGAAAACGAACAAGTTTACTTTTTGGCATGGACAACTACGCCTTGGACCTTGCCATCAAATACCGCATTGGCGCTTGGAGCAAAGATTGATTATATAAAAGTACGCACTTTTAATCCTTACACCTTTGCGCCAGTAAGTGTTATTTTGGCAAAAGCATTATGTGAAAAATATTTCAAACCCGAAAATGCTGCTTTAAAACTAGCCGACTATACACCAGGAGATAAAATAATCCCATTTGAATTTGACATAGAAACAAAAGGAAAAGATTTAAAGAACATTGATTATGAACAACTAATGCCTTATGAGCAACCAGAAACAGGCGATGCTTTTAAAGTGGTATTGGGCGATTTTGTAAGTACCGAAGATGGAACTGGTATTGTACATATCGCACCTAGTTTTGGAGCCGACGACATGAAAGTAGCTGCAGAAAACGGAATAGGCGCGTTAACTTTAGTAGACAAGCAAGGCAAATTTGTAGCATCAGTTATTGATTTTGCTGGAGAATATGTGAAAGAAGCTTATTTGTCAGATGCCGAAAAGGAAATAGAAAAAGCAAAACAAGGCAGAGAAAAATATTTATCCGTAGATGAAAGAATAACCATAAAGCTAAAGCAAGAGAATAAATGTTTTAAATCTGAAAAATACGAGCACAATTATCCTCACTGCTGGCGTACAGATAAGCCGATACTTTATTATCCATTAGATAGTTGGTTTATAAAAGTAACTGCTGTAAAAGATCGGATGATTGAATTAAACAAAACGATTAACTGGAAACCTGCAAGTACTGGCGAAGGAAGATTTGGGATGTGGCTCGAGAATTTAGTAGATTGGAACCTTTCAAGAACTCGTTTTTGGGGTACGCCTTTGCCAATTTGGCGAACTGAAGATGGAGCGGAGGAAATTTGCATTGGTTCGATTGAAGAATTGACCAGCGAATATTTGAAAGCACGATCAAGCGGATTTAATAAGGATTCGAAATATGAAATAAAAGACGGTAAACTTGATATCGATTTACACAAACCGTTTGTGGATGATCTAATATTAGTTTCGAATTCGGGGCAAGCCATGAAAAGAGAACCTGAATTAATAGATGTATGGTTCGACTCGGGCGCTATGCCTTATGCGCAATGGCATTATCCGATTGCAAACGAATCAAAATTTAAGGAAAATTTTCCTGCTGATTTTATTGCGGAGGGAGTAGACCAAACGAGAGGATGGTTTTATACATTACATGCATTAAGCGTTATGCTTTTTGATTCTATTGCTTACAAAAATGTAGTGTCTAATGGATTAGTGCTGGATAAAAATGGCAATAAAATGTCTAAAAGGCTAGGAAATGCAGCCGATCCTTTTGAAACCGTAGCCAAATATGGTGCCGATGCCACTCGGTGGTATATGATTTCGAATAGCCAACCATGGGATAATTTGAAATTTGATACCGATGGAATTGAGGAAGTAAATCGAAAATTATATGGCACATTATACAATACTTATGCTTTCTTTGCTTTATATGCTAATATAGATAATTTTGGTGCACATGAAAAAGTAGTTCCCTTAAATGAAAGACCTGAAATAGACCGATGGATAATTTCAGTTTTGAATAGCTTGATAAAAGAAGTGGATACTTGTTATGGCGATTATGAGCCAACAAAAGCCACTCGAGCCATCCAAACTTTTATATCAGACCATTTAAGCAATTGGTATGTTAGATTATGTAGACGTAGATTTTGGAAAGGTGAATACGAAGCAGACAAAATAGCTGCCTATCAGACCCTTTACCATTGTTTGGAAACGCTAACTATATTAATGGCACCAGTAGCACCTTTTTATAGTGATTACTTATATAAAATTTTAAATAAAGATAGCGATAAAGCAATTTCAGTACATTTAAGCGACTTTCCTTTGGTGGATGAAACAGCCATAGATAAAGACCTAGAAGAGCGGATGGAATTGGCTCAAAACATATCATCAATGGTACTTAGTTTGCGCAAAAAAGAAGTAATAAAAGTACGTCAACCATTACAAAAAATAATGATTCCAGTTATAAGTGAAGGATTAGTGGAAAAGATAGAAAAGGTAAAAGAGCTGATTTTATCTGAAGTAAATGTAAAAGAAATTCAATATGTTAGTGACACTTCGGGAATTGTAAAGAAAAGAATTAAGCCTAATTTTAAGGTATTGGGAAAAAAATTGGGTGGGCAAATGAAATTGGTTGGAGATGTCATTAATACATTTGGTCAAACAGAAATTCAGCAAATAGAAGCCCAAGGTCTGCTAAACATTATACTTGATGGGCAAAGCTATTCTTTATTACTTTCAGAGGTAGAAATCATTTCTGATGATATTGAAGGCTGGTTAGTCGTATCTGAAAATGGCATAACCGTTGCTTTAGACATACACTTAAGCGATACATTAATCAATGAAGGTATTGCTCGTGAACTAGTAAATAAAATACAAAACGAACGAAAAGATGCTGATTTTTTCGTTACTGACAATATCAAAATTACTGTTGAAGAAAATGAAGTAATCGCCAATGCTATTAATGAATATAAAGATTACATTTGCGGTGAAACTTTAGCCAATGAGTTACTGTTAAGGAAAACATTTAAGGAAGGAAAAATAATTGAAATAAACGAACACCAAGTTCACATTCTAATAGAAAAGATATAATAATATGGAAAAAAACAGATACAGTGATGCAGAATTAAGCGAATTTAAAGCACTAATTACAGAAAAAATAAATATTGCAAAAGCGCAGTTAAATTCATATCAGGCACAAATGAAGTCTACCTCGCAAAATGACGAAAAGATGATTAGTTTGGATGATGGGTCAATTACTTTGGAGAAAGAAAGTTTGAATCTTTATGCTTCCAGAGAATTGAAATTGATTCAGAACTTGGAAAAAGCATTGATAAGAATTGAAAACAAAACCTATGGCATTTGTAGAGAAACAGGAGTATTGATTCCTAAAGCTAGACTAATGTTGGTGCCACATGCGACATTAAGTATAGAAGCAAAAAACGCACAAAAATAAATTACATTGAAACAGAAGAGAATTTTAGTTGTATCGGTGATATTATTGGTTTTATTAGTTGACCAATTATTGAAATTTTGGGTAAAATTGAATATGCAAATTGGTGATGAGATAATGCTATTCGGAAATTGGGGCAGATTGCACTTTATTGAAAACAAAGGAATGGCCTTTGGGATGGAGTTTGGTGGCAACTATGGCAAACTATTACTCACCATATTTAGACTTATTGCGGTTGGTGTTCTAAGTTATGTAATCCGTAATCAGATAAAAATAAAAGCGCATTTTGGTTTTCTTATTGCCCTTTCTTTAATCCTTGCTGGTGCATTGGGAAATATTATAGACAGTATCTTTTATGGTGTAATATTTAATGACAGTTATGGACAGATAGCGCAACTTATGCCTAGCACTGGAGGATATGGGGCTTGGTTTCAGGGACATGTTGTAGACATGCTTTACTTCCCATTAATTGATACCCATTGGCCTTCATGGATGCCATTTTTGGGAGGCAAATCCCTATCTTTTTTCGATCCTATATTTAATATCGCAGATAGTTCTATATCTACAGGCGTTTTTTCCATTCTAATTTTTCAAGGCATCTTTTTTAAGGAAAAAGAAATTGAGAAAGTAGTAGATGAATCTTTCAACATAACAGAAAACAGTTTAGAGAAAGAGGGATAATAATTTCCCCCTTTCCCTCCAAACTATTATTTTCCTATTTTTTTCTTCATTTCTTCCATCATTTGGCTCATGTCTTGCACCTTATAGCCATCTGTGCTAAATAATTTGGCGTCGGGTTGGCCTTGTTTGATATTTGTGAATTTCATTGTGATTTCTTCCGATTCTCCCGTATTTTTTAATTTGGCTTCCAATACAAATCCTTTCATTTTTTTCATCTGGTAGCCAAATGGATCTTTCCCTTTGTCGCCACCATTCATTGATGACATTAATCCAGCTAAGCTTCCTTTTATTTCTTTTGTAATCCAGAATTCATAGACACCATCTTTACTTGTAACTATATATTTTCTACACTTAAACCCTTCAATGTCTTTTGTTTCGCCCGTTTTGTCAATTTTCACATCCACATCTATCGCTGAATCCTTATCCATAAAGTCTGTCATATCCGGAATTTTGGTTACCATTGCCTGCATCGATGTTGCATCCAGCATCGTAATCGTTTTTTGATTAGGGTCAAAAATCATATTCATTTGCTTGCCTACCTCTGCGCCCATTTCCATTTTGATGGCCAATTTTTCTCCATTTGAGTAATAAGTCATAGTCGGCAAATCTTTGCTCTCTCCTTCTTTATTAGACGACATCGACATATCGACACTTCCAATAAAAACTTCTGATGGATCAAAATCGGCATCATCATCTGTTTCTCCGTTTGCAGAAATAGTGCCATCCGAATTTTCTGCATTTTGTTTACATCCCTGTAAAATCAATAGATTTATGGACAAAACCATAAATAAGAAACTCATTTTTTTCATAAAATATATTTTTAGCTTTTAATTATAAACTAAAATTACAGAAAAATATAATGTGATGTGTGGTTTTTGGAATAAAAAAGGGTAAATATCAAAAGATACTTACCCTTTTAAATTGGATTTTATTTATCGTTTTTCTAATCCTTATAAATATTATTTATCTGATTTTCGTATTTTTCCGAAATTACTTTGCGTTTTATTTTCATGGTAGGTGTCAGTTCTTTAGTGTCAACTGTCCATTCATTTGCCAATAAAACGAATTGCTTAATTTGCTCTATATGGCTAAAATTCGGATTCAGTTCATCCACAATTTCTTGGTATTTAGCCAATACTTTAGGATTAGCAATTAGATTCTCTCTTGAATTAAATGATATGCCATTTTCGGTAGCCCATGCCTCCAAGGTTGGGTAAGCTGGAACTATAAGTGCCGAAACAAATTTTTTGCTCTCTCCTACTACCATCATTTGCTCTATAAAAAAGCTTTCTCTGAATTTTGACTCTATAGGGGCTGGCGCTACATATTTACCTCCCGATGTTTTAAGCAATTCTTTCTTACGGTCGGTAATTTTCAAGAATTTTTTGCCACTTGGGCCGGTTACAAATGTACCTATATCGCCTGTATGGAACCAACCATCATTGCTCATTACTTCTGCCGTTTTTTCTGGCTCTTTATAATATCCCATCATAATATTTGGTCCTTTTGCCAATATCTCGCCATCTTCTGCAATGTTTATCTCTACACTTTCAATTGGAATCCCAACTGTACCTAGTAATGCGCCACCTTCTTGGAATCGGGCAAAGGTTAATACTGGCGATGTTTCTGTAAGTCCATATCCCTCTCTAATTGGAAGGCCTGCAGCCGAAAATACCCTTGCAATTTTAAGTGGACAAGCAGCCGAACCTGTAACAACTCCTATCACTCTTCCGCCCAATGCTTCTCTCCATTTGCTAAAAATTAATTTATCAGCAATGCCAAACAAAAATCCTTTCTTTTGATCATATTCATATTTATCTGCCATTTCGAGTGCCCAAAAGAATAATTTCTTTTTTAGTCCCGTCAACAAAATCCCCTTATTTACAATTTTCTCATATACTTTTTCGAGCAATCGGGGTACTGTAGTAAAGAAATGTGGCTTTACTGTTGTCAATTTTTCTCCAAGCGTATCGATATCAGAATAATACACATTTATACCCGAATATTGGTAAGTATAAGCCACCATTCGTTCAAAAATATGGCACAGTGGTAAAAAACTAAGTGCAGTCATACCTGCTTCAACAGGAAATTCTTTTGCGACTGATTTCACATTTGAAATTATATTTTCGTGTGAAAGCATTACACCTTTTGGCATGCCCGTAGTACCAGAAGTATAAATTAACGTAGCCAATGATTTAGGGTCAACGTTATCCATAATGGATTGCACTTTTGAAAAATCGCCACCCTCGCCCAGCTGCATCACTTCATTCCAATTTTTTGCGCCTTCAACTTGATCCCAAGTATATACCGCTTGAAGTGTGGCTACTTTACCAATTAAATTTTTTACCTTATTGTACAAAGCAGTACTTGATACAAAGCAAATTTTTACTTCAGCATGGTTAAAAATAAATTCAAAATCAGCTTCTGTAATTGTTGGGTAAACTGGCACATTTATAGCTCCAATTTGGGTAATTCCTAGGTCAGTAATTGTCCATTCAGTTCTATTTTGTTCAATAATAGTTGCAACTGTTTCTCCTGGTTGCAAACCCAAATTGAGCAAGCCCAAGCTAACCTTATTTGCAAGATCTATTATTTTTTGAGTGCTGTATTCCACCCATTTACCATCAACCATGTGCGCAAATGAAATCTTTTGTGGGTATTTTTCATTTTGATACCTAATGGGGTCAAATAATCTTGTTACTTCCATATTTTTTTAGCATTTTTAGTCAAAAAACGATTCAATTATATCTTTATATTTTTCAGCAATTACTTTTCTTTTTAACTTCATCGTAGGTGTCAATTCGCCACTTTCCACTGTCCATTCTTCACTTAACAACTTTATCATCTTCACTTGTTCCACTTTTCCAAAATGAACATTGTATTCATTTACCAATTTCATATAAAAATCATGAACTGCTTTTTGGTTTATTATTTGTTCTTTTGATTCAAAGGGTATTTTGTTTTCTATACACCAAACTTTTAATTCATCAAATGCAGGAATAATTAACGCACCAATAAATTTTCTTCCATCTCCCACAAGTGCCATTTGCTCTATATAAAATGATTCTTTCATTTTATTTTCAATCGGAGAAGGCGCCACATATTTTCCACCTGAGGTTTTAAAAAGTTCTTTTTTTCTATCCGTAATTTTTAAATATCCTTCTTTAGTATATTCTCCAATATCTCCTGTTAAAAACCAGCCATCTGCATCAAATACTGCATTAGTTGCTGCTTCATTTTTATAATAACCCATCATTACATTTGGTCCTTTAACCAAAAATTCGCCATCAGGTGCTATTTTTATTTTTACACTCTTTAATACCTGGCCCACACAACCTGCTCTTATTTTTTCCTTTATCATCGGATTTACCGACAAAACTGGCGAGGTTTCTGTTAAACCATAGCCCTCCAAAACAGGAATTCCACCGTTAGTGAAAATGGTAGCTAACTTAGGCTGAAGAGGAGCAGATCCGCAGATAATGGCTTTTACTCTACCGCCCAAAGCGGCACGCCATTTAGAATACACTAAATTATCTGCCAATGCAAACTCTCCCATTTCAATTAAAGTCTTAGTTTTTCCCAACTCTACCGATTGAGCTAATTTTAGCGACCAATCAAATACCGTTTTTTGAAATCCTTCTAGTGCCTTTCCCTTTTTTAAAATGGCCTCATATACTTTTTCTAATAATCGAGGTACAGTTGAAAAAAAATGTGGCTTCACATCAGCCAAATTTTGTGTGATTGTTTCTAAACCATCGGCATAATAAATAGAAGCCCCTGCAGCTAAATACACATAAGTTAGCGTTCGTTCAAACACATGACAAACAGGCAAAAAACTAAGCGTAACTTCACCTTTACCAACAGGAACTATTTCTAAACAATCTTTAATATTACTAACTATATTGTGATGCGAAAGCATTACACCTTTAGGAAAACCTGTGGTGCCAGAAGTATAGATAATAGTAGCCAGGTCATCGGGTTTAATTTCCGACATTCTATTGCTGATTTCTTTATCTAACTCTTCGTCTTTATCTTTTAAAATAGATTTCCAAGATGAAACTCCTTCAATTTCATCAAAAGTATAAATCCCTTTTAAAGTTGGTATTTTATCAGCTACAAGTGCCACTTTTTTATAAATCATCCTATCTGAAAGGAAAACATATTTGATTTCAGAATCATTGAATATAAATTCGTATTCGGCAGGACTTATGGTAGGATATACCGGAACATCTACTACTCCAATTTGTAAACAACCTTGATCGATAAAATTCCATTCCGGTCGATTTGTAGTGGATATAATTGCAACCTTATCTCCCTCTTGCAAGCCCAATTCCAACAATCCTCTACTCACTTTCTGTATCGTTTCGTATGTGGTTTTGGTAGAATATTTAGTCCATGTTTTTTTATCCTCTCTTCGCGCATACAAATCAGGCAATGATTTGTTGTGCTTAATTAGTTGTGGTAAAATATCAAAAATTCTAGTATAATTCACTCAAAAAATTATTAGGTATCGAAAATATTAAATTAAGTACTTAAAATGAAATTTTAGGGCAAAAAGATTTTCTATTATTGGTTAATCAATAAACCTTTTGACGATTTCACCATAAGCATCAATCCTTCTGTCGCGCAAAAATGGCCAAATTCTTCTTACGTGCTCACTTTTATTTATATCTAATTCCACCACAATTGAGGTCTCTTTGTCCTTTGAGCATTGCTCAACAATTTCCCCTTGTGGTCCTGAGATAAAACTTTGACCCCAAAATTGGATTCCATTGGTAACCCCTGACCAATCCTTTTCAAAACCTACCCTATTGACCGCTACTACATACAATCCATTCGCCACTGCATGCCCACGTTGAACGGTTTGCCAAGCTGTAAATTGTTTTAATTTTTCCTCCTCACTATCTGTTGATTCCCAGCCTATTGCAGTTGGATAAATCAATATTTCAGCACCCGCCAATGCCATTAACCTGGCAGCTTCTGGATACCATTGATCCCAACAAACCAAAACACCTAATTTTCCAATAGAAGTATCTATAGGGTTAAATCCTAAATCACCAGGTGTAAAATAAAATTTTTCGTAGTAAGCCGGATCATCTGGAATATGCATTTTTCTATATTTTCCAGCAATGCTTCCATCCTTTTCAAATACCACCGCTGTATTGTGATAAAGCCCTATTGCTCTTTTTCAAACAAGGAGGTTACAATTACAACATTATTCTCCTTTGCTATCTTTGAAAATATTTCGGTAGACGGCCCAGGTATCGTTTCCGCTAAATCAAATTTGGTTGTGTCTTCTGCCTGACAAAAATAAATACCCGTATGGAGTTCTTGCAAAACAACTAATTCTGCACCATTTTTAACACAATCCAGAATTCCATCTATAGATTTTTGAATATTTAATGCTGTGTCTTCCCCACATGCTTGCTGAACAATCCCTACTTTAAGTTGCTTCATGGTTGTAAATATTTATGCAAAAATGCAAAAAAATGCTCAATTATCTATATTATCCCAATAGGATACTGCATGGTTACACAATGCAAAGAACCATGTTGTAAAATAAGTGCATTGCAATCAATACCAATAATGGCTCTTTCAGGAAAAACTTGTTTTAATATTTTTAAAGCCGATTCATCTTGGGGGACATTATAAATTGGCACCAATACTGCACCATTAATTATTAAAAAATTGGCATAAGTCGCTGGAAGTCGCTGTCCATCCTCATCAAAAATAGCTTTTGGAAATGGTAGTGCAATTAAATTATAGGGTTTTCCGTTTACTTGTTTAAATGCTTGCAATTCAATTTCCATTTTCTTAAGTGATTGAAAATGCTCATCCTTTTCATCATCACATTTTACGTAAGCAATTGTATTTTCGTTGCAAAACCTAACAAGTGTATCAATATGAGAATCAGTATCGTCGCCTGCAAGATATCCGTTAAAAAGCCAAAGGAATCGTTTAATACCAAAATAATACTTTAAATGTATTTCAGTTTCATTTTGAGACAAAAAATTCCTATTAAAATTGAGCATACACTCTGACGTAGTAAGCAACGTACCTTTTCCATCCGACTCTATTGCACCACCTTCCAATATAAAATCCTCTTGCTCAATAGGCGTTTCTCCAAACAACCCTTTATTCGAAAGCTCCTCCGTAATCTTGTTATCTAAACTTGCTTCAAATTTATTTCCCCAGCCATTAAATTGGAAATCCCAAATCTTGTACCCATTATCCGTTTGTACAGTTATTCCTCCGTGGTCTCGGGCCCATGTATCATTTGATGGTATTGAAACAAAAATAATATTTTCCTTTATTCCGCCGCCCACCAATTTTTCAGTGCTTTTTATGTCTGCACATACCACTAACACTTTCTGAAACCTAGAAATCACTTCTATGATTTCAACAAAACAAGGAATAACGACATGTAAAATTTCTTTCCAATCACTATTTTCGTGGGGAAAAGTAAGTTGAATGGCACTTTGCGGTTCCCATTCTGCGGGCAATCTATACCCCATTTGACTATGCTTCAGTAGTAGGTGTTCCAAAATTCATAGGGAAGCCAGCTGCTGGCAAGTCTTTTACCTCACCATGAGCTTGTTCAAATTTCTTGATATTTTCGTGTAATGCTTTAAGCAATCGCTTTGCATGTCCAGGAGTTAAAACAATTCGAGATTTCACTTTAGCCTTAGGAATTCCTGGCATCATTCTCACAAAATCTATAATAAACTCTTCATTTGAGTGTGTGATAACAGCTAAATTGCTATAAGTTCCTTCTGCAATATCTTCTGTAAGTTCTATATTTATCTGATTATTGTTATTCTGTTCCATCGTTTATCTCTTAATTTTAAACAAATATATTAACAAAAATGGCTGTCGAATGATTCTGACAGCCATTTTTATTAAAATTAACCAATTTTATTCGTAATCTTCCTCTAAAGATTTTTTATTCTTAGAAAAAAGCATTCTATCGTATTCTTCTTTTGAACCTACAATTATATCTTCAAAAACCTTTTGTCCTGTTCCAGCTGGAATTCTATGACCAACTATTACATTTTCTTTCAATCCTAACATATAATCAATTGAGCCACTTATAGCCGCCTGATTCAATACCTTAGTAGTTTCTTGGAAGGAAGCAGCAGATATCCAACTTGATGTACCTAAAGAAGCTTTTGTAATTCCTCTTAATACTGGACTAGAAGTAGCAGGAATAGCATCTCTGAATTCTACTAATTTTTTATCGTTTCTTTTCAAGAAAGAATTTTCTTCTCTTACTTGTCTTAGTGTAACAATTTGTCCTTCGATCAAAGTTTGAGAATCACCAGCTTTAGTAATTACTTTTTTGTCATAAATCCAGTCATTATGTTGAATGAATTCATATTTATCAACTGTTGTTTTCTCTAAGAATTTAGTATCTCCTGGGTCATCCACTAATACATCCTTCATCATTTGGCGTACAATTGATTCAATGTGTTTGTCGTTGATCCGAACACCTTGAAGTCGGTAAACCTCTTGAACTTCATTTACCAAATAAGATTGTAAAGCTGCAGGGCCTTTAATTTTCAATATGTCGATTGGTGTAATTGCACCATCAGATAATGGAATACCTGCTTTAATAAAGTCACCATCTTGAACCAAGATATGTTTTGTTAATGGCACTAAATATTTTCGGATTACACCATCTTTTGAAGTAATTGAAACCTCTCTATTGCCTCTTTTTACTTTACCAAATGATACAACACCATCTATTTCAGAAACTTTTGCAGGATTAGAAGGATTTCTTGCTTCGAAAAGTTCAGTTACCCGTGGTAAACCTCCCGTTATATCCCTTACTTTACTTAATGCCCTTGGTATCTTTATAATAACTTGTCCCATTTTTACAGGACTTTTATCCTCCAAAACGATGTGAGAACCTACTGGAATACTATATGAGTAAATCAATTCTCCCTTAGCATCAGCAACTCCAATTGATGGAATTTTTTTCTTGTCTCTTGGTTCAATTGCAACCTTTTCACGGTAACCCGTTTGCTCATCAGATTCTTCACGATAAGTAATATTTTCGATGATGTGTTCAAACTTAGAAACACCATCATACTCAGAAACAATTACTGCGTTGAAAGGATCCCAACTACACATTACATCACCCTTTTTGATCGCTTTACCTGCTTTAACAGACAAAGTAGAACCATAAGGAATATGGTTTGAGATCATTACTCTATCCAAATCTTTATCTACAATTCTTATTTCTCCAGTTCTACTTGTTACAATTTCTTTGATTGTACCATCATCTTCAGTTAGAGAAACAGTTTTGATACCATCAAATTCTAACTTACCATCAAATTTAGCAAACATTTGCGATTCAGTAGCAACACCCGAAGCCACACCACCCACGTGGAAGGTTCTAAGTGTAAGCTGTGTGCCTGGTTCACCAATTGATTGTGCAGCCATAATTCCTACAGCATCTCCCATTTGAGCAATTCTATTTGAAGAAAGGTTACGACCATAGCATTTAACACAAACTCCTCTTTTCAGTTCACAAGTTAGTACTGAACGAATTTCAACCGTCTCAATTGGCGATTCTTCAATTACTCCAGCAATTAACTCATTAATCAATTCTCCTTCGCCAACAATTAATTCTCTAGTTATTGGGTGGTAAACATCGTTTAATGATGTTCTACCAACAATTCTTTCAAATAATGGCTCTACTATATCTTCATTATCTTTCAATGCTGAAGTAGAAATCCCTCTTAATGTGCCACAATCTTCTGCATTAATAACCACATCTTGAGCAACATCCACTAATCTTCTTGTTAAATAACCAGCATCTGCTGTTTTAAGTGCTGTATCCGCCAAACCTTTTCTTGCACCGTGGGTAGAAATAAAGTATTCTAATACTGATAATCCATCCTTAAAGTTTGAAAGAATTGGATTTTCAATAATTTCACCACCCGTACTTCCAGATTTTCTTGGTTTAGCCATCAAACCTCTGATACCAGCTAATTGTTTAATTTGTTGTTTTGAACCCCTTGCACCTGAATCTAACATCATAAACACTGAATTAAATCCTTGTTTATTCGTTGAAATTTCTTTCATCAACACTTCTGTTAAATTAGCATCTGCTCTAGTCCAGATGTCTACAATTTGATTATAACGCTCATTATTGGTAATTAAACCCATATTGTAGCTAGCCATAATCTCATCAACTTCTTTACCTGCATTTTCAAGCAAACTTGTTTTAACTTCAGGAATAATTAAATCGTCGATACCAAATGAAAGACCACCTTTAAATGCCCATCTAAAACCAATTTCTTTTATATCATCAAGGAATTTTACAACTCTAGGTATATTGGTTAATGCTAATACATCACCAATAACTTTTTTAAGTGCTCCTTTTGTAAGTAAAACATTTACATATCCTACTTCCTCAGGCATTACCTCATTGATGATTAATCTTCCGATAGTAGTTTCAATTACCTTATGTACAAACTCATTTCCTTCTTTTACTCTTGCTTTTACTTTTACAAATGCATTTAAATGTGCTTTGCCTTCGTTAAATGCAATTATAGCTTCTTCTGCTGAGTAGTATCTAGCACCTTCACCTATTATTTTTTCTTCTTTTGTAGTACGTTTTCCTTTAGACAAATAATAAAGTCCTAAAACCATATCCTGAGAAGGAATTGTAATTGGACTACCATTTTGAGGATTCAAAACGTTATGAGAAGCCAACATCAACAATTGTGCTTCCAATATAGATGCATTACTTAATGGAACGTGAACAGCCATCTGGTCACCGTCAAAGTCGGCATTGAAAGCCGTACAAACTAAAGGATGCAACTGAATTGCTTTTCCCTCAATTAATTTTGGCTGAAAAGCTTGAATTGAAAGCCTGTGTAATGTAGGAGCTCTATTCAATAATACAGGATGCCCTTTCATTATATTTTCAAGGATATCCCAAATTACAGCTTCTTTCTTGTCAACTAATTTTTTTGCAGACTTAACGGTTTTAACTATACCTCTTTCTATTAGTTTTCTAATAATAAACGGTTTAAATAATTCCGCAGACATGTCCTTAGGAAGTCCACATTCATGCAATTTTAATTCAGGACCTACAACAATTACCGAACGACCAGAGTAGTCAACCCTTTTTCCTAATAAATTTTGACGGAAACGACCTTGTTTACCCTTTAAGTTATCACTTAATGATTTTAAAGCCCTTCCACCTTCTGCTTTTACTGCATTTGATTTTCTAGAATTATCGAATAGAGAATCTACAGATTCCTGTAACATTCTTTTTTCATTTCTCAAGATTACCTCAGGCGCTTTGATTTCAATTAGTCGCTTCAAACGATTATTTCTGATAATTACTCTACGGTATAGGTCATTTAAATCAGAAGATGCGAACCTTCCTCCATCAAGTGGAACCAATGGTCGTAATTCAGGTGGCACTACTGGCAAATATTGAACAACCATCCATTCTGGTTTGTTTTCAATTCGTTCATTTGCCTCTCTAAATGCTTCTACAACACTTAATCTTTTAAGTGCTTCAGATTTTCTTTGTTGAGAAGTTTCAGTAGATGCTTTATGTCTTAAATTCGCAGCCATTTTGGTCAGTTCAAGCCGAGAAAGGAGTGCTTGAATTGCTTCTCCACCCATTTTAGCTATAAACTTATTAGGATCCTCATCTGGCAAGTGCTGATTATCTTTTGGAAGAGCATCCAAAATATCTAAATATTCTTCCTCAGTAATTAAGTCTAAATATTCGTGCGTTTTAGTATCTCCATTTACAGCAATACCTTCAGTAAGAATACCCGGATTAACAACTACAAATCTTTCGTAATAAACAATCGATTCTAATTTCTTAGAAGATAAACCTAATAGATAACCAATTTTGTTAGGCAAAGACTTAAAGTACCAAATATGAACAACTGGAACCACCAATTTGATGTGTCCCATTCGTTCTCTTCTAACTTTTTTCTCCGTTACCTCAACTCCACATCGATCACAAACAATACCTTTATAACGAATTCTCTTATACTTTCCACAATAACATTCAAAATCTTTTGTTGGTCCAAAAATTCTTTCACAAAAAAGACCTTCCATTTCAGGTTTATAGGTCCTATAGTTAATCGTTTCTGGTTTTTTTACCTCTCCAAAAGACCTTTCTAAAATAACATCAGGAGATGCCAATTTAATGGTAATGGTGGTAAAATTTGGGTTGATTTTGCTTTCCCTTTTGAAAGACATATTTTTCTCTTTTAAACGTTAAACAAATTAATTGAAATCCATATCCAGTCCCAAACCTCTTAGTTCATGAACCAATACATTGAATGATTCAGGAATATTAGATTCAGGAAGATTGTCGCCTTTTACAATAGCTTCATAAGCTTTTGCTCTTCCGAATATATCATCAGATTTATAAGTAAGCAATTCTTGTAAGATATTAGAAGCTCCATAGGCTTCCAAAGCCCATACTTCCATCTCTCCCAATCTTTGACCTCCAAATTGCGCCTTTCCTCCAAGTGGTTGTTGAGTTATCAATGAATATGGTCCGATCGAACGAGCATGCATTTTATCATCAATCATGTGACTCAACTTAAGCATGTAAATAACTCCAACTGTTGTTTTTTGGTGGAATCTTTCGCCTGTTTCACCATCATATAAATAAGTATGTCCTAATCTCGGCAATTTAGCTTGCTCAATATAATCTTCAATTTCCTCTACAGAGGCTCCGTCAAAAATTGGAGTAGCAAATTTAACCCCTAATTCTTTTCCGGCCCAAGCTAAAACTGACTCATAGATTTGTCCAATATTCATCCTCGATGGTACACCAAGCGGATTTAATACGATATCAACTGGCGTTCCATCTTCTAAGAAAGGCATATCCTCAGCTCTAACAATACGAGCTACAATTCCTTTATTTCCGTGACGACCAGCCATTTTATCACCTACTTTCAATTTACGTTTTTTAGCTACATAAACTTTAGCTAATTTTAAAACGCCTGATGGTAGTTCATCTCCAATGCTAATATTGAATTTCTCTCTTTTAAATCGACCAATTTCTTCGTTGGCTTTGATACTGAAATTGTTTAAAAGATGTTTAACTAAATCATTAGTTTCTGTTTCCTTCACCCATTCTCTTGAATCCAATTCTGGGAAATTCAAACTAGCCAATAATTTATCTGTTAATTTAGCACCTTTTGGAACTACTTCTTCACCATAGCTATTTTTGATACCTTGTGTAGTTTTGTTTCCTACAAGCAACATCAATTTTTCGATAAGAATTTTTTTAATTTCTTCAAGATTTTTGAAATGAATTTTTTCTAATCTATCCAATTCCGTTTTCTCTTTACTTTTAAAATTTTTGTCTTTTCTAGCTTTCTGAAAAAGTTTTTTATCAATTACAACGCCCACAGTTGATGGAGGTGCTTTGAAAGAAGCATCTTTTACATCACCTGCTTTGTCTCCAAAAATGGCCCGCAAAAGTTTCTCTTCTGGTGTAGGATCAGTTTCCCCTTTCGGCGTAATTTTTCCTATTAAAATATCACCTTCTTTTACATGAGCCCCAATTCTAATAATTCCATTTTCATCTAAATGGCGAGTAGCTTCTTCGGATACGTTTGGAATATCATTCGTCAATTCTTCTTCTCCAAGTTTGGTATCTCTTACGTCCATTTCAAACTCAGTAATATGAATTGAAGTAAACAAGTCTTCTCTTACAACTCTTTCAGAAATTACGATAGCATCCTCAAAATTATACCCTTTCCAAGGCATGAAAGCAACCATTAGGTTTCTACCCAATGCAAGCTCACCATTTTGTGTTGCATAACCTTCACAAAGTATTTGACCCTCTATTACTTTATCTCCTTTCCTTACAATTGGACGAAGATTCATACAAGATCCTTGATTTGTTCTTTTAAACTTGATTAAATCATATGTTTTAACGTCATCTTCAAAGCTTATAATACGATCATTGTCCGTTCTTTCATAACGAATTTTGATTTTCATTGAATCTACATATTCAACAGTACCACTTCCTTCAGCATTTAAAAGTACTCTAGAGTCTTTAGCTACTTTTCCCTCTAAACCTGTACCAACAATTGGTGCCTCAGGTCTAAGCAATGGAACAGCTTGACGTTGCATGTTTGATCCCATCAATGCACGGTTCGCGTCATCATTTTCCAAGAAAGGAATCATTGACGCAGAAACACCCACAATTTGATTTGGAGCAACATCCATATACTGCATATCTTCCTCAGGATTTTCTACATCGATAACAGGAAAATCTCCCTGCTTTCTGCATTTAACCTTTTTATCTATAAAGCTACCCTTTCCGTCTATTTTAGCATTCGATTGGGCAATCAATTTCGTGTCTTCTTCTTCAGCAGAAAGATAAATTACTGAATCTCCTAGCGCAACTTTTTGGTCCGAAACAGGCCTATATGGTGTTTCGATAAAGCCCATTTTATTAATCTTAGCATGCACACATAGCGTAGAAATCAAACCGATATTCGGTCCTTCCGGCGTTTCTATTGTACACAAACGACCATAATGAGAATAGTGAACGTCCCTTACCTCAAAGCCTGCTCTTTCTCTACTTAATCCTCCAGGTCCTAGCGCTGAAATTCTTCTTTTATGTGTTATTTCAGAAAGTGGATTGGTTTGGTCTAAGAATTGTGACAATTGACTTGTTCCAAAGAATGAATTAATAACAGACGAAAGTGTCCGAGCATTAATTAAATCTATTGGAGTAAAAACCTCATTATCTCTAACGTTCATTCGCTCTCGAATTGTTCTAGCCATTCTAGCCAAACCAACTCCAAATTGAGCATACAATTGTTCACCAACTGTTCTAACTCTTCTATTGCTTAAATGGTCAATATCATCAATTTCTGCTTTTTGATTAACTAATCTAATCAAATAATTTACAATTGAAACAATATCTTCTCTAGTTAAAACCCTAGTTTCGTTATTCGGTGCAAGGCTTAATTTTTTATTTATTTTATAACGTCCTACTTCACCCAAATCGTACCGTTTATCGGAGAAGAATAATTTTTCAATTATACCTCTAGCAGTTTCTTCGTCAGGTGGATCTGAACCTCTTAATTGTCTATATATATGTTGTAAAGCCTCAATTTCAGAGTTAGAAGTGTCTTTTTGAAGCGTATTAAAGATAATAGAATAATCCTCAGTTAAATCCTCTTTTTGTAAAATGATTGTTTTAACTTCAGAATCAATAATTAAATTGATGTTTCTTTCATCCAAAATAGTATCTCTTTCAAGGATTACTTCATTTCGTTCAATTGAAACTACCTCACCAGTATCCTCGTCAACGAAATCTTCCATCCAAGACTTAAGCACTCTAGCTGCTAATTTTTGTCCTATATTTTTTTCTAATGTTTTTTTGCTTACTTCAATTTCATTGGCTAAACCAAATAAGGTCAAAATTTGCTTATCTGTATCATATCCAATTGCACGAAGTAGCGTAGTAACAGGAAATTTCTTTTTCCTATCAATATATGCATACATAACATTATTAATGTCAGTAGCAAATTCCATCCAAGCTCCTTTAAAAGGAATTACTCTTGCAGAGAATATTTTTGTTCCATTTGGATGGAAGCTCATTCCAAAAAACACACCTGGCGACCTGTGTAATTGAGAAACAATAACTCTTTCGGAACCATTAATAATAAAAGTACCCTTTTCGGTCATATAAGGAATATTACCTAAGAATACATCTTGTACAATGGTTTGGAAATCAATATGTTCTTCGTCATTACAAGAAAGCCTTAATTTAGCTTTCAATGGAACACTATAGGTGAGTCCTCTTTCAATACACTCCTCGATTGTATACCTTGGAGGATCGACAAAATAATCCAAAAACTCCAATAAGAAAATATTTCGCGCATCAGTAATGGGAAAATTTTCTGCAAACACTCTAAATAAACCTTCATTTTGACGATTATCTGGAGTTGTTTCTAACTGGAAAAAATCCTTAAAGGATTTTACTTGTATATCAAGAAGGTTTGGAGCGTTGTAAGCAGATGGAATTTTTCCAAAATTAATCCGCTCTGTTTTACCTTTCACGATGTTGGCCATAGAAGAAATTATTTTTTTAATAAATAAGTAAGTGTCTTGCCCCATTTAAGGCAAGACACTTATAGTTTTGCGGCAACCCGCACAGTCAAATTACTTGATTTCAACCTCAGCACCAGACTCTTCAAGTTTAGCTTTAAGATCGTCAGCTTCAGCTTTACTAACACCTTCTTTAACAGGTTTAGGAGCTCCGTCAACTAAATCTTTTGCTTCTTTAAGTCCAAGTCCAGTTAAGTCTTTTACAACTTTAACTACTGCTAATTTTGTAGCGCCTGCGCTTTTAAGAATAACATCAAAAGATGTTTTTTCTTCAACCACAGCAGCTTCGCTACCACCACCACCACCAGCAACCATTACAGGTGCAGCAGCAGCAGGCTCAATACCATAATCTGCTTTTAAAATTCCAGCCAATTCGTTTACCTCTTTTACTGTAAGGCTTACTAATTGTTCAGCAAATGCTTTTAAATCTACCATTGTTAACTTTTTTAGTTAGGATTAAAAATTAATTACTTTCTTTTTCGGATAATGTTTTAAGAATTCCAGCTAGTTTGTTTCCGCCAGACTGTAACGCACTTATTACGTTTTGAGCTGGTGATTGTAACATACCTATAATCTCTCCGATTAATTGATCTTTAGATTTCAAATTCACAAGATCTTCTAAGGATGCCTCTCCCAAATAGATAGAAGAATCGATATACGCTCCTTTTAATGCAGGTTTTGTTACCGCAGCAGCTTTTCTAAATTCTTTAATCAATTTTGCAGGAGCATTTCCGTTTTCGGCGAACAAGATGGCTGTTGGGCCAGCAAGTACTGTATCCAATTCTTCGCTATTTTTTCCGGCAGCTACTAATGCTTTTTTAATTAGTGTGTTTTTAGCAACTTGAAGTCCGATGCCTTTTTCAAAGCAGCTTCTTCTCAATTTGTTTACAACTTCAACAGTAAGGCCAGAAGCATCAGCAAAGTAGAAATATGAACTTGCACCAAACTTTTCAGTTAGGCCATCAATTACACCTTGTTTTTCAACTTTGTTCATTGTACTTCATTTTTTGGGTTAAAACCCATTGTGAATAATTAAATTCCTGGGATGCTTTTAATATCTACTTCAATAGATGGACTCATAGTCGATGACATGAATAAACTTTTGAAATAAATACCTTTTGCAGCGGATGGTTTCATTCTGGCCAATGTAACAATGAGTTCTTTGGCATTCTCCATAATCTCCTTTGGACCAAAATTTATCCTACCAATGGAAGCGTGAACGATTCCAAACTTGTCAACCCTAAAGGCAATTTTACCTTTCTTCACTTCTCTTACTGCATCACCAACATTATCGGTAACCGTTCCAGATTTAGGGTTAGGCATCAAGTTGCGTGGACCAAGTACTTTACCTAGCCTGCCGATTTTTGGCATTACGTTCGGGGAAGCGATGATTACATCGATATCAGTCCAACCGCCGTTGATCTTTTCAATGTATTCATCCAAACCTACATGCTCGGCGCCTGCTGCCTTAGCATCGGCCTCCTTGTCAGGAGTACACAATACTAGAACTGTTTTTGTTTTACCAGTACCATGAGGTAAACTTACTGTTCCTCTAATGGCTTGATCTGGTTTTCGTGGATCTACACCTAATCTAATGTGCAAATCTACTGAAGAGTTGAACTTCGTTGCGTTCACCTCTTTTACTAAAGCCGATGCTTGGTCAAGACTATAAGTCTTTCCTTTCTCGATTTTAGCATTTACTACTTTTCTGTTTTTCGTTACCTTCACGGTTTTACAATTTTTGTGGTCAACAATTAATTTTCCCAGGGTGCTTTACCTGAAACCGTAATTCCCAAACTTCTAGCTGTTCCAGCTACCATACTCATTGCTGAATCGATAGTAAAACAGTTTAAGTCAGGCATTTTGATCTCGGCAATTTCCTTTACCTGGTCCCACGATACAGAGCCAACCTTATTTCTATTAGGTTGTTCTGATCCCTTTTTAGCCTTTGATGCTTCAATTAATAAGTTAGGAGTAGGCGGTGTTTTAATAATGAATGTAAAAGATTTATCCTTATACACTGTAATTAAAACAGGGACAACTTTACCCATTTTATCTTGTGTAGCAGCGTTAAACTGTTTACAAAATTCCATGATGTTTACCCCTTTTGAACCCAAAGCAGGACCTACTGGAGGCGCTGGGTTTGCTGCTCCACCTTTCACTTGAAGCTTTACAAAGGTTTCGATTTCTTTAGCCATAATTTATATTACTTTTTCAACTTGCATAAAATTCAACTCCACCGGAGTTTTTCTTCCAAATATCTTTACAATAACTTTTAATTTCTTTTTGTCATCGTATATTTCTTCTACAGTACCAGTGAAATCATTAAATGGTCCGTCTGTAATTTTTACATTTTCACCTACCAAGAATGGTTCATTCGCCGTATCGCCCATTTCTTGCATTTCATCCACTTTCCCTAAGATTCTATTCACTTCACTTTTTCTCAAAGGAATAGGATTTTGTTTTCCTAAGAAGTGAATTACATTAGTTGTTCCTTGAATTGTAGAAATAATTTCATCATTCATTCTTTTAGGATCAGCCTCTATTAAAAGATATCCTGGAAAGAAGTTTTTCTCATGGATTACTTTTTTTCCATTTTTTAATTTATATACTTTTTCAGTAGGCACCAAAATCTGAGGTACAATTTCTCCCCATTTAGACCTAGAAATTTCTAAATCCAAATATTCTTTTAGTTTTTTCTCCTTGCCACTAACGACTCTGAGTACATACCATTTGTTTTCCTCACTCATCCTGAATTCCTATTATTAACCAGCAATTTTGTAAATAATTTTACTAAACAGTACGTTAGATGCACCATCAAGTAATCCAATTAGCAATGCTATTATCAAAGCAGCAATTAATACCACAGATGCACTAGCCCTTAAGTCTGGCCATGTAGGCCAAGTAACCTTGGTCGTCAACTCCGTATATGAGTCTATGAAATATGCTTTTATTTTTTCAAACATTGTTTTACTTTTATTCTGCACGGGCACAAGGATTCGAACCCTGATCAAAGGTTTTGGAGACCTCTATTCTACCATTGAACTATGCCCGTATAGACTAAATGAAGGCCTTGGGAAAATCCCCAAAAGCCTTCATAAAAATCTTCATTTATAATTACTTAATAATATCAGATACTCTACCAGCTCCAACTGTTCTTCCACCCTCACGGATTGCAAAACGCAAACCTTTTTCCATCGCTACTTTGTAGATTAACTTCACATTTAAGTTAATATTATCACCTGGCATAACCATTTCAACTCCTTCAGGTAATGTAATTTCACCTGTAACGTCTGTTGTTCTTAAATAGAACTGTGGACGATATTTGTTAAAGAATGGTGTATGACGTCCACCTTCTTCTTTGCTTAAGATATACACCTCTGCATTGAATTCAGTATGTGGAGTAATAGAACCTGGCTTGCAAATAACCATACCTCTTTTAATATCTGTTTTTTCAACACCTCTTAAAAGGATACCTACGTTATCGCCTGCTTCCCCTAAGTCAAGGATTTTACGGAACATTTCAACCCCTGTACAAGTAGAGTTCATTGCTTTTTCTTGCAAACCAATGATTTCAACTGGATCTCCTGTTCTTACCAAACCTCTTTCAATTCTACCTGTAGCAACTGTACCACGACCTGTGATAGAGAAAACGTCTTCAACTGGCATAAGGAAAGGCTTATCAATAGCACGTGGTGGAACTGGAATCCATGCATCCACTGCATCCATCAAATCATTAATAGCTTGAATACCATCAGCTTCTCCATTTAATGCTCTAATTGCAGAACCTTGAATAACTGGAATATTATCACCATCGAATTCATAGAAACTTAACAATTCTCTGATTTCCATTTCAACTAATTCTAATAATTCTGGATCATCAACTAAATCCACTTTATTCATGAAAACAACCAATTGAGGTACACCTACTTGACGAGCTAAAAGGATGTGCTCACGAGTTTGTGGCATTGGTCCATCAGTAGCAGCTACAACTATAATAGCACCATCCATTTGAGCAGCACCTGTAACCATGTTTTTCACATAGTCAGCGTGACCTGGACAGTCAACGTGTGCATAGTGACGATTAGCTGTTTCATATTCAACGTGTGCCGTATTGATTGTAATACCCCTTTCTTTTTCTTCAGGAGCGGAGTCAATAGAGTCATAAGATGCTTTTTGAGCCAACCCTTTGTCAGCTAATACATTAGTAATTGCTGCTGTCAAGGTAGTCTTACCGTGGTCAACGTGGCCGATCGTTCCAATGTTTACGTGCGGCTTATTTTTTACGAACTTTTCTTTAGCCATGGCTTAAAATTTTTTTTAATATTTGTATTTAATAAAACGGTTAACAATAAATCATTTTTTTTGTCGTAATAGAGCCAATGAAGGGAATCGAACCCGCGACCTCTTCCTTACCAAGGAAGTGCTCTACCACTGAGCTACATCGGCAATTTTTAGTTTTACTTATATATATAGGTAAAATTAAAAATATTGAGCGGGAGACGAGACTCGAACCCGCGACCCTCAGCTTGGAAGGCTGATGCTCTACCAACTGAGCTACTCCCGCTTACCTATTCTCTTCAAAGCAATTTAAATAATAAATTATTTATTTTGGTTTGAACAACACATTTGAAAGATTGGTGGGCCAGGATGGATTCGAACCACCGTAGGAATTAACCAGCAGATTTACAGTCTGCCCCATTTGGCCGCTCTGGTACTGACCCAAAACTTTAAAAATTAAAGAGCCAGCGGAGGGATTCGAACCCCCGACCCGCTGATTACAAATCAGCTGCTCTGGCCAACTGAGCTACACCGGCTAATTTTAAAGTACATCTTTCGCTAAGAACTTTTCATGCATTTTTACATGCACTCCCAAAATTGGAACGCAAAAGTACTACTTTATTTTTAAAGAAAAAATACCTTAATATTAATTTTTAATTTTTGTTTTGTGTTTTTCTAATTGTTTGCGCATGGAAGCCACTGCTAAATCCAAAGATTCTTCGAAAATATCGCTCGTTTCCCTTGAAACTAGGACGTTTCCGGGCACATGGCTCTTAAGTACAACTACCTTCTCTTTTACTTGTGTACTTAAATTTTCTAAACTTAATATAACATCAAGATTTAAAATTTTGTCGTGAAAGGTCTCTAACTTCTTTACTTTTTTATCAATAAACTCAATTAGTTTTTGATCTGCATTGAAATGTACGGTTTGAATTTGAATTTTCATAAGTAATTTTTTACGCTTTTGGGTGTGCTAATTTATAAATTTCCTTCAATTGTTCTATTGTGTTATGCGTGTAAATTTGGGTAGAAGCAAGGCTTGAATGACCAAGTAACTCCTTTATATCATTTAATTTTGCACCATTGTTTGAAAGATGGGTTGCAAATGAATGACGTAATATATGTGGACTCTTTTTTTCTACTGTACTGCATAAGCTTAGATATTTTTTAACTGTTCGATAAACATAGTTAGGATATAATTTTTCTCCTTTGGAAGTTATTAACAAATAAGTAAAAACTTCAGAGTTTTCAATTTTACTGTTTCTAATTTCAACATATTCGCTCAATAAATTAATAATTTCTTTACCTAATGGCAATATACGTTCTTTATTTCCTTTTCCCAAAATTTTTAACTCTTTTTTTGCCCAATTAATATCCGTTAACTTAATATTTATTAATTCATCTCTCCTTATTCCAGTGCCATAAAGGAGTTCGATGATAATAAATTGAAGCTGGCCATCGTAAGTATCCTCAAAAAGCTCGACTTTATTTTCATAAAGTTGTGTAATGCTTTTTTCAGAAATAAACTTAGGAAGTCTTTCTGGAATTTTGGGTGTGGAAATTTTGTCGGCAGGATTATTTTTTATAATCCCATTTATTTGGAGTGTTTTAAAAAAAGTTTTTAGTGCTGAAACTTTTCTTTTTATAGAAGATGCTTGTTGTTTATCCTCCACTAAGCTAACTACCCAATTACGGACTTGCTTGGTATTTATTTTTACGTAATCGTTTTCACATTCAATTTGGAATGAATATGTTGATTGCAGAAATGCCATGAATTGATTTACATCATTTAAATAGGATGTAACGGTATGGCTCGAATATCTTTTTTCAAACTTTAGGAAACGAACAAATCCCTCATAAATCATAATAGCTCAACCTCGGTTTTAAATTCCGAAATCAAGCTACTAACTTATTTTGAGAAAAGCAAATTATTCTTCGCCTCTTAACAAATTTTCTTTATAAACAGCCTTCAAAACTTTAGTTCTGTTTATAATTGATGGCTTTGTAAAAGATTGTCTTGCACGAATTTCTTTCATAATTCCTGCTTTTTCAAATTTTTTCTTGTACGTTTTAAGTGCTCTATCTAATGAATCTGAGTCTCTTGTGTCGATAATCAACATAATTTCTAAATTTTTATTTAATTTTTGGGTGGCAAATATAATTATTTTTTTTAACCTTTCAAAATTTCTCGTGCAATTACTACTTTTTGTATTTCAGAAGTACCTTCACCGATGGTACAAAGTTTGGCATCTCTATAGAATTTCTCTACAGGGAAATCTTTTGTATAGCCATAACCACCAAATATTTGTATTGCCTCGGAAGATGCTCTTACTGCCAATTCAGAAGTGTAATATTTTGCAAATGCACCCTCTTTGGTCATCTTTTCTCCTTTCATAATCAAATCACAAGCTTTATACGTAAGCAATTTGCCTGCTTCAATTTCCATGGCCATATCAGCCAATTTAAAAGCTATAGCTTGAAAATTAGAGATTGCTTGACCAAATTGTTCTCTTTCCTGTGCATATTTTAAGGCCGCTTCATACGAACCCACTGCGATACTTAAACTAAGTGCCGCAATAGAAATTCTTCCTCCATCTAATACTTTCATTGCTTGAACAAATCCATCTCCTATTTTACCTAGCACATTTTCTTTTGGTATGCGGCAATTGTCAAATATCATTTCGGCTGTTTCAGAACAACGCATGCCCAATTTGTTTTCCTTTTTTCCACCTGAAAAACCTGGTGTTCCTCTTTCAACTACAAAGGCAGTCATACCATGGCTATCTAATAATTCTCCAGTACGAGCAATTACAACGGCTAAATCGCCAGATTTGCCATGAGTGATAAAATTTTTGGTTCCATTAAGCACCCAATGGTCTCCATCTTGAGTGGCTACACATTTCATTCTGCCAGCATCTGAACCAGTATTTGGTTCGGTTAATCCCCATGCACCAAGCCATTCGCAAGTAGCCAGTTTTGGTAAATATTTTCTTTTTTGTTCTTCATTTCCAAATTTTAAAATATGGCCGGTACAAAGCGAGTTATGCGCTGCCACCGAAAGGCAAAGCGAACTATCTACTTTTCCTATTTCTATTAATGCTGTTACATATTCAAAATAAGTCAATCCCGATCCGCCATATTCTGTAGGCACCAAAATCCCCATCAGACCTAGCTCACCAAGCTTTTTTAATGTTTCAATAGGGAGGGTTTGACTTTCGTCCCACTCCATTACAAAAGGTCTTATATTTTTCTCGGCAAAATCTCTGATAGTTTGAGCTATCATTAATTGATTTTCTGATTCAGCAAAATTCATCTTATACTTTTTATTAGGGCGCAAATATATAATAAATTAATGAATCCAAAAAAGGTGTATTTTAAGTAAAAGATAAATTTGAAATCAATAAAATATAAATATTTTTGTACTGAATATGAAAATTGGAATAATAGGTGCTGGAATAGCAGGATTGGCTTGTGCGATTCGACTTTCAGTAAAGGGTCATAATATAGAAGTATTTGAATCTAATAATTATCCGGGAGGCAAACTTTCTGAGTTTAAATTAAATGGTTTCCGTTTTGATGCCGGACCTTCGCTATTTACAATGCCCCAATATTTTGAAGAATTGTTTTCAATGGCAGGCAGGCAATTTTCTGATTATTGTACATATGAGAAATTGTCAATCACAACCCAATATTTTTATCCAGATGGAAGTGCTTTCAAAGCCTATGCAGATCAAAAGCTCTTTTTGCAAGAAGCGACAAAGTGTTGGGAAATTGAGGCCAAAAAAATAGAAACTGTATTAAAAAATAGTGCCAATATTTATGCACTCACTGCTGAAGTTTTCATGGAAAACAGCTTGCATAAATGGCCAAATTATAAATTAAAATTATTGGCAAAGGCTGGCATTGGATTTAGAAAGCTTGGTCTCTTTTCAACTATGCATTCCTATAATTCAAAAAAACTAAACAATAAAAAAGCCGAACAGTACTTTGACAGATTTGCAACTTATAATGGCTCCAATCCATACTTGGCACCAGCAACTTTAAATATTATCCCACATCTCGAACATGGAATCGGTGCCTTTTTTCCACATGGTGGTATGATTAGCCTTACTAATGCCTTGTTTAAATTGGCCAAGGAGCTAGGTGTTCAATTTAGATTTGAAGAAAAAGTAGAAGAAATTATTATTACAAAAAATAAAATCAAAGGGCTACGTACTTCTAAAAACGATTATTCTTTTGACAATATAGTAAGTAATATGGATGTTTTTTATACTTATAACTTATTATTGGCAAAGGAGAAAAAACCTATAAAAATATTAAAACAAGAAAGATCTTCTTCGGCTTTAATATTTTATTGGGGCATAAATAAGGTTTTTGACAACCTCCAATTGCACAATATTTTCTTTTCGGATAACTATGAAGGGGAATTTAATTTCCTTTTCAAGGAACAAAAAATTGGAAATGACCCAACTATTTATTTGAATATTACTAGCAAATATGAAAAAAAGGATGCGCCAGAAGGTAGTGAAAATTGGTTTGTAATGGTAAATGCGCCTAAAAACGATGGGCAAAACTGGGATGAGATGATTAAAGAATGCCGAAAAAACATCCTTTTAAAACTAGAAAAGATGCTTAACTCACCAATTGAACCTTTTATAGTTAGTGAAAGCATTTTGGACCCAAGAAGTATTGAATCAAAAACTTCCTCTTACAAAGGTGCTTTATATGGTAGTAGCTCGAACAGCAAATTTTCTGCCTTTATGCGACATAAAAATTTCAGTTCAACGATTAAAAATTTATACTTTTGTGGCGGAAGTGTGCATCCTGGAGGAGGTATTCCTTTATGCCTTCAATCTGCCAAAATAGTAGCTGAAATGATTCCTGCAAATAATACAAAAAGATGAATTTTACCTTATCCACAAAAACATTTCTTACCATTATATATATAGTTGGAATTATTGGTATTTGCTCTCCTTTTCAATACTATTTTTTAATACTTACACCAATTAATTTATTACTTACCTTTTTTTTTATTGTAAAAGCACACAAAAATTTAAACTTAGAAAATATTGTTGTGTTTACCATTCTGATATTAACTACTTGGACAATTGAGGCTATTGGAGTAAATACGGGTGAAATATTTGGCGCTTATGGATATGGGAAAGTACTAGGATTTAAAATATTTTCCACGCCTCCAATGATTGGTATAAATTGGGCAATTCTAGTGTTGGGAACAGGTTATTGGCTTAAATCTATAAAAATAAAAAATACTTTATTGTTTTCCTTTTTAGGCGCTATTATAATGACAATATTAGACATTCTGATAGAACCAGTTGCGATAAAACTTGATTTTTGGCATTGGAAAACACAAACTCCTCCCTTACAAAATTATTTAGCTTGGTTCATAATCTCTTTCCTAATTTTTATTTTGTTTCCAAAAAATATTTTAATACAAAAAACGACATTGCTGTTTGGTGCTTGGGATTACAGTTTATGTTTTTTTCATTCTTAATTTAGCATTCTATTTTATTGATTTGTAGACGAATAATGTAATCTGCTTTTCACGAATTTAAACATAAAAAAAAATCTGCTCTTTGAAAATCAATTTTTTATAAATATTTTTGTTGAATAAAACATAAAAATCGATGCAAAATTTATTTCCAAAATTATTTTTTTTTACTTGCCTAATTTTCTCCAATCTATCCCTTTTGTTTAGTCAGGAAGGAGTTGTATTGAATGGTCAAGCAAGCTATTACCATGACAAATTTGATGGTAGAATGACAGCCAGCGGAGAAGTTTTTGACCAGAATGGAATGACTTGTGCTCATAAAACACTCGACTTTGGCACCATTTTAAAAGTAACAAATCTTGAAAACAACCTATCAGTTACGGTAAGAGTAAATGACAGAGGCCCATTTGTTGAAGGTAGAATTGTGGATTTAACAAAAGCAGCAGCACAAAAAATAGGGCTTTATGAAATGGGTGTTTGTAATGCTAAAGTCGAAATTATTTCTATCAACGACCAAATTGCCAGCTTACCACCACCTCAGAATAATGAACCTGTTGGAACCACCACTGTAATTTTGCCAAAAGAACCTGCACCAAAACCTGTTGTACAAAATGAGCCAGTTGATTTCAAGTCATTTACCTACCGTATTTCTGTAAATAAGGATTCTATTTCTGGTTTTACCATCCAATTAGGTGCATTCGCAAAAATTGAAAATGCTTTTAAATTGGCTGAAGAGTTACATTCAAAGGGATTTAATGAAACTTTTTTATACAAATCGGTAACCAACGGAAATGAATATTATCGAATATTATATGGTGATTTTCTTTCTGGCGCCTCGGCAAAATTATTTCAAAACCAATTGTTGGAGGCTGGATATAAAGGTATCTTAGTAGTTCCTTAATTTTTTTATTATTTACATTTTAAACCTTTCTTGGTTTCTTTTGTTTTTTCTTATTACATTGGAAAAATATTAAAGTGGGAAAAAAAGTTTTAATTATTGGGTCGGGACTTGGGAGTTTGGCTACAGCATTACGTTTAAGTTCAAAAGGTTATGATGTTGAAATAGTGGAGAAACACCATCAAGCTGGCGGTCGACTAAATCAACTCAAAAAGGATGGGTTTACTTTTGATGTAGGTCCGTCTTTTTTTAGCATGAGCTATGAATTCGATGAATTGTTCAACTATTGTGGCATCCCCAATCCTTTGATGATGAATGAGTTGAACCCAGTGTATGCCGTTTATTTTGCCGAAAAGAAATTCCCATACCACATATACAAAGATTTAGATAAGCTTGCCAAAGAATTTGAATTAATAGAACCAAATTTTAAGGAAAAAGCAGAAAAATATCTAAAAAAAGCAGGCCAAATTTTTCATGATACAGAGCACGTAATTATAAAAAGAAATTATGACAACCTTTTTCAATATGCTAAAGCATTAGTTACTGTTCCCTTAAAACATACGCCACAACTTTTTAAATCGATGTGGAAAGAGCTGGAAAGTAATTTTGAATCAGAGCACGTAAAGGTTATTTTCTCTTTGGTTGCTTTTTTTCTTGGCTCAACACCTTTTGACACACCTGCTGTTTATAGTTTATTGAACTATACAGAACTAAAACACGACGGTTATTGGAATATAAAAGGAGGCATGTACAAAATAGTGGAAGAAATCATTTTACTTTTGGAACAAAGAGGAGTGAAAATTCATTATAACGTTGAAATTGATGATTTTAGATATACAAATAATAAAATAACAGGTTTTGTTGATAAAAACGGTAAAACTTGGAACGCTGATATTTTTGTATGTAATAGTGATGCGGCAGCTTTTAGAGGAAAAGTATTAAAAAGAAAACAATTTAGCACAGAGAAATTAGATAAAATGCATTGGACACTAGCTCCTTTTACCATTTACTTGGGCGTAAAAGGAAAAATAGACCAATTGCACCATCATAATTATTTTTTGGGTAGTAATTTCAAATCCTACGCAGATAGCATTTTCAAACTTTCAGTTAATCCTGAAAAACCTTATTACTACGTTAATGTAACCTCACAATCAAATCCAGAAAGTGCTCCCGAGGGATGTGAAAACCTGTTTATACTTTGCCCAGTTCCTGACCTAAGGTATAAAAAAAATTGGGCAGATAGGGAGGCTTTAGCCGACAATATTTTGAAAGACATGTCTGAAAGAATTGGATTCGATTTAATTGAAAATAGAATTTCACAGACTATATACGCTCCAGATGATTGGCAAGAAATGTTTAATCTATATCAAGGAAGTGGTTTGGGTTTGGCACATGGCTTAAATCAAGTAGCAGCTCTTAGGCCAAAAAACAAGGATGAGGATTTCTCCAATCTGTACTATGTAGGTGCAAGCACAGTGCCAGGTACGGGATTGCCTATTGTAGTAATTGGGTCAAAATTGGTAACCGAAAGAATTTTAGAAGATGCTTAGTTTATATAACAAAACTAATTTTGAGTGTAGTAAATTGATTACTCAAAATTACAGCACCTCATTTTCGATGGGCATTCGATTGTTTTCAAAAGAATTAAGAAATCCAATTTATGCTATTTACGGATTCGTCCGATTTGCCGATGAAATTGTCGATACATTCCATGATTACGATAAAGTAGAACTAATTAAAGAATTTAGAACAGAGACTTTTAAGGCTATTTTTAAAGGAATAAGCTTAAATCCAGTTTTACATTCATTTCAATTAGTGGTAAACGAATTCAATATAGATCATGAGCTAATCGTGGCTTTTCTAGATAGCATGGAAATGGATTTGGAGAAAAAAACGTACGAAAATAGTAATCAATACAATCAATATATATATGGGTCGGCTGAAGTAGTTGGCTTAATGTGTCTTCAGGTTTTTTGTAAAAACGATAAAGAACTATATCAAAGTTTGGTTCCTTCGGCAAGAAGTTTGGGTGCAGCCTTTCAGAAAGTAAATTTCCTTCGAGATATGAGCAGCGATTATAATGAAAAAGGAAGGGTTTATTTTCCAGGCATTGATTTCAACAACTTTGACAATTCGGCAAAAGAAAAAATAATATCAGAAATTAAATTAGATTTTGAATTTGCATTATCTGGTATAAATCAATTGCCAAAGGGTGCAAAAAATGGTGTCCATTTGGCCTATATTTACTATTTAAATTTATTTAAAAAAATAGAAAAATCTACCATACAAGAGATTTTAAATGAAAGGATTAGAGTAAATAATGGAAAAAAGATGTACCTTATGGCAAATGTAATTGTCAGAAATTATCTTAATTCATTCTAGCCTAAAAATGGAATTCAAACAATATACCTATTTGATTCTTCATATTATTACCGTTTTAGGCCCTTTGAGTAGAAGTTTTGAGCCTAAAATCCAATATTACAAAAAATGGAAAAATGTATCCATAAGTATATTAATTACGGCCATTTTTTTTATTTTAAAAGACATTTATTTTACAAAATGGGGCATTTGGACTTTCAACGAGAAGTATGTAACTGGATATAAGCTTTTTAATTTGCCTATAGAAGAAATTTTATTTTTCTTTACCGTTCCATTCGCTTGTGTTTTTATTTATGAAGTTGTTGCACTTTTCTTGAAGCAAAAATTAACACCCAAGATTGAATCGTATATTCAACATATTGGAATGGTTATAATGCTTATATTTTGTATAATTGGTTGGGGGAAAACATATACCTTTTTTTATGCATTTAGTGCCTTTTTATTTTTGTTAATTCAAACATATTGGGTTCGTCCAAAGTATTTAACCACATTTTATGTCTCTTTTTTATTCCACCTAATTCCCTTTTTTATAATAAATGGCATTTTGACGGCTTTGCCAGTTGTAATTTACAATAATGAAGAAAATTTGAATGTCCGTTTATTTACAATTCCTATAGAGGACACCATTTATTCTTTTTTGTTGCTAGGCATTAACATAACAATTTATCAATTCTTATCTAATTATAAAAAATCAATTACTCCGTAATCAATAGCTTGTTGGAACCAATTAATTGGCCATTAAAATCCAAACAATTTACGATATAGTACCCGCCAACAAGTTTTGGAATGTTAATATTTTTCAAATTCCCTATAACATCAATATTAGCCACTTCAACTCCTAAAAGATTATAGATTTGAATTTCCTTTGGGGTTTCTACTATGTTTTTAAAATCCAAATTTAGTTTATCACCCGATTTAATTGGATTTGGAGAAATGGAAAGATAATTTGTTTTTTCAGAATGATTCAATTGAGTAACATTTGATTTATTTACCCAAATAGGGCTTGACCAAGCCCAGGATTCTCTTGCCCCAGTTCCTTTCTTCTGTTTTACCCTTAAATAATACATACATTCCTTATCAAAAGCATTATCAATAATGCTATCATAAGAAAAACTATTTTGCAAATCTTTATGATAAATTATTTCAAATTTAGGGTGGTTATTTTCATATATCCCATTTTTGAAATCCCATTTTAAAACCTCAACAAAATCAAGGGTATCTGTTCCCAATACACTATATTTTATAGTAGGAATACCTTCGAAATCATCTAATATTTCGCCCATAGTAAATGAGTCAATTGAAAAATCGAGCACAATCCTTTCTCCAGTGGTGCCATAGCATTTTCGATTATAAATGGCATCAAAAATTCCATTTCTTGATTTATCCTCCGTAATTGCAGCGACTAATGCAACCAAGCCAGGCTGCGATGAATGATTGTCTGTTGATGCAATTACACCTAATTTTTCTTTCAATGCCCATGCATCCTGCGCATAGTGTGGCCCGCGTGAGCTTGAGGCTGGACTGCCTCCATCGCCAGTATTTTCATACGACAATGGACCTGTAGGGTTATAAAATTCACTAGACCCATGTCCAGAATATAATTCTATCAACCTTTTGTATTTATCATTCATGTACTCACCACCAAAATTATTTACTACCGAACCTTCGCTAGTTTGATCATAAAATACTTTGCCAGTGTGATGCGGAATAATTAATAATTTTAAAGAAGCATCAATGGAATCGGCGGCAAGATATCTTTCAGCATATTCAAAATCATTGTCATTATTCCAAACAGGTATTTTACCAACATCACTATTTTTATAATTAAAAATAAAATTATTATGCCCAGTTGGTGCTTTATCACTTATCTCATATCCCAAAAATGGAATAAACTCATTTGGTTTTTCATAAAACAAAGAACAGTCAATTAATTCTTGCCATTCTTCGTCATCAATACCAATCTTATCTGCCGGATGATCGGCATGGTCAGTTGCAGAAAAAAAATCCAAACAAGTTGCAAACTGCGCAAATTCATAAGCACATGCACCCATGCCATCTCTACTAAAAGCTGAGTGGCAATGAAAATCTCCCCAAAGTACATTTTTTGTTATCTCTTGACTTACAATAGCCTGATTACTAACAACTACCTTATTTGCCATACTTGGTATAGTTCCCTTTATAGATTGATTGCCAATAGAATTAAACACCACCATAATTTCTTTATAACCCTTATCTACTTCAGAAAACTGAACAGAACTTGGAAATTCTGCTAATCCATCTGAAGATTGTAAATTAATACTGCCTACAAAATCGATTGCCCAATTACTGAATTGATCCATTGCAGCCAACTTTACTTTGGTAGGTTCACCTATTTTAATAACAGATGGAAGATATATATTTATTGACTTCGCTGCTTGATTAACAATTTCAAATTTTGGTGTATTAATTTGTTCCACCCAATTTCCATTTACATTATTTACTGCCACTTCTATAAAACCTGTGCTACAGGAAGTATGCATTTTTGAACCGTTTATGTTTGAATTTCCCCCAATTTTCAATAAAATAGTATCCCCAATTAAAAAGTCTGATTGCAGAATTTGCAATGTAATAATCCGCTGATTGACATCATTATGCCATGGGTCGGCCGCATCAATAGATGGTTGAAGAATGGACACAATCTTTACAGAAGATTGCTGACTAATGGCTGAAACACTAGTGAATCCTTCGAGGGCAATAGAAATATTTTGAACACTACGCCAACCCTTAATTAAATTAAGTTTGATAAAAGCACCCTTTTTGATTGTGGCATTTGGTGTAATGTAAATTTTATACTGTGCTTTTGTGTTTACTTCAGTTTTATTTGGTAATATACTTGTATTAATTAGGTTATTATTTTGAGCACGAAGGCCAAAAAATAAAAAGAAATAAAGAAAAGTAAAAAGTAGGGAATGATTCATTTTTGGGTTGTAAAAATTAAAATACAAAAATACAGGAAACACTTGAATGTACAAAATACAATTTTTGGAAAAAATCGAAAAAAAATAAGCGCTTATAGTTCTTAAAACTCACAAATAAAGCAGATAAAAAAATGAAATTTCTTTTCAAACAATTATCATATAATCAATATTTGTTTTAGCATATATTAAAAAATAAGCCTGAGCGAAAAAATGTTAAATTAAGTAAAACTATCCCCTGAATTTATTTAATTTTCTTAATTTTGGAAAAAAATATTAATATGACAAAAAGGTTTTTCATGCTACTAATCATTAGCCTACCCACATTAGGGCTTTGGGCAGGTGGTCAGCTTCCATCCAATTTTTTTATGAAAAAATTGCCAAATGGATTAGAAATTTTAGTTATTGAAGACGCATCAGTTCCTTTGGCTACCTGCGAAATTTCAGTGCATAATGGATCCTACTGTGAAGATAGTGCCTATAATGGTCTTTCACATATGTACGAACACATGTTTTTTAAAGCCAATAAAGATTATCCGTCGCAGGAACAATTTTTAGACAGAGTAAATGAGTTAGGTATTAGTTTTAATGGTACAACATCTAATGAGCGTGTAAATTATTTTATCACCCTAAGCAATTCAAAGGTAAAAGAGGGTTTAGAATTTATGAATTCTGCTATTAGATATCCAAAGTTTGACACTGCCGAAATGCGTCGTGAAAACCCAGTTGTAGATGGCGAATTTCAAAGAGCAGAATCAAATCCAGTGTATTGGCTAGGTAAAGATTTTGATCACGCAATGTGGGGAGACGCTTACACTAGAAAAAATCCAATTGGAATACATGAAGTAATACAAACATGTACGCCATACAAAATGAATGTTATTAAAGAAAAATATTACTATCCTAATAATGCTATAATGTCGGTGGCTGGTGATGTAAACCATGAAGAAATATTTAAACTAGTAGAATCTATTTACGGCAGTTGGGAATCAAGTAAATTTGATATTTTTCAGAAATATCCAATACCTGAATTTGAACCGCTTAAAGAAAATAAGACTTTTATAACTGTAAACCAAAATGCTCAAATTCCTATTATGGAAATTGGATGGCATGGTCCTGACACTCGAAATGACATAAAAGCAACTTATGCTGCTGATGTTTTTTCATTTATTTTAGGACTGCAAACTTCAAGTTTTTATCAAAATCTGGTGGAGAGCGGATTAGCTTTACAGGTTGGAGTTGGTTATCAAACGTGTAAACACACTGGCCCAATTACTGCCTTTTTAGTGCCGAATCCAGCTAGTCTTACAGAGGCTTATGCCGCTTTTTGGGAAGAAGTTGCCAAATGGGACAGCGATGATTATTTTACCGACGAACAATTAGAAACCGCAAAAACACAATTAGCAATTTCAGATGCTTTTGACAAAGAAAAAACATCTGAATATCTTCATACAGTTTCCTATTGGTGGGCGAGTGCCGATATTCCATACTATACAAGTTATGTAGAAAATCTAAAAAAAGTGACCAGAAAAGACATACAGGATTATATTCAAAAATACATAAAAGGTAAAAATTATGTAGCTGGTGTTTTATTAAATCCGATGGTAAAAGAACAAATGGGTGTAAACACTTTTGAAGAATTATTTAAATAAAAAAGCAATTATAATGAAAAAAATAATCATACTATTAGCAATCATTTTTCCAGTAATAGCTTATGCTGGCAATGATGCACAAGAATTTACTGTAGAAGGTATCAAAGTAATTTTAAAACCCTCGCCTAAAGAAGTAATTACGGCCAAGTTATTTGTTCGTGGTGGTACATCAAATTATTCAAAAGAGCAAGAAGGCATTGAGTCATTTGCATTACAATTAGCTATGTCGGGTGGAACAACTACAATGGACAAATTGCAATTTGCCAATGAGTCGGAAAAAATTGGTGCTGGAATTGGTGCTGGATCTGGCATGGATTTCGGTTCATTTGATTTAGTTTGTGTTAAAATGTTTTGGGACAAATCGTGGAATTTATTTGCAGATGCAATTGTAAATCCTGCGTTTGCGGCTGACGAATATGAGATTATTAAAGAGCAACTGATATCAGGAGCTAAGCAAAATGAAGCAGATCCAGATGCACACTTACGACTTATTTCTTTACAAGGTGCTTTTGCAGGAAAAAATTATGCTAAATCTCCAAATGGAACTTCTGCAAGTTTACCAAATATTACATTAGACCAAATAAAAGCTTATTATAAGAAAACAGTTGGAAAGCAAAGAATATTTTTAGTAGTTGTAGGTAATGTAACGAAGGAAGATTTAACTGCAAAAATAAAGGCATCCTTATCAAAATTACCAGCTGGAACACCTGCTTTGGTTGAACCAAAAAACAGTCTAAAAACGCCTAGTGTTTTGCAAGAAGACCGCAAAATGGCTACAAATTATGTAAGAGGTATGATGGATGCTCCCAAAGTAAACACACCTGAAGGCGTAGCAATGGCAGTAGCAATGGATATTGTAAGAGATAGAATGTTTATTGAATTAAGAACAAAAAGAAGTCTTACCTATGCTCCAGGAGCGGGATATGCATCTCAATTGGCTGGAAGTCCTTATTCTACACTTTATGTTTCATCTGTTGATCCAAAAAAATCAATAGAAGTAATGGTAGAAGAAGTAGATAAAATTAGAACTGATGGTTTTTCGGAAAAAGAATTAAAAGACAAAAAATTAAGTTTCCTTACAGACTATTATATGGGATTAGAAACCACAGAATCCATTGCTGGGCAAATTGGCACCAGCGAAGTACAAGGCAATTGGAGACAAATGGAAACATTTACTCAAGCCGTTCAAAACCTTACAGTAGAACAAATTAATGCTGCCTTTAAAAAATATTCCAACACGATTAAATGGACATATTTGGGTGACAATACTTTGGTAAAAACGGAAGATTTCAAGCAACCTAAAAAAGCTTCGAAAGCAAAAAAAATAAGTACCACTAAAAAATAATCAGATTACTAAAAATTCTAAAAGCCATACAATTAAGTATGGCTTTTTTTTTCAAAAACAAAAAAATTAGTTGAAACAAAAGTAGTAACAAAATAATTATTGCATTTATACCAAATATAAATACAAAATAGTCCATTCTGCTCGTTCTTTTTCACCAATAATTCTTCAAAAAATAGTTCCGTATCAATTTGATATGCAACGATTTTTTTCATTTTCTTGACAAAAAATAAGGTCGCATTTATGGACCATTTTATAATTATGTTTGGTATTATAACAAAAAACCCTACATTAGTACACAAAGAACAAAACCATTATGACCATACCAGAAATACAAAAATCGAAAGAAGCACTGGAAAAGGTACATATCTTGCGTGATTATAGAGCAGTTTTAAAAGCCATAAAACCACGGATGAGGGAAGGCGACGATAAAAGAATTCGTTTGGCTTTTGAGTTGGCATTTGAAGCACACAAAGACATGCGAAGAAAGTCGGGTGAGCCATATATTCACCACCCACTTGCAGTAGCAAAAATTGTGGCAGAGGAAGTCGGACTTGGCGTAACATCGGTAATATGTGCTTTATTGCATGATGTAGTTGAAGACTCAGAGATAACGCTTGAAGAGATAAAAAAGGATTTTGGAGAGGAAGTTTCAACGATAGTAGATGGCTTAACCAAAATAAGTAAATTATCAAGTGGTTCTGATTCAATTCAAGCTGAAAACTATAGAAAAATTCTACTTACCCTTAGTGACGACATAAGAGTAATATTGATAAAAATAGCCGACAGGCTACATAATATGCGAACATTAGATGATGTGCCGCGAAAAAACCAACTTAAAATCTCCTCAGAAACGCTTTTTCTTTATGCTCCACTTGCCCATCGCTTAGGTTTATACGCCATAAAGGGAGAATTTGAAGACCTTTCGATGAAATATACGGAAGCCGAAAAATATAAAGAAATTGCTACGGCCCTAAATTCAAAAAAAAGAGAAAGGGCAAAATTTATTAATGATTTTTGTTCACCACTATTAGTTGAAATAAAAAAATCGGGCCTAAATGCAAGGGTTTCAGGAAGGCCAAAGACAATTTTTTCTATTTGGAACAAAATGAAAAAAAAGGAAATCGAATTTGAAGATGTTTATGATAAATTTGCCATTCGAATAATTATAGACTCTCCAATTGATAAAGAAAAAGAAGATTGTTGGCGTGCATATTCCATTATTACCGACCTTTATCATCCAAGTCCTAACCGTTTGCGAGATTGGATTTCACATCCCAAAGCAAATGGATACGAATCGTTGCACACCACCGTAATGGGTCCAAAGGGCAAATGGGTAGAAGTTCAGATTAGAACCGAAAGAATGGACATAATAGCCGAAAGAGGATTGGCAGCACATTGGAAATACAAAGAAAATAAAGGCTCTAAAACCGTAGACGATGCTGTAGAAAATTGGCTTTCTACAGTAAGAGAAATATTGAAAAATCCAGAAGCCAATCCAATAGAATTCATAAATGACTTTAAACTACAACTTTACGCACAAGAAATATATACTTTTACTCCAGGAGGTGATTTAAAAATTTTACCAAAAAACTCAACTGCACTTGATTTCGCATATAGCATACACACCGGGTTGGGTGACCATTGCATTGGAGCAAAGGTGAACAACAAATTGGTTCCTATTAGCCATACTTTAAAAAATGGCGATCAAATAGAAATAATCTCATCTAAAAAGCAAAAACCAAATGAAGATTGGCTCAACTTTGTGATTACGAGTAGAGCAAAATCAAAGATAAAATATGCGTTAAAAGAAGTAAAAAAAGAAATTGGCGAAGAAGGGAAAGCAATTCTTGACAGAAAATTAAGGCAACTAAAAGCCAATTTCAATGGTGAAAATGTGCAACTTTTAGCAAACTATTATAAGAAAAATAGCATCCTTGACTTATACTATGACATTGCAAATGACAAAGTAGAACTATCAAAACTTAAGGGATTAAAAATAATTGGAGGCAATTTTGAAATGCCCAAACCAGAAAAAAAAGATTTAATCATTCACAAAGAATTCAAACCTTCATTATCTCCAGAAGAAATTTCAAAAAATACAGAATTAGTGATTTTTGGTGAATCGAATATGATTCCTTATGAATTTGCAAAATGTTGTGCACCAATACCTGGAGATGATGTAGTCGGTTTTTTATCTATAAATGGCATGGTAAAAATTCACAGAACAAGTTGCCCTAATATGCTTAATTTAATGTCGAAATATGGATATAGGATTGTAAAAACTAGATGGACAAACCCTCGAAAACCAGAATTTCTTACAGGTATTTTGATAAATGGATTGGATGATATTGGGCTTATGAATAATATCACTCAAATTATTTCTGGTGAGTTAAAGTTAAATATGAAGTCGCTTTCAATTGAATCAAAAGATGGAATTGTAGAAGGAACTATTTATATTTACATTCAGGATCAAGATCAATTAAATGAACTAATCAACAAACTAAAGCAATTACAAGGGATCATTTCGGTAAATAGAATTGAAAAATAATTACATTTATTATGATGAATATTGAAAAAAAAATAGATCCTAAATTAAATGCAGAGGTAAGAAAAATTTTCACCCTTTATTTAGAAGAGAATAAACAACGAAAAACACCTGAGCGCTTTTCCATTTTAGAAGAAATATACAATCAAATAGGCCATTTTGATGCAGAGGATTTGTATTTAAAAATGAAAAGAAAATCCTATAATGTAAGTAGAGCAACTGTGTATAATACCTTAGAGTTATTGGTCAATAGCGATTTGATTACAAAACATCAGTTTGGAGAAAACCACGCACAGTATGAAAAAGCGTATGGTTCTCGACAGCATGACCATCTTATATGTATAAATTGTGGTAAAGTAATTGAGTTTTGCGAGCCTAGGTTACAACAAATAAAAGAGTCGATGTCAGAAATATTTGATATGGAAATAAAACGCCACGCTTTAACACTTTATGGAACTTGTAAATTAGGGTGTAAATAATTTTACAGAAGCCTTTTTTGAAAAATAAATAATCCTAAAATATTGGCTTAAATAGAAAAATCACATTCTTTTTATAAAGTTAATATCTTTATTAAAAATTAAGTCTTCGTTTTCCTATTTTTGTTACCAATCATTATTGATTTTATGAAAGTAGATGTAATATTAGGCCTACAATGGGGCGATGAAGGAAAAGGCAAAATTGTAGATTTCTTAGCCGATAAATATGAAATAATTGCACGATTTCAGGGAGGTCCAAATGCTGGCCACACCCTTGTAATTAACGGAACAAAGCGTGTTTTACATACTATCCCATCAGGTATTTTTAGAGAGGGTTGCATGAATTTAATTGGAAATGGTGTTGTAATTGACCCAATTACCTTATTAAAAGAAATAAACACCCTTAAAGCGGATGGAATTCCGGTTGAAGACAGATTGATAATTGCCAAACGGGCTAATTTAATCTTGCCAACGCATAAAATATTAGATGCAGCATCTGAAACATCAAAAGGAAACGCCAAAATTGGTTCAACCTTAAAAGGAATTGGGCCAACTTACATGGACAAAACGGGAAGAAATGGCTTGCGTATTGGCGATATTTTGGACGATGATTTTATGACAAAATACGAACTCCTAAAAAATAAGCACCTTTCTTTAATTCAAATTTATCAATACGATTTTGAATTAGAAGACATGGAAAAAGAATGGCTAAGCGCTATTACTGAATTAAAAAAATTAAAATTAGTTGAATCCACCTATTATATCCAAGACCAACTAAAAAATGGAAAGCGAATTTTAGCTGAAGGTGCTCAAGGCACTATGCTTGATATTGATTTTGGAACATATCCTTTCGTTACCTCTTCAAATACTATTTCTGCTGCAGTTTGCACAGGATTAGGCATTTCACCCAAAGAAATCGGAGAAGTAATTGGAATCACCAAAGCCTATTGCACAAGAGTGGGAAGCGGTCCTTTTCCTTCAGAATTAAATGACGAAATTGGAGAAAAATTAAGGACAATTGGTAAAGAATTTGGTGCTACCACTGGCCGACCAAGGCGATGTGGTTGGATGGATATTCCAGCACTAAAATATGCTTGTTTTCTTAATGGAGTAACAAGTTTAGTAATTACAAAAATGGACTGCCTACAAGCTTTTGACACCTTTTCGGTTGCCGAAAAATATGTGTACAATGGTAAAGAATCAGATGAATTGCCTTTTGATTTATGCAAAACTGAAATCACTACTATTTTAAAAGATTTCCCTACTTGGGGCAATCAGGAAATATCAGGAAATAATGTTCCTAACGAAATAAAAACATTCATTTCTTTTGTAGAAAAATCTTTAAATGTACCAGTTGAATGGATGTCATTTGGCCCTGAAAGGGAAAAATTAATCCACTTTAGAGCAGGAGAAATTATTGCATAATAATGCGGAATTTTTATCCTTTAGCTGTAGAAGATGAGAAAGAATTTAAAGCACAGTTGTTAGAATTATCAAAATTTATTTCTCCCTTTTGTTCACTAGAGAGTAATAATTATCCAAACTATCCCTACGCTCATTTTGGGAGTATGATTGCGATTGGGAGCATCGAAGAGTTTAATCCACTGCCCAATTTACTGGATGAATGGGGCAATTTTCAAAGAAAAGCGAAAGACTGGATATTTGGATATTTTAGTTATGACATTAAAAACCAAATAGAACCAAGTTTAAGTTCTAATAATATTGATGAATTAGAATTTCCCGATTGCCATTTTTTTGTTCCGAAATATCTAATTTCATTTTTTAATGGTTCTGTTTCAATTGGTGTTAGAAACCAAGACGATTTAGTTCAGTTTGAATCCCTTTTAAAAAAAATAAAACAAGTTAAAAAAGAGGAAAAACGTTCTGCTTCATTTAATATGAAATCTCGTATTTCAAAAGCCGATTATATAAAAAAAGTAGAAGGACTAAAAGACCATATTTTAAATGGCGATATTTATGAGATTAATTACTGTATGGAGTTATTTGCCAAAAATGTGGACATAAATCCAATCTCAGTTTATGAGCACTTATGCGAAATTTCTAAAGCACCATTTGGAGTATTTTATAATAATAATGAGCATTTCCTTTCCTGCTCAAGCCCTGAAAGATTTTTAAAAAGAGACAACAACAAACTTATAAGTCAACCAATAAAAGGCACAATTAAAAGAGGAATAAACACAACCGAAGATATTTTGCTTAAAAACAAACTATCTAATGATGAAAAGGAAAAAACCGAAAATGTAATGATAGTAGATTTGGTTAGAAATGATTTGGCCAAAATATCGAAAAAAAACACAGTCAAAGTTGAGGAATTATGCAACATTTATACTTTCGAAACGGTACATCAAATGATTTCTACAATCACATCAGAAATTGAAAAAGACATACCAATAGAATCTATATTTAAAGCTACTTTTCCTATGGGAAGTATGACTGGCGCTCCAAAATTAAATGCTATGAAATTTTCAGAATTATACGAAATATCAAAAAGAGGTCTATATTCTGGTACCGTTGGCTATATTACTCCACAAGGCAATTTTGATTTTAACGTAGTTATTAGAAGTATCCTATACAATCAAAAAAAAGGCTATTTATCAATACAAGTAGGCAGTGCCATTACTTTTAACAGCAATCCTGAAAGCGAGTATGCCGAATGTTTATTAAAGGCCAAAGGTTTATTGAAAGCACTTGAAGTAGAGATTGAATAAACAATATACTATTCAAAAACCACTAAAAAGTATTCTTTCTTGCCTTTTTTTACCAATAAATACTTATTGTTTAAAAGATCTTTAATGTCTAGGATTTGCTCTTCATTTTCAATTTTATCAAAATTTAGGCTTAAACCACCACCTTTTATGGTTCTTTTTGCATCGGATTTAGAGGCCTGTATTTGTGTGTGATTTGCTAATAAATCTAAAACATTCAAGCCGTTCTCCAAAAGTGCAATATCGCATTTGAAAACCACACTACCTTCAAAAACCTCCAACAATTCAGTGTCAGACAACTGCTCCAGAGTAGCTTTTGTAGGCTTTCCAAATAGAACATCAGAAGAAAGCATTGCCCTTTGTAAATCCATCTTAGAGTGAACCCTTTCAGTTAGTTCTTGCGCCAAATCTTTTTGCAGTGTTCTTTTACCTGGGTTTTCCAATTCCAATTTTTCCAATGCTTCAATTTCTTCTCGACCTTTAAGACTAAATATTCTTATATACGTTTTTATGTCCTCATCCGATGCATTTAACCAGAATTGGTAAAACTTGAATGGAGAAGTTTTCTTTGGGTCTAACCAAATATTACCACTTTCAGACTTGCCAAACTTTGAACCATCAGCCTTTTTTATTAAAGGTGTAGTTAATGCAAATGCACTACCAACACCCTTTTTTCTTATTAATTCAGTACCTGTAACGATATTTCCCCATTGATCGCTACCGCCCATTTGCAATTTCACGCCTTTATTTTCAAATAACCACAAAAAATCATACCCTTGCACAAGTTGGTACGAAAATTCAGTAAAAGACATCCCATTATCTAACCTATTTTGAACCGAATCTTTTGCCAGCATATAATTTACCGTTATATATTTACCTATATCACGAATAAAATTTAAAAAAGAAAAATCTTTAAACCAATCATAATTATTTACTATTTCAGCAGAATTAATACCACAATCAAAATTTAAAAATTTTTCCAATTGTGCTTTCTGACAAGCAAGATTATGGTTCAATTCCGTTTCGCTTAAAAGATTTCTTTCCAAACTCTTACCAGAAGGATCGCCAACCATACCAGTAGCTCCACCTACTAAAGCTATCGGTTTATGCCCGCACCTTTGGAAATGAGTTAAAGTCATAATTTGAACCAAATTGCCCACTCCTAATGAATCCGCAGTTGGATCAAAACCTATATATCCGATAACCATTTCTTTTGACAATAAATCTTCCGTTCCAGGAACGAAATCTTGTAGCATTTTACGCCAGCCTAATTCTTCAATAAAATTTTTCATAATAGATTGCAAAGATAAATAGAACTAAATCCTTTTTTAAAAAAAGTTATCTGTTTATCAAAAATAACCGCAACAAATTATATTAATCTTTAATAAACAATGCTTTATAAAAACAATTCTGCGTTTTTATTTTATCATTACTTGTAAAATAATCAAAAAAGTTTTAAATTCATATTGCAAAAAAAAATTAAATGCTTTTTAGAAATTTAATACTCATTTTCACTTTGTTGTTTTTTACAAACAAAACAAAAGCGCAGCCACCGAAATACTCAAATGACTTCATGTATATTGGAGTTGATGCTAGGGCATTAGGACTTGGGAGTGCAGTGAGTGCAGGCGTTTCAGACCTAACCGCTGGTTATTATAATCCTGCTGGACTTATACATATACCAAATACCTTTCAAGTAGGGTTTATGCATGCAGAATACTTTGCAGGTATTGCCAAATACGACTATTTATCAGCTGCCTTTCCATTCGATAGCAATCGGAATGCACTTGGAATAAGTGTAATAAGGTTTGCGGTAGATGATATTCCAAATACATTGTCATTATTGGAGCCAGATGGAAGTGTAAATTACGACAATGTAAAAAGTTTCTCGGTAGGCGATTATGGTATTTTACTTTCTTATGCAAGAAGGTTTAACAACCGATTTTCGGTAGGCGGTAATGCAAAAGTAGTACACCACAAAGCGGGATCATTTGCCAAATCATGGGGATTTGGAATAGATTTGGGTGCACAATATTTTTTGAGAGATTGGCGTTTTGGAATTTCAATTAAAGATATTACTTCCACATTTAATGCTTGGAGTTTTGGTTTTTCAGAAGAGGACTTAGCTACTTTTCAATTGACAGGAAATGAAATACCCAACAATAATTTAGAAATAACGCTTCCCAGGATTATTCTTGCCGTTGGCTATTCAAAAGCATGGAAAAAAATAGAATTAAATACAGAATTAAATATTGACCTAACCACTGATGGTAAAAGAAATACACTTTTTGGATTTGACCCCATCAGTTTTGACCCACACCTAGGATTGGAATTGGGGTTTGCAAAAACAGTTTATGTAAGAACTGGAATAAACAATATTCAGCGCGAATTAAATGAAGATGCGACAAAAACTAAAATAACTGTTGCGCCAAATGCAGGAGTTGGACTAAAAATCAAAACAATTGCTATTGATTATGCGTTTACTGATCCAGGAGCTAGATCGCAGACAAACTATTCTCATATTATTTCCGCGAAAATTGGAATAAATAAAAAACAGAGATAATTATGAAAAATATTTCCAAATTACTTATTGGCATTTCATTAATAATCATTTCATTTAGTTTGAATGCACAGAATTACTATAATGAATGGATAAATTATGGGCTTACCTACTACAAATTTAAATCTCCAACTACTGGTATTCACCGAATAAATTATAATGCGTTAAGAGAAGCAGGAATTGATAGCACAAAATTGATTGGAAAGGATATTCAACTAATTAGAAATGGACAAGAGGTAACATTATTTGTCTCTTCATCAAATCTTTTTGGCGCAAGCGACTATATAGAATTTTATGGTGAAAAAAATGATGGCATCCCTGACACTAAATTGTTTCCTAAGCCAGAAGATCAGTTTCACACATATTACAATATGTTTACAGACACTGCCTCCTATTTTTTAACCTTGAATACCTCAAATAATAATGCGCGTTTTGAGGTGGTTCCAAACAATATTTCCAATCCTCCACCAAAAGAACCTTATTATATTCATCATTCACAAAATGTAAATTTATCTGGATATAGCTTTGGAGAAGTTCCTCAAAATTTAGCTCAATATGGTTTAAATGACTCGCAATTCAAAGAAGGTGTTGGTCCAACTGGAGGAATCGGCACTGGTGTGATTTCATTTGCAGTGCCATTGGCTACCCCAAATTTATATACCGCAGATCCTAATTTAGATGCAAAAGGAATTTTTCAATTTTTAAATGATGTGGGACTTTCAACCGACCATTTATTGGAAATAACAATTGGATCAAAAACGATACAGCAGTACTCCAACAAATACGGTATTTTGCGATTTGAAATGCCATTAAATGTTTCAGACTTAAATACAAATGGTACATTTGTTCGTTTTGGATTCTTAACTCAAGGAGCTACAGATAGAATAAATATTTGGGGAATTAAATATCCTAGAACTTTTTCATTTGAAAATAAAACAAGGTGGTTTTTTTCTGTGTCAAAAACTAATCCTTCTTATGTAGAGATTGAAAACTTCAATTTTAACAGCCTTGAACCTACAATCTATGATTTTAAAAATAAGCAATTATTTAAAGGAAAAATAGATGGCAATTTAATTAAAATTCAATTCCCTTCCTCCACTTATCCTAGAGATAGCATGCTAATTGTTAGTAATATTTCATCAGAAATAACGAATGTAGGCGTATTAAAACCTTTAAAATTTACCAATTATATTCAGGCTGGACAAGAAGGAGATTATATAATTATTTCAAACAAAAGATTAATTGCTAGCACTTCAGGAGATAATTTCTTAGAAAAATTTAAAGAGTATCGTAATTCCTTTGATGGTGGTGCTTATCAATCCCAAATCTTTTATATAGATGAACTAGAAGATCAATTTGCATGGGGAATAAAAAACCACTCTTTGAGCATACGTAATTTTGTAAATTATGGAATTGATAGCTTTTCGGTTAAACCAAAATTATTGTTTTTAGTAGGAAAAGGTCAACCATATACCGTAAAAAACTTGACTAGATTTAACGATATAATGGTACCCACATATGGCGATTATCCCTCTGATTATTTACTTACTGCACGGTCGGGCGCAGATCCAAGACCTCAATTAGGCATTGGTCGATTTTCATGTTTAAAGGGAGATGAAATTGGCATTTATTTAGAAAAGGTTAAAGAAGTAGAAAGTATAAAATATGACACACTAGTTTCATCCATGACTCCTGCCAATCAAGAATGGAAAAAAAGAATTATGCATATGGGTGGTGGCAATACCCAACAACAACAAAATACATTTAAAAACTACCTCAACAACTATAAAGCCAAAATTCAAGGGCCATTTTTTGGAGGAAAAGTATTTGATTTTTTCAAAACATCAACCGACCCCATTCAAATTGCCCAATCAAAATATGTTGACTCATTAATCAATGGCGGCTTATCGCTCATTACCTTTTTTGGCCATGCTTCCCTCGACAATATCGATTTCAATTTAGACCCTAATAAAATGCAAAACAAAGGAAAATACTTTGTAATGATTACAAATGGTTGTTTTGTTGGAAATATTTTTAATACCTACTATAGTTTATCTGAACAATTTCTTTTATTAAAAGACAAAGCAGCAGTTGGCTATGTTGGCCCTAATTATTTTGGATTTGCAAATTCATTAAATCGGTTTTCAACTAATGTTTATCAAAGCATTAGTATTGATAATTATGGTAAAGAAATCGGAATTGTTTTTAAAGAGGCTGTTAGTCCATTTATGACAAGTACTAATTTTTTGGATAGAACAGTTGCACAACAGATGAATTCACTTTTTGACCCAGCGTTACGGCTTGGTGTATATGCAAGACCAGATTATTACATAGACAATTCGCTTGTAAAAATAATTCCTGAAGTAATATCAACATCGAATGACTCATTTGAAATAAAAATATTTCATAAAAACCTAGGGAAAGCTTTAGACATAGAATACAAAGTATTAATTGAAAGAATTTTTCCAGATGGTACTTTTCAAAGTTTTGAAAAAAGAGTATCCGCACCTTACAACAACGATAGCGTGTCATTTAAATTAGAAACAAATCTATTGAAAGGTCAAGGATTAAATAATTTCAGATTAAAAATAGATGATGCTAATGAAATAGATGAAATTTCAGAAGACAATAATGAAATAACATTTTCCAAATTTATATATGGTAACGATATAAAACCAATTTACCCCTATGAATTTTGTATTGTTCCAGACATTTCTAATTTGACGCTTAAATTTTCAACCTCTGATATATTTTCGCCACAACAAAAGTTTGTTTTACAGATTGATACCACTGAATTCTTTAACAGCCCATTGCTCAAAAGCACAAATATTGTTGCAAATGGCGGTTTAATAGAGTGGAATCCAAATATTTCATTCATTCCTGGAAAAGTTTATTATTGGAGAGGTTCCTTGGATACTGTTTTTGGAAATCCCTTTAATTGGAGTTATTCATCATTCCTTTACGACCCTACTCTATCACCAGGTTGGAATCAATCGCATTATTTCCAATATTTAAAAGACAAATTTTACACCTTGGAATTGCCTAGCTCAAGAGCTTTCAAATACCCTCAAAATACAAGAAATATAAGCATAACCACAGCTGGGCCAGCAGTATTGCAAGATCAATCAATTTTGGCTTTTTTTGATGGACTATTAGTGGCTCGAAATGCATTCAATAGGCGAAGTATGATGTTCTTTGTTTATGATACCAAAACTAGCAAACCATTAGAAACGACTCAAATTGGCACAACAGGGTTTGGGGAATATGGAAATGTAATTAGAACTCCAGTTGCTGGGGTTCAAATCATTGAATTTGACACCTATGATCCTGCAGGTAGAAAATCTGCCATCAATTTTATTAACAATTCCATTCCAGAAGATGCAATTGTGATGGGCTATAGTTTTTACAACCCATTTTATAGTCTTTGGGGTGCTGATTCCATTACAACTGGTACAAATCTTTTCCAAGCATTTGAAAATATTGGTGTTGATGAAATAAGAAACATAGAGGAAGGAAATCCTTTTGCATTTTTTATTCAAAAAGGGAATCCAGATTTTGAAAACAAAGCCCAAATTGAAGTTGGTCCTTTGGAAAAAATTGATACTGTATTTGTTTTTGATGGAAAATGGACAAGAGGAAATTTACAATCAACTATAATTGGACCTTCAAATCTTTGGAAAAGCTTAGATTATAAATGGGTCTCAAGCGAAATTCCTTCATTTGATTTATCAAAAGTAGATGTTTATGGAATTAATGAACAAGGAGTAAGTACAAAGCTATTATCTGATATAGATCAAGGAAATACAAATTTGGGAATTAGTGGTTTAGATTACCCATACTTACAACTAGAATGGAAAACAAGTGATGATTCTTCAAGCACCCCTCCTCAACTAGACTATTGGCGAGTAATAAGTGACAAAATACCCGAAGCAGTAATGAATCCTGAAATTCAATTTACAAAAACGGGCGATACTGTCTTTTTTGGTCAAACCTTTAATTTTAGCATTGCATTGCAAAACATTACTGACATTGATATGGATAGCATGCTTGTCCGTTTTACAATTAGAGATGGAAATAATAACGTGAGAGAGATATTAAAAAGATTTGGTCCATTAAAAGCAAATCAGCATATAATTATAGATTTCACAACTGATTTTAATACAAGTTCAAACTATGGATTAAATTCGATATTAGTTGAAGCGAATCCTTTTGATGATCAAATTGAGCAATACCATTTTAATAATTTCGCTGCTATATTGGTTTATGTAAAAAGGGATGATGTAAATCCATTACTTGACGTAACATTCAATGGAAAACATATAATTGATGGAGAAATAGTATCACCAAAGCCAGAAATTGTAATAAAGCTAAAAGATGAAAATAGATTTTTGGCCTTAAATGATTCAAGTGCATTTAAATTATTTATTACATTCCCCAACAACCCAGGGAATCATCAAGAAGTTGTAATTGGTGGGACGGAGGCAAAATTTATTCCTGCTGATCTTACTGTCGGGAATAAGAACGAAGCCAGAATTTTATACAATCCTATATTGCCAATAGATGGCGAATATAAATTGGAAGTTCAAGGAGCAGATAGAAGCAATAATGATGCAGGTATTTACCAATATTCTATAAAATTTAATGTCGATAGAAGACCTGCCATTTCTAATTTTCTTAATTACCCGAATCCTTTTACCACTTCCACCCGATTTGTATTCACATTAACAGGAGAAGAAGTGCCTGATGATATAAGGATAAAAATAATGACGGTAACAGGGAAAGTTGTGAAGGAAATTACACAGGATGAACTTGGTCAGATAAACATTGGCACAAATATTACTGAATATGCTTGGGACGGCACCGATCAATATGGTGATAGATTGGCAAATGGGCTTTATTTTTATAAAGTGTATTCTAAAATGAATGGCAAGAAAATGGATAATTTCGAAACCAAAGCTGATGATTTTACAGAAAAAGGTTATGGAAAAATGTATATAATTAGATAGAAAATTACTTTTTTAAAGCTTTAGACATTTTTTCAATATATTTTCCAATTACATCAAATTCAATATTTACGATATTGCCTGGCGTTATATCTTTAAAAGTAGTGTGTTCAAAAGTATAAGGAATTATTGCTACCTTAAACTTCTGTTTCTTTGATTTTACCACAGTTAGGCTAACTCCGTTTATGGTAATTGAACCCTTATCAATCAACATAAATTTGCTTTTCTTTGGAAAAACGAATGTAAATTCCCAGCTTCCTTCTACCTCCTTTACCTTTTCACAAATAGCAATTTGATCAATATGCCCTTGTACAAAATGTCCGTCAAATCGAGCAGAAGCTGTCATGGCTCGCTCTAAATTAATCTCGTCGCCTAATTCCCAACTGCCTATTGTTGTTTTTTCAATTGTTTCTAAAATGGCTACAACAGTATGCTTATTTTTTTCAACCGATACTACCGTAAGACAGATGCCATTGTGTGCAATACTTTGGTCTATTTTTAGTTTGCCCGAAATTGGACTTTCAAATGTAAGTTTCAGATTCGACCCTTCACTAGTTATATCAACTAGAATGGCTTTTTCTTCTATAATTCCTGTAAACATTTTATTTTATTTTTCTCTAAATAAATGAATAAATCCTTTCAATGGGTTAGCTAATTTTGTTTCACCATTTGATGAGGCAAAATATACTTCACACACATAATAATAAACACCTGCTTCCAATTCTTTCTGGTTTTTGAAATCCGTTCCATCCCAATTTATAACGGGGTCGGCAGTTTCAAATACCTTATCTCCCCATTGATTAAATATTTCCATTTCAATCCTATTTACAAATTGATAGGGAATTATTGGCGTATACAAATCATTACTACCATCTCCATTTGGGGTAAATGCATTAGGCAATTCATAGATTGGACAATTCTCAACACATACAAAATTAGATTTAGTGCTTTCATTTCCTAAATTATCAAATGCTGTAACAACATAACATCCTGCCAAAGATTTTTGAATATTTAAATCGTGCTTGAAACTATCAATATTAATGTCGTTTATACTTGCAATAAGTTCAAATACCCCATCAACAGTTTCAGAAAAATACACATTAAATTTGACTATGGTGTCTGTCTCTTGACAATTAGCATCTAATTTCCAATTTAAATAATTGGTAAAATCATCACTTGGAATATTATCGTCATTACAAAAATTCCTGACCGTCAAAATTGGAGGACAAGGAGCTACAGTATCTTTTGGTTGGGCACAGTTTTCTTGAGAAAAATTAAGTAATGGTCTTTTAAGAGAAAGATTTGTGTATGCACCAATTCCTTCAATTTTATAACAATAAATACTATCCCTATTCAAATTTTCATCTCTATAAGATGAAGTAGAAACAACTTTAATTAAATTGAAATTTAAGTCATTCTCTGTTCTTCTATAAATTCTAAAAGAATCATTTACCCATGGAACATTGTAATTCCAATTCAACTCAATGGTTTTATCTGATGGGATCAAATTGAGAAAAATAGAAGACGCCACACTTGTGGTGCCTAATGTATCGCTACCATTTACAATAAAATCTACCTTATAAGCATAAGAATTATCTGTCGTATTTAATCCTAAATCAAGAAAAGAAGTATCAATAATATCAGAAAATTTAGCCGCATTCTTTTCTTCAATTTTTGTAAATACAATTCCGTTCATCCCTTCAGTTCTATATAAAATAAATTTATAAGGACCAGGATTAAAAACAGTATCAAGGTCTTCAGCATTTGGCTTTGACCATTCGATATATATCGAACCATTTGCAATATCAGTGGATTTTACATCTACATTATAAATAACTGGAATATCCAACGGCAATTTAAGACAAAATTCATCTGATGGAAAACCGCTAAAAGGATTAAATTCAACACCTCCTGATGACTTGTCGGTAAATTCCGCTTTTATACGATAAGAATAATCGTTTCCAAATTCCATATTCTGATCTACAAAAAAGTAATTAGTTGTAAATCCAATTCTTTCATAACCAAGCGATATGAGGTCAACACTACAGGAATCTAATGGCATACCACAACCCTTTTTCCTCCAAACCGAGAAATTTTTAAACTTCTCATTCGAACTACATACATAAGGATTTTGCCAAGTAAGTCTAATGCTATTTGTACTTCGTGTATATACTCCACTAATATTTTTGGGTGATGGAGCAAGCAATCTGATATTTATCGTTTTTACATCCGAAAGTGGTGGTGAAAAATTATCCACTGCTCTAAAAATTACAACATAATCAGTATTTCTTAAATTATTACAATTCGTTCTCCATACAAACCGTCCACTTGTTGGGTTGCCTGGGGAGGAAGCTACAAAACTAGCTGGATTATTTACAGAAGACAAAGGAGCACCTGCGGCTGAAAGTGTTACAACTTGTCCAATATCAGGATCATTTGCACGTACAATAAAATCTAAAGTATCACCGGCAATTAAACACAATTGGTCAATTTCATCAATTTTGGGTGGTTTATTATTATTTGCCTCAATAATAATTTGTAAATCTCTTAAAACAGAACCCAGAAAAATACCATTTCTATACTCTTTTACTAAAATTGCCACATTATAAATTCCTTGCTGTTGCGGTGCATCCCAAATTAATTCACCAGTTTTAGAATTAATTGAGATTTGATTATTTGGACCGGGCCTAATCAGTGTTGGCGAAAAATAATCAGGCACATCAATACCAGGACCACCTTTTGGCGGTACAATTTCGTAGTATAAACTATCGCCATCAGGGTCGAATGCATTTGGATTATGGATAAATGGAATATCAACATTACCATAATCAAGCGGAGGGTAAAGCAACTGAGGGGAACTATTAAAACCAAAAAAATTAGGATTAAGTATTTTTACAGTATCCTCTAAAAAGAAAAGTGCATTAACTGAATTGCCAATATTCAGAATGCCATCAATTCTATTTGGGTCACCCATTGAGACAATATAAGTAAAAGGACCACTGTATGTATGTCTAGCGGTATATTTATTCGCCTTTATGTCGTTAGGTAAAAAAACTTCTTGGGTTCGAGGTATTGAGTCCACATTTCCATCACCCCAATTGATGCCCAAAATTGGCCTATCGGCATCTATACTACTCGATTTGGTATAGGTAGTAATAGTAAACTCATACGTGAAACCAGCTATATGTGTATAGGTAATCTCTCCAGACCTATTGTGAGTTGCCATTGACTTTACCGAAAAAAAGGCAATTAAAAACAAAATCAATCCTGATTTTAATAATTTATTCGATAAAGAAAAAATGTTCATTCTAAAAAAAATAATTTAAAGTGAAAGATAATTAAAAAAACTTTTAAATACCTATTCCATCCAATTAAAAACAAAAAAGCGCCATAAATTATGACGCTTTTAACTATTTTTCATACAATTTTATTCTTCGCTAGCAAGTGCTGCTGACATGTATTCTCGGTTCAATCGAGCTATATTTTCTAAAGAAATTTCTTTTGGACACTCAGCTTCACAAGCTCCTGTATTGGTACAATTTCCAAATCCCTCTTTATCCATTTGATCAACCATACTTAGTACCCTTGAACTTCTTTCTGGTTGCCCTTGAGGCAATAAAGCTAATTGGGAAACTTTTGCAGAAACAAATAACATTGCAGATGAATTTTTGCAGGCTGCAACACAAGCCCCACAACCAATACAAGCTGCTGCTGCAAATGCCTTATCTGCTAATTTTTTATCGATTGGCAATGCGTTTGCATCTACAGGATTACCAGTATTTATTGACACATAACCACCAGCTTGTATAATTCTATCAAATGCGCTTCTGTCCACTACCAAATCTCTAACTACAGGAAATGAGCCAGCTCTCCAAGGTTCAACAGTAATTGTATCGCCATTTTTGAAAGCCCGCATGTGCAATTGACAAGTAGTGGTGCCATTCCATGGGCCATGTGGGCGACCATTAATTACCATTGAACACATACCGCAAATTCCTTCCCTACAATCATGGTCAAAAGCAATTGGTTCCTTTCCTGTTGAAATTAACTGTTCATTTAAAACGTCAAACATTTCTAAAAAAGACATGTCTGTCGAGATATTTTTAACATCATACGATTCAAATGCGCCCTTAGTGGCCGCATTTTTTTGTTTCCAAACCTTAAGCGTAAGATTTAACCCTGTATGTTCCATTTTTTTACTTTTTTATTTGTAAGATCGAGCAGCTATTTTAATATTCTCATAAATTAAGGGCTCTTTATTTAATTCCGATTCACCTGCATTTATATATTTCCACGCAGCCACATAACTATAAATTTCATCATTTCTTTCTGCTTCACCTTCCTCTGTTTGGGATTCTTCTCTAAAGTGGCCTCCACAACTTTCGTTTCTATCCAAGGCATCTTTACACATTAACTCACCTAATTCAATAAAATCGGCCACCCTTCCAGCCTTTTCTAATTCCACATTAAATTCATCAACAGTACCAGGTACCATAACATTGTTCCAAAATTCTGTTCGCAATGCTTTTATTTCCTTGATGGCTTTTTCTAAACCTTCTTTATTCCTTGCCATTCCACAATCGTTCCACATTATTTTACCTAATGCTTTATGAAAATAATCAACTGATTTATTTCCTTTACAATTTACAAATTTGTTAAGCGTTTCCTTCACTTCGTTTTCGGCCTGCAAAAATGCTGGATGATCAGTCGAAATATGTCCAGTTCTTATTTCGTCTGCCAAATAATTACCTATTGTATAAGGGATTACAAAATATCCATCTGCTAATCCTTGCATTAGAGCAGAAGCTCCAAGTCTATTGGCTCCATGGTCAGAAAAATTGGCCTCACCTAAGGCATATAATCCGTCTACAGTAGTTTTTAATTCATAATCCACCCATAATCCACCCATTGTATAGTGAACAGCTGGATAAATTCTCATAGGTGTTTCGTAAGGATTCTCGCCAGTTATTTTGGCATACATATCAAATAAATTGCCATACTTTTCTTTAACGACATCCTTACCAAGTGCAATTATTTCCTCTTTGCTAATATTTGATAATCCTTTTTTACCTACTTCAATTTTACCATATCGCTCAATTGCGGCAGCATAATCTAAATATACAGCCATTTTAGACGTTCCAACACCATATCCCGCATCACATCTTTCTTTTGCAGCTCTAGAAGCAACGTCTCTTGGAACTAAATTTCCAAAAGCTGGATATCTTCTTTCTAAATAATAATCTCTTTCTTCTTCTGGAATATCTATTGGTTTTCTATCGTCATTTTGCTTTTTTGGAACCCAAATTCTCCCATCATTTCTTAAAGATTCAGACATTAAAGTTAACTTAGACTGATGATCACCTGAAACAGGTATGCATGTTGGATGTATTTGTGTAAAGCAAGGATTTGCGAAAAAAGCGCCTTTTTTATGCGCTTTCCAAGCGGCAGTAACATTTGAACCCATTGCATTGGTGGAAAGATAAAAAACATTACCATACCCGCCAGTACACAATAATACCGCATGACCAGCATGACGTTCAATCTCACCTGTAATTAAATTACGAGCAATAATTCCCCTTGTTTTGCCATCAATTACTACCACATCTAGCATTTCATGTCGGGTATGCATTTCAACATTTCCAAGTGCTACTTGTCTTTCAAGTGCGCTATAGGCACCAAGCAATAATTGTTGCCCAGTTTGGCCTGCAGCATAAAAAGTTCTTTGCACCTGAGTTCCTCCAAATGAACGATTGCTCAATAGTCCACCATATTCCCTTGCAAAAGGAACTCCTTGAGCCACACATTGGTCAATAATATTAGAACTTACTTCAGCTAATCTATATACATTTGCCTCTCTTGCTCTATAATCTCCTCCTTTGATGGTATCATAAAACAACCTATAGGTTGAATCTCCATCATTTTGATAGTTTTTTGCTGCATTTATTCCACCTTGAGCAGCTATACTATGTGCTCTTCTAGGACTGTCCTGAAAACAAAAAGCTTTAACTTTATATCCTAACTCGCCCAAGGAAGCAGCTGCAGAGGCACCCGCCAAGCCAGTTCCCACAATAATAATATCAAGATTACGCTTATTTGCAGGGTTAACCAATTTTACACTGGATTTATATTTTGTCCATTTCGTTTCTACAGGACCTGCTGGTATTTTTGAATTCAACTCCATGATAAATCTTTGTTTGTATTATTTTATTAGACCAAAATAAATGCTCAAGGGCATTAATGCAAAAAGTAAAGGAATAATTATTGAAAAACCAAAACCAACGCTCTTTATCATCGGGTTGTATTTGGAATGATTGATTCCTAATGACTGAAATGCACTTGAAAAACCATGTAAAAGATGAAAACCCAAAGAGAACATTGAAATTACATATAAAATTACAACAAATACTTCCTTAAATTCTTCCACCATTTTGGCGTACAAGTCGTGATAAACCACTCCATCATATTCAACTTCCGGAAGTCCACCAACTAACCCAGGCACTCTACTATGTGTCCAAAAATCACCCATGTGGATGATTAAAAATATTAATAGTAAAGTTCCAAGTAATCCCATAGAACGGCTATACCATTTACTATTTTGATTCCCAGCATTTACTGCATATTTTATTGGTCTTTTTTTATTGTTTTCATAAGTTAGAACTAATCCTTGAATAATATGAATTAGCAAACCAAGAAAAAGCCCAATTTCAGCCGTTCTAATAAACAAATTTGTGCCCATAAAATGAGCTGCTTTGTTAAAAGTTTCTCCATTATCGTTGAGAAAAATACAAGCATTTATTCCACAATGAACTAACAAAAATGAAATTAAAAACAATCCTGTTAATCCCATAACAATTTTTTTTCCTATCGAGGATTTAAAAATTGTTGTCAAATTATATTTGGCCATAAGTTAAATCTTTAAAAAAACGCTGCAAATGTAATGATTACATTGTTAAAAATCACAATAACATCAAAATAAACAATTAACTTTTAGTAAAGTTTTAAGAATTAGTAATTTTAAAAACTAAAACCTTTCCCATCTCGTTTTAATTCTTAAACTTAAGCTATTTTATACTAAGGATAAATAACTGAACCTCATTTAATCCAATCAGAAAATAAAAAACTTAATATTATTTAAACCAGAAAACAAAAAGAAGAAATGTGATTTTTACAAAAGAAACATTAAAATAATGCTTCCACTTGTTCGATATATTTTTTCATTGCATCCTCCTTGGTAGTCCCTGATAATTTTTTCCATGCACTATATTTTGCCCCTCCAACCATGTCAAACATACCCGGTTTTGGCCCACTTACGTCCCCATCAGCTGCTTGCTTATAAAGACCATACAAATTTAGCAAAACATCATTTGATGGCTTTGACGTTAGTGTTTTAACTTTTGCCTGTGCAGCAATAAATTGTTGTTCAATACTCATTTTTTAAAATTTTGTATAAAAATAATTTATTCACTGCTAATAAACAATATTTCCTCTATTTTTAAGGCATGAAAGAAATAAGCAATAAACTAATTATTTTATTAGGTATTAGCATAGCTTCTTTTGTATTTTTTTATTTGTATCAATTTTCAATCCCTTATGAAGACGCTTCTATTTTGTTTTCTTATGCTGAAAATTTAGCGAATACTGGAATAATTAGTTACTTTCCAAACGGATCACCTGCCGAAGGTGCTACTGATTTTTTGTTTATGATAATGATTAGCATTCTATTCAAATTAGGAATTCCAACATATTTCGGCACAATATTACTCAATTTTTTTGGAGCACTATTGGCTATTTTCGCTTTCAAAAAACTATTTCCTAAACAAAATTGGCTCTTTCTTTTAAGTACAATCCTTTTCTTAATTCTACCTCAAATGATTGCAGGATTATTAGGCTATGGAACCATATTTTATGCAGGAATTACAATTACTTTGGTTGTTTTTTTTATTCAAAAAAAGACACGATTATTTTTCCTATTCTGTTTACTCCACTTTTTAATACGCCCAATTGAGGGATTTGTAGCAATTTCTTTTTGCTTTTTTTATCTTTTTAAAACAAAAAGTGATCTCTCATCTAATCAAACATATAAACAATCATTTATCTATTTTCTTTCCCCAATTATTGTTTTTTGGATTTGGCGCACCTATTATTTTGGTCATTTATTCCCTTTACCATATTATATTAAAACAAATTTTGAGAAGTGGCTTTTTGTTTTTAATAAAGATGCTATTTATTTCCAGTACAAACTATTGGTTCCTTTTAGTATTTCCCTTGCACTTTTATTAGTTTCAAGTTTTGTTTTTAAACCAAAACCATCATTAGATTTTTTGGGTATTTGTTTCAGTTTAATAATTCTACCCATTCTCATGTATTCAACTGCAGATTTAGACATGAATTTTGCTCTTCGATATCAAACATTACCTTTTCTGGGAGTTCTAATATTAGGATTATTTTGCTTAAAGGAAAGCACAATCTTTCTTTTTCTCTTTTTAATTACCTTTTCTATTCCATTAATTAAACTAAGTACCGACCAATGGCTACGAGCAAGAGAATTTAATTGGAACAATATGTATTTTGTTGGTCAGGAAATTTATAAGTCAAACAATGGAGAAGGTAGATTGGCTACAACGGAATCAGGAATATTGCCATGGCAAACAAAAATGACTAGTATTGATCTTTGGGGTTTAAATTCACCAAACCTTGCACAAAAATTACCATCAACGGAAGAATTAATAGCATTTGACCCTGACATAATCGTTATACATCCAAGAAATGATGATATAAAATTTTTAGAAAAACATATGACAGAGAAAGTCGCAAGAAAAAATTGGGAAAACATGACTTTAGTTGCATTTCAATATGCTTCAGACACAAGTAAATATAGTGCTTTTCTAGTGCCCTATGATTTAAGAAGTTATGATTCAAACTATAAACATCCATGGTTTAGTCAAATCTTAAATTCTCGGTATGGCATAGCCTCGTTTTCCAATAGAAAGGATTTATTTTTTATTAAAAAAGAATTCGAACATTATTCTAAAACCATTAAAATATTAGAACATTATGGATCAACAACTTATAAACAACTATAGATTATTTTTTTTTATCTCTTTTTTATTCATTTCACAGTTTGTAATCGGGCAAAAACCGATTTCTGGTCCTTTTGTTGGTGGTGTTACAGATCATAGTGCAAAAATTTGGGTAGCCTATAAACAAAAATCGCCCTTAAATATTACATTAACTGATGGCGTCAACTATTATATGCCGACGCAAAAAAGTGAAACCACTAGAAAAAGCAAGACTATAAATACCTTAGATTTTGGTCGATTACCTCAAAACACAAAATTTACCGTTTTATGCAATGGAAAAGCAATTTCAAAAAGCAAAATAAAAGTACAATTTGCAACTCAAAAAACTAATCCTGACACAAGTCAGATTAGATTTTTGGCGGCTTCATGCGCATTAATTTTACACAAACCCCTTGCTGTTTTTTTTCCAGGAGCATCCAGAAAAATATTTAAAAGCATGTCAACAGACTCCACAGATTTTATGTTATGGATGGGGGATAATGTATATTTGTTAGGTTTTCATCTAAAGTCCGAAAAAAGGGTATTCAGAAAAAACATGAATATTAGAACTAAATTTAAAAAATACGACAAATTATTGTCTTCGCAACCAAATTATTCCATTTGGGATGACCATGATTTTGGTCCAAACAATACGGATAATAGCTTTGTAGGAAAAAACTATACTACAAAAGTTTTTAAACAGATGTGGCCAAACCCTGAGCTTCCTATCCCAGAATTGGGTAATTTTTACACCTTTAAACACGAAGACATTCAATTTTTTATGCTAGACGATAGGACTAACAAAGTTATAAGCGACTCAGAAAAAAAATGTCTAGGTTCTGCACAAATAGAATGGTTAAAAACAGAACTTTCCAATTCTACTGCAAGTTTTAAATTTATTGTAAATGGGAATCAGATAATAAAGAAGCAAAGAGGAAACGAATGTTTGAGATATTTTAAAGACGAATTTAATGATATTTTCACGTCTATCAGAAGCAATAAAATTGACGGTGTTGTTTTATTAAGTGGCGATGTTCACCACACAGAATTACTTAGAGATGAGGAAATAGGGAATTACCCAATTTATGAATTAACCTGTTCTCCAATGACTTCAAAACTTTCTCGTTCAACAAATGATAAATCGCAAATTGTAGAAAATACTTTGGTTTTAAATAAACGAAATTATTGTGTATCAACTATAATTGGAAATACAACGGATAGAAAATTAAGATTTGAAATTTTTGATACAAAAGGCAAATTAATTTGGATGAAGGAAATTATGTTAAGTGAAATTTCAAATTAATTAAGCAATGTAATAAATTAAATCATAAAAAAAATCTCTTTTTTTTGTTCTAATATTTAAAATTTGAATAATTGAAATTAAAAACCCAATAAAAACAAGGCTTTTCCACCAAAAAGTCCTTTTTTATTGAGTTTGTTTATAACTATTAAATAAAAAATCTTGTTTTTAAGGCTTTTGGGAATATTTTTGACCGTTTTTATTTCCTTCACCTAAAAAAATATTTAAAATGAATAAGGGAGATTTAGTTTCTAAAATCGCAGCTGATGCGGACATTACAAAAGTAGCTGCTGCAAAAGCACTAGAATCATTTGTAGATGCAGTAACCTCAACTCTAAAATCAAAAGATGGAAAAGTTAGCCTAATTGGATTTGGAACTTTTTCAGTAAATGCAAAAGCTGCTAGAACAGGTAGAAATCCAGCAACGGGAAAAGAAATCCAAATTGCTGCAAAAAATTCAGTGAAATTTAAAGCTGGCAAAGAACTTTCTGAAGGAATAAACTAAAAAATTAATTCTTTCTGAATAAAAAAAACCGCAAATTATTTGCGGTTTTTTTTATTAAAGAATTTTCAAAAAACCTTAAACATTAGTTAATTTTTTAAATTTATTAAATCACAACCATACTTTTGTTTTTTAAATAAAAATCTTGTTGATTGAAAAAAAATTATTCTCTTTTTTTAATTATTTTAATTGCGGTCTTTTTTATTTCTTGTGAAAATAATTTTCAAAAAAGTGAAAATACCTCTAAATCCTCCCCAGATAAAAACAATTGCCATGAATGGGTGTTTTTACTAAGCGAACGGATAGATACCCTAATTCTTCTTAAAACAAATTTTACCTCAAAAGAGATTTTAAAGAAATCATTGTCCCAATATAATTTCGGTGATTCGGCATTTGGTGTCTTACAAAAAAAAACTAAACCATACATAGATTTATCAAGGCTAAAAAAGGAAGATCAATGCTTTATTGCACATAATGGGGATTATTTAAATTCTCTAAAACTATTGATTCTAAAGAAATCACCCACGGAATATCTTATTTGCAAAAACGACAGAGATTCAATTTATTGTTTTCTCTATAAAAAATCAATATCGATAAAAGAAAGATCTCTTGCATTAGAACTGAACAAATCAATTGCATTAACTTTAAAAGAAAAAAAAATTGATGCTACTCTTGGAGATTTAATAAAATTGGCATTTCAAGATAAATTGGATTTAACAAAGATCAAAAAAGGGGATAAAATTAAAATCATTTATTCTGAAAAAATGGTCGAAACAGAATCTTTAGGGATTGATAAAATTAAAGGAATTATTTATACCCGTAACGACAAAGATTATTTTGCTATACCCTATACTGCACCTGACGACACTTCAGATTTTGCATTTTATGACGAAAACGGAAACAATTTGGCCAAATTCTTCCTTAGGTCACCTTTAAAAAATGGAAGAATGGCCTCTTCTTATAATTTGAATAGGTTTCATCCTGTATTAAAGGTAATTAAAGCCCATTTGGGAACTGATTTTGCCGCTCCTCCAGGCACTCCAATAATGACTACTGCAAAGGGAATAATTATTGAAGCGGGATACAAAATAAATAATGGAAATTATGTAAAAGTAAAGCACAATAATACCTACACCACTCAATATTTACATATGTCTAAAATTGGAAACAATATAAAGCCTGGAACTAAAGTAAAACAAGGTCAAATTATTGGATATGTAGGCAGTACTGGGTTGGCAACTGGTCCTCATGTTTGTTATAGATTTTGGAAAAGTGGAAAACAAACAAACCCATTTAAAGAAAAACAAAGCATCCCCAATCGTCTAGAAGACAAATATTTAAACGATTATTTACAAATTTTCTCTGAGATAAAATTCAAATTGGATAAAATTTCATTTGATAACCAAATTAAAAATTGATTTAATTCTTCTTTTTTTTAGCTTTTCTTTTGCATAAACAATTGAAAATAATTCATTTTATGTACTTTTGAACTAAATTTAATTTCAACAATTTATGATTCTTACAGAAGAAAATGTACTCCTTTCACTTAAAAAAGTAGATGACCCAGACTTTAAAAAAGATTTAGTTACGCTTAATATGATAAAAAATATTGTAATTGGCAACAATCAATTACAATTTACTATCGAGTTGACGACCCCAGCCTGCCCACTCAAAGAGAAACTTGAAACCGATTGTCGTAATGTAATACTTGAGGATTTTGGCAGTGAAACTGAAATTGAAATCGCTTTTACTTCTAAAGTTACAACTCCTAGAGCAAAAATGGATATTTTACCTGGAGTAAAGAATGTAATAGCTGTCGCCTCTGGAAAAGGTGGAGTAGGAAAATCAACAGTATCTGTAAATCTTGCCCTTGGATTAGCTAAAAGTGGTGCTACTGTTGGAATTATAGATGCTGATATTTATGGCCCATCCATACCAATGATGCTAGGATTAAGAGGAATGAAACCAGGCATTAAAGAAGTAGATGGAAAACATAAAATTATTCCAATTGAAATTGAAAACACTAAAGTCTTATCAATTGGCTTTTTAATAGAAGAAAACCAAGCTATAGTTTGGAGAGGACCAATGGTTGCTAGTGCTTTAAAACAATTTGTAACAGATGTAATTTGGGGTGAATTAGATTATTTAATCGTTGACCTCCCTCCCGGAACAGGTGACATTCATTTAAGTTTAATTCAAAACCTGCCAGTTACTGGCGCCATTATCGTTTCTACACCACAAGAAGTTGCTATTGCAGATGCTAAAAAAGCTATTTCTATGTTTCAAATGGATTCAATTGCATTGCCAATAATAGGAATAGTTGAAAATATGGCATATTTTATTCCACCAGACATGCCTGAGAAAAAATATTTTATTTTTGGAGAAGGAGGTGCAAAAAAAATGTCAGAAGACTACAAAATTCCATTTCTTGGATACTTACCATTAATTAGCAATATTAGAAAAGATGGAGACAATGGCACTCCGAGCATTCTAAATGAAAATAGCAATGAATGTGATTCTTTTGAAGAATTAGTAAACAATGTTGCACGTAATATTGCTATTTTGAACCAGTCTAAAATTAAATCCCATGAAGAGTTTATTAATACTTAGAATATATCATAAATTTACAAAATGGAAATAGACATAGCCCAAACAACATTATGGAATAGAGTAGAAAATGCACTAAACAAAATTAGGCCTTTTCTAGAAGCTGATGGTGGCAATATTGAATTAGTTAACATTTCAGAAATGGGGGTGGCACAAGTAAGATTATTAGGTTCATGCGAATCATGCCCTATGAGTTTCTCTACGATGAAAGCTGGAGTAGAAACTACTGTAAAAAATGAAGTGCCTGAAATTAAAGCTGTTGTAGCAATTGACTAATTTATTTGATATAATTAATGAATAGGCAACAATTAATCCATCAAATCCGCGAAAAAAAATCTTTTCTGTGTATTGGTTTAGACGTCGATCTTAATAAGATTCCAAGCCACCTGCTTAATGAAAAAAATCCAATTTTTGAATTTAACAAACAGATAATTGAAGCAACACATGATCTTTGTGTCGCTTATAAACCCAATATTGCTTTTTACGAACAATATGGCACAGTTGGAATGCAAGCTTTAGAACACACTTTGCAAATTATACCTACAAATATATTTACAATAGCCGATGCAAAAAGAGCAGATATAGGAAATACTTCAACTGCTTATGCAAAAGCTTTTTTCGAAAATTATAATTTTGATAGCATCACATTACACCCTTATATGGGGGAAGATTCTGTCAAACCCTTTTTAGATTTTAAAAACAAATGGGCAATTATCTTGGCATTAACTTCAAATAAAGGAAGCAATGATTTTCAATTTATCTTAGGACAAAACAATAAACCACTATATGAAACAGTTCTTACCACTGCTATGAAATGGGGCAATATTGAAAATACAATGTTTGTTATTGGAGCCACTCATGAAGAAATGTTTATTGAAATAAGAAAAATATGTCCTGATCATTTTTTGTTAGTTCCTGGGGTTGGCGCGCAAGGTGGCGACTTAGCCAAAGTTTGTAAATATGGCTTAAATAAGGACATCGGCTTACTAATAAATTCTACTAGACAAATTATTTATGCGTCTAATGGAAAAGATTTTGCTCAAAAAGCTAGAGAAGCCGCTTTAGAAGTTCAAAAACAAATGGCGTTGTATTTATAATTTTTTTCTTTCTTTTTGTGGAATTTTTGCCCTTCACGTATCTTATATATAAAAGATATTATGAAAGAGGATTTATTGCAATTCATTTGGGAATACAGAAAATTTAATTCCTTCAACCTATTTACTACCTGCGGAAAATCATTGGAAATTTTAAATCCAGGCAAATTAAACAAAAATGATGGCCCTGATTTTTTTATGTCCAAAATAAAAATAGATGAAACAATATGGGTTGGCAACATAGAAATTCATATAAATGCATCTGATTGGTTCAAGCATCAACATCAAAATGACAAAAAATATGATAACATTATCTTACATGTGGTTTTTAAAAATGACCTAAAAATAGATTTTCCTTTTCCCGTTTTAGAACTACAAGGAAAAATTCCGCCAATTTTATTTCAAAGATATTTACAAATCATGGAAAATAAAAAAGACATCCTTTGTCAGGATTATTTGCCTGAAATTCCGAATATCATAAAAACAAATTGGAAAGAGCGACTTTTAATTGAACGATTAGAAAGAAAGAATAAAGAAATCGAAACTTTACTTTTAGAAACCAAAAACAATTGGGAATATGCCTTTTTTCGTTATTTAGGAAGATATTTAGGTGGCTCAAAAAACAAAAATACTTTCGACTTATTGTTTAAATCTTTAGATCTAGGCATTCTGTCAAAACATGCTGATAACCTATTTCAAATTGAATCCCTTTTGTTAGGACAAGCCGGTTTCTTGGATGGAAATTTAAAAGAGGAATACCCAAACAAAATTAAGGAGGAGTATTTATTTCTAAAACACAAATATAATCTTACCCCTATTCCACTTTTTCTATGGGATTTTAAATCAATTCGACCTCATTCATTTCCAAATATTAGATTGGTTCAACTTGCCCAAATTATACATTTGCATTTTCCTTTTTTTGAAAAAAGCATTAGTTCAATAAATTCGTCTCCCATTTTTATTAACATTAATGCCTCCAATTATTGGGAAAATCACTACCTATTCAAACCATCATCACAATCTATTTCGAAAAAAACAGGCGTCAACTTTGCAAATATGATCAATATTAATGTTGTTTTCCCTTTTTTATATACCTATGGAAAACACATGGAAAAATCTGAAATACAAGAAAATGCGCTTCAATATATAAGAAATCTAAAGCCAGAAAAAAATCACATTACAGCCCTGTTTAAACCAAATGAAGTGGAAAACAAAAATGCTGCCGATAGCCAATCTATCATTCAACTAGTCGAAAATTATTGCTCGAAAAAGAAATGTTTAAATTGTGCTATAGGAAATAAAATATTACGAGAAGAAAAAACTAAATTTGTAGTTGAAGAAGAATGGCTATCATGGGCAAATTAATGCATCCCGTTGGAAAAATTAGAGATATCATTGAAGTAAGTGTTTTTGGTGTTTGCTCATGGCTTGGCAATCATTGGAAAATGCCAACTAAAAAAATAAGACTTTTTTTTGTTTATGCCTCTTTTCTAACCATAGGCTCTCCAATAATCATTTACCTTATTTTAGTTTTTATATTAAATTTGAGATATATGATTAAAGGAAAAAGAAATCCAGTTTGGGATATTTGAAAATAAATTAATATTTTAAAATTTGGACATTAACCCCAAAATAATTAGACAAATTGAGAGCTATTGTGCTTATCAAGATAGAAGTAGAAAGGAAGTTGAAATTAAATTAATCCAACTAGGTGCTTTACCTAATCAAAAATTGAGTGTCCTTATTCGATTAGAATTACAAGGTTTTTTAGATGACGAACGATTTGCAAAATCATTTGTAAGAGGAAAATTTAAACAAAAAAAGTGGGGTCTTAATAAAATTAAAAATCAACTTAAATTAAAAGGAATTGATTCAAAATTAATCCAATTGGCTATTCAAGAAATTGAAAATGACGATTACAATAACACCATTAATATTTTAGCAGAAAAAAAATGGCTAAACTTAAAAGATGAGAATTTATTTAAACGTAAGGAAAAGGTAGCAAAATACTTACTTTCAAAAGGATATGAATCAAACATCGTATTTGAGTTGGTTAAAAATCTAAAATTAAATTAACTATATTTACAACCTTAATTTTAATCTATGACAAAAAGATATTTTATTTTACTTCTCTCTTTTCTTTTTATAATAAGTGCCACCAATACTTCATGTGGAAGAAAACAAGTTGGTTGCCCTAATGACATGTACAACAACTTCAACAAAAACAAAAAATCTAATCCAAACGGCAAAAAACCTAAACCTAAAAAAGGAGGAGATAAGGGTGTTGTGCCATATTAAATAAAATAAAAGTGAATTAATTGTGTTTTTTATGTAAATTTACCCTTAATAAAACACACAATTATGTTATTATTTAAGAAATCAAAATTATCGACAATCCTTTTTTGTCTTTCTTTCTCATTTTTAATGAGTTGCAAAAAAGACGAAGTTACTGTTACTCCCCCTGCAAACGACAATCCTGAAACAACGCTTTCAAAAATTGCTTTTGGATCTTGTGGACATCAATTAAGTTATCAACCTATTCTTAATTCTGTAAAAACGTATAACCCTGACATTTTTATCTATGCTGGAGACAATGTTTATGCTGACACCAGAGATATGGGTGTTTTTAGACTTGCATATCAAAATTTGGCAAACAAACAGGAATTTAAAAACCTTGTAGAGGCTTATCCGATTATTGCTACTTGGGACGACCACGATTACGGTGAAAATGATGCAGGCGCTGAATTCCCGTTTAAAAACAGAGCAAAAGACTTGTTTTTCGAATTTTGGGGCGAACCAGCAGGCAGTCCTAGACGAAATAGGGATGGTGTTTATACTTCCTATTATTTTGGCGACGCAGCACATAGAGTGCAAATAATTGTATTAGATAATCGTTACAATAGATCGCCATTAAATGGAAGTGTTCTTGGCTATACTCCTAGCAACGACCCAAACAAAACTATGCTTGGAGAAAATCAGTGGAACTGGCTAGCTAATGAATTATTACAACCAGCAAAAATTAGATTAATTGTTACAAGTACCCAAATGTGTTGCGAACACAACGGTTGGGAGGCTTGGGCTAACATGCCTTTACAAATTGAAAAAATGTTCCAAACCATAAGAGATGCCCAAGCCGAGGGTGTATTCTTCCTTTCTGGAGATGTTCATTATGCCGAATTAAGTAAGAGAGCCCCTGAAAATCTTTATCCGATGTACGATTTAACATCAAGTGGAATTACTAATATTGAACCAAATGGCGCACCAAATCAATATCGAATTGGCACTACCAAACAAATAAGTGTTAAACATTTTGGATCTGTTGAAATAAATTGGGCTGCAAACCCTGTTGCCATCAACTTTAAAATAATTGACGTAGCGGGTGTTGAAAGATTAAACTATCCAATAAGTCTTTCTGAGTTGAGCTTTGAAAATTAAATTTATAATCAAAAGCAATTGGGGTTAATTACGAAATTTTACCCCAATTGTTTTTTTCATTTGTTTCTGCGTTTAAATACCTTTTTAAGCCAAAGTTAATTGGTTTTTCCAATAACAAGTCTTCCTCCAACAACAAAAAAGCAGCTTTTCGAGCTTCTTCCAATATCTTTACATCTGTGATTAGATTTGCAATTTTCAAATTCAATCCACCACTTTGCCTTGTCCCCTGCAGTTCGCCTGGACCCCTTATTTCCAAATCCACCTCTGAAATTTTAAATCCATCATTTGTTTCAACCATTGTTTTAACCCTTTTCTTTCCTTCTTGAGTCAACTTATTTCCGGTCATCAGAATACAAAAGGATTGTTCTGCACCGCGTCCAACTCTACCCCTTAATTGATGCAATTGAGAAAGTCCAAACCTTTCACTATTCTCAATTATCATTACCGAGGCATTAGGTACATTTACACCAACTTCTATTACCGTTGTAGCCACCATTATTTGCGTTTCATTTCTTACAAATCTATCCATTTCAGCTTCCTTTTCACTTGGTTTCATCTTTCCATGCACAATACAAATTTTATATTCTGGTAATGGAAAGGTGTTGGAGATTTGCTCAAATCCATCCATTAAATTCTTCATGTCCATTTTTTCAGACTCCACTATTAAAGGATAAACAATATAAATCTGTCTCCCCAAACGTATCTGTTCTTTCATAAATCCTAAAACGTGCAATCTATGTGCCTCTGTTTTATGAATGGTGGTAATAGGCTTTCTACCTGGTGGCAATTCATCCAAAATAGAAACATCCAAGTCGCCATACAAAGTCATTGCAAGTGTTCGTGGAATCGGTGTTGCTGTCATAACCAAAACATGAGGTGGCAATTCATTTTTCAACCACAGCTTTGCCCTCTGTGCAACTCCAAACCTATGTTGTTCATCAATTACGACCAAACCTAATTTTAAAAATTGAACGGTATCTTCAATGAGTGCATGTGTCCCAATAATTAAATTTATTTCACCCTCTTTGAGTTGATGCAGAATTTCTGTCCTTGCTTTTCCTTTTACCGAACCAGTCAAAAAAGCCACTTTCACTCCAATAAATGACATCATTTTGCTAATATCATCAAAGTGTTGTTTAGCCAAAATTTCTGTAGGAGCCATCAAAAGTGCCTGAAAACCGCTATCGATAGCCATTAAAATAGATAGTAATGCCACAATTGTCTTTCCACTCCCTACATCACCTTGCAAAAGCCTATTCATTTGCGAGCCACTCAAAGTGTCTTTTCTTATCTCCTTTAATACCCTTTTTTGAGCATTTGTTAAATTAAAAGGCAAAAAATTATTATAAAAACCGTTAAATTTTTCTGCAAGTGGCCCAAATAAAATACCATTTTCTTTCTTCCTAATTAGTTTATTTTTAATCATTCCCAACTGGATTAAAAATAATTCTTCAAACTTTAGTCGCCTTATAGCATTTTGCTGATCTTCAATATTATCAGGAAAGTGTATTTTTTTTAATGCCAAATAACGAGACCATAATCTATAATTTTCTAACAAATTTTGAGGTAGATTCTCATAAAATTGCTCTTCGGTTAATTGTATAAATAAAGCATGAATTAATTTTGCCATCCCTTTACTGTCCAACCCTCTAGTTTTCATCTTATCAGAGGTATTGTAAAGTGCTCGAAATCCGCTATTTGCTTTATTTTGAAACGATGACAAAACTTCAATTTCGGGGTGAGTAATATTTGCCTTTTGATTAAAAATACTCACCTTGCCAAATACAACAAAAGGTTCTTTATGTACCAAAAGCTCTTCAACCCATTTTATTCCATTAAACCAAACCAATTCAACAGACCCTGTTTCGTCAGTAAATAAAGCCGTAAGACGCTTAGCCCTGCCCAATCCAACTATTTGTACTTTAGAAATATTACCCTTCATTTGAATAAATGCATTTGCATCTACGGCGTCTCTTATACTATAAAATTTAGACCTATCAATATATCGATATGGAAAATATTTTATTAAATCACCAAAAGTAAAAATCTCTAACTCTTTACGGAGCAAAACAGCCCTGTCAGGCCCAACTCCTTTTAAAAATTCAATGGGTGTAATGAATGAATTTGTATTAAATATATTTCCCATTTTTTATGATAAAAAAGGAACTAAGTAAATTATTTCCAATGAATAGAATTCACTAATTCAACTATATCCTTTCTAAAAAAATCAATACTTGGTTGTAAAGAATCTGAATTTGGTTCGCAATTAAAATATAGTGACCCTCGTACAAAATTTGAGACACTATCTGTTGCAAAAAACTGAACTGCGGAAGCGGCATCTCCTCCTACATCATAAATAAATCCATATACATTGTCATTCTTTTTTTCAAAATAGGTCTCGTCAATAAAATCTGCTTTTATACTATGCTTAAATGTCAGTTTATAAGAATCTCCTACCAGTTTTTCTAAATTATTTCTTCCCGAAATTTCTTTGAAACTCAAATGTAAAGTTGCATTAAAGGCTGGAAATGAAATATTTAACCAACAAGGATGTTCAGGCTTATCTTTGAAAAAAGTGGTGTCTTTATTAATAAATCCATATGAAGGATATACAAAAGAATATGGACAAACATTCTCCTCAAATTTTAAATAATTTTTTTCGGGAAATGTAATTGCATAATACCCTCTAGGTTTAGGAACAAAATTATCTGTTTTGCATGCACAAAAACACCAAATTATAATAAATAAAATTACGCCTCTTTTCAATTTAATTTGCTAAGGTTATTTTAACTCTAATTATTCTAGTATTGTTTACTTCCAAAACGGTAAATATATCCTTCTGATGTACTACCACCTCTCCTTCAATTGGAATTTCCCCTTTTAGTTCCAAAACCAATCCACCTAATGAATCTGCATCACCATAAGATTCAAAATAATCAACTGGAAAATTTAATACTTTACATACGTCATTTAAAGGTGTTTTGGCCTCAAAGATATAGTTCTGGTCATCTAATTTTTGAAAATTAACATTTATCTCATCGTCAAATTCATCATTAATTTCTCCAATTACCTCTTCCAAAATATCTTCTAATGTTACAATTCCTGAGGTGCCACCATATTCGTCCACAACCACTGCAAGGTGATTTCTTTTTGACTGAAATTCTGCTAACAAATCATCAATCATTTTATTTTCTGGCACGAAAAAAGGAGTTCTCATCAACTTCGACCAATCAAATGTTTGAGGTTCATTCAAATACTTAAGTAAATCCTTAGCAAAAATTACACCAACTACATGATCCAAGTCATCCTCATAGACTGGCATTCTTGAATATCCCGATTCTCTTACCAAGCTCAGTAGCTCTTTAAAATCCGAAGCTTTATCTACTGCAATCACATCCATTCTAGATTGCATAATTTGGGTTACCGAAAGGTTTCCAAATTTTACTATCCCTTTCAAAATCTTTGTATTCCTTGAATATTCATCTTCAACTGCCAAATCAATTGCTTGATCTATGTCTCTAGCACTAACTCCTTTTACTTTTTTATTTAAGTTATTTTCGAGGTAAGTAGTTGATTTTATTAAAACATTTACAAATGGTGTAAAAATAAATGTAAAAAACCTAATTGGCGCCATTACAAATCTAGCAACACCCAAATTATTGTGCGATGCATATACTTTTGGCAATACTTCACCAAAAAGCAAAAGAAAAAAAGTAACTAACACTACCTGAATTAAAAACTCAAGTACTTTATGATTTTCAAAAAAAACAGGATTAAACATTTGTTTTGTTACACCATAAAAAACCAAAACTATGGAAATATTAAAAATATTATTTGCCATTAATATGGTAGCTAATAATCTTCGTGGCTTATCAATTTGCTCTAATATTTTTTTGTCTATAGGTTCCTCACTTTCTTCTAATTCCTTTATCTGATTTATACTTATCGAAAAAAGAGCAACTTCGGCTGATGAAACTATAGCTGAACCAGTAACCAAAAGCAATATAATTAGTAATTCTATTCCAACCATATAATCTATAGGATTGAAAACATCAAACCAAGAAATTTGGTTAAATAAAGAACAAAATAGGTTTATATCTAAAAAATTATTTTCCAATTTATTGTTTTATTTAAAACGGCAAGCTATCATTTTCCTCTTGATCCATATAGTTTTTTTCTGGGGAAATTCCCTCTTCTTCATTGACAATATTTCCAACTTGATACTGGTCGTTTCTTTTTTCAAGCAACAAAAAAGAATCCACCACAACTTCGGTAGTGTAACGTTTGTTTCCCTCTTTATCCTCCCACGATCTAGTCCTAATTTTACCTTCAAGATAAATCAACATCCCTTTTTTCAAATCCCGCTCTGCCCGTTCAGCCAATCCTCGCCACATAACAATATTGTGCCACTCGGTCTGATCAACCCAATTGCCATCTTTTGTTTTGAATGCCTCTGTGGTTGCTAACGAAAATTTTGCTATTGTACTATTCGCATCTAATTTCCTCACCTCAGGATCCTTTCCCAAATGACCAATTAGTATTACCTTATTTACGCCTCTCATTTATAATCAATCAAATTGTCAATTAAAATGTCTAAGTTAATTAAAAATAATTACCCTCCAAAAATTGACAAATTATTTTTGGAAATGCAAATTTACTCAATTCTGAAGAATTTATCCATAATACCTCTCCTTTATTATTGTCCTCTTGAAGTTTTGTGCCACAAAAAACGAAAAAACCATGGATAATTTGGTGTGTTAAAGTTTGTTTCAATGAAATTACATTGTCACAATCTTTAGCTATTAATGGACTTTTAAGCAATTCAGCTTGATTATTGAATTCTATAACTGGAAATTCAAACAATTCTTGCCAAATATCCCTTTCAACTCTTTTTTGTATAGCAACAGAACCTTCTCTATTGACTATTTGGTACAAAAAAAACCTTTCCTTTTTAATTATTTTCTTTGATTTAACAGGCAAATCTGAAATCGTTTTCTCAAAAAAAGCAGCACAATTGTTTTGTAGGGGACACATCATACAATTTGGATTTTTTGGCTTACAAACTAGTGCACCAAAATCCATAATCGCTTGATTGTATTTGCCTGGCATGCTTTTATCCAAACATTCATTTGCCAAATTAAAAAAAATTAATTTTCCTTCATTCGTATCAATTGGCACATTAATATTAAAAAATCTAGCTAAAACTCTAAACACGTTTCCATCCAAAACAGCTCGAGGTTCATTAATTGAAAAAGAAGATATTGCAGCGGCAGTATATGGACCGACACCTTTAATTTTTAATAAATCATTGTAAAAAGTAGGAAAAACACCATTGAATTGATCAATCACTTGCTTAGCTGCTAAATGCATATTTCTTGCTCTTGCATAATAGCCAAGTCCTTGCCAGAGCCTTAATACATCCGAAAGTGGTGCTTCGGAAAAGGATTTTACATTTGGATAGTTTTCTACAAACTTCAAATAATACGGACGTCCTTGATCAACCCGAGTTTGTTGCAAAATAACCTCAGACAACCATATTTTATAGGGGTCATTGGTTGTTTTCCATGGCAAATCTCTTTCTAGGGGATCATGCCATTTTAATAATGTATTTTTAAAGAATATACTCATTTCCTAATATGAAAAAAACTGACATAAAATACTTTGCATTAAATAGTTAACTTTAATTCAACTTTTTTTATTACATTTGCACAATATCTTGAAAATTTATAAATAAAATGAGAAAAGCAGATATCATAACACGAATTGCAGAAAAAACTGGTGTTCCTAAAGTAGATGTACTAGTTTCAATGGAAGCATTTTTTAAAGAAGTAAAAGATGCCTTAGCTGAAGGTGAAAACATTTATGTTAGAGGTTTTGGTTCTTTTATTAGAAAAACAAGAGCAGCAAAAATTGGTAGAAATATCAAGAAAAATATTGCTATTGAAATTCCAGAACACGACATTCCATCTTTTAAGCCTTCTAAAATATTCTTAGAAGAGGTAAAAGCGGCAAGCGTAAAGCAAAAAGCGGAAAAAAAATAATCTTAATTCATGGGTAGAAATCAAATCGGAGTCGTTGCACTCGGATTATGTCTCTTATTGTCTTTGTTTTTTTTTGCCCCAAATAAGAAAGGCAAAAAACAAAAGCTTGATATAAAAACGAATCAACCTACAAGCACAATTTCTTTTCAAGATTTTGAAAAGAAATCTAAAAAAGAACTAACTGCTTCTTTATTAAGTAATTTAGATGCTCTTGAAGGAAATTTAACAAAAAATTCTTCCTCTCCTGAAGAAAAAGAAAATAGCATTAGAAAAATTGCAGATTTTTGGAAAAGTCAAAACAATACAGTACTTACAGCTTGGTATTCTTTTAAAATTGCTGAAACCAATAAGTTAAAAGTAGCTTATGAAAACGCGTGTAACAATTTTTTAATTGCACTCAATAGTGAAAAGGATAGCCTAATTTCCAATAATCTTATTACCTTTGCGCTCTTATCTTTCGAAAATGCTGAAAAGCAGGGTGAAACGAGCGTTGATTTGAAAATAAAATTGGCTCGTTTGTACACTGAAAAGAGTCAAGACCCAATGAAAGGAATAGGATTATTACGAGGAATAATTGAAAAAGATTCTAATAATATCCCAACCTTAATTGAATTAGGCAGATTAAGCATTATGTCTGGACAATATGAAAAGGCTAAAGACAGATTAGAAAAAGTAATGAAACTCCAGCCCGAAAATACAGAAGCATTGTATTTTTTGGCTGTTACAAATGAAGGATTAGGAAATAAAGACCTAGCCATCAAACAATTAGAAATGTGTAAAATAATGGTTGCGAATCCAGAATTTGACATAGAAATAAATGAATATATAAAGAATTTAAAAAATAAATAATATAAGTTATGCCTTGCGGTAAGAAAAGAAAAAGACACAAAATAGCTACGCACAAACGTAAAAAAAGATTGAGAAAAAATAGACATAAGAAGAAAAAATAGACTTCTCTTTTTCATTTGTAAAATGAATTGTTTTCTTAATTAAAACTACGTAACATTGGTTAGAGATTTAGTAATACACTCTAACACTGAGGGAGTAGAAATAGCACTTTTGGAAGATAGAAGGCTAGTTGAATTTTACCTAGATAGAAATACAAAATCAGGATTTATTGCTGGTGATATTTATTTAGGAAGGGTTAGAAAAATTAATCCTGGTTTAAATGCAGCTTTTATCGATATCGGGCATGAAAAAGATGCCTTTATTCATTACTCAGATTTAAGTCCTAATTTTAGGTCATTAAAGAAGTTTACTGATGATGTCCAAAAAGGCAAACCATTTCGCCTTCTTAGTGATTTTGAAATTGAACCAGAAATTGAAAAAAATGGCTCTATTGATCAACTATTGGTCAAAGGCGACATGCTAATTTTTCAAATTCTTAAAGAAGCTATTTCAACTAAAGGACCTCGTTTATCCTGTGAAATAACTATTCCAGGTCGTTATCTAGTTCTGACCCCTTTCATAAACAATATTGGCATCTCCCGAAAACTTGACATCAAGGAAGAGAGAAAGAGACTTATGGCTCTTTTAAACAGTATTCGTCAAAAAAACTTTGGACTTGTTGCTCGAACTAATGCCTCCACTGCAACAGAAGAAGAAGTAGGTAGCGATAGCAAATTGTTGCTTGAAAAATGGAATTTACTAGCTAACAATTTAAAGAACCAAAACAAACCTCACCTTTTGCTTTCAGAAATTGACAAGTCAATTCGCCTTTTAAGAGACATTCTAAATGATTCTTTTAATAGAATTGTTGTAGACAATCAGAAAATGTTTGATGCCATCAAAAGCTACCTTACTCAAATGGCACCTTCCATGGTTTCACTTTTGCAATTACATCAATCTGAAACACCCCTTTTTGAGGAGTTTAGTGTCAGTAAGCAAGTAAAAGGAGCATTTGGCAAAACGGTAACCATGAAATCAGGTGCCTATCTTGTATTAGAACATACCGAAGCCCTGCATGTAATTGACGTAAATAGTGGGCCTAAAGTAAATAAGGAGATTGACCAAGATCAAAATGCTTTCAACGTAAATTTGGAGGCCGCAAATGAAATAGCTCGACAGCTCCGATTAAGAGATATTGGTGGAATAATTGTAATTGATTTTATCGACATGAAGTCTTCCGAACTTAAAGGGAAACTTCTTGAAGCAATGCAATTAGCAATGAAGAATGACAAAGCCAAGCATAGCATTTTGCCAATTAGCAGATTCGGGTTAATGGAAATAACACGACAAAGGGTGAAGGAACAAGTGATAATCGACACCACCGAGCCCAACCCAAGAATAGCCGAAAGGGTCGAATCAAGCTTATTACTTGTAAATAAAATTGAAAGAGAAATATTAAGCATAGAAAAAAATGGGCATAACAAATACACCTTATTAGTGCATCCTTTTGTTTGTGCGTATTTAAAGAAAGGTTTCATTCCTATACACTGGAAATGGTTTCATTTAAAACGCATTCAGGTAAAAATAATCCAAGACAGTAGTCTTAATTTATTAGATTACAAAATATTAAATCCCAAAACAAAGGAGATTCTTTTTAGCAAGTAAACTATACTATTTCTAACCTATTTTGATACTTAATATTTGTTTTACACAATTTTATCAATATATTTGATAAAATTAAATAGCTTAGTCTTTTTAATTTAGAATGATTCTACCTTAACAATGTCTATTAATATTATAATTGCAGAAAATCAATACCTAATCCGCCAAGGATTGAAAGGAATTCTTTCGAAAGAAAAGAAAATTAACGTATTAGATGAAGCAAGTAATGAAAAAGAACTTCTACACTCCTTAGAAAATAAACTGCCCGACATTATTGTAATTGATTATTTTCAACCTAATCATTTCTCAATCCATACAATGGAGTCTGTTTTTAAAAAAAATAAAAATATTAAATTCTTAGTTATCACTTCTGATGTTTCGAGAGACAATATTTATAGAGCCATTGAATCAGGTGCTCTAAGTTTTTTAACCAAAGAATGTGATGAGGAAGAAATTCTGAATGCAATAAATTCGACTTCAAAAGGAGAAAAATTTATTTGCCATAAAATCATAGACATAATTCTAGACAAACCAAAAAATATATTAGATGACGATTGCAAACCTATAAACCTTTCGATCAGAGAATTAGAAATTATCCAACAAAACGCACTCGGATTGTCTGCTAAAGAAATAGGAGAAAAACTTTTTATAAGTACACATACGGTGTATACACATAAAAAAAACATAATGAAAAAATTGCAAATAAATTCTTCATCCGAATTAATCCTTTTTGCTATAAAACATGGAATTATTGCTAATAATAAATTGGACTAAACGATTTTTAAATCTATTTGCATTGAAAAACAAATTAAAAAAATCTTTTTTCATCCTTTTCCTTTCTCTTTTTTCAATCTCAAAAGGTGCTTTTACCTACGACTATAACAAAAATTGCCAACAAGCTTATCAAGCCATTTTCAAACTGAAATTCGCGGCAGGAAAAGCGTTGCTTGAAACTGAAAAAAAAGCAAATCCCAATAACTTAATGCCTTTTTTTATCGAGGATTATATCGATTTTTTTACCCTTTATATCGGCGAAAATAAAACACTATTTGAAAGTCTAGAAACGAAAAAAAGCAATAGAATTGATATCCTAGAAAAAGGAAATAAAAACTCTCCTTGGTTTCTCTATACTCAAGCCGATTTGCATTTACATTGGGCATTTGCAAGAATAAAATTCGGGGAATACTTATCGGCTGTATTGGAAGTAAAAAAAGCGGCTTCGATGCATCGTGAAAATCTGGAAAAATTTCCCGACTTCAAACCTTCTATCAAAAGCATGGCCCTCCTAAATACCATTTTTGGTGCAATACCCGATAAATATAAATTTGGAGCAAAAATATTAGGTTTAAAAGGCTCTATAAACCAAGGAATAACCGATTTAAAATCTGTAATAAAAGACCCCAACTTCCAATTTAAGGATGAAGGCATAATTCTTTATACACTCATTCAACTTCATTTATTAAAAGATTATAATGAAGCCTGGAAAATGATAAACGGAAATTTATCACTTGAAGACAACTTATTAAATCATTTTGTGGTAGCAACCGTAGCTGCACATGTAGGCAAAAATGATAAAGTAATTGAAATTTTACTTACGAAACCTTCAAACAAAGAATTTTTTCCTTATCCTTTCCTCGATTTTTTGTTAGGGAATGCAAAATTGAACAGATTAGATAAAGATGCAGATATTTATTTGAAAAAATTTATTTCAACTTTTAAAGGACAAAACTATATAAAAGAAGCAAATCGGAAACTAGCATGGTTTTATCTTATTAATAGTCAGCCCGACTTATACAAAAAATATTTGCTGGTTTGCAAAACTACTGGAAATGAGACAATAGACGAAGACATTGCTGCCCAAAAAGAAGCAAACAGCAATATCATCCCTCAAAAAGAACTGCTAAAAGCTCGTGTTTTATTCGATGGCGCTTATTACCAAAGAGCAATTGACATGCTTACTAAAATTAATCCAACTAAACTAAGCTCTAATAGAGAAAAAATTGAATACTTTTATCGCAAAGGAAGAATTCTTCATGAGTGGGGAAAATTGGATGAGGCATTGATTGAATACCAAAAAACCATTCAATCTGACCCTAATTTGAATCTATATTTTGCACCAAATGCAGCACTTAAATCTGGTGCCATTTATGAAAAAAAAGGAAACAAAACAAAAGCCATTGAATACTACAAGAAAGCCATCTCCTACAAAACGCATGAGTACAAAAATAGTGTTGATGCAGAAGCAAAAGCTGGAATAAATCGATTAGAGCAAAAATAAGGTCACAATTCTATTGAAAGAAAAATATGCCAAAAATTTGGCCAATAATTCCAACCAAAAAACCTACATATACTTGCATCAAATTATGCGCTCCCAAATAAATACGTGTGGTAGCCACAAATCCTGCTAATACAATGAATGTCAACAACATGTAATTCAAATTATTTGGAGAAATTAAACATTGTAATATCATTGCCATTAAAACCCCACCCATGCCTACCATGTGTAAGCTAAGCTTATAAAATACGTTTATTACAAATGAGATAAACAAAGAGATTAAAACACCCAACATGAAAACACCCATAATGGTTGGAAATCCTCCCTTTTTTACAACCATAAAACTCCAAACATACAAACTGATTATACCAACAAATGGTAAAATTCTATCTTTTTTGTCATCTAAAGTTAAACTGGGAATTAAATCCAATTTCCACATCAACAAAATACAAATAGCTGGAAAGAAAAAGGTGTTTATGAAAATTTTTAAAACAGTAAGACCAAAAGGCATAGATTGAAACGTATATTTATTGAAAGTCATAAATATGACTATCATAATAGTAGGCCACAATAATGGATGAAATAGATATGCAGTTATCCTCGAAATTACTTTCATTTTATAATTCTTTACGTAATCGAGCCACAGGAATATTAAGCTGTTCTCTATATTTCGCCACTGTTCGCCTAGCAATAAAATAACCCTTTTCCTTCAACATATCTGTCAAAGCCTCATCCGATAAAGGTTTTACTTTTTCCTCTGCTGAAATAAAATCATTCAATATTTTTTTTACTTCTCTGGTGGATACTTCTTCTCCTCCCTCTGTTTGAAGTGATTCGGAAAAAAATGATTTTAAACCAAAAGTACCAAATTCAGTTTGAACATATTTACTATTTGCTACTCTTGAAATGGTAGAAATATCAAGACCGGTCTTTTCAGCGATATCCTTTAATATCATTGGTCTTAATTTCGTTTCATCTCCCGTCAAAAAATAATCATATTGATGGTGTAAAATAGAATCCATTGTTACCAATAAAGTATTTTGTCGTTGTTTAATAGCGTCTATAAACCATTTTGCGCTATCAATTTTTTGTTTTATAAATACAACTGCTTCCTTTTGCTTTTTATCCTTACCAGTATTTCTATTATAAGCCACCAACATTTCTTTAAAGGAATCTGATATTCTTAAATCTGGTGCATTTCTTGAATTTAACAATACTTCTAGTTTGGTACCACTTTGAACTATGGTAAAATCTGGAATAATAGATTGTAAATTTATAGCACTAACTTCAAGTGCTCCGCCTGGTTTTGGATTTAACCTTAATATTTCGTCTATTGCTTCCTTTAATTCTTTTTCGTTTACACCTAAAGATTTAAGCAATTTATCATAATGCTTTTTTGTAAAAGCATCAAAATATTGTTGAATTATCTTAATGGCCAATTGTACAGTTTTGTCTTGGTTTTCTACCCTTAACAATTGTAACAAAAGACATTCTTGCAAATTCCTTGCACCAACGCCCGAAGGATCAAATTTTTGAATGATTTTCAACACCTGCTCCAACTCCTTTTCTGTCGTTTCAATATGCTGTCCAAACGACAAATCATCAACAATTGCATCTAACTCACGGCGCAAATATCCATCTTCGTCTAGACTTCCCACTAAATGTTCAGCAATCAAAAATGTATGTTCATCCAGAGCCAACATATTCAGTTGTTCATCCAAAAAATCATGAAACGAATTTTGAACTGCCACCGGCATCGTTTTCTTTTCCTCATCATTATAATCATCATTATTATCTGAACGATGGTCATAATCATGATCCTCTGATAAATACTCAGTAATGTCTACATCATCTTCTTTAGAATCCTCCATCTTATCCGATTCATCCAATTCATCAGCCGACGAAAACTCCTCTCCTTCATCCTCATAATAATCATCAACCTCAGAGTCTCCTTCCTCCAAAGCAGGGTTTACTTCTAATTCTTCCTTTATTCTTTGCTCGAGAGATGCTGTAGGCACCTGCAACAATTTCATCAACTGAATTTGTTGAGGCGAAAGCTTTTGCAGCATTTTCTGTGATAAGCGTTGATTGAGCATAGTGTTTTACCTAAAATAAAGTGCCAAATTATAAAATAAATTAGAATTTAATAAGTTTAATCAATCTATAAATAAAAAATTTATGAATTAATTTTCATTTTATTTAACTTCACACCAAAATATTAATAATGAGTTATATACCAGTTGTAGATTTAAATGATTATCTATCTAACGATTCAAGTAGAAAAGATAAATTTATTCAAAATTTTGGCAAAGCTTACGAAGAAATAGGATTTGCCGCAATTGAAAATCATGGAATACCGAGCCATGTAATTGATGAATATTATGCCTTAGTCGAAGAATTTTATTCATTACCATTAGAAACTAAAAGAAGTTATGAAATAGTTTCTCTTGGTGGGCAAAGAGGTTATACTTCATTTGGGAGAGAAAAGGCAAAACAATCAGAAGTTGCCGATTTAAAAGAATTTTGGCAAGTAGGACAATATATTGAAGATGGAGAAAAAATGCCTGCTTCAGATTATCCAGACAACATAAATGTAGCTGAATTACCAGATTTCAACGAAAAAGGAAGACTCCTTTATAAAAGTTTTGAAAATACTGGAAGACATCTTTTACGTGCAATTGCCGAATATCTTAATTTGGATAAAAACTATTTTGATGCTAAAATTCATAATGGCAATAGCATTTTAAGAGCGATTCATTATCCACCAATAACACAAGAGCCTAAATCGGCAATCAGAGCTGAAGCGCATGAAGACATAAATTTAATTACCCTATTAGTTGGAGCTAGTGCAGATGGATTGCAAGTACAAGATGTTCAAGGAACTTGGCATGATGCAAAAGCAGCTCCAACTCAAATAATGGTGAATGTTGGCGATATGCTTCAAAGATTATGCAACAACAAATTAAAATCAACCACACACAGAGTAGTTAATCCGCCTAAAGAAAAATGGCACACGCACAGATATTCTATTCCTTTCTTTCTACACCCAAGAAGCGAAGTGAAATTAGATTGCCTGCCAAATTGTATAGATGCTTCAAATCCAATCGCCTATGAACCAATTACAGCTGGAGAATATTTGACAGAAAGATTAATCGAGATTGGATTGATAAAAAAATAGTTTTACTGTTATTTATCAACGATTAATACATTATAAAAAAATTGTTGCTTTAACGAACATTTTAATGGAGAAAAATCAAATATCAAGGAAGGAACAATTTTTAGAACATTTCCAAAATTTTGCTGCAAATTATTCCAAATACAAGAATAGGTTTGCCTATTATTGGAATGATATAACTAATTATTACAATTTCTTTATTCAGGATGAAAGTCGAGTTTTGGAAATTGGTTGTGGGGCAGGGGATAGTTTGGCAAAACTGAAAGGCAGCCATAAAACAGGAATTGACTTTAGTCCTAATATGCTTGAAATTGCAAAAGAAAACCATCCAGATATTTCCTTTTTATTGATGGATGCTGAAAACATCACGATTACAGACAAATACGATGTAATAATCTTGTCACATGTAATTGGCTATTTCGAAAATATTCAAAATGTATTAAGCTCCTTGCATCCACTATGTCACGCTCAAACTAAAATTTTTATTGGTTACTATTCTCGACTATGGGAGCCTATTTTAAAGTTAGGGGAAAATTTAGGCATTAAAAACAAAGTACCTCAACAGAATTGGCTTTCTAGGATGGACATCGAGAATTTGCTTTATTTAAGTGGATTCGAAACTTTCCGCACCAATATGAGAGTAATTTTTCCTATAAATATCCCTTTGCTTTCTTCCTTTTTAAATAAATACGTAGCAAAACTTCCTTTAATCAATAATACCTGTTTAAATCAATTTCTAATTGCTCGACCAAACCCTTCAGTAAGCCTTAAAGAAGTTGAAAATCAATACAGTACAACCATTGTTATTCCTGCACGAAATGAAAGTGGCAATATTGAAGATGCCATTTTAAGGTTGCCAAAATTTGGAAAACATCAAGAAATAATATTTATTGAAGGCAATTCATCCGACGATACCTGGCAAAAAATACAAGAAATACAAAATAAGTATAAAGACCAATACGATATCAAAATAGGCCAACAACCAGGCAAAGGGAAAGGCGATGCTGTACGAAAAGGCTATTCTATGGCAACAGGCGATATTTTGATGATTTTGGATGCCGATTTAACTATGCCACCCGAAGAATTACCGAAGTTTTATAACGCTATTGCAACCGGAAAAGGTGAATTCATAAATGGTTCTAGATTAGTTTACCCAATGGAAAAAGAAGCCATGCGTTTTTTGAACACCCTTGGGAACAAATTTTTTAGTTGGGTTTTCTCTTGGCTTTTAGAACAACCAATAAAAGATAGTCTTTGTGGTACAAAAGTAATGTTCAGAAAAGACTATATCAATCTCATTGCAAATCGTAGCTTTTTCGGCGATTTCGACCCATTTGGGGATTTTGATTTACTGTTTGGTGCATACAAATTAAACCTTAAAATAATCGACTTACCTATCCGTTATCGCGAACGTACTTATGGTGAAACCAATATTTCCCGATTTACCAACGGCATGACCCTTTTGCGGATGTGCTGGTTTGCCGCTGGAAAAATTAAATTCTGGTAAATAGCCAATAAAATAAACGATTACACAACTATTCTACTTTAGTTGTATCAACCGGATAATTTATTTTATACAATGTAGATGCTTCTTGGTCACCTATGGTTTTTACCAATTGAAATGTACCAGGATAAGTTTGCTCTATTGTAGCTACGTATCTGTGTACTGTATTTACATAACTTTCAGGATTATAATAACTTGGGTCAGTCCTAATTGGAGATAATATTACATGGCTCACATTGCCTTTTTTCCATTCCATTAACAATGTATCTGCATTATTGGTTGGCACACTATAAACTGCCCAAAAATCCTTCCCTTTTCCATAAATAAACGACATAGGCGCTTTTCGCACAGCAACCATTGATTCTTTTGGCAAACTATCAGCACAATACTCACTCATTTTAAAATAGTTGATATAGTCTGGGGTATAACCAGCCAATTTGTCTCCTTTTAAATTCTTACTTACAATTGGCCTATTTTTAATTGCTTTTTCAAAAGTTGTATCCATTCCTTTTACAAATAATATAAAAAAGAAAAGAAATATAATTGGTTGAATATATCTTAAGGCGCCCTTTTCTAAAATAGCATAAATACCATAAAAAGCGGTAAAAAGAATAAATGGCAAATAGACCATAACCAAACGCGCTTGTCCCCAAAAGGTTTGAAGCATTATAAATGTACCCGACAATAACGCACCATAATATAAAATGGTAAAAAACATTGCCTTATTCTTGTTTTTAAATGCAAAAAACAATCCTACCAATATAGCCAAAATTGTAAATATAGTTAGGCTTCTAACGTTAGGCGAATTTTCTGGCAAGAAACCCAATATCTCCCACAACCGAGCCGATAAATATATTTCCGTATTTTCAAAAAAACGAATAATATATCCTGATATTGTTTCTACTTCTCCCGCCGGATTTTGACCAACTACAGTTAGCGTTTTGCCTTGTGAAGCATATTGGTTTGTTTGAATTCCTTTCCAAAGCACCTTTTTTGCCAATTCCCATGGTCCCCAAAAAATGGCTAAAGCAATTACTGAATATGGAATAGCTTTCCATTGCTTTTCAACGATAAAATAAACAATTACGGCGAAAATACTGAAAGTTGCAACACTTCTAGTTGTTATGATAACCCACATCCAGAAACCCATCCAAAGCCAATGTTTCCAATTTTTGTTAATGGCATTCCCATTCGTATTTATCGTATCTATTAATTTAAAAAATGCATTTAAAAAAATGGATTGCACTAATGCAAAAAAACATTCTGTATAAGTTAAACTGGCATAGGAAATGTAAAAATGGTTTGTAGCGAAAATAATTAATCCAAAAAATAAAACCAAATAAGGCACTCTATTTTTGAAAGTGATATAAGTTATACAAATGGCAGCCAAAAAGAAAAAAACTGAAAATAATTTTAACAAACCCAAATTTAGGCCAAACAATTTAATGGGCAAAGACATTAAAATTACATAAAGGGGTGCATTCGCTGAATAAAAATAACCGAAAAAATTTTGGGCATACCGCCAACTTCCTTCTAAATACAATGCATCATCATGTCCTATTGAAATTTTAAAATCAAATAATAGTCCACAAAGCAAAACTGAAAAGGCTAAAATAATACCTAATAATATATTGGCATTTTTTGATAAAAAATCTTCCATCCACTCAAAAAAAGAGCGACTTTTGGGAACATCTACCATTGTTTTAGATTTTTGTAGTTTATCTACACTTCTCGAAACTACTTTTTTCTGAGCCATCCTTCTATTTTTTTATAATTATATTTTCATAATATTCATACGGCTTATTTTCGTACAAATGAATATTTTCTGTGTTTAAAGGAGTCATTCCATCTTCAGTGAATAAAAACATCTTTAAGCCATATTCTTGAATTAAACCCAGTAAAGCACGTGCTGATGATTTTGCTAATCCTAATCCAAAGGGCCAAAATTCCATTAATATAATAATGTTAGGATTGCTCAAAATCGTTGATTTCATTCCTTTTAGTGCAAAATACTCCGCACCTTGTATATCCATTTTTATAAAATCCACATGCTGATTTTCTCCTAAATATTCATCAATTGAAACTGCTGGAATTTCAATCACTTCGTCATAATCTTCTACTTCATACGTTCTATGATCAACATTTAAAACTTTTGAGGTATATATTTTCAAATTTTCTGAATTTATACTTACTGCCTTTTGAACCAGATTAACATTACTACAACCTAATAATTTCTTCTGTAATCGTTGAAAATTAAGGGAATCTGGCTCAAACGCATGAATTTTTCCAGTCGAGCCAACCAGCTTTGAAACAATCTCTGTGTAAAATCCAATATTAGCACCAATATCCAAAACCACCATACCAGGCTTAATAGTTTTGGTAAGAAAATCAATCTCTAACTTATCTTGCTTCCTTTTAAAAATAGGATATACTATATTATAAATTGGATAGGCATTTTTAAATAAAAAATTCCCTAAGGAAAGTGAAAATTTGTTAACCATTTTTTTTCTTATTAAACAAAGATATTAGTTAGAGGTAAATATTTCTTAAAAAAAAATAGATTAATTTTTTACAAAATTATCATCAATCCAATTTCCTGTTTTTATTGCTTTTCCATTTGTATCATACAGAGTACCTATTCCATTTTTCTGTCCATTTTTAAAGGCTCCTTTATAATACCGACCATCAGCAAAATGAAAAATGCCTGCACCCTCATATTTACCCTCCGAAAAACTACCCTCATACCACGTTTTTCCATCATTCATTACCATTTTTCCTTGTTCTGAAAATAACCCATTAATAAAAGAACCCTCATAAAACCAACCTGAAGCAGCCACATACTTTCCTTGTCCCTGAAAAACATCATTTACAAAATCACCTATATAAACATCTCCATTGGCTAGGGTAGCAGTTCCATAGCCATTTTTAGCCCATCCCTTCAAAACACCAGAATAATTGCTGCCATCGTTAAATGAAATTTGAAAAACGCCTTGAGGTTCGTTTTTTTGAAACCTTCCTGTAAAAACTCCTGAATTAATATCCTTAAAAACCCCCTGGCCATTATATTGGTCATTCAGCCATTCCCCTTTATAACTACTTCCATTTTTAAAATAATATTCACCATTTCCTGTTTTTTTTCCTTTTTCATATTCCCCCAAATACCACTCTCCATTTGCCAAAACTAATTTTCCTTTGCCATCAAATAAATCTTTTGAAAACTCACCTTCGTAAATAGCGCCATTACTTAATTTCCAGGAACCCGTTCCCTCTTTCATTCCGTTCAAAATTCCTCCCTTATAGAAAGTACCATCATCCATTTTTTCAAAATTAGTTAGAGTCTTAGAATTCTCTTTAACTAATTGATTATAAACTTTTTCATCATAATACTTGGAATTCTTTTCTACCTCACAATATTTAGAAAAATAACCAGTTGCTTCTATGTTTCCCAAATCCTTTGCTAATTTAAAAAAATCACATGCTTCTTCCTTTGCATCGCTATTATAAAGTGCCAAGCCACTAAATTTATACAATTTGCCTTTTGTTTGAGGATTATTTGATTTTGACAATCCCTTATCTGCCATTTCAATCATCCCCTGCAAATTATTTAAATTAAAAAAGCACTCAGTAATATTAGTATAAAAATCATCTCCATGGTTAAAAGGAAATCCTTGCAAAAAATCATCTGAGGCTTCTTGGTAATTTTGAAGTTGCATATGGGCTAAGCCCCTCAAATAATGTCCCTTTGCTTCATTGATTCCATCATTAGCTGCTTTACAAACAACAATAAATTTGGTATAATCCCCAATTGAACCTTTCACATCATTTTTGTTTAACTTTTCAATTGCGCTACTCAAATAGGTTTCGTCTACCTGACTGAATCCAATAACAGGCATTAAAAGTAGAAATACAACAATTAATATATTATAAAATCTCATAATTTAAAATTAATAAAAACAATTGTAAAAATAGCATTAAAAAAATCAAAAATTATATGAATTAATTTATAAATTAGGTCTCTAAACCATTTTTAACAAAAAAAACCAAACCATGAAAACACTAATCTTTTTAATCCTATTTGCTCATTCTATTAATACTTATTCCCAAAGTATTACTGAGGTTTTTTTACCCAACCCAGATAATTTTGAATGCTTTGATGCTAAGCCAAAATTAAATCAATTGATTTATGGTGCCGATCCAACAACTGAAGACAATTCTACAAAACCAATATTAATATTTGTACATGGCTGGTTTGACAATGGGTTTGGCTGGTTTTTTATGGGAAATTCAATGTATGAAAAAGCCTATTCTAATGGATATCGAACTGCATTTACAAACCAATCGCAAACCAATAGTTTTGAAAAAAATGGTCAAATTATTGCAGATATGGTTCGTAAAGTATCGAATCATTATGGTCAATCAAAAGATATCATCATCGTTGCACATAGTAAGGGCGGATTAGATGTTGATTATGCAATGATAAAATACGGCGTAGACTCTTTAGTAAAGGGAGTTGTAGCCCTAAGCGTACCCTATTATGGCGTTCCATTAACAGATTGGACTTCCTCTTTTTTAGAGCCAATACTAAACAAAATTCCCATTTTCGGTGCATACCTTAAAGACAGAGGAACTAGGCAAATGCAAACAGCCAATATGATTCATCGGGTAAGACCGATGATAGACAATAACCCAAATAATCATCCAGAAAAATATTATACTTTTGGCGGTTGGGGATATTATAAAAGCACGAATTTGCCTTTAGTTGTTCCCGCAAATTTATTGTCTCTTATTTCTTATAGTCAGCCACCATGTATAGAATTGCCAGTTGGAAAAGTATATGGAGAGGCAATCTCGCTTCTTTTTTCAGTTTCAGGAGCATTAACTGGTATTTCCAAATTACCAAATAGTGTTCAAATTCCAAATGGACGAAAATACATAAATGATGGTTTGGCTACTTATGCATCTACTCTGCGACCTGGAAGTCTTAATGTGGGAGGAAAAATAGGAGATGCAAGTGCATATTTAAATCATTTTGACTTTCTTTGGGGCAACACAATGTGGAAGCAAATACATCCAATTTTAATTGATATTCAAAATAATAATTTTGAACGTAGCACCACAAATAGAGCAGCAATACCAACTATTTCAAATGAATTCTTAATTGACCAAACCTTATTGTCTAGCCAACTAAATTACAAAAAATTTAGTGTCGATGAATTAGGAAATGCAAATATTTCTTTATTTGGATTCAAACAAAACCAAAAACTATCAATTGTTGATAATCAAAATAATATAATTTATGAAACTGCTTTTTCTGACAATAATGGATTTGGAAATTTATTAGATATTCAACTTACAAATCTTGCTACAAATAAAACTTACTCAATTCAATCTGATGATGAATTCTTTGGCAATGTATCAGAAAATACTGCAGACTTAAAATTAATTACTAACCTTGAAAATTTGGCTCTAAAAGAAAATAATATATTAGAATTAAAGGTTGAAAATAATGAAAAAAGCATTTATAAAATTAAAGCTGTCATTGAGAAAACCTTAGATGACGAAAATGATATTCAAACTAACTTTAAAAAAGAAATATTATTCATTTCGAATGACAATAATTTGTATTTTACTGATAAAGTTATTAATCTAAGTAATGGAATATATAATTTATCTGTAATTGCAGAATCTAATTCTTGCAATAAGTTTTTTACTACTAGTTTTTTTGTAGAAAGTAAAAAAAATAATTCTGCTCCCATCAATGTGGAATTGAACGTATTTCCAAATCCAACAAATGGAACTTTTCAGATATTACTTCCAGGTGGAATTAATGAAAAAGTAAATATTAAAATTTTTGACATCACAGGTATTCAAGTATTTGAAGAAACCAAATTTCCAAAAGGCGCATATTTGTTTTTAAACACCCAATTACCTATTGGTGTGTATATTGTAAAAGTTGAAAATCAATCATTTAATGGGATTTCAAAATTGATTATTTCAAAATAAATTAAGGTCCAAGCCTTTCAATTTTCCATTCTTTGCTTTCATCTAAAGTAAATTGTAATCTATCATGCAATCGATTTGGTCGACCTTGCCAAAATTCAAATAAATGTGGTTCAATATTATAGCCTCCCCAATTACTTGGAAATGGTATCTTGTCGATTAATTCATATTTTTCAATCATTTCTAAAAACGACTTTTCAAGACTTTCTCTTATTACTGGTTTGCTTTGAGGAGAAATAAAGGCGCTTATTTGACTTCCTTTTGGTCTTGCATGAAAATAAAATTTCGAATCTTCAACAGAAACCTTTTGTGCTCTACCCTCAATTCTAACTTGTCTCTCCAATTCTTTCCACCAAAACAATAAGGTAACACGTTCATTTTCTGCCATTTGAATGCCTTTTTTACTGTCGTAATTAGTAAAAAAAACAAATCCATTGCTTGAATAATTTTTCAATAAAACTGTTCTTGCGGATGGCTGTCCATCTGCCCCAACTGTAGCTAATGTCATAGCATTTGGATCAACAATTTTTTCTTTAATTGCCGTTTCAATCCACTTTTGAAATTGAATAAACGGATTTTTATCTACATCCGACTCCAATAAAGTAGCTATTCCATAATTTTCTCTTAGGTCTGCTAATTCTTTCTTCTTAAATTCCATAAGTATCCTTAATTTGTGCGATTATTTATAATTGACCGATAAATATACAACTATGAATTTTAATTTTTTGTTCCAATTTTTATCTGAATTAAAAGAAAATAATACAAAAATCTGGTTTGACCTCAACAGAGATAGATATAAAATCATAAAAGAAGAACTAGAATCATTCACTAAAGAATGGATAATTGAATTGGGAAAAATAGATCCTACAATTGGAAATTTAGATGCAAAAAAGTGCGGGTTCAGAATAAATAGAGATGTTAGATTTTCTAACAACAAAGACCCATACAAAACAAATATGGGTGTATTTTTAAATCAAGGAGGAAAATCAGCATGGAATGCAGGGTATTACCTACACTTAGAACCCAACAATTGCTTCTTCGCGGCAGGTAATCATCAACCTGAAGCCGACCAATTAATAAAAATAAGACAAGAAATCGATTATAATTTTGATGATTTTAAAAATATAATAACTGAAAAAACATTTGTAGAAAATTTCAAAACACTTAATAAAGAAAATACCTTAAAAAAATCGCCAAAAGCCTATACTGAAGACAATCCTGCAATTGAGTATTTAAAGCTAAAATCATTTATTGTGGAAACAAAAATATCTGACGAAAATGTCAAAAATCCCATATTTATCAACGATTTGATGAAATTATCAAAAAGTGTAAAACCGCTAATCTTGTTTCTTAACCAAGCAATGGTATAATTAAAGCACCGTTATTTAATTTTTAACAAACCACAGATTCGTTGCCAGCAAAAATTAAAAAAGTATTTTAGTCCTATAATTAAAAACAAATGAGCAGAGTACATTCATTTCCAAAAGACAAAATAAAAATTCTTCTTTTAGAAGGCGTTCACATTTCTGCAATTAAAGATTTTGAAAAGCGTGGTTATGTAAATATTGAAAACCACGCAGGCGCTATGTCGGAGGAAGAACTACTTAATTGTATTGAAGATTATCATATCGTAGGAATACGTTCAAAGACCGTTTTAACTGCAAAAGTGATAGAAAAGGCAAAGCGATTATATGCTGTTGGCGCTTTTTGTATTGGCACCAATCAGATAGATTTAGAGGCTTGTAAAAAAATGGGTATTGCCGTTTTTAATTCTCCTTATTCCAATACAAGGTCGGTGGCTGAATTAATAATAGCTAATGCTATTATGTTAAAAAGAAGGATTCCTGAAAAGAACAAACAGGCACACGAAGGTATTTGGATGAAAGATGCAAAGGGCTGTTTTGAGGTAAGGGGTAAAACAATGGGCATAATTGGTTATGGACACATTGGCTCTCAAGTTTCAGTTATGGCTGAATCGTTGGGAATGAAGGTAATATACTACGACGTTGAACCAAAATTACCATTAGGAAATGCCAGAGTTGTAGATGAATTAGACAATTTGCTTGCAGAGGCTGATATTATTTCACTACATGTGCCAGCCAATCCACAAACGAAAAATATGATTGGAAAAGTCGAATTTGAAAAAATGAAAACCGGTGTCGTTTTCCAAAATCTAAGTAGGGGTTCTGTCGTTGATCTAGAGGCATTACGAGATGCATATTTAAGTGGGAAAGTTGCTGGAGCGGCAATAGATGTTTTTCCGATAGAACCAAAAGAAAAAGGACCTGGTTTTGAAAGTAGTTTAAAAGGACTCGACAATGTAATATTAACCCCACATATAGGTGGATCTACACTTGAAGCGCAAGAAAATATTGGCGTAGAAGTGTCTTCAAAATTGGGAGCATATATGGATAATGGTTCCACCGTTGGTTCACAAACCGTTCCTGAATTAAATCTTCCAGTACAATCTGGCACTCGAAGAATATTACATATACATCATAATGTGCCTGGTGTTTTATCCGCAATAAATAGCCAGCTTTCAGCCTATAAAGTAAACATACTTGGACAATACCTAAAAACAAACGAATCGATAGGTTATGTTGTTTTAGATGTAGATGGAAATACTAAAGAAGATGTTTTGGAAGAATTAAAAAAAGTAAATCATACCATAAAAGCTAGAATCTTATTTTAATAGTCGACATAGTTTAGTTAAAGAAATTTTGTTTTATAGTCAAAATTCGATTAACGTTTTGATAACATCAAAAATAACTCTATTTTTGATAAAAAAAATTAAATGTCACTCAAAATAACTGTTTTAATAGTTGATGATCAACAAATTATAATAGATGGCATAACTTCCCTCTTAAATTCAACACCAACCATTAAAATTATTGGTGGCTCCAAAAATGGGAAGCAGGCAATTGAGGACATTAGGAAATTAGACCCTGATATTGTTCTCCTCGATTTTAACATGCCAGAAATGGATGGTATTGAAACATTAGAAAAATTAAAAAATCAATATCCTCAAATAAAAGTAATCATGCTTACTGGGTATGATGAAATAGAATTGATTCGTGAAGCCTTAAGAAAAGGAGCAAAAGGTTATGTATTAAAAAACGTTGACAAAGCACAATTAATTGTAGCAATTGAAAGTGTAAATAATGGCGGAACATTCTTGGACTCAAATGTGCAAGAGAAAGTAATAGAATCATTTGTAAAATCGAATAATAATCCAAGTGAAAAAGTTGAGACTCAAATAAATGAATCCCGGAATTTATTCGAACTCACTCGCAGAGAGATAGATGTTTTGAGATTAATTGTGGAAGGAAAAAAAAGTACTGACATTGGAAATAAACTATTTATTAGCATCAACACTGTAGACACACACAGGAAAAATATAATGAGTAAATGCAATACCAAAAATGTAGCTGAGCTTGTAAAACTTGCACTAGACAAAAAATTAATCTAAATAAACATTTTCCAATGGAATTTCAATGGTTATCGTTGATCCTTTCCCTTTAAAGGAATCTACATTTAATAAGCCTTGCATAGAAACTACTCTATATTTAACGTTTTCAAGTCCGATACCACCTGTTTTTTTATCAAGCACATCAAACCCTACCCCATTATCTTCAACCATCAAAACAAAAACATCATCTCGACTAAATAATTGAATAATTAATTCTGAAGCTTTGGAATGTTTTAATACGTTCTGTAAAAGTTCTTGGATAATTCTATATAAATTGACCCCAACAGGCTCTATTAATCGTTCATTATCAACTATTTTTATTAATTCAATGTCTAAATTAGGATTAGAAATTCTAATGTTTTGAATTAATTCTTCAATAGCTCTATTAAATCCCAATTTTGACAATGTAATAGGCATCAAATTTCTTGAAATACCCCGTATATCTTCCAGAGCAATATCAATATCACCCATTAAGTTTCCTAGTTTCTGTTGCTTTTGTTCTGTTTCATTTTCAATTGATAATTTCATTTTAATTGTAGATAATAAAACGCCTAAACCATCATGCAAATCTTGTGCAATTCGCTGTCTTTCATGCTCAATTCCCATCATTAATGCGCTAAAATTATTTATTCGCTCTTCAGAATTTCGTAGTAAATTTTCAGCATTCTGATGATAAATTTTTAACACTCTATATGCAATTACAATAAAAATACCTACAATTTCAATAACAAATCCAAGCATAAATGCAGAATTCAAAGTAAAGGTAATAGGATAAAAAAAATCAAGATATGTTTGATTAAAATGTACCATATTTTTCGAATAACCCATGTATTCAAGAAGTAGAAGAATACCACCAATTACTCTAAAACTAAAAATGAACAATACTGATAAATTGCTAAAAATTAATCTTTTATCTATCAAATCGTTGAATATCAACAAAATAATTAACAAGGTATATAAAACATAGAATACTAAGTTAATTCTTATAAATAAAAGTGGTAATTCAAAAGTAGTCTTTGAAAGATAAGTTTCAAAAATTATGAATAACAAATAAACTATTACAAGAAGGGAATATGCATATAAAAATTTAAAATAAATCGAAAAGAATCTTTCGTTTTTTTGGCCTTTTAAAAATTGTCTTAAAAATTGAGTGTGACAGATAAAGAAAAGCGTGACCAAAATAAAAACACTCAGAAAAGAAAAAATAGGTTTAGATGTAAAAAGAAATAAATTACCCAAACCCAAATCTAGAAATATGATCCCAGTAAAGAAGATACTAGAAAAGATATAAAACCAATGATACCTATTTATTTTAACAATTAACTGAGCAAATGCCATAATGGAGATAAAAAGAAAAAGTATGAAAAAATAAAATCCCAAGAAACTTCTTTCCTTTTCATTATAAATCAATCTTTCTGTTTTATCCCAAACAAAAATATCGAAAAATAAAGAAGTCATCGGTTTTTTTATATTTAAATAGCAATCCCCTGATTCTCCTGGCTTTATCGTTAAATTAAAATGGTAATTAAAATGTTTTTCAGTTCTAGAATTTAATGGAAAAATTAATCCAGTTTTCTTTGATTTTAGTGTGCTTTGAGGAGACTTAAAAAAAAATTGAATCTCAGGAATATATGGACTAATAAATTCAATAGTTAAATTATGCTGCTTATCTTCATTTCTAACATAAAACTTGAGCCAGTAACAATTATCTGAAATGCCCAAATTATTTGCCAAAGATCCTAATGATTTAAAATCAGCATTCGGCACCAATTGCACGCTATCCCAATCAACAGGAACATTTTCATCGTAAGCTAAAAACAAACCTTGATTTACAACAGGTTCAAATTTAAAATCTTCTTTAATTGTAACAGCATTTTTCCCTAATAGCTTAGATTGAAAACCAATTAAACAAAAGAAGAATAGAAATAATTTTCCTGTTATTTTCAAAATCATTTAAATTTAAAACTGCAAATAGCAAATTGAATATAAATTTAACTAAAAAATCTCACCTAAAAGGGTGAGTTTTTAAAGCATTTGTAAAAAAAATCACCCCTTTAGGTGTTTAATGAGCAAAACATGCATAATATCTTTACCACCAATAATAAGAACAATCCTAAACACCATGAGGCTTATTATTTAAATCAAAATCCCTTTTTTTTTGAGCTAAAGGCAACCAAATAAGGTTGCCTTTAATTTTTATTTTTCACAATAAGCAAACAATATATAGGCATATACGCACTGTGTTGAAATATTATCCTCATTTTTTATTTAAATACGGTATTTTTGAAGAAATTTTATAAATCATGAATATTGCAGTTATTGGAACTGGTTATGTTGGATTGGTATCAGGTACTTGCTTTGCCGAAAAAGGCAATAATGTTATCTGTGTTGATATTGATGAAAAAAAAGTGACTCAACTAAAAGCAGGACAAATTCCTATTTATGAACCAGGTTTAGAAACTATTTTTACAAAAAATATAGAAGCCGGCAGATTATCATTCACTACTAATTTGGCGGAAGGTATACAGAATGCTGAAATTATATTTTTGGCACTTCCAACACCATCTGATGAAGATGGGTCGGCAGACTTAAGCTATGTTTCAAAATGTGCTGAGGCAATTAGCCCTTTAATTACTGATTATAAAATAATCGTGAACAAAAGTACCGTACCTGTTGGAACAGCAGAAATGGTAAGTAATATCCTTTCAGAAAAAGCAACTGCTCCATTTGATGTAGTTTCAAATCCCGAGTTTTTGAGGGAAGGATCAGCCTTGAAAGATTTTATGAATCCAGATAGGGTTGTTATTGGTTCCTCCTCGCAAAGAGCGATTGAAAAAATGTCAGCATTATATGCTCCTTTTATACAAGATGAAAATCAGATTGTAATTGGTGATGAGAAATCTGCAGAAATGTCAAAGTATGCTGCAAACGCCTATTTATCTGCACGACTTACCTTTATGAATGAAATTGCGACACTGTGCGAAAAAGTAGGTGCAAACGTTGATTTTATTAGAGAAAGCATGGGAATGGATGACAGAATTGGATCAAAATTCTTATTTCCCGGTATTGGATTTGGAGGAAGTTGTTTTCCAAAAGACATACGTGCATTAGTAAAAACAGCAAAAGACAATGATTATAATTTCAAAATTCTTAATTCAGTAATTGAAGTCAACGAAAGTCAGAAAGTCGTTATTGTTCAACGTGTTAAGAATTATTTTAAAGGCAATCTTGAAGGAAAACGAATTACCATTTGGGGTTTAGCATTCAAGCCTAATACGGATGATGTTCGACAGGCTTCTTCCCTTAAAATAATAAGTCGCCTTTTAGATGAAAAAGCAATCGTTTCTGTATTCGACCCAGTAGCTATGGAAAATGTGAAAAAAATATTTGGAGATAAAATAATTTATTCAGAAAATAGTGAACAAGCAATAAAAGATGCTGACGCGCTTATCATAGTAACGGAGTGGAATGAATTTAGAAAATTTCCGTTAGAATTGTTAGCCAATACAATGAAATCAAAGGTTGTATTTGATGGGAGAAATATTTTCAAGTTAGAAGAAATGGAAACAGCTGGTTTTTATTACGAAAGCATCGGAAGACCAACGGTTGGAAAAAATAAGAATTAATTTATTTCGTTTTAATTTCTAAATTTAAATTTACAGTTGGCGAAATAAATTTATCGCCTAATGATTGATCGTTACCGTACGATAAACCCCAATCAGATCTATTAATATTAAAATTAGCTTGAGCAGAAATCGATTTTTCAGTAGTGAAAATAATTGCTGGAAAACGGATGGACTTAGTTGAATCATTAAGGGTTAAATTGCCAGTAATAATATGCGTTGGATTTTTTGTAAATACTTTTTCGTTTGGAAATGAATCGGGTGAAAAGGGTGCAATATGCGCCATAATAAATTTTGCAGTAGGAAATTTAACACTATTAAAAAAATCTTCAGACAGCAAATGGTTGGCTAATTTCAAGTTGTTTTCCTGATCCAAATCTACTACTTCAAGTGAATTCACATTAATAGTAAAAACGCCACTTTTTATACTTCCGTTTTCTAATACAAAAAAACCATTTGAAAGTTTAAAATTACCATGGTGGCTAGCAGTTGGTTTACTACCTATCCATGACACCAAACTTACATTTGTATCAACCACCCAATGATTAGAATCTTGTTGAATATCAACGATTTCAATAGCATCTCCAACTTCGGCCTTATCTGCTTCTGGCGCACAGGCGCAAGCATAAAAGAATAATGGCAATGCCATCATAAAAACAAACCTTTTCATAATTTCCCCAATAATTATGATTAAAAGTAAATCAAAAATATTTTAAAATGACAAAAAGTTATCTACACTTGTATAAATAGACTTAAAAATCATAAACTGTAGCTAAAACAGTCTCTCCAACCACTTTTAAAGTGTTTTTATCAATTTTAGATAAATTATCTTCATGTGTATGCCAATACTTCCAAAAACCGCTAGCAGTATTTAAATCCTTATGAATGATGTCAATCGTTGGAATTGCTGCAATTTTATTGATATAATAATGGTCATCGATTATAGATTCTGTCATTCTAAAATTAAAATAATCAGCATACCCCATTTGAATAGCAATATTCCATACTTTTCTATTAAATTCTGGGGCGTATTGCATCGAAATACCTTCCATGGTAAACAATGCATCACCTGCGCCAACCATATCTAGCAGGATTCCATTTTCAGCTGTATAATTTGGTTTATGCGGATTTTTTGCCCAATATTGAGTGCCAAGCGCATAAGAATCTTCTACATGATCGCCATCTCCATCAGGCTGTCCGTAATCCTCCACATCAAAAAAGATAATATCCACACCTACATCAGGCTTTTTGATATTTAACTGCCGGGCAATTTCCATCAAAACGGCAACACCACTCGCACCATCATTTGCCCCATCAATTGGCAAATTCTTTTTGGCTGTGTCTTGATCTGCAAATGGTCTGGAATCCCAATGCGCGCACAACAAAATCCTTTTTTCTATATCTGGGTTAAAAGAAGCAATCAGATTAAACATGGGTACTTCTTTTCCATTATAAATATTAAGCTTTGCCTCTTGTACAGTTACCTGAGCCCCAAATTGTGTCATTTTTTCTTTCAAATAATCAAAACAAGCTTTTTGAGCTGGCAAACCTGGTACTCTAGGGCCAAAAGCTACTTGTTTAGCAACATATTCATAGGCCGAATCAGGCGAAAAATCAGGTCGTTCTAATGTTTCTTCAACTACTACTACTTCTGATTCGTCTTTTTTGAGCCATTTACAAGAAAAAAGTAAGCTTGTAAACAAACAAACAGTAATTAATAGTCTAAATGACTTCATAACTTGTATCTCCATCTTTATTGTCTTTTAGCACAATTCCTGCATTTTTTAAATAGTCCCTTATTTTGTCCGACATCGGCCAATCCTTTTTATTTCTGGCATCATTCCTCATTTCAATTACCAATTGCATAACGCCATCCATAGCCATTGAATTGGACTCTTCTTCCATTGCTAATCCAAAAACATCTAGCAAAAAACCATTGAATATGCGCACCAATTCATCGTAAGTTGCTCTTTGTATTCTAACTACTTTTTTGCCATTATGAAAAAACGTATTTATATGACTAGAAAGCGCAAACAAATTAGCTAATGCTCTAGGCGTATTGAAATCGTCGTTCATATTGTCTTTAGCCAATTCAAGTTCTTTATTTATTTCATTATCCAAAGCACTATCCATTTCTCCATCAACAAATGGCATTTCTATTAATAATTTCAACGATTGCATCAATTTTTTATATCCCTTTTCTGCATCTTGAAGCGCCTTATTTGAAATATCTGATTCACTTGAATAATGAGACATCAGGAATAAAAATCTTACCGTCATTGGACTATAAGCCTTTTCAAGCAAAGGGTGATTTCCAGTAATTAATTCCGTTGGCAAAACTGAATTTCCCAATGATTTACTCATTTTTTGCCCATTAAAGTTCAACATATTAGAGTGCAACCAGTATTTTACAGGAGCAACACCAATTGCGCCAACATTTTGTGCTATTTCGCATTCATGATGTGGAAATTTCAAATCCATTCCGCCGCCATGAATATCAAAAGTTTCTCCCAAATATTTAGTACTCATCACAGAACATTCGAGGTGCCAACCCGGAAAACCATTGCCCCAAGGAGATGGCCATTGCATAATATGGGAAATATCAGCCTTTTTCCATAAAGCAAAATCTATTGAATTTCTTTTTTCATCTTGCCCATCCAAATCTCTATAACCGGCTATCAATTCATCTATATTCCTACCTGAAAGTACGCCGTAAACGTTGATTTCATTGTATTTCTTTACATCAAAATAAACCGACCCATTGGATTCATAAGCCACTCCATTGTCGATTAATTGCTTTATCATTTCGATCTGTTCCACAATATGTCCTGTTGCAGTTGGCTCAATCGTTGGGCGAATCAAATTAAATTTTCTACAAACTTCATGAAATCCAACGGTATATTTTTGAACCACTTCCATTGGCTCTAATTTCTCCAATCTTGCCTGCGATTCCATACGGTTTACGCCTTCGCCTGCATCATTGGTTAAATGGCCAGCATCGGTGATATTGCGAACATATCGTACTTTATAACCTAAAAAAACCAAATAACGATATATGATATCAAAACTGGTAAAAGTTCTAAGATTTCCGGTATGTACTTCATTATAAACAGTTGGACCACAAACATATAATCCAACAAAAGGTGGATTTATAGGTTCAAAAATTTCCTTAGTTCTACTAAGCGTATTATAGACAGATAATTGTGATGACATAAGGCAAATATAAGGGTAAAATTTTTGATTTTTAAAAAAACTATCTGGTTGAATTTTCTTTGATTTAAACTTTTAAAACTAAAATTAATCCTCCTTTTTCCATTCAAATTCAGAAACCACTGGAAAATGGTCAGACACAGGGTTTTTTATCACTCTAGTCCTCAAAGGACTTAAGGGAGCTTTATACAATATAAAATCTATTCTCAATGCTGGAATTGGCCCATTATACGTTTTGCCAATTCCGAATCCACTAGAAATGAAAGCGTCCTTTAAGCCTTTTGTGCCGACATAATAGCTAAAACTGGAGGGCGTATCATTAAAATCACCACACAAAATTACAGGCAATTCGGGGTTTGAATTTAAGAATTCATTTAATTCAATTGCCTGATTTGCTCTTCTTTGAAATGCTTTTTTCAATTTAAAAACTATACCTGAAGCTTTTTTAAGGCTATTCATGTCCTTTTCTTTTTTTACATTATTAATTAGTTCGTAATCATCCGTTTGTAAATAAACAGATTGCAAATGGGTGGTTACAATTCTTATCTTTTTTGATTGATAAAGAATATCGGCATAAACACCACGATAAGGATAGAAATCATATACAGTAGGAAATTTAGATTTTAAAAAGAAGCCATCCTGTTGAATCGGAAATTTCGAAAATATGGCAATTCCCCATTCTTCCGTTTTTCTCAACCTCAACTCAACCGAAAATTTATAGTATTTATAGCCCATTTTCTTGAGCTGTTGTATATTGTTGAAATTTTTGCTTTGGTCAGAATAAAATTCTTGAAAACAAATAATATCAGGATTTTCAGTCTTTAAAGTTTGGTAAATCTTTTCCTTTGACTTTGTATTTTGGTCCCAATTATACAAATCAAAATTTCTTACATTATACGACATAACCTTTAAAGGTTTTTCGAGCGTTGTTTTTGAGGCAGGAAAAAGGTGAAAGCCAAATAGGTTTTTAGTTTGAGGTAAACCGAATAAAAAAATAATTAGAGGCACGACCAAAAACCACTTTTTACGACCAATCCACACCAACAAAAACAAGGCATTTAAAATAATAAAGAATGGAAAAATTAGACCAAACATAGAGATTGGCCAAAATAAATTTGGATTAATATAAGCAGCCATAATACAACAAGTTGTTATTATGGCGATTATAATTGTAATCGTTCTACTAAAAAATGATATGGCAATTTTAAAAATACCCACTTTACTTAATTGTTTGGACTAAAAGTACAAAAAAATCCTAAACTCTATTTTTTATTACTTGCATTAAAAAGTAAATCTCGTTCAGCTTTTGTCAAACTATCATAGCCTGATTTGCTTATTTTATCCAAAATCTGATCTATTTTTTCCTGACTTACCGATTCATTCGTTTTTGTTGCTTCCTTTACATTTGTTGCTTTTTTTTCTTTTTGAACCACTTTCATTTTTGGTTTTTTCGTAAAAAGTTGCTCGAAAAAATCGGTTGTTGCATAAAATGGCTTCGACAAATCTCTACCTGATTGAAGAGCAATAATAAATAAAGCGCCAAAAATAAACCCACCAATATGCGCCAAACTTCCACCTAAATTATCCGTATTGATAATGGAGAAAACATTTAAAATAATATAAACAAAAGCAATCCATCTTAACTTAACTGTTCCAAAAAATAACAAATTAAAACCATAATTCGGCGCCAAAGTGGCTGCAGCTCCTAGTAATGCCATCACACCACCGCTGGCACCCATAAGTAAAAAAGTGCCCTTTAAGAATATGCCATTAAAAAGTAAATCGCTTAACAAAAAATAAAAAACACCTCCAAATATGCCGCCTAACAAAAAAATTGGCAATATTTTGGCATCTCCAATCAAATCCTTTAATACACTTCCGAACCAATAAATCCCTAATAAATTAAAAATCAAGTGAAACGGGTCTTTATGCAGCCAGATATAGGTAAAAACACTCCATGGTTGTTTGATAAATTGATTTAGTCCAGAAGGCATTTGGAAAAAATTAATTACCAAAGTGCCTAATCCTGTTTTTAAAACCAAATCTCCTATGAACCAAATCAGTAATTGTAAAACAAATACAACAACTGCAATTACAATGATTTTTGCAATTGAGCCACCATATTTATAATAATGTTTTACCTCCTCTTTTAACGACCTTTGTAACATATCAATAAAATCTAGTTCTGTCTTTACTCCATATTTTAATAACAATAAATCCGATAAGCGCACCCCCTAAATGGGCAGCATGCCCAACATTGTCTCCTGGAGAGCGACTAACTTCCATATAAATTTCTGCTAAAATTAATAAAGGAATAAAAACTTTTGCCTTTAATGGAACGATGAAATAAATCAATAATTCAGTATTTGGAAATAACATTGCGAACGCTACCATTATACCATAAACAGCTCCTGAAGCACCAATGGAAAAAGAAATATTAACATCAGTATTAAAATTTATAATCCCTTGCAATTGCAGGAAATCCAAAAAAACATTTAATAAAACAGCACCCAGTCCTGTAGCGAAATATAGAATAGCAAACCTTTTAGGACCTAAAACATTCTCCAAAACACGCCCAAACATATACAAAGTAAACATATTGAAAAATATATGCATTAGGTTAGCATGCGTAAACAGGTGGGTTACTAATTGATAGGGATGAAATCGCTCATCAAATATTGAATATAATCCTAAAATGGGTAATAATCCTCCATTTAAGGAAGTAGCCAAAAACACAACCGCATTTAAAATAATTAAATTTTTTGTAACATCTGGTAATTTCTCGTATCTCAACATGTTCATTTATTTAAAAAAACCTTTTGACAGTTCTTCTAGTGTTAAAGTTATAAAAGTTTTATCTCCATTTGGCGCAAAATTAGGCTGTTCGCAAGCAAAAAGTTGATCAATCAACATGGTCATTTCTTTTTTATCCAATACCTTCCCTTGCCTAATCGCGCTTTGTATAGCCATAGAGCGAGCCACAAGGTCGCGTCGTTCAATTTTTTCTATTACACTTTCCAATTTGTATTGTTCCAATAGCCCTTCAATCAATTCCTTTTCGTTTCCGCCTACCAAATCAGTTGGCAATCCATGTACAACAAAAGAATGTTGACCAAAGTTCTGTATATCAAACCCAAGTGCTTTTAAATCTTCCAAAATATCTCTCAAAATCTCCGCATCAGGTGGTGAAACATCCATTGTTACTGGAAACAAAGATTGTTGGCAGGCCGAAGGTCCTTTGTGTAGTGCGTCTAAATATTTTTCAAAAAGTATGCGTTGGTGCGCTCTATTTTGATCAATAAGCAAAACGCCAGATTTAATTTGAGTAAGAATATATTTTTGGTGAATTTGAACCAATGATCGTTCCTCCCCCTCTAAAACCACACCTTCAGTTGGCAAAATTACTTTTTCCTCAAATGAGGCTTTACTTTGAAAAGTCATTATTTTTTGCTCAGTATCATCATCCAAATTAAAGATACTTTGCCAATTCTTTTCGGGTTTTTCTGAAGAAAATCGATTATCGAAAGCAGGAATTACTCGTTCCCTATTTTCAATATTTCCATGCGAATGCTCGTTGGTAAACGCTTTGATATCGATTAATTGTCTTTCGTGGTCAAAATCCAAAGTAGGCGTTATTGAATATTGAGCCAAGCCATGCTTTGTGGCCGCTTGCAACATGAGGTAAACCCCTCTTTCGTCTTCAAACTTCACTTCCTGCTTGGTAGGATGCACATTTATATCCACTTTTGAAGGGTCTATATCAATAAATAGAATATAAAAAGGAAAGCTCTTATCTGAGATTAAGCCATCAAACGAACGAGCTACGGCATGGTGCAAGAAATTATTTTTTATAAATCGATTGTTTACAAAAAAGAATTGTTCGCCCCTCGTTTTTTTTGCAATATCAGGCTTACCCAAAAAACCACGAATACTTAAGTACTCTGTATTTTCCTCGATTGGCACTAATTTTTCATTGTATTGCTTTCCAAATAACCCAACGATTCGCTGTCGAAGATTGCCTCCTTTGAGGTGATAAATTTCAATTCCATTATTGTGCAATGAAAAGAAAATATGCGGCTGAGCAATTGCAATTCGTATAAATTCATCCAAAATATGACGCATCTCGACAGCATTAGATTTAAGGAAATTCCGTCTTGCAGGAACATTATAGAAAAGATTTTTTACAAAAATAGTTGAGCCAGTTGGGTGCTGACAAGGCTCTTGTGCAATAAGTTTTGAACCCTCTATTTTTATACACGTACCCAATTGATTATCAACTATTTTGGTGCGCAATTCTATCTGAGCTACTGCGGCTATAGATGCCATTGCTTCACCTCTAAATCCCATGGTAAACAAAGCAAACAAATCTTCAATAGAATTAATTTTTGAGGTAGCATGCCTTTCAAAGCACATTCGAGCATCCATTTCCGACATGCCTTTTCCGTCATCCACAACTTGTACAAGCGTTCGACCAGCATCTTTAATAATAAGCTGAATATTTGTTGCGCCCGCATCGATGCTATTTTCAAGCAATTCTTTAACCAAAGATGCAGGCCTTTGAATAACTTCTCCAGCAGCAATCTGATTGGCTAAGGAATCTGGTAGTAATTTAATTATATTATTCATTTGTTAGTTGGGATGCCAAAAATAGCACTATCCTTTTAAATAATGCACCAAAATAGCATTTTAAGCTAATTGAATATAAAATGACTTCTTTTTTTTAATTGTTTATAATAAAATTAAATACTTTTAACCTCTTTTTAAATTAATGGCATATTAGTTGAAAGCATTATAATATGAAATCTTGGTTTTTTGGCATATTAATACTCTTATTCCCTGGCTTATTGCAAAATGAGCCAAAAGAAGATAATAAAATTGCGCCTTTTGCACATATCGACCCTCCTTATATAAATATTGAAGATCCTTGGATTGATTCGTTGCTAGATACCATGAGTTTGGAAGAAAAGCTTGGTCAATTAATGATGATTGCTGCTTATTCAAATAAAGACGAAACCCACTATAAGCAAATAGAAGGATATATAAAAAAATATAAAATTGGCGGTCTGATATTTATGCAAGGAACACCCGACAAGCAAATTGAATTATTGAATCGATACCAAGCGGCTTCAAAAGTGCCTTTAATGGTAGGATTTGATGGAGAATGGGGTTTGTCTATGCGGTTAAAAAACACCACCACTTTTCCACGGCAACTTATGCTAGGCGCAATAAAAGACGATTCAGTAATTTACCAAATGGGTTATGAGTTTGGCAAACAAATGAAACGAGTTGGTATCAATATCAATTTTGCACCAGATATAGATGTAAACAATAATGCAAACAACCCTGTAATCAATGATCGATCATTTGGTGAGAATAAATACAATGTAGCCCGTAAAGGCTTATTGTATATGAGAGGCTTACAAGATGCGGGCGTAATGGCTTGTGGCAAACATTTCCCTGGGCATGGAGATACCGAAGTAGATTCGCACAAAGATTTACCACAACTCAATCATTCAAGAGCGCGCCTAGATTCGGTAGAGCTTTATCCATTTAGAGCGTTGATTCCACATGGAATAGGCAGTATAATGGTAGCGCACTTAAATATTCCTAGTTTGGACTCCACTCCAAATCTTCCATCTACACTTTCCAAGAAAATAGTTACTAGCTTATTGAGGGAAGAATTAAAATTTGAGGGTTTAATTTTTACAGATGCCATGAATATGGGCGGAATTACAAAATTTTATAAACCAGGACAAGGCGAATTAGCGGCGCTAAAGGCAGGAAATGACATATTGCTTTTTCCTGAAAATGTCGATTCTGCAGTTCAAGTGGTTGTAAGAGCTGTAAAAAATGGAGAAATATCTGAAAAAATCATAAATGAAAAAGTCAGAAAAGTATTGAAATCAAAAGTATGGATGAATTTAAAAACATATAAACCAATTACTCAATACAAATTAGATGAAGACATAAACAATAGCTGGTCAAGTTATTTAAAGGAAAAAATAATCAGTTCTGCTATTACCTTGGTGAAAGACAATGAAAAAATGGTGCCTGTGGGCAATTTGGCTAAAGAAAAAATTGCATGTATAACGATTGGAAAAACAAGTGAAACGGCATTTACAAAGATGTTGGATAAGTATGGAAAAGTAGATCAATACTTTATTTCAAAAGATGCCGCACGAAAGGATTTTGATTTTATGGCTACAAACACCATAAACAATTCGTATATAATTGTAAATGTGCAGGATATGAGTGCTTTTTCGTCCAAAAACTTTGGACTAACCAATGAAAGCATATTTTTTATTGAAAAAATATCAAAAAACAAGAAGGTATTATTGGTTTTGTTTGGAACACCTTATTCTTTGGTAAAATTTCCAACACCTAAAAATATTATCATAGCCTATAACGAAGATGATATTACCCAATCGATGACAGCACAAATCATCTTTGGCGGGCGAGCAGCCAAAGGGCGATTGCCAGTTTCGGCAGGAAACAATGTATATGGTGATGGCTTAAACTCGCTGTTATCACAACGATTGCGCTATGGTAGCTCATGGGAATTAGGCGTTGACCCAGCCGATTTAAAAGGGATAGATTCTATTGCCAAAAATGCGATTTCGATAGGCGCCACTCCAGGCTGTCAGGTATTAGCAGCTAAAGATGGATTAGTTTTTTATGAAAAATCGTTTGGAAAGCATACTTATGAAAATGATGGTCGATTGGTTCAAAATAGTGATATTTACGACATAGCATCATTGACAAAAGTAACAGCTACATTGCCATTAGTAATGAAATTGGTAGAAGATTCAATTGTTGATTTAGATAAAACCATTGGCAATTATATAAAAATGCCAGACACCACCGATAAAAAAAGATTAGTTTTAAGGGAAGTTTTGGCTCACCAATCGGGCTTGGTTGCATGGATTCCATTTTACAAACGATATACTGATAAAAATGACAAACCAGATCCCTTTTATTTCCAATTTAGTAAAGACAATACCTATGATATAAGAATTTGTGATGGTGTTTACCAATGTTATAGCATAGAAGATTCGATTTGGAATGCTATATATAAAAGTGAGTTGGGTAATAAAACCTATAAATACAGCGATTTGGGTTTCTTTTTTATGAAAAAAATGGTAGAACAGCAATTAAAATCACCGATTGAAACCAACGACCAGCGATATTTTTATAATTCATTGGGAATGAATAAAACGATGTATCGACCGCGAGAGAAAGGTATTAGTTTGTCAACTATACCGCCAAGCGAGATAGATAATTATTTTAGAAACCGAAAAATACATGGCGACGTGCACGATCCGGGCGCAGCCATGTTAGGCGGAGTAGGCGGTCATGCAGGATTATTTTCTAATGCAAATGATTTGGCAAAATATTTTCAAATGCTTTTGAACCAAGGCACATTTGGTGGGTTACGCTTTCTAAAATCGGCTACAATCGCCGAATTTACAAGAAAACAGTATAGCGGAAGTAGGAGAGGTTTAGGATTTGACAAGCCAGAAATGGAGAAAGACAATGGCCCTACTTGTAAAAGTGCCTCAGCTGCCTCATTCGGGCACACAGGTTTTACGGGCACTATTGCATGGGCTGATCCTGTTTATAATATGTTATACGTATTTTTAAGCAATAGAACCTTTCCGAGCCAAGACAATAAACTACTGGTAAATAAAGACGTTAGACCTAAAATACAGCAAGAAATATACAATGCTATATTAAAAGCACCAAAGAAGATGAATCCATAATCAAAAAAGGCGCAACTATTTAAATTGCGCCTTTTAAATTTAATCATCTAAACTACAAATACCCAATTACTGCTTCCCTATAAATAGCCAAAGTGGCGTTATTTATCCACTGAACTTGGGTAATGCGCCCTTCCAAATCATATAAATAATTGATAGTATAGTTGGTTGTTTTTTGAGAAACACCTCCTCGCTTTTCTTCTATTGAAATGCTATTTATTAAATAGTTTTGCTTTTTGCCAGTAAGGCTCAACCTATCATCCACCACCAAAAAAGGCAGTGTTTCCTGCACCCTAAAAGGAATACACAATATCAAATTATTGATGCCATTTACATTCACCATGCTTGTATCGGGTGAATTATTTTGATAGCCTAATGAGTAAGTTGTACAAGAGTCATTAATCACATTATTTGAATGTGAGGCATTTAAAAAATAAGAAAACGAAGTTAATTTATTTATTTCATAATTAAAATCTGAAATTGAGTCATTATTTGAACTTGAAATTTTAGTTATTTTCGTCAATTTATCATTTGAATAACTAAAATTATTTATGTCTTCATTTAAATAAACCATCCAAAGGAAGGAACGTTAAAACCATATTTTAATATTGATTGCTTAATCTTATTTGAGTTATCTAGTACTAATATTTGGTCTTCTCCATTATTATTAATATTATCATCTAGTCCCATGTTTTTCTCTAATTCAAATTTTACACCTTGATATTCAAGATGTGATGGAAATATTCAGTTTAATCAGACAAGAAATTCCTGCTAAATTGTTGATGATTGGGGATGGACCTGAAAGGCAGGCTGCCGAATTGCAAAGCAGGAGTTTGGGAATGGACGCCGATGTACGATTTTTAGGAAAACAAGAGGCAATTGAAGAATTATTAGCTGTTTCCGATTTGTTTATTATGCCCTCGGAGAGTGAAAGTTTTGGTTTGGCAGCATTAGAAGCTATGGCTTGTGAAGTTCCAGTAATTTCATCAGATGCAGGAGGTATTCCGGAGGTAAATATCGACGGCAAAACTGGCTTTGTATTGCCAATTAAAGACGTAAAAGGCATGGCAGAAAAGGCTATTTTGTTGCTTAAGGACGAAGGAATGCTTTCGGATTTTAGAGAAAATGCCTACCAACAGGCTCGCAAATTTTCTCTTGAAAAAATATTGCCCCATTATGAAGAATTTTATAAAAAAGTATTAAAAAACTGTATTGATTGTAATTAAATTACAAAAAAAATGCCTGATTCAAAAATAATAAATTCCAAAATAAGGATACAATTTTTAGTTTTATCAATCGGTATCCTTTTGATGCTGGGAAAATTCATTGCCTATTTGATTACCCATTCAAATGCAATATTAACTGACGCTTTAGAAAGTATTATTAATGTAGTAGCTGGATGTTTTGGCCTTTACTCATTACTATTAGCATCCAAGCCAAAAGACGAGGATCATCCTTATGGACATGGAAAAATAGAATTTATTTCGGCAAGTATAGAAGGTATTTTAATCATTTTGGCAGGGATAGCAATAATTGGAAAATCTACCTTTAATTTGTATTATCCAAGTGCAATACATAAAATAGATGTCGGTATTTGGATAATAGGGATAAGTGGTGTCATAAATTTTATAATTGGTCAAATAGCTGAAATAAAGGGAAAAAAATCAGATTCAATTACACTTATAGCGAGTGGCAAACATTTAAAATCAGACGCATATACGACAGTTGGAATTTTAATTGGATTGGTATTAATTTATTTTACCAAAATAATATGGATTGATAATATCGTTGCGATTGCTTGTGGAATTTGGATTATCTATAGTGGTTACAAAATTTTGAAAGAATCCGTTGGTGGCATAATGGATGAAGCTGATTTTACATTACTTGAAAAAATAACTGCAAATTTGGAAAAATATCGAAAACCTAATTGGATAGACATTCATAATCTGAGAACGATAAAATACGGCGACAAATTACATATCGACTGTCATGTTACCTTGCCATTTTATTTTAGCGTAAAAGAAGGGCACAATGAAATAGATGAAATGGAGCAATTGATTGATCAAGTATTTGAAAAAAAAGTGGAGATATTTATTCATGTAGATCCTTGTAATCCTGATTTTTCTTGTTCGGTTTGCTTGCAATCAGCCTGTAATGAACGAAAAATTCCGTTTGATAAAAAAATTATATGGAATTTAGAAAATACGATGCAAAACAGTAAGCATGGAAAAAATCAATGAAATAATTTGGAAATTTGGAGATGTAGAAATGTGAGGATGTGAAGATGTGAGAATGTGTGAATCAGAGATTAAAAAACCAGTAAAATGGTTGATAAATAACGATTTAGGAATTTATTTGAAAGATTTTTCGGAACGATAAAACAAATACATAAAATATCCTCCCATGCCTGTAAGTAAATGCCAAAGTGCATGTCCTTGAAAAATACTTAATGGATCGCATCCAATTTTTTTAACATCTAGGGTTCTAACCACAATGGCAATTATCATTGACACTATGGATAAGATTAAGAAATTAGTATTGAATTTTTTAGTGTTTTTGTAAAGAAAAAATGCAATTTGAATACCTACTAAGCCAAATAAAAAAGGCAATAATATGGTACTGCTGATAATAAGATGAATATAAACAAAAAGGTAATTCAAAACCAATAAAGCAGTAATTACAACGATTTGAAGGTTCTTTTCTTGTTTTATAAAAGATAAAGAATTTCTGTAAACGGCATAGCCAAGCAAACCAAGTGTAAGGGCATAAGTGGCATTCATATCCACTCGTTGGGCGGTCCAGGTGAGCGATGCATGATAGTAGGTGCTTCCTAAAAAAAGGTAACAAAAATAAATCCCTTGAAGGATAGAAAAGGCAGGAAAACCAAATAATGGATTCCCTGTATTTTTGATTCTATAATCAGATATACCCAAACCAACTACTGAAATGCCAAAAAAGAGAAATGCTAAATTAGAATAAGAATTCATTGGTTGGCGCAAAAATTTGCTGAATTGATTTAACTCACAATACTCTGCATACTGACCACCATTTCCTAGTTTTCCAACCCAAATAACATTTCCATCCAAAAATTTATTTAAAAACAGGAGCATCAAGCCTGTAAAAAGACAAATTAGAAATGAGGTAAAAAATAATTTATTTGCCTTAAGCATTTGATTTTTTATTTCTTTTTCACCAAATTATTAAAAAAATGATTATAATCTTCTATTTCGGTAGATGCTATTTTAGACCCAATATATGCACCGCCAATATATTCAGGAAGAATGACTTCATGAGCGCCTGCCATTTTTAATTTATTTACATTTTCAGGATCAGATGCCCTACTATAGATGGTAATGGTATTGCTTTTTTCCTTTGCCGACAATACTAGAAATACATTTTCGGCATCTGAAGGCAAAGTAGCAACTATTGCTTTAGCCCTTTCAATACCAATTACATCAATAATTTCATCATTTGTAGCATTACCTTCAATAAAAATATAATTTCTTTCTTTATGCATTCGTATTTTTTCTATGTCCTTTTCAATAATGATAAAAGGAATCTTTTGTTGTTCTAAAACACTGCTGATTGCGTGACCAAGCCTTCCAAACCCACAAATAATAACGTGGTCAGTCATGTTATTTAATACATTTTCCATTTTTCTTTGTTTTAAGTATTTTCTAAATTCTCCATCCAAAAAAAGCGTTGATAATTTGGTTATAGCATAGGTAAAAAAAGCTAAATTAAATACAATCATTACCATAGTAAACACTCTTCCAGCTGTTGACAAATCAATTACTTCATAAAAACCAACAGTGCTAGCAGTAATTATAACCATATACAATGCGTCGAACCAATATGCATCTTCAATTAAAATGTAACCTATTGTGCCAAAACTTATTAGCGCAATAAAAAGCCCAATAGAAACCAATAAGGTTTTGTAAATTCTGGTTCTAAAATCTTTTATATAATTAATTTTCATGCAATATGTTATATCATCTCCAAAAGGATTTTTTAAAAATAATAAAAAAGATTAAATTAACTTCTTCAATGCCAAAAAAACCTGCAACAACGCCCAAGTGTCCATTTTACAATATTCTAATAAATGTTGTCGCCAAAACTCGATTTTGGATTTGTCTTCTTCATAAAGCAACTCATTGAAAATTGCCATTGCTTCTTGTCCATCTTTGACACTTAAATTTTGATAGTCTTCACCTTCTACAAGCGTTGGCAAAATAGCCTTTAACGAATAAGATCCCTTCATACTAGGGTGATAATAATAATTATCTTTAAAAGGAATTTCGAAATCTACCATCCTATTAATTCTATCTTTAATTTCCTTCATTCTTTCTGGAAAAAGTTGCCCTAATTGATTAAGTGTACCAATTTCCATTAGCGTATTAAAAACAAGGATTTGGCCTGTAATCGTTGTAAATTCTAGAAATTTATCCAAAAATTCTTTTCTTGGATCTTCACTTTCATTAGCCAAAAATTCAAAATGGATGGGTTTATCTCCTTCTTTTTCTATAAAATGCAAGGAAAACTGAAAAGGAATATTTTGAAATGGCGCAGTGCCATCAAACAAAGGAATGGCGGATTGAAATGCTTCTAAGTCGAAAAAATATATTGGGTACTGAATTTTGTTATAAAATTGTTTCAAGAGCTCAGTATTCACAATTGCCTTTTCTTGTTGCAAGGCTTGAGATTGCAGTTTCACCTTCTCTCTTTCTAAAAACAATTCGGGTAATTCGGAGATTTTTTGTTTGCCTTGCAAGTACAATTCTATTTTTTCATCCAAATTGATTCCGCCTATATCAAAAATTTGATTTTCGGCGATTCCCTTCCAACAGTATCCTTTAAAGTCGCAAGTATAAGGCTTAAAACAATGTTTCCCAATGGAAATATCAGGAACAGTATCTTGAGAAAGTGTATGTGTAGCTTGTTTGATTGTTTCTAATATAAATGGTTGTTTTTCAACTATTTCCTCTAAAACAGAAGTGGCTTTAAACAACTTATTCAAATCTAGGTCTCCCTTTTTTATATAATTTGAATCTAGGTGAAGTATAAAAAAATCTTCTAATTTTAATCCTGATTTTGTAATTACATGGTATTGTATTGCGGCATCGAGTAAATAGGTCTTTGAAATTTTAAATGAACTTTTTACCTCATATGCATACCATTTTCCTTCCTTAAGCACCAGCATATCCAATGCGACTAAAACACCTTGATATTTAAAGCTAGCCTCATAGATCACTGGAAAATTAAGAGAAATAAGTGCAGTTGTGGCAGCAATAGAAGCATCATAAGAATAGGGATTTGGTGGTGAAACATCTCTACCTCCTGGAAATAATTTTTGAGCCAACTCACCTATTCGATGGCCTCTATTAAAAATTTGTTGCTGTACCTTATCAATCTTATCTCGTTGATTATAAGCGGTTTTGTATAAATAAAGTGATTTTTGGCATTGCAATCCTCTAATGAGTGTTGATTTGCTTAAAGACATTGTTTTTGCCATTATCGGTTTTATTAAATATTAAATTATTCGTCAATTTTAAAAAAATCATCGTTATTGCCCAATAAATCGAAATCGGGAACAGATGAACCAGCAATACCCATAATAGATCCATCAATTTGCGATGTATTAATTAGAACCTTTTCTAGTTGTTTTTCGCGAAATTTCCACATTTTTTCCATTGTATCTCGCTCCTTTTGAATCGTCATTTTCATAGATAAAAAGCCTTCTCTAATTGCCGAAATTCCTTGCTTGAATTCATTGCTTGTTAGATAATTATACAACATCACCATTTTGTCCCCCTTGTTTTCTTGCGATTTAATAGTCAAATTAATCTTTATTAATCCATCACGAAGTGCCTTTACAAGGCTTTTTACTTCTGAAAAGCTACACACCCAAACACCATCGCGCTGGTGCAAATCTTTAGTATCTTTGGGCATAGATTGTGTAACAATCACGGCTATATCCGCTTGAGTAGCAATGGAATCAACTTTAAGCTTCTCTACCCAATCATTATCCCAAGCTTTGGTTCGTTTGCTTTCAAAAATAATTTTACCACATGATTGCCCAAAATTATTGCGTACATTTTGTATTAAATCGGCACCTTTTACGCCTTTGGGTACGTCCTGTATTTCGTCGAATGGAAAAATTTCTTTTAGCAAATCCGCCAATAAAAGTTCGGCAACCTCTCCTTGCATTTGCATGGAACCTTGCTCCATTTTGCGTTTCATTTCTTCCAATTTTTCACTTAATTGTCGTAGTTTTTCATCTTTTTCTTTTATGTTTAATTGCGATCTTTCGGATTCTATTGTTTTAATTCTTTCGGTTTCTTGCAATAGCTTTTCACTCATTTGTCTTTGAAAATCTAGCTCTATCGTTTGTTTTTGTTCTGTCAATTGTCTTTTTAATTTCTCATTTTCTATTTCCTTAGCCCTCAAATCAGCAATTTTTTGTCTACTTTCTGTTTGTTCATCTTCTAGTAATTTAATTTTGGATAAATTCTCCGTTTCTAATTTTTCTTTGATTTCCTTTTCCAAAAGGGTCTTTTGGGCTTGGATTCCTTCATTGACTAACTTACCAATATTTTTCTCCTTTTCCTCCATTTCCTTCTCCTTTTTGCCCACCAAATTTGTATATTTTTGATTAAACTCAATTTTTAATTTCTTTTCTATTTCAATAGAAAGTACCTCTTCAGCATTGAATTCAAACTTACAATTTGGGCATGTTATTTTAGCACTTGCAGACATATCATTTTTAATTATTGGATAAAGATAAATTCAATAAATGAATGAATTATAAAAAAGCAATTCTTTTTATAACTGAAAATTAATCCTTGAATTTTAAAATGCTAGTAAGTTGTAGTAAATTTACATAATTATTCGCCTCTTAATTGATAAAAATATGAAAAAGATATTATTAACTACATCGCTTTTATGCATTATATTTTTTACAAATGCCCAAAAAGGCTGGTATATGGTGGCAAATGGACAAGCCAATGCATCTTATATCATGAACCAAAATAGCTATGGAAGTCCGGAGCTGAATTATAAAACCACCATTGGATATGGAGGAAATATTGGAGCAGGCGTAAATTTTAATAACGAAATTGGCTTACAACTAAATGCTGGAATAACAAAAACAGGACAAAAATATGCAGATGACTTTAAAATTGGCCCTCAGAAATTTGAGAAAAACACGAAAGATGTTGATTTAACATATATGACTGTGGGATTATTATTTCGATATGCTCCAATACTTTCTAAACAGGAATATGTTGATGATCCAAAAATTAAGTTGGTTATTATGGTTGGTCCACAATTGAATTGGTTAGCAAAAGCAAATGTAAGCTATGAACGAGCTGGCGCAGAGGTGGGTTATCCATTTGCAAAACCAGAATTAGATTATAAGCCAGTGGGATATGACAGAGATTTATTTCAAAAAATAATGGTGAGTGGCGTTGTTTCAGTGGGAATAGATTATTTAATTACGCCTAAATTCTTTTTAAATGCCGCAATTAGAACGGAAGTAGGTTTTAATGACATCAATTCGAAGGCATACAGAAAACATGAAGGTTATGGTTCCAGTCGAATCCTTAATCCGGGCTTACAATTCGGCTTAGGTTTCTTTTTTTCAAGAGATTAATAGTTAATTATCAACGATTAAGATGTAGTCTTCCATTTGCTACAAGAGTAGCCCTAATCCCTTTTTCGTTTGCATACAATCTTTCAATTTCTAAGTCGTGCAATGCGCCATTTACAATAAAAGAGGGGTCATTTTGCGCTTTGTTAATTTCTTCTTGCGCGGCAATTCGGGCATTAAACAATTCCTCTCTAACATTTACTCTTAAAAAATCAATTAATAATTTCCTAAATTCAGCATGATGCCTTTTATCAATTTGAAGGATAATAAAATCACTTTCAAGAATTTTATAATCCAAATCCTGAGTAATAGCTGTTTTTTTGTCGACTAAATATTTCAAATTTCCTGAAATACGCAATTTGCCTTTTACAATTTTAGTTATTTTCCACCATTTAGCTGTTCCAGAAATTTCTAGATCGACCCATAATTTTTTATCTTCATATCCTAATGCAATTTTATGGATGGTAAATTTATATTTTCCATCTTCTAAATCGTATTCAATATTGGCAAAATTTTGGGTTAAATATTTTGCAGCGTTAACAAAGTCCATTCGGGCGACCGCAAAAACTTGAAATTTATAAGAAAGTAAAGGCCGGGTACCCCATTTAAAAAAATCGAAGATTTGAAATGGATTACTTAACCTTTTTTCTATAATATTTTCTACATATGACTTTACTTCAACGTTTACTATTGAGCCTTCAAAATCTAAGGGAAAATCATTTTCATAAATACCAATTGGCTGAAGCGATAATAATTGCTTTAGTTTATTACTTGTAACAAATGACCTTAGGATAGGCTCCCAAGATTTTTTAAGAATTTCTTCACTAATATATTGGTAGAGTGTCATTCTTGTAATTGAAACTAATTTTAAAACAAAGAAAACATTTTAAAATGAAAAAAAAGGAAGTTGATAGAAAAGTTCTGTTTAAATTCTACATTTGTAAAAAAAATTGGAAACAACAAACCAAAAAAAACTACTTATTGATTGGGCATTACTCTGTTTACTAGCTTTCATTTGGGGGTTTTCATTTTTCTTTATTAAGCAAGGATTATCTGTCTTTTCGGCTTATCAAGTGGGTGCGCTAAGAATATTTATTTCCTTTATTGTATTTTTTCCTTTTTTATTTATTAAAAAATGGCAATTTCCGACAAAAAAAATAGTTCCAATAGTAATTATAGGACTTTTAGGCAGTGGATTTCCTCCATTTCTATTTGCAATGGCTGAAACCAAAATTAGCAGTTCAGTTGCAGGTATTTTAAACAGTACGACCCCAGTTTTTACACTAATAATTGGCTCTTTATTTTTCAATAGTATTTTGAATACAAAAAAAATAATAGGTGTGTTGTTGGGCTTAGTAGGTTCAGTGATAATTATTGCAATAGGCGAAAATGGGTCATTTAATTTCGATTTTGGATATGCATTATTAGTCGTTTTGGCTACCCTATGCTATGGCACAAGTGGAAACTTGCTAAAGAAACATATAAAAGGAGAACATCCTTTATTGATTAGTTTATTAGCTTTTTGCTTTATGGGCCCTTTTGCCGGCGTCTATTTATTCAGCACCGACTTTGTACAGGTAATGAAAACAAATCCTATGGCTTTGGAGAGCCTTGGCTATCTTTCCATTTTGGCTATAATAGGAACCGCCTTGGCCTTATTTTTATTTAATACATTGGTGATAAGAACCAATGCATTATTTGCGAGCACCGTTACTTTTTTAATTCCTTTAGTAGCAGTAATAATTGGATTATTAGCTGGCGAACAGTTAGGAATGATTCATTTAATAGGATTAGGATTTATTTTACTTGGCGTATTAATTACGAGTAAAAGTTAAAATAAAAACCTAAATAATTGGCTCCTCAGTAATTATTGGCTCTTCATCATTCGCCAATAATTCAGCTTTAGGTTCGACAATTTCATCTTCCTCATTTGGTCTTTTCCCTAAAATTACCTCCAAATCATCTCTAAATATTACCTCTTTTTCCAATAAAATTTTAGACAAATCGTCTAATTTCTCTCTGTTGAGGGTTAATATTTCCTTTGCTCTAATGTATTGTTTTTCAATGATATCAGAAATCTCTTTATCAATCAGTTCGGCTGTTTTTTCAGAATATGGTTTTTGGAATGAATATTCTTGTTGCCCTGATGAGTCGTAATAAGAAACATTTCCAATTTTATCGCTCAGTCCATAAATTTTTACAATTGCTTGAGCTTGCCTTGTCACTTTTTCTAAATCACTCAAAGCACCAGTTGAGATATTTCCGAAAACAATTTCTTCACTCGCTCTACCACCCAAAGTAGCGCACATTTCATCTAAAATCTGCTGAGTTGTGGTAATGCTTCTTTCTTCGGGCAAATACCAAGCAGCGCCTAATGATTGTCCTCTTGGAACAATAGTAACCTTAATTAGCGGTGAAGCATGTTCTGTTAGCCAGCTTACGGTAGCATGTCCAGCTTCATGGTAGGCAATTCTTTTTTTCTCGCCCGGTTTGATTACTTTATTCTTTTTTTCCAAACCACCTACAACTCTATCAATGGCATCAAGGAAATCTTGTTTTTCGATAAACTTCTTGTCTTTTCGCGCAGCTACTAATGCGGCCTCATTACAAATATTAGCGATATCTGCACCTGAAAAACCTGGAGTTTGTTTCGCCAAAAAAGCAACATCAATATCAGGGCCAAGTGTTAATGGTTTAAGGTGGACATTAAATATTTGTTCTCTTTCATTCACATCTGGTAGGTCAACATAAATTTGTCGATCAAATCGCCCAGGACGCAATAAAGCAGCATCCAATACATCAGGACGATTAGTTGCAGCAATTAATATTATATTTTTATCACCTGAGAAACCATCCATTTCAACTAATAATTGATTGAGGGTACTTTCCCGCTCATCATTAGTTTGCATCATTCCTTTTCCTCTTGCCCTACCTACTGCGTCTATTTCATCAATAAAAATAATACATGGCGCTTTCTCTCTAGCTTGCTTAAATAAATCACGTACTCGGGAGGCACCAACACCAACAAACATTTCTACGAAATCAGAACCTGAAAGCGAGAAGAAAGGCACTTGAGCTTCGCCAGCTACTGCCTTAGCAAGTAATGTTTTACCTGTACCCGGAGGGCCAACGAGCAGCACACCTTTAGGTATTTTTCCACCAAGCATGGTGTATTTTTTCGGGTTTTTTAGAAAATCAACAACCTCTTTCACTTCTTCTTTAGCTTGCCCAAGCCCAGCAACATCCTCGAATGTAATACTTACTTTTTCTCCTTTTTCATAAAGACTGGCTTTCGATTTTCCTATGTTAAAAATCTGACCGCCCATGCCGCCGCCGCCTGCTCCGCCTCCAACTTTTCGCATCAGAAACATCCAAACCAATGCAAGTAAAATAAATGGTAAAATAAATCCAACCACATCCCAAAGGGTTCCTCTTTTTTCATAAACAGGACTAATTCTGTTAGCAGGAGGAATTTGAAGTTGTGCATTTTTTAAATCTGTTTCAAATATATCGAGCGAACCTATGGAAAACCTATAATGTGAACCTTCTTGGCCTGGAACAGCAACTTTGCTTTTCGGCAAGTCCTTTATATAATTAGAATCTGTTTTTATTCTACTTTCTTTAATATAAACCTCCACATACTCTTTGTTTACTACAACTACCTTAGCCACATCACCATTGGGCAACATTTTACTAAAGAATTGAGAGGCTGAGATTTCTTTAATACTGCTACCAAAATTATAAAATTGCGCCATTAAAATCAGCACAATAATTATACCCCATACCCAATAAAAATTAAATTTAGAATCCTTCGGTTTGCCAGGATTTGTTTGTCTATTTTCCATTTTATATTTTATCTAATTAACTAACATCTTTATATTCCGTAATTTTGGCATCACACCAAAGTTGTTCTAGTTGGTAAAAATCTCTTTTTTCTTGTGTAAACACATGAACGACAACAGATCCATAATCTAACAGACACCATTCGCCAAAATTTTTACCTTCTATATGGTATGGTTTGATGCCATGTTTTTTTTCCATTTCTTCATCGATATGATCTACAATAGCCCTTACCTGAGTAGTAGAATCACCACGACAGACGACAAAATAATCTGTAACTGCTTCTACAATTTCTTGCAAATCCAAACTTACAATTTCTTTACCTTTTCTATCCTGAATAAGCCCTACAATTAAATCATTGAGTTCTTTTGATGATATTTCCTTACTTTTTTTACCTTTTACCTTTTCCAAGTGATTACATTTGTTAATTTAGCGCAAAAATAACCTTTTTTGAGCATTATTATTAAAAACACTATTTTTACTGGAAAGTTCCTTTTGCAACTGCAAGAAATTGATTCCACTAACAATTATGCGCACAATTGGATAGCAAATAATGAACCAATTGACGGAACTGTCATAATTGCCGACCATCAAACAGCAGGAAGAGGGCAGTTTGGAAATATTTGGAAAACAAGCGCAGGTCAGAATTTGACCTTTTCTATTATTTATTTGCCGAAATTTTTATTGGCAAAAGATGCTTTTTATTTAAACATGAGCATCTCTTTAGGCATTTCAAATGGTTTGAAGCAATATTTTCCTGCATTAGACGTAAAAATAAAGTGGCCAAATGACATTTATATTGGAGACAAAAAAGTCGCTGGAATCCTTATAGAAAATAGCATTTCGGGCAATTACTTAAAAAGTAGTATTGTAGGGATAGGCTTAAATGTATTACAAACAGAATTTGACCCTAAATTACCAAATCCAACTAGTTTGCTACTTGAAAACAAATCGCAAATTGAATTGCAAGATATTTTAAACATAATTTTAGTTAAAATAGAACAAGAATATTTAGTACTTCGAAGTGGCAATTTTTCTGCCATATTGGCAAGTTATAATGAATTCTTATTTCGCAAGGGAATTAGCGCCGATTATATGATACCTTCAATAAATACAAACAATAAATTTACAGGAAAAATTATTGGCGTTGCGAGAGATGGCAAACTTGAAATTGAATTTAATGATGGAAATAAAAAATTTTATTTTAAAGAAATAGAATATGTTATTTAACAAGCATAACGAGCAATTGATCCATATAAAACTGTTCTTTAGCCCTCATAACTAATATATCTTCCTTTTTTTTATCCAAATAGCCACAAAGATGCAAAACACCATGAGCGACGACACGTGCTAATTCTGTTTCAAAATCAGTTTTAAATTTTTGTGCATTTTCTGTCACCATTGGAATACTTATATAAATTTCCCCTTCAATTTCGGATTTATCGTCGCTCAGATCGAAAGTAATAATATCAGTATGGGTGTCATGATTTAAATATTGCAGATTGATTTGATGCAAGAAATCTTCGGAACAAAAAACATAATTGACATTTATCAACTTAAATCCTTCATTTTCAATAATACTTTGTATCCATTTGCGCCAAATAGGCTTAAATTTTGGATAATTTTTATTTAAATCTTCAGAAAAAAAATGGACTTTCAAAATATTATTTATTCAAATTTTTGCAAAAACGGAAACTTAAAATTAATTGATATTAAAATCAATTTCGACCATAGTTCCTTCTAAATTGCCTCTATTACAAAAAGTTACTTTATCTGCAAGGGTTCTCATTAAAAAAACGCCTCTTCCATTTTCTTGCCCTAAAAATTGAGGTTGAGTAGGGTCGGGCACGCTATCTGGATCAAAACCATTGCCTTCATCCGAAACTCGAAATGTAAGTTTATCCTTTTGCTCATACGTTTCAAAAATTACATTTTTGTTGCTGTCACATTTGTTACCATGTGAAATTGCATTCGACACTGCTTCATTTAAGGCAATAACGATATTGCCAAAAACCTCTTCTTTTATCGCTTTATTAATTTTCAAATCCTCAATATAATTTTCTATAACAGCAATTTCATTAAGGGATGAATTAAGTATGATATTTTTAATTTTTTTCATGGTCTCATTTAAGGAAAAAAGTGCGCCTTCACTTATACGAGAAAAAGCCTCAATTAGTTTAAACTTTGGTAATATTTTTCAACCAAATTTTTATAAAATGGTTTTAAATCGGGCGGAAGTGCCTTATATAGCTCGATATCTGATTTTTTATTTTTTAAATATTCTTCAATAGCAGGAGGCATTTTTTTGTTTATTTCGGGAGATGAATTTGACTTCCTGTCATCTTTTTGGTCTTGTTGTCTATCAGCATCATCAAATTCCAACATTTTTGTCAAAATTTCTTGTTGTCTTTCAAACATTTCTTGAGTAAGCCTTCGATTGGCTAAATCTTCTTCCGTTTTGTCCATTTCCTTCATCAGCTTATCAATCCCAGATTTGTTTTTCTCATCCTGACTCATACCTTCTTTCAATTTTCGAAGGGCTTCTCTTATTTCGGCTTGTTTTTGTGCTGCTTCGGCAAACCCTTTTCCCATTTGTTTAGGTGTTTTTCCGCCTTCTTTCATCTCTTGTTGCATTTTTTTCAGTTGTTCATTCAACTGTTTTTGCATCGATTGCGACTCCTTCATTCCCTTTCCTCCTGGCTTATTGCAACTCCCCGACCCAGGTTTGGATTGTGCCATTTGTTGTTGCATCTTTTGCAATGATTCATCTAACATTAAAGCTAAATTATTTGCAGACGTCATCAAAAACTGTTGAGCATTGGTGGCAGCAGGTACATTTCTATCCTCCAATCCTTTCATCGTTTTGACCATTTCCCTGTTTATTTTGTGCAATTCGTCATTTACAAAACTTGCAATTTCGAACTGTCTTTTGCCAAGTTCTACCAAACTATCACTAATCATTTCAAGGTCGTCCTTTAAATTTTGCTGGCTTTCCATTATTTTCAAATACTTAGGACTTTGGCTTTGAGTGGTTTTTAGTTCCTTCATCAGACTTTCTTGTTCGAAGGAGTATTTAACCAAATTTTCGAGTAATTGCCTTATCGTTTCCATGTCTTCCGCTCCATCTTTAGCCTCTTTAGCTTCCATTTGCCCTTTCATATCCGAAGCCATTTCCTTCATTTTTTCAGCTGCTGACTTTTGATTTTTTCCAGCTTTACTAGGATCGTTTTTTTCTAAACTCTCCTTACTTTGTTCCATTTTATCCTGAATTTCCTCTGCCTTTTCCTCATTCTTTTCTGTATCAAGAGGATTTCCTTGTTCTTTATTTTTTTCTTCCAGATTTTTTAAATCCTCCTTAATCTTGTCGAATTCCTTATTTAATTGTTCTTGTTCCTTTTTTAATTCCTCTATTGGCTTATTCCCTTCTTTCGTTTCCTTATTCAATTCCTCTTGTTTTTTGGCTAGTTCTTCCAACTTATTCACCGTTTCATTTACTTTTGCCTCAAACTCCAATTTTTTGAATAAAGACTCCAATTTATCCAATTCCATTTTCAAATCTTGTGAGGACATTTTAAATTCATCCAATTTTTCAAAAGCATCTTTCTTTTGAATTTGGCTCATCAAATCTTCAATTTTTTTAAGCAAATCTTTTACTTCATCACTTAAAATTTCCTCCATCATTTTCTCCAACTTCTCTTGCTTTTCGAGTAATTCGGGTTCCACTTTTTTAAACTGATCCTGATTTTTCAAATTTTCAGAGAAATCGTTTTTCATCTCTTGCAAACTTTTTTCCAGTTCTTTGTGTGCTTTCAATAAATCTTCCAATTCCTTTTTGTCCTCCCAAGTCATACTCTTTTTGGTGAGTATTTTTTTTCTCATTTCCTCCATTTTTTTGGAGAAATCATCCATATCTTTTTTGGCTTCTGACAAATTGTCTTTAATCTCTTCATTATTATTTTCTTCCTTTTCTTTCAAATCTTGCTTACTCGATTTTTGATATGAATATATGGAAGACCGAGCCATTTTCGGGCCATGAATGGCATCATTATCCCAAACATCGAAAAAGTATTGAATTTTGTCGCCTGGCAATAAATTGATATTACTTGCATCAAACACTTGATCGAAATCTAAAATTGGTGCTTTACCAACTGGGATTCTAATTAATTTATTTACTTTTAACTTCCCCTTTTCATCTAATATTTGATAATGAAATTCCAATCTACTAAAACCATAATCGTCGGATGCATTTCCTACAAAATAATTATAATCAAGGTTTGTGCTATCCGTTATTTTGTCCACCATTATTAAAGGTGCCTTGTCTTCTAAAACACTTACATTGAAAGCAACAGAATCAATTGATTCTTCATCGGCATTAGAATAATGGATAGAACAAGAAGTATTTTTTAAAAATTTTTGACTAAAAGAAAACCTATTTTTCTTTATTTGATTCGCTTTAAGCATTATATTGCCTACTCTAAATTTTAGTTGCTCCGTGTTTTCAGTCTTCAATTGCCAATCGACCAAAGTTCCTTCAGGCAAGTATAAATCGCTTGTATTTTCAATCTGCTCTTTTTGTTTACCAGTATAAGCAGGATATGTTATTATAGCGTTTAGGCCAGTAATTAAAGCCTTGGGCAATACTTTTACATTGTGTTCAATTGAATTAAAACCACTTGCATTGAAATTAAATTTAAAATTTTCTTGAACATTGGAGAATACATAAGCAAAACTATTTGCTGATTTTTTCTCCATTTTAATGGACTTTCCATTCAATTGAATAAAAACATCTTTTGGCAAAACGCTTCCATCAACTTTTAATTCAATTGGCAGGTTTTCAAACTGACTGATTTTCAATTTTTTGTTTTGCAAATAAAATTCGAAAGGTGCTTTTTTAGCAAAAACGGTATTTGGATTTGACAATCTTAAATTGCTTTCCTTTAAAATGCTTGGAGCAGCAACCAATAAAAACAATAAAGCACCGATTGGTGGCAATGCATATTTGAGGTATTTTTTGTTTTTCGACAAATCGATTGCATTTGAAAAAGGCACCAATTTTATATTGTCAATTTTTTGATTGATACTTGCTTCTAATAATCCAGAATTGTCCTCTTCCGATTTTTGCTTGAGCTGCAATGCATTTAATAATTTGTCTTTAATGTCTGTAAAGTGTGTGCCAATAATAGCTGCTGCTTGTTCATGAGAAATTGTTTTTCCGAGCCGAAACAAAGCAATAAGTGGTTTTACAATCCAAACAAAACCTGAGATAGAAAATAGAGACACAAAACCAAATGCAATTAACTTTCTGATATTGGTTGAAAAGTATAATTTATATTCAGTTAGACTTATAATTAAATAGGTAGCTAAAATTAAACCTACAAAATACAAGCTACCTTTCAACAATTTATTTAGGTAAAATTTCCTAATAAACTGATCTAGTTTTTGAATTAATAGCCTGTAATTAGAATTCAATTCCATCTTAACAATTTGCGTTTTTATTTAGGGACTTTATAGGCACGTCGAAAATCGCGGTGTTCAATTGGATTTTGAGGGCATCCTTTTAAGTTTTTTTGCAAAATTCTATAATCTATATCATAAGTAATAGGCAGAACAACAGCATCATCAATTACAATTTGGTCGGCTTTTGCATAATATTCATTTCTCAGTTTTTCATCAGGTGTTGCAAGCGCCAATCTGAACCATTTGTCGAATTCAGGATTTTTATACCTAAAAGAATTAATATATGTTTTGGTAGACAATTCTTCAGGAACATATTTACTATCGAAAAGATTTAGGAAATTTTCGGGATCAGGATAATCTGCCACCCAACCTAAACGATAAAATTCCGTCTTAGCCGACTCAATAGATTCGCTGTGTTGAGCCCAAGGTACTGTTAATATTTCGACTTTAATATTTAATACTTCTTGTATCATTTTTTGGATGGCCTCAGCAATTTGAGCATTTCTACCTCCACCACTATTGATTTGGAGCGTTACTTTAGGGAAACCAGCACCTTTTGGAAAGCCAGCCGCAGCCAATAAGCCTTGAGCCTTTACTGGATCAAAAGTATATCCTTTAACTTTTGTAGGGTCATAAGTTCCACATCCCGGAGGTACAAATCCATATTTAGCTGGCACACCAGAGCCTTTGTAAGTGAAAGTTGCAATCTTCTCCCTATCTACAGCATAACAAAAAGCTTGTCTTACTCTTTTATCATTAAATATTTTACCCGGGTGTAAAAATCCATAATATTGAATAGTTAATGAATTTAAAAATTGTAATTCAAAACTAGAATATGCTGGTCTTAAAACATTTTTCACATCAACTACCTCTTCTTTCATTTCGAGTGGCAAACGATAAATCAAATCAATGTCTCCTTTTTTAAATGCTTCTAATTCAGCCTTTTTCTCTTTAATAAAAGTAATTTTTATAAAATCTAAGTAAGGCAATTTGTTCCCAAACTCGTCAACATCCCAATAATCAGGATTTCTTTCTAAGAAAACTAATTCATTTTCCTTTAAGGTTTTTATTTTAAAAGGACCAGTTCCAACGCAGTGTGTTCGCATGTCGGAACCATATTTTTCATAAGCTTCCTTAGCATAAATTGCAGTTTGAGGCAATGCCAATCTATCAATAAAAACAGAGAATGGTTTTGTTAAAGAGATTTCAAGAGTTGAATCATTCAAAACCACAATACCTGATACACCAGAATTGTCTTTTGGATCCTTTGCAGTTTTTTCAGTATATTCATTTGCACCAACTACCAAATCTTTAAATAACCAACCTGCTTGTATTTCTGTTGGTTTACTGTAAGAAATTCTGTCAAAACAATATTTTATATCTTTTGCTGTTAGCGTTCTGCCTTTACCATCTGGAAAACAAGGGTCATCTGTAAATTTTATTCCTGACCTTAAATGGAAAACAAATTTCTTTCCACCATCGGAAATATCCCAACTTTTAGCAATACATGGTTCGATTGCCAATGTTTTTACATTAAAACGAACAAGACCTTCATAAATATTATTGTCAATTCTTTGCCCAGTAACCTCTGTTATATTTGGTGGATAAAGCGATTTTAAATATTCTTCTTCATTCAATTTTAAAATGCCACCAATGAAAACGCCACCTTTTCCTTCGCGAGCTTCGGAAGCTGTTTTGCTTCCACCTCCACAAGACCAAAATAAACAAACAGAAACAAGAGCAATTAATAAATTTTTCATACTTTTTTAATTAATAACGATTTCAAAAACAAATTAAAACAAAATTTCTAAATAAATGGGACAATGGTCGGAATGTTTAACATCTGGATGAATCTTTGCATCCACTAAATTGGACTCCAAACCTGCTGAAACTGCATTATAATCAATTCTCCAGCCTTTGTTATTGCCTCTTGCTCCAGCTCTATAACTCCACCAAGAATAGTGATGAGGGTCTGTATTCAAGTGCCGAAAAGAATCGATAAATCCAGCCTCAAAAAATTTAGTCATCCATGCTCTTTCCTCTGGCAAAAAACCCGATGAATCCTTATTTCCTTTGGGATCATGAATGTCAATTGCTTGATGACAAATATTATAATCGCCAGAAACAATTAAATGCTTTTTTGTTGCTTTAAGTTCGTTTATCCAAACAAAAAAATCATCTAAAAATTCCATTTTTACACTCTGCCTTTCTCCGCCACTTGAGCCACTTGGAAAGTATGCGTTAACAATTGTTAAATCTCCAATATCAACGCTTATAACCCTGCCTTCTCTGTCATGCTTATCGATGCCCATTCCTTTTCTGATGGCATCAAATGGCAATTTAGAAATTATGCCTGTTCCACTATAGCCTTTCTTTTCGGCGGAGAACCAAGTATGATACACATATCCCAAATCATTAAATATTTCTTTAGGCACGTCCAACTCATTGGCTTTTATTTCTTGAAATAAATAGACGTCATATTGCGTTTCTTTTATCCAATCTGCTAATCCTTTTGAAACTGCAGAACGAATTCCATTTAAATTATAGCTTATAATTTTTAATTGTGGCATTGAATTTGAATGATTTTACTAAATTTAGACCTTAAAAAACCAAAGGTACAATTTTCTCCTTTTCAAATTAATAATGAGCGCTATCAGAATTCAAGTTTTATTTTATTTTTGTTCTTTAATTTGTCTGTTGGCTCAAGGTCAATCCCTTACCATAAGTGGAAAAATAATAGATGCAAACAGCAAAGAACCCATTTCATTTGCAAGCGTTTATGTAAAAAATACAGCTTATGGCTCTATTTCAGATTCGGCAGGAAACTATGTTTTAACCCTTCCAAAATTGTACGACACGCTCTCCGTTTTTTTTACTGGATATAAAGAAAAAAACATTGTCATACCTAAAAAAAGCAACATAATAATTGATATAAGTTTGGAACCGGAATCAAATTCGTTGTCAGAGGTAGTAGTTTTCGCCAAAAGAGAACCGATTGAGGAAATCATTTTAAGGCACATTTTAGAAAATAAGGACAAAAACAATAAAGAAAATTTCACCAATTATAGTCACGAATTATACAATAAAATTGAAATAGATTTAAAAAATTTGAATCATAAAATATTTGACTCCAAACTTGCCAAGCCTTTTCAATTTATATTTGACAATGTAGATAGCACTACCGACGAAAGTCCTTTTCTGCCTTTATTTATTACAGAATCAATTTCTGACTTTTATTACCAAGCCTCGCCAAAAAAGAATCGTGAAGTAATTAAAGCCTCAAAAATATCGGGTGTACAGAACGATTACCTTACTCAATATTTGGGAAATATGTATGCAGATGTAAACATTTACAACAATTTTGTAGGTATAATGCTTAAAGAATTTGTAAGTCCAATTGCCAATAGTTGTCGATTTTTTTATAATTACAAAGTAACCGATACAATATACAGAAGTGATGGAGTTTATTATAAAATGACATTTGAACCAAACACCAAGGCAGACAACACTTTTTTTGGTGACCTTTTAGTAGATGATCAAAAATTTGCGATAAAAGAAATTAGAATGAGCATGGCACCGCATGTAAATATCAATTTTGTAAAAAGAATTGAAATAGTACAAGAATTTATGGGTGTAAATGATTCACTAAATTTACTTAAATCGGACAAAACTATAATTGAATTTGCCCCCTTAGAAAAATTGCCCGCCTTAATAGGTAGAAAAACTACTTCGTATGAGGATATAATTGTAAATGGGCCACCAATAGACACCATTATAGATAAATACAAAGATGAAATCACAGTTGTAAAAGGAAGTTTTGAAAAATCTGATTCATTTTGGTTAACAGAGCGACATTTGTCTCTCAGTAAAAATGAGTCCAATATTTATGGACTTATTGACTCCGTTAAAAGAACACCTGCATACAAAAAATATAATGCAGCCCTTTATTTTTTATCTAGTGGCTATGTGAAAATTAATAAATTCGATATTGGTTCATTATATAGCTTATTGGTATTGAATCCAGTAGAAGGTTTGAAATTTAATATTGGAGGCAGAACAAATTATTCATTTAGCAAAGTATTTAAGTTATCGGGCAATATCGGATATGGTTTAAAATCAAAATTGGTAACTGGAAGTGGAGAAGTAGAATGGTTATTTAAAAAAGACCCAAGACAAATAATAGGCATTTCATATATTCACGATATAAAAACGCAAACTTCAAGCACAGATGTTATTCCATCAGATAATATTTTAACAAGGTTATTTAGACGAAAAGTAGACCTTAAATTACTTTTGCTTGACCAAGCCCGAATTTCGTATGAACGCGAATGGAAACCCGGTATTTCAAGCAAAATTACATTTCAAAATCGAAGAGTGGAACCTCTAACGTTGCCTTTTAACTATTTAAGATTTAATACAGAAAAAAGCACCTACGATACTTTAAAAAAACTTAACCAAAGTGAATTTGTATTGAATTTAAGATTTGCGCCTAAGGAAAAATTTATGTCCAATACCATTTATAGAACTAGTTTAGGCACATCATTGCCAGTAGTAGAAGTGGAATACGCTTTGGGTTTAAAAAATTTATTTAAAAGTCAATTTACCTACCATAAGATATCAGGAATTATTTCAGATGATTTTCCGATAAGCCCAATTGGCTTTATGAAATACAAATTATGGGGCGGCAAGGTATTTGGTAATGTTCCCTTTTTATTATCCAATATTCCAGATGGAAATGAAACCTATTTTTACAATAATGGCAGAATGACCTTTAACCTAATGAATGATTATGAATTTTATAGCGATGCCTGGATAGGATTATCATTAGATCATCACTTTGATGGTTTCTTTTTCAATAGAATACCAGGATTTAGAAAACTAAAATGGCGAGAAGTTATTGAGACCAAAATGCTATGGGGCAAAACTGGAAAAAAAGCTCTAGAGCAAAATATTGGTAGCACCATAGTTGCATTAAATGGAAAACCCTATATAGAAGTAGGATTTGGAATTGAAAATATATTTAAATTCTTCAAAATTGATTTCCTTTGGCGTGCCACATACAGAGAAAATCCAAATGTTCCAAAATTTGGAGCCCTATTGGGCATGGAATTTAGGTTATAAAAACTTAATTAAACATTTGTTTATTATTAAAGTGTTTCATTTAGGCAACAATTCCTTTTCTTTACAAAAATAATTTAGTTAATGGCTTTTGCAGTAAAAGAAAAAGGGGGATTTAAATTAATCGACGAGGGAGAAGGCGAACCACTTATACTATTGCATGGATTATTTGGCGGCTTAGCTAATTTTGACACCGTAGTAAGCTATTTTTCCAAAAATTACAGAACAATCGTTCCAATACTTCCACTTTACGACTTGCCTATTAGAGAAACAACCGTAATAGGTTTGGTTGATTATTTGAAAAAATTAATTTCACATTTAGAATTAAAGGAGATAAACCTACTTGGCAATAGCCTAGGAGGCCATGTAGCGTTGGTATATACTTTAGAAAATTTATCAAATGTAAAATCACTAATCCTAACGGGTAGTTCGGGGCTTTATGAAAAAGCCTTTGGAGATACAATTCCAAAAAGAGGTGATTATGATTATTTAAAAGAAAAAACAGAACAAACGTTTTACAACCCCAAAATTGCTACAAAAGAACTTGTTGATGAAATCTTTGAAACCGTTTCAGACAGAGAAAAAGCAATAAGAGTAATATCAATGGCTAAATCTGCGGTTAGACATAATTTGTCAGAAGAATTGAATCAGATAAATTGTCCCACCTTTTTAATTTGGGGAATAAATGACACAATAACTCCGCTTTATGTGGGCGAGGAATTTAAACGGCTAATAAATGGAGCTCAATTGGTTACCATCGACAAATGTGGACATGCACCGATGATGGAGCATCCCGAAACGTTTAATAAACTTTTAGCCGAATTTTTACGTTCCATATAATAAATGTTTGCTAACCAATATATCGACAATTCATTTCCTCACTTAAAAAGTAGTGACACTATTGCTTTTGCTTTAGATTTAATGGAGGAAAATGGCATTCATTTTTTGCCAGTAGTAAAAAATGGAAAATATATAGGAATGGCCACTGAGAGCATTCTATATGAACATCCCAATTCAAGCATTGAATTAGGCACTATTGACCTTCCATTTGAGAAAGCAAGTTGCGGTTATATGGAGCATTTATTTATGGTACTAAAAGAAATGACAAAAAATAAATTGTCAATTCTTCCAATTTTAAATGAGAAAAAAAAGTTTTTGGGTACTGCTACAGCCGCTAAAATAATAGATGTATTTGCCAACAACTCTTCCATTGAAGACCCAGGTGGTATTTTGGTAATTGAAACCGAATATCGCGATTATTCACTTACAGAAATTTCTAAAATTGTTGAATCAGACGGCGCATTAATTTTACATTCCTATGTGTCACAAATCCCTAAATCTTCTAGGATTCTAGTTACCATCAAAACCAACAAGACAGACATTTCACCCATTATTCAAAGTTTTGAACGATATAATTACGAAATAAAAGCAGCATTCAACAAATCTATTATTGATAATCAATTGAAAGAAAGACTTGATGGATTACTCATGTATTTAAATATATGATAAATACGAATATTTCTTCATAATTTTAGCCAGTGCAATTGATCGTCATTTTTAGAAAAATAATTTTACTGTCACTAGTTTTGGTTTTTTTTGAAGGAAAAAGTCAAGACACACAAACCCCTGTAACTATCAGGCAAATTACAATTGAAGGAAACAAACATACAAAAGAACCAATAATTTTAAGAGAATTATCCTTTAATGAAGGCGACACAATTAGTGGTGAAATGTTATCTCATAAAATTGAAAAAAGTAGAACAAACCTAATCAACTTAAACCTTTTTGGAAAAATCGTTTTTAATATAAAAAATTGGGAAAACGACAGTTTAGATATCGTAATAAGCTTAACCGAACGCAATAGGTTTAAGTTTGCACCAATATTTAATTTGGCAGATCGAAATTTTAACATTTGGTGGACCGACCAAAATCGAAGCTTTAAAAGGGTTCAAGGAGGTGCTTTAATTCGATTTAATAACGCTTTTGGGCTCAATCACACCATAATAGGGACAGCCACTTTTGGTTTTGCTCAAATATTTGGTTTAGAATATCGAATGCCTTACATAAATAAATCAAAAACACTTGGTGCTCAATACATCTTTGAGTTTTCGCAAAGTAAGCAAGTTCAATATGGAACCACCAATGATAAGCAAGATTTTTTTGAAGGGGAGAAATTTGTAAATAGAAAAATTGAATTGGGCACTAAATTAGTTTTAAGACCAAAAATTCACAATACAAATACATTTACTGCCAGCTATTTACATTATGAAGTAGATAATACTTTAGCCAATCAACACCCAACTTATTTATTAAATGGTCGCACCACCGTAAATTTTTTCCAAATAGGATACATGTATGAAATTGATTTAAGAGATTTTAGATATTTTCCAAAAAAAGGGCTTTACTTTCGGGGCGAACTTCAAAGAAATGGATTCGGAATTTTTAAAAATGATATTAATCTTACTCGATTTAGTTTGTCGCTAAGCAAATATGAACAAATTGGAAAATCTCAAAAACATTTATTTAGTCATGCCGCCAAAATAATGCTTTCAGGACCCGAGTATCAACCATATGTGATTCAACGAGGAATGGGTTTTAAACAAGACTTTGTGCGTGGCAACGAACTATTTCAAATTGATGGACAACGGTTTTTACTAATTAAAAATGAATATAAATATGCCCTTTTAGATGTAAAACTTAATTATTTGAAAAAATTAAAAGGCAAAAAGTTGGGCTATATGCCATTATCATTATACTTGGGTGGTCATTTCGATTGTGGGGTTGTAACAGACAAAGCTAATAGTTCAACAAATTCGCTCAGAAACAAATTAATTTATGGATATGGAATCGGCTTAAATATGGTAACCTTCTACGACAAAGTTTTACGTTTAGAATATTCATTCAATCAAGACTTTAATAAAGGATTTTATATACATTTTGAAGTTCCGATTTAATTCAAAAAAACGCAAAATGATAAAAAGAAATTTCTAATAGGATTTTTAATAAAAGGAATAGTAAATTAGCAAATAAATAAAGGCTTAAAAAATGAACATTGGCATATATAGCAGGTTGTTGAAAAAAGAACATCGTCCATTTATTCAAGAATTGTTTAAATTATTGGCTGAAAAAAATTACAATATTTTCATTTATGATGAGTATCTAAAGTCATTAAAAACAGAACTAAAATTTCTATCTCAATACGACGCTTTCGCCACTTATGAAGACGTAAAAAAGTTAGAATTAGATCTCCTAATTTCTCTTGGCGGTGACGGCACCTTACTGGATACTGTAGGCTTGGTTAGGGATAGCGGCATACCTGTGGCGGGTGTAAATATGGGAAGACTTGGTTTTTTAGCAGATATTCACAAAGAAGAAATTTCAAGTTTAATAAATGCAATAGAACAAAATACATATACAATCGAAGATCGTTCATTAATACATATAGAAACAAACAAACCACTATTTGGTGATAATAATTTTGGATTAAATGAATTCTCGATACTAAAAACAGAATCTTCTTCAATGATTACCATTCATGTTTACCTTAATGGAGAATTTTTATCTACCTATTGGGCAGATGGATTAATCGTAGCCACTCCTACTGGTTCCACTGCCTATTCATTAAGTTGTGGCGGACCAATTATTTTCCCCGATGCTGGCAATTTTGTACTTACACCCATTGCTCCACACAATCTAAATGCCCGTCCGATAGTAATTCCTGACAATACCGTGGTTTCTTTTGAAGTAGAATGTAGGAGTAAATATTTTTTGTGTGCCATTGACTCGAGAAATAAAAAGGCGGACAAGTCGTTCCAAATTGCTATCCGAAAAGAGCAATTTCCTTTTAAATTGTTTCGAATGCCAGAAAATCATTATCTAAAAACCCTACGTGAAAAGCTAAATTGGGGGGAGGACGCAAGAAATTAAAAGCCTAAATTAGAATTTATAAAGGTTTTTTAACTTTTGACATTTAATACCAATAGTTTATATTTCACGTTATTTCGCTATCTTTGCCATTCGTTTAAAAAAAATACGGATTTGGACCGTTTATTTAAAAATAGATACATATTGTTTGCTTGCCTTTTTTTCATGGGTTTTTCATTAAATGCCCAAGAAAAAGAGTTCGGTGTATTTGTGGGCGGATCGAATTATTTTGGCGATTTAAATCCCAGTTATTCCTTCAAAGAAACAAGACCAGCAACAAGTATTTTTTATCGTTACAATTTTAATCCCCGTATGTCATTTCGGGCAGCAATGGGTTATTATTGGGTAACTGCATCCGATAACAAACAAAAAAAATACCCTTACCTACTCGCTCGGAATCTGAATTTTTCAAATCAAATAATAGAAGTTTCGGGTACTTATGAACTGAATTTTTTCAAATTTAATCCATTAAAGAAAAAAGATCGTTTTTCGCCTTACATATTTGTTGGAGCGAGTATTTTTTATTTCCAACCAACCACTAAATTTAATGGCAAAAAATATAGGCTACAAGAAATAGGAACAGAAGGACAAAAAGGATATGATGAAGAAGTAGATAATGGATACAATACCTTTTCATTGGCAATTCCTTTTGGAGGTGGTATAAAATGGGCAATAAATAAAAAATTATCTCTTAATGTAGAATTTAATAGTCGAAAAACATTTACCGATTGGCTTGATGATGTCAGCGGCAATTATCCCGACCCTGAATCATTGTTTTTAGTGGATGAAAATGGCTCAATTGCATCTATTTTAAGCGACCGCTCTCCAGAAACAGGCATAGACCCAATTGCTGTAAATGGCAAACAAAGAGGAACTAGCAAGGATAAAGATCGTTTCAATTTTTTTGGAATAGGACTAACCTATACCATTTTTAATCCTAAATGCCCAAGACCATATTAAAAATGGAACAGACAATTGAACAAATTTCTTATAAAGAATTACTTGCTTTGGATCATTTGCCTCAACATATTGCTATTATAATGGATGGAAATGGGCGATGGGCAAAAACACAAGGAAAGCATAGAATATTTGGTCACAAAAATGGGGTAAAAGCAGTAAGAGAGGCAAGTGAGGGCTGTGCCGAAATAGGAGTTAAACATCTTACTTTATACGCTTTTTCAACCGAAAATTGGAATAGACCACAAATGGAAGTTTCGGCTCTAATGGAATTATTAATAATGACCATTGGTAAAGAAGTAAAGACACTACAAAAAAACAACATAAAACTAAATGCAATTGGACACATAAGTCTATTGCCCGATTCCTGTCAGAAAGCATTAAAAAAGGCTATAAACGAAACAAGCAACAATACTGGCCTTACCCTTACCCTAGCATTAAGTTATAGCTCAAGAGTAGAAATTACTGATATGGTTCGGACCATAGCCCAAAAAGTAAAAAATGGACAATTAGAACCCAGCGAAATTACACCAGATATAATTGGAAACCACTTATATACACACAATATTCCCGACCCAGAATTACTTATCCGAACCAGTGGAGAAATGAGAATAAGCAATTTTCTGCTTTGGCAAATAGCCTATGCAGAGCTTTGCTTTATTGAAAAATATTGGCCCGATTTTACTAAAAATGATCTTTTTAAAGCAATTTATGATTTCCAAAATACCGAAAGAAGATTTGGAATGACTAGCGAACAAATAACCAATTGATGAAAAAAATTCTAATTATAAATTTATTCCTAATTTTTTGTCTTCAAAAAGGACATAGTCAATCTAGAATTGATTCAGTAAATGTTGATTATGCCAAACCAGGTACTTTTATTTTGGCAGGTTATGACATAACAGGTACAAACTTTTTAGATAAATCCATTATTAAATCTCTAACGGGATTAGTAATTGGCGAAGAAATTGAAATCCCTGGAGAAGAGATATCCAAAGCAATTAGAAATTTATGGAAACAAGGTTTATTCTCAGATGTTTCAGTATATCTTACAGAGGTTGAAGGTCAAAATGCTTACTTAACCATTCAAGTAACCGAAAAACCTAAATTATCTGGATTCAAATATGAAGCACGCAAATTAAAAAAAGGAGATATTGAGGATTACAATAAAAAATTAGATGCATTAAAAGGAAAACCAATTACCGAATCCTTAAAATTGAACGCTAAAAACATTTTAGAAGACCATTTTTCAGAAAAGAAATTCCTTTATCCTTCCATTGTAATCACCGAAGAAAAAGATAGTCTTTTGCCAAATGGAAGTTTTTTAAATTTAAAAATTGATAAAGGACCAAAAGTTAAAATTGACGAAATTACCTTTGAAGGGATTGAAATAGGTGATGAAAGAAAGATAAGAAAAGCAATGAAAGGCACTAAAGCAAAAACTAGTGTAAAATTTATTAAACCAGAAGATAAAGAAATTTTTACTGATAAAACCAAAAGACGCAATTTCTTATATACTATTGCCAATTTAAATTGGAGATCAGTAAGAGATTTTTTTAGTGACAGAGTTAGACTTTCTATTTTTAAAGCCTCAAAGTTCCAAGAAGAAACCTACGAAACCGACAAAAGAGCTGTTATTGATTATTATAATAGCATGGGTCATCGAGATGCAACAATTACATTCGACACTGTATATCGTTCATCAAATAATGGCTTAAAAATAGAAGTCAAAATTAATGAAGGCAAAAAATACTATTTCAGAAATATCGATTATAGAGGTAATGCAAAATATTCGAACGAACAACTTTCGAAAATAGTAGGCATTAAAAAAGGAGATGTTTATAATGCTCAATTATTGCAAAAAAAATTATCCCTTGACCCCAATGGAACCGATGTTTCTACCTTATATTATGATGATGGTTATTTATTTTTCTCAATTAATCCAACTGAAACTGCAATTGTTGGAGATTCAATTGACTTGGAAATAAGAATAAATGAAGGACCACAAGCAACCATTAAAAATATAATCATTGTCGGTAATGACAAAACGAATGAAAATGTAATAAGAAGAGAATTACGAACATTACCTGGTAATAAATTTAGTCGAACAGACCTAATTCGGTCGCAAAGGGAAATTGCTAACTTAGGATTTTTTGATGCTGAAAAAATTGAAGTCAATCCAATTCCACATCCTGAAGATGGTACTGTGGATATTGAATACAAAGTGGTAGAAAAATCTGCCGACCAAGTAGAGCTTTCAGCTGGCTGGGGTGGATCTCAAGGTTTAATTGGCACATTAGGCCTTTCATTCAATAACTTTTCAATAAAAAACATGTTTAAAAAAGGTGCTTGGTCACCACTTCCAACAGGTGATGGTCAGAAACTAAGCATAAGAGCACAAAGTAATGGTAAAAGATATCAAACTTACAATTTCTCGTTTACTGAGCCTTGGCTTGGTGGGCACAAACCAAATTCATTTTCAGTAAGTGCTTTCAGCTCCCGTTTTCAAGAAATAAATAGTGATAGAACTGTAACTGGTAAGCAAATAACCAACGGATTTTCAATCGGCTTGGGCACAAGATTAAAAAGACCAGATGATTATTTTATTCTTCAAAGTTCATTTAATTTCCAAAATTATAACCTTAAAAACTTCAAACAATTTATTGGAAATAATGGCGAATTTATTTCAAATGGAAGTTTTAATAATATGAATCTTAAGCTTTCTTTATCTCGAAACTCCATCGACCAACCCATTTTTCCTACTAGTGGTGCAAACATTGAACTTACAGGTCAATTTACACCACCTTATTCTGTTATTAAAAAAAGGGACTATTCTGAACCTATTCCTGCTGATGAAAAATATCAATGGATTGAATACCACAAATGGCGTTTCAATGTAGATTGGTATCAATCATTAGGTAAAAAATTCGTTTTAAGAACTGCAGCAAAATTTGGTTTCCTAGGAACATATAATAAGAAAAATGGATTATCTCCATTTGAAAGATATGAAGTAGGTGGTAACGGATTACCTGGAAATGTGCAATTATTTGGTACAGATATCATTTCCCATAGAGGTTATAATGTATATTCTCCTTCAGGTGGAGCAGCATTATTCAACAAATTTACGGTAGAACTTAGGTATCCTTTCTCTCTTAATCCACAAGCCTCTGTTTGGGCTACAGCATTTTATGAATCTGGTAATTCTTGGAATGGATTTAAAGAATATAATCCTTTCAAACTTAACCGAAGTGTTGGTATGGGTATAAGAGCTATGCTACCAATGTTTGGTCTTTTGGGTGTTGATTACGGTGTTCGATTTGACTCCCAACCAGGAAGCTTAATAACTCCAGCTAAAGGATTTTTTGATTACATAGGAAAAAATGGAGAATTTACAATAATTTTAGGGTTTGAACCAGAATAACAATTGTAAAAATATGCTAATTTTTATTTAATTTATTTTTTTGGCATACCGTTTGAAACTTAACTATTAAAATAAGAAAAAAAATGAAAAAAATATTATTAATCGCTTTAATTTTTATAGGTGCATTTAATGCTTCAGCACAAAGATTTGCCTATGTGGATACAGATTATATTCTGAAGAAATTGCCTGCTTATTCTGAGGCTCAAAAAAAATTAGATGCTACTGCTGCTACTTGGAAAGAAGAAATTGATTTAAAGTTTCAGAATGTAGCTAAGTTGTATGAGAAATTCCAACAAGAGAAGTTTTTGCTTACCGAGGAAATGAAAACTAAAAGAGAAGAAGAAATAGTTGCTAAAGAGGCAGAAGCGAACAAACTACAAAAGGACAGATTTGGTTTTGAAGGAGAATTATACAAAAAAAGAAAAGAATTAGTACAACCAATACAAGACAAAGTCTTTGATGCTATTCAAAAATTAGCAACCACAAGAGGATACGATTTTATTTTCGACAAATCAAGTGGCGGATCAAGTATGCTATATTCAAATCCAACTTACGACTTAAGCGACCAAATATTAAAAAATCTCGGAATTAATTAAAATTATTATTTTTGCACCTAGTTATTTAAAAAAAAATTGAAATGAAAAAAATTTTATTAGTGATTGTAGTTGTGTTAGCCTTGGGAACAAAGGCGAATGCACAAATGAAAGTGAACAAATTAGGATACATCAACTCTCTAGAATTATTGAGTTTAATGCCTGAAACAAAAGTAGCTGATGAAAAGCTTGAAAAGTATGGCAAAGATTTGGAAGGACTTTACGATCAAATGATTAAAGAAGGACAAACCAAAGCAGCTGAGTTTGAAAAAATTAGCCGTGACTCTACTGTTAATGATGTAACACTACAATTTAAATATGAAGAATTGATGTCTTTACAAAAAAAAGTAGGTGATTTTGAAGCCTCTATCAATGAGAAAATTGGCGCAAAAAGAGAAGAGTTCTATGCACCAATTGTAGAGAAAGCAAACAATGCAATTAAGGCAGTTGCAAAAGAAAATGGCTTTACTTATATCTTTGATGCAAGTGCAGGTTCTATTGTTTATGCAGACGAAACTGACGATGTGTTGCCATTGGTAAAGAAAAAATTAGCGATTCAATAAAAACTGAACCATTGATTGATTCAGAAAAATCGATTGGAATATTTGATTCAGGAATTGGCGGCCTTACGGTCGCCAATGCTGTTTTAAGGGAATTGCCAAACGAAAATCTCATTTATTTTGGCGACACAGCCCACCTTCCCTATGGCGATAAATCGCCCGAAACAATACAATTTTTCTCAAAAACGATAGGCGAATTCTTGCTTTTCAAAGATTGTAAGTTAATCATAATTGCTTGCAATACCGCCTCCTCAGTAGCTTACGAACTATTACAGGAAATGGCCATTGATAAAGCCATTGTGGTAGATGTTATTAATCCTGTGGTAGACTATACCATTAATAAGGGATTCAAAAAAGTTGGCATAATTGGCACTCAAGGAACAATAAACACTGGCGCCTATCAAAAGAAAATAAACGAAAAAAATCCTAACATAGACGTAGTTAGCCTTGCTACACCGCTACTTGCACCAATGATTGAAAGCGGTTTTTCAAATGGACAAATAAGCAAACTAGTAATTGAAGAATACCTCAAAAATCCAATGTTTATTGGTATAGATGCTTTGATTCTTGGTTGCACGCATTACCCATTAATAAAAAAAGAAGTAGAAGAATTTTTCCATAACAACAAAATTGAAATATTAGCAACCAATGAAATTATTGGCCAACATGTAAAAAAAATAATTGAAGAAAAAAACTTAAATAGGAAAGGAAGTGGCGGAAAACATAAGTTTTATGTTTCTGACTATACTGAAAATTTTGCCAAAGCCACTAAATTATTTTATGGAGAATCGGTTGATTTGGTTAAACTTCAGATTACAAAAGAATAAAATTTAAACCTTAAAAAGTAGATTTATTGCTTCTCTCAATTTGTCTTCAGTAGTCACACTATTCAAACTTTCAACTTCTTCAAAATAATTGATAGCCTCATTTAAGTCAAGAGATGCCTGTGTTGCAAATTTCGCAACGCCTTTTCTATCCAATTCAACAGCCAAATATTCCTGCTCAGTTTGACCAGGAGTTGGCACAAAAAATGCCTTTTTCCCGATTGCATTTAAATCCATAACGGTACTATAACCCGACCGACATAAAATTCCTTTTGCATAAAACATGTAATTATACAAGTCTTGGCCATATAGGTGGCTAATATTTATAAAATTTCCAACCGCTTTTTTTTGATTCAATTCAGGCTTTCCCTCAATTATAACAAATTTTTTATCCGTTTTTTCTGCTTGTGCTTCTATTATTTTTTGAAAAATACTTCTCTGTGGTTCAGGCCCTGAAAGTAAAACCAAAATATATTCGTAAGGAATCGGTCTTTCAGTCGGTTTCATTTTAGCAAATCGGCTTAGCACGCCTATAAAATTGGCCTTTTGGGGCAATGTATAATCATGGGTAAGACCACCACTCAAATTTAGTCGACCTTCATTATCAGGAATCCAAATTTGCTGAAAAGGCTTCATAAAACTCAGATGGAAATTATACAACCACTTACGACCAAATTTTAGTTGACTCGGCACCATTAACGCCATTTGATGACAAACAAAAATATTCTGTGCAGTGAAACAAAAAACGCCGTATCTATTATCCGAAATGATTAAATCAAATTTTTCCTTTAGCTGCAATTCACGCACAAATTTCTTTTCAACTCCGATTCTCCTTATCACTTTAGGCACTTGTTTCAGCGCTGCCCACACCATTCCATTCCCTGATGGGTATTCAAAATCATACCCTGGAATTTCGATACACCTCAAATTGGGAAAAGTGGCTTTTAACAAATCAAGCGATCTACCATTAGAACCCAAAACCACTTCCACGTTTTTTTCCAAAAATGCCTCCACAATCGGAATACACCGTGTGGCATGCCCCAAACCCCAATCAAGCGGAGCAATGAGTATCTTTTTAATATCTATAGGAAAATCTGACAATTTTTTTTTACCTTTAACACTACAAAGGAAAATAATTTTTCCCAATAATCGTTTTAATAAATACAATGAAACAAAAATTGATTTTGGCCACCCTTTTGATAATAAGCCTTTCGCTTACAAGTTGCTCTGGTTCCAAACGAGCTGCCAAAAAATGTGGTTGTCCTCATTGGGGTAAATTAGATGACCACAAAGGGGAAAAGACAATAGAAAACTAGGTACATAAAATTAGTTCGACACCAACTCCTCCACTCCAATTCCAGCATATTCCGATAGTATTTTATCAAAAATAGCTTCTATTTCATGTATTTCATCGGTTGTTACCAATTGAATTCTAAATGGCTTTACATTTGGTAAATTTTTTAAATAATTGGCATAATGCGGTCTCATTTCCATAACACCTACTTTATCCCCTTTCCAATCTAAGCTTTTTCTAAAATGTTCGCGCACAGCTGCTATCCTTTCTTCAATAGTTGGTGGAAGCAATATGGTACCATCCTTTAAAAAGGCTTTTATTTCTCTAAAAACCCACGGATAGCCTATCGCAGCCCTTCCAATCATTATTCCATCTATGCCGTATCTATTTTTATATTCCAATGCCTTTTGTGGCGAATTAATATCCCCATTTCCAAAAATCGGAATTTTCATGCGAGGATTATTTTTTACTGCTCCAATCAAAGTCCAATCGGCTTCTCCCTTATACATTTGCATCCTTGTACGTCCATGAATCGAAAGTGCTTGCACGCCAATATCTTGTAAGCGCTCTGCCACTTCTACAATATTTTTGGTACTTTCGTCCCAGCCAAGTCGTGTTTTAACAGTAACTGGCTTATTCGTTGATTTTATTACGCCTTCTGTCAGTTTTATCATCAGCGGTATATCTTTCAATATCCCAGCGCCTGCCATTTTACACACTACTTTCTTTACCGGACAGCCATAATTTATATCAATCAAATCTGGATTTGCTTCATCGGCAATTCTGGTTGCTCCCGACATCGACTCCAATTCGCCCCCAAACAATTGTATTCCAATAGGGCGTTCATAATCATATACATCTAGTTTCTGTAGACTTTTTTGAGCATCGCGAACCAAACCCTCTGACGATATAAACTCAGTATACATCAAATCGGCACCCATTTTTTTACACACCGACCTAAACGGCGGATCACTCACATCCTCCATCGGAGCAAGCAATAATGGAAATTCACCTAATTCTATCGAACCAATTTTTATCACTACTAAAAAAAATGTATTTTTGTGCAAATATACAACCAAATGACCGAAAGTGATAATAATCGAAAAATTGAAAGACAATTTCATTCGCCGATGGAGGAATGGGATCCTGTTGGTCAATTTATCTTTCTAATTGGAATGTTTATTTTTATGGCTATACTCTTGGGCTTCTTTAGTCAAGTTGTTTTAAAACAAATATACGGTGAGGCTTTTAGTATCGGCATGTCCGATTTTATTCAAACTCACCCCAAAGACCTAAATGCTATTCGATTAGTACAAATCATAAGCACGATTTGTACTTTTTTAATTCCTGCATTGCTTTTTAGCAAATTAAAAACTGGCAATTCATTCATATATATATTAGGCAATCAAAAACCAACCCTACGTCTTTTGGGTTTTATACCAGGCATCGTTTTATTTTTTCTTCCTTTAGCTTTCATAATCCACGAATTAAATACCAATATTGAATTTATTAACCCAAACATAGAAAAAGAATTAAGGAACATTACAAAACAAGGAGAAGAAATTATAAATGCATTATTAAACAACAAATCTCCCCTGGTTTTTTGTATTAATTTTTTAATGATTGCTATTTTGCCTGCTTTTTGTGAGGAAATTTTCTTTCGAGGTGCATTACAAAAATTAATCATTGATCAATCAAAGAATATACATGTCGGCATTTTAATAAGTGCCCTAATTTTTAGCATAATCCATGGTGATTTTTATGGCTTCTTCCCTCGTGCCGCCTTAGGTGTCATTTTTGGTTATTTAGTGGTTTGGGGTGGCAGTATTTGGTACAGTATTTTTGCGCATTTTATTTTCAATGGTTTACAAGCCGCCTTTATGTATTATGCATTATTTAATAAAAACATCAATATTGAATCGACTGACACGAATTCTATTTCACCAACAAATACGGTGCTTTTTACTGTTTTTTTTCTTATTTTAATGTTTACCTTTCATTCTATTTCAAAACAACAAAATGAAAATTATGAGCGAACAATGGATTAAAATAGCAGCATTCAAAGAGGATTACAAGGCTGAAATGGTAAAATCATTTTTAGAAGAGGAGGAAATTTTATGTAAAATATTGAATAAAAAAGATGCCGCTTATGTAATGATCGGCGAAATTGAAATTTTAGTACTACAATCAGACATAATAAGAGCAACTCAAATCATCCAAAATTTAGCATTATGAATAATATAACTCAAAGATTGATAACAGGTATTTTTTTTGTGGGCATCATCATTAGTGCTGTCGTTTGGAATCAATTTTCTTTCATCGCCTTATTTTCACTCATTACCGTGTTATGCATTCGCGAATATCAACAAATCATCGAAAGTCGATTAAGTTCTTCTGATGGATGGAAAAAAGCATATAAATTTATAAATACAACATTTGCATTAATGATTATAGGTGTGGTTTTTTTGGTAGCTGCTAAAATTATTCCTATGGTGTATATGTCTGTAGTTGCCGCATTCCCTTTAGCTTGGTTTATCATCGAGATGTATACCAAAGCACCCACACCATTTACAAATACCGTTTTCAATGCAATGGGTTTATTCTATCTCGCTGTTCCGCTCAGCTCAGCTAGTTTTTTGGTTTTTAGAGGTGGCGGCTACGAATACAAATATCTTTTGTCCATTCTATTTTTTGCTTGGGCTAATGACAGTTGGGCCTATTTAATTGGAAAGTATTTTGGTAAAACAAAATTATTTGAAAGAATTTCTCCTAAAAAAACTTGGGAAGGTTTTATAGGTGGATTTGTGTTCACTATTCTTTTTGCTTTTTTAGCACATTGGATAATGCCACTTATTGGTCAAAAAGAAGTGAGCTTAATTCATTATATAGCCATGGCAATTATTACTTCTATACTAAGTACTTATGGCGATTTGGCCGAATCGATGATAAAAAGAAACTTACAAATTAAAGATAGTGGCAACGCATTGCCTGGACATGGTGGTTTTTTAGACCGTTTTGATGGGCTTTTGTTTGCATTGCCAGCAAATACATTATATATCACTATATTTGCTCTATAACAGCAAACATTTTACAAAATGGTATGTTATCGTTTAGATAAAATAACAATATTTACTTTATAACTTAAAAATCTTAGTTTTGCATAATGAATTTTACTTATATACATAAAGAAGGTAGGAAAATAGTTATTACCACATTTTTAGCTTTATTGCTTATAAATGTTCTACTGATTAAAATATTAGACATTAACAAATGGATTGAAAATGGATTCTTGGCTTGGTCCATCTTTTTCTTTTGCTTTGTTTTGTATTTTTTCAGAAATCCAAAAAGAAATATTATAACAGACGACAACAAAATAATTGCTCCTGCTGACGGAAAAGTAGTGGTAATTGAAGAGGTAGATGTAGACGAATATTTTTCAGAAAAAAAAATCCAAGTTTCAATATTTATGTCGCCTTCAAATGTGCATGTAAACAGAACTCCCATTGGTGGTGAGGTAAAATATACTGCCTACCATCCAGGTAAATATTTGGTAGCTTGGCATCCAAAATCATCTACCGAAAACGAAAGAACAACGATTGTAATCGACAATGGAACCGTTGAAGTAATGATGCGACAAATTGCTGGAAAAGTTGCCCGACGAATTGTATACAATTTGGAAGAAGGTGATGACGTGAAGCAAGGTTTAGATTTTGGATTTATTAAATTTGGCTCGCGTGTTGACCTTTTTCTTCCTTTAGACACAAAAATAAATGTGAAATTAGGACAGAAAGTAAAAGGCGGAATAACTGTTGTAGGTGAGTGGGATTAATAATTCCCTCGAAACAAACTTTCGGTACAATAATTGCATAATTGTTAATATATTTAAACTTTAAATGTATTTTGCTATGAAAATTTTAATTGCACTTATTCTAGCCCTATTTTCTTTTCAAAGTTTTGCGCAAGAACCAGACCAATATGCCACAGAAGAAGCATTCCGCAATTTAGTATTGGGTGTTACCTCTGATAGTTTGGAATTATTGCAAGCATTTCCAAAAAATGTATTGTGCAATACCGAAAATTCACCAAGGAGATGGAAAGAGACACTCGATTTAAGTATTGATGAGGATAAAGCATATTATGATATACTTGGAATCCGAATCCGAGATATGGCAAGCGACCCAAATTATAAAATAGCAGCATTTGCCAAAGAACGAATGGGCAAAAATGATTGGTACACACTAAGAGTTGAATATATATCGGCAGAAGACAATACAGCAAAAGTGATTTTCTTTTCCTTTTTTAAATTAAATGGAAAATTACTACTCGCCGATTTAGGTTAATTTTTTTGTCAAATTTTCATTTCTTACTACAAATTCCGCATAAAGCATTCAAATGCTTGTCAATTTGTCAGCAAATAATGCTTGGCATATCTTTTGAACTTGGTTGCCTAAACCATTTATTTATATCATAATTTATTTAAAATAAATCTATTCTAAAAAATCGAAAGGCAATACTATGGAAAAAGGTACAATTAATGTTCAGTCGGAAAACATATTCCCAATTATCAAAAAATTTCTATACTCTGATCACGAGATTTTTCTTCGTGAATTAGTTTCAAATGCGGTAGATGCTACTCAAAAACTCAAAGGCCTCGCTTCAATGGGCGAATTCAAAGGGGAATTGGCCGATATAAATGTAAAAGTAAAAATCAATAAAGAGCTTAAAACACTTACCATTTCTGACAGTGGAATTGGTATGACTGCCGATGAAATTAAAAAATACATCAATCAAATTGCATTTTCAAGTGCGGGCGAATTTTTGGAAAAATTCAAAGGTGTTGAAGATGGAAAAACAATAATTGGTCATTTTGGATTGGGGTTTTATTCCTCCTTCATGGTTTCAGAAAAGGTGGAAATATTCTCAAAATCACACAAAGACGAACCAGCAGTAAGGTGGGAATGTGATGGAAGCCCAGAATTTCAATTAGAAGAAATAGAAAAAGCAGAAAGAGGGACAGACATCGTTTTGCATATAAATGAGGAATCGATAGAATTTTTGGAAGAGCACAGAATCAAAACATTGCTTACCAAATATTGTAAATTTTTACCTATTCCTATCGAATTCGGCACAAAATATCAATCAGAAGAAGATAAAAAAGCAGAAAAACCAGTTGAACCAGAGATAATTAATAATACTGAACCCGCTTGGACAAAAGCGCCTAGCACCCTAACGGACGAGGATTATTTAAAATTCTATAAAGAATTATATCCTTTTTCTAACGACCCCTTGTTTTGGATTCATTTAAATGTAGATTATCCTTTCAACCTGACAGGTATACTTTATTTTCCAAAATTAAACCAATCTTATCAAGTAGAAAAAATAAAATACACCTTTATTCAAATCAAGTATTTGTAACCGATAATGTAGGAGAAATTGTTCCAGAATACCTTACTTTATTGCACGGAGTAATCGATTCGCCTGATATTCCATTAAATGTATCGAGAAGTTATTTGCAAAGTGATGGTAACGTAAAAAAAATAAATAGCCATATTTCAAAAAAAGTATCTGATAAATTACAGGAGTTATTTAATAGCGACCGAAAAGCTTTTGAAGAGAAATGGAATGACATTGGTCTTTTTGTCAAATATGGCATGTTGAGCGATGAAAAATTTTATGGGCGCTCAAATGGTTTCTGCTTGCTTGAAAATACCGACAAACAATTCCAAACTATTGAGGAATATAAAACAAAAATTGCCCCTCTTCAAACCGATAAAAATGGCGATTTGATTATTCTTTATACCGTTGATCCTGAACATCAACACAGTTATGTTCAAAATGTAAAAGAAAGCGGTTACGATGTTTTGAAATTTGATACTGTTATCGACAATCATTTTATACAACAAATGGAGTCTAAACTTGAAAAAACTCGTTTTAAAAGAGTAGATGCCGACATCGTAGATAATTTAATCGAAAAAGACGAAAAAAGAGAATCCATTTTAACCGAAGATCAACAAAATCTGCTTAAAGAGACTTTTGAAAAAAGCGTTGATAAAAACACTATTAATGTAGAACTAAAACCGCTTTCACCAAGTGATTCACCAGTAATGATTACTCGAGATGAATTTATGCGTAGAATGAAGGAAATGCAAGCTTCAGGTGGAAATAATATGTTTATGATGGGCGATTTTCCAGAAAAATTCAATTTAATAATCAACTCAAATCACCCTATAAATATTGCGCTTCTAGAAAAAGATGACGTTGAAAAACAACGACTTACAAAGCAATTATACGATCTAGCAATGCTATCACAAAACATGCTAAAAGGAGAGGATCTAACAAATTTTGTTAAAAGAAGTTTTGAGATTGTTGCAAATTAAGTAAATTCGAGAAATATTATTCTTGAAAAAGCTTTTTTTACTTTCTATTTGCCTAATTCCACTTTTCGTATTTGGTCAAGATACCATTGTTCCTAAACGACCAAAAACAACTATTGGCGTTTTTATTGGAGCTGGAAATAATGGACTTGCCAAATCGGCAGGCTTTGATTTTAATGGCTTCGTAGAACGGCAATTGACCGAAAAAATCGATTTCTTATTCAAACATGGCGTGGTGCATAGTAGCCAATTCAATAAAGAGGAGGACGAAAACTATTTATTGGTAAAACGATATTTATTCCAAAAAACGAATGCTTCTATTTATTATGTGCCAATACGAAAGCCAAAACATGAATTTCAGATTGGCGGTGGACCACAATTTGCCTACTTATTCAGAAAAAAAGGACCAAACATTTTTGAAAAAGACAAATCCATTGCAGCTGGATTAGTTGCCTCCTGTATGTACGAGGCACGCCCATGGGAAAAAATAACGGTCGGTATGTATTTAAATTACGAACCCATGTTTGGTAAAAACAAAAATGGAGTTGGAAATACTTTTTTTGGTGTAGTAGTTGGGAGTAATTTTTAGCTTATGTAATCTAATTTTCATACTCTAATTTTTATAATTTTCCTTATTTTACAACGATTACAACAAATTTATTAATTGCTAATTAGAAAATCATTTCGTTACTCTCGGTTTATAACCCGAACCTTCCAAAATTGCTCTTGAATTATCCATTTTCATCAATTCACTCAAACTGACATTTGGGTTTTCCTGCATGTATTTCCTCACGATCATCCATCCAGTCCAAACGCCTACCTTGCCCGGGGCACCTGCAGGCATTCCTGAGGTGGTAGGTGCGTCCTCCAAATACTTTTTAAAATCTAACATACCTGGACTAAATAATAATTCTTTTCCAACAAAAACTCCCAAATTCTGCCTTCATTTAATTCGCACCATTCCCAATTTTCCTTAGAATAATTAATCAATTCATATTGCTTCCTAAAAGGCAATATTTTTTCCATAAAATAACACGACTTGCCATAATAAATCATATGATCTAACAAAAACCATTTTGAGGCAATTCAGTCATTAAATCAGTAGACATCACGTTTACAGCATTTATAACCATATTTTTGGGGTAAATCGCTCCACCATAAAAGCAGGAAAATTCAAATCTGATGACTTATAGTACGGATAATCAACACCTAAATACATGTCAATTCCAACACCCAAGCATTTTTCAAAAGTAAATGCTTGATTTCCAAATTCTGAAATAAAAGTATAAATAGTAGGCACCGTACTATCTGGAAAATGCTTAACATAGTTTTTCATAGCTTTATTCATTTCCGATTCAAACTGTTTTAAATCTGGAAAATGAGATTGTGTCGTATCATAAAGTCCTTTAACGTATTTATTTGTTAAAAAATCGAGCACTAAAGGCGTATAACTATTATAATCTCCAGCATTTGATGTTACTTGCAATACGCGCTCAAAATAAATATCATAAAAATCAGGATTCTTCTTTCTTAATGCCTGTAATCCTTCTAGCAAATTATTGGGTGCTATTTTAAACAACTCTTCTTCAAATCTCAATTTTTACTGATTTAAAATCCTCAGCTGTGCCCGTATTAATTTGACCATTCTCTTTACCTCCAAACCATTTGCAAGAAGAAATGCTTAATAAAAATATAAAAAAATACTTGCTCTTATAAAATATGAATTATGTATCAACATTTAAGTTAATTGATTAAATTTGTAAAATAATTACAAAAATACATTTATGAAACGAATACTTTTTATTTTAATTGCTATTTTTTCTTTACAAATTGTTAAAGGACAAAACGAAAATTTGAGATTTGGATTCACTGCAAGCCCTGGTCTTACTTGGTGGAAACCTGATAATACAGCTCACGAAAGCGGTGGAGCACGATTCGCCCTGAATTATGGTGTATTAATTGATTATAAGTTTGGTAACAATTCACGATATGCTCTTTCTACAGGTTTACTTTTAACTTTAGATGGCGGTAAATTAGTTGGCACTGGCACACAAGACGAAATAATCGACCTTGGTGGTGGTGGAGAGAGATTTGGGATTTTTAATAATAATACCTTCCGACTTCCTCCATTTGACACCATAACCCGTAATATTGTAACTACAATGACAACCAAAACTCAACATTTACAAATACCAATGGCCCTCAAATTGCGTTCTAATGAGGTTGGATACATTACCTATTATGGTTCTTTAGGAGTCATTCCTGCTTTTACAATTAGAAGAAGAGCCGATTTAACAAAATCAATTGATGATGTTGTAATTATAAATGAAGAAAATATTGATGCCAAAAATTTAGATTTTTTATCCAAATAAAATTAAAAATATCAATCCATTCGATTTAGGTTTGTCTTTCGAAGCTGGTTTAGAATATTCAATGACAGAAAATACTGCCTTAGTTGGTGGCTTATTTTTCACCAATGGTTTCATTAATCAATTAGATGATGATGATAAAGAAAGAGTAGCTACTCGTAATTTCGGAATCAGAATTGGTGTTTTATTTTAATCGCAAAATGAAGATTATAATACATAATTAATCCCGCCTATGCGGATTTTTTTATACTTTTTAATTAAAAATGAAAATGAAAATAGCAATTGCACAACTTAACCCTTTCATTGGAGACTTTGAAGGCACCTACAAAAACATCACCAATGCAATAAACACAAGCGATTACAGGGAATGCCGACCTCATTGTATTTCCTGAACTTTCAGTATGTGGTTATCCAACAAGAGATTTTCTAGACTATAAGCAATTCACAAAAGTGGCTTTACAAACTGTAGATAGAATTGCACAATTTGCAAATCGAAAAATTGGTGTTATTGTTGGTTCCCCTTCATTCAATCCAAATATTCAAGGTAAAGATTTATACAATTCTGCTTTTCTTTTAGATGGTGGAAAAATAATTCATACTGCTAATAAGGCTTATTGCCAACTTACGATATATTCGATGAATACCGTTATTTTGAACCTGCTACCGAATTTTCAACCGTAGAATATAAAGGCATAAAAATCGCTATAACTATTTGTGAAGACATTTGGAATATTGGTAATGAAAACCCACTTTATACCGTTTGCCCAATGGATGAGCTGGCAAAACAAGGTCCCGATATAATGATTAATCTTTCGGCTTCACCATTCACTTATAGCCATGCTGCTGAAAGAATTGACATTGTAAAAGCAAATGCATTAAGGTATAAAACACCATTTTTTACGCCAACCAAGTAGGTGCTCAAACCGATATTATTTTTGATGGAGGTTCGTTAGTCGTTGATAAACAAGGAAATATAATTAGAGAAATGCTTTATTTCGAAGAATGTATAGAAATATTCGATTTAAATAAAATTCAAAATGGAAATCATCCAATTTCTGCTCAACAACCTAAAGAAAAGTATCAATTAATAAAAGATGCCATAGTAATAGGCATTAGGATTATTTCAAAAACTAGGCTTTAAAAAAGCAATTGTCGGCTTATCAGGCGGTGTAGATTCGGCGCTTACCGTAGCCTTCACTTCGAAGCATTAGGATCCGAAAATGTGCTTTCTGTGTTAAATGCCTTCGCAATACAGCTCCAACCATTCGGTAGATGATTCGATGGAATTGGTTAAAAATTTGAATTCCCCTTACAAGATAATTCCGATTAAAGACGTATATGATGCTTATGAAAAATGCTAAACCCACATTTTGAAAATCTTCCGCCCAACGTAAACGGAAGAAAATATACAAGCACGTATCAGAGGAAATTATTTGATGGCATTGAGTAATAAATTTGGCTATATCCCTACTAAATACAACGAATAAGAGCGAAGCAGCAGTTGGCTATGGCACTTTGTATGGCGATTTGTGTGGTGGCATTGGTGTATTGGCGATGTATATAAAACAGAAGTTTACAAAGTATGTGAGGTAATAAATAAAGAAAAAACAATTATTCCAACACATTTTACACAGCACCAAGTGCAGAATTGCGACTATCCAAAAAGATTCGGATTCCTACCCGAATATTCAATTTTAGACCCATTATTGTACGATTACATAGAAAATGAACTTGGACTAGATGAGCTTATAGAAAAAGGTTATGAACCTGCTTTGGTGCAACGCGTATTGAAAATGGTAAACCGTGCCGAATTCAAACGTTATCAAACACCACCAATGATACGTGTATCTCAAAAAGCCTTTGGCATGGGCCGCAGATTGCCAATTGTAGGCAAGTATTTGGATTAGAAAAAGCAACAAACAAAACGATTACAAGCGATTATTCCAGTTTTAAAAGTGCCAAAATGATTTTTTTAATCCCAGCAATATAAATCAGCAATTTATACCCGAACTGCTTTAAAACAAGGAATAAAAGAACCTTAATCTTCATTATAAGCCAGCATGCAGGATTAACTTTTTCAACTTACACTTTATAGGGTAGGTTCGTAAAAACAAAAACTATATTCTTCAATACTCGATTTTTCTATCCAAGCGTAACTCCATCGGCAATAATACCTTTTGCCAATCGCCTCTTCTTTCGCATATATATACTTTCAACCCTTTTGGAAATTGAACAACATTATTCGACAATAAATGGGCTTGCTCTTTCAAAATCGTTGATTTTATTACAATTGCACTTTTTGTATTTTGTTCTATTTGGTATGTTTTATACGTTAAATTAAATACAAAAAAATAGCCAATATAAAAAGTAAAATACTTAAACAATAAAATATAACTTTTCGCTCTTTAAGATTTGACTTTATAGCTAAATATAAAAACAAGACACTACACCAAAAAACTATTATCAATAAATAAGTAAAGGAATTTGAATGATTTGGCAATATGTTTCCTATTAAACTGTTTAAAATAATCGAATCCTTTATATCGGTCTTATACGATAAATTAATTAATTCTAAGGTTTCCAAATTTTTTCTAGCATCATTATTACTTGGATTTATATTTAATGCCCTTTCAAAAATACAATATGCTTCTTGTTGTATCTCCCTAATTTTAAATAGGCATTTGCCATATTATAAAATACAATATCGTTGTTATTCAGCTGTTTATACAATTGGAGAGAAGTTGCATATTCTCCTTTATCATAAGCATCATTGGCTTGTTTAAAAATGGCTGCATCTCCTTTTCATTTCCATATACAAATAGAAAAAGGAAATTCAAAACGATAAAAACAATTGATTTACGCATTTTCTAGCTTTTAAATTGTTCATCCAAATGCTCCAGTAAATTAAGCGCTTCCACATATAATCCATTCATTCCAACCCTTGTCACTTAAAAGGTGAAAACAAAGCCCGTTCACATTGCTCCAAAATGGCAATGTATTTATTTTTTACTATCCACATCAAGTTCAAATTTTGCAAACAATTCCATCATCTTTTCTTTGCTTATTACATAAAAAGTGGTGCCAGTTTTAGTTGTCATGTATCCCAACATTGCCTCGCTAATGGCTTTATAAAATGGTTTTTCTTCTTGCTGGTCTAAGTGCTTCTTTGCTTCTGCCAATTCTTTGTAATCGTTTATTTTACTAGCATTTTTGTTTATATTCTTATTGCTTTTTTATTTCCATTTTAACCAAAAGCCTAGAAATAATAAAATTGGCAAAACCATTGCAACATAAAACCAATTGATCCAAAAATGATGTAGACCCACTTTTTTGTTTAGAAAACAATTTTTCTATTCTTTTGAGCACTCGACTTTTTCTTTCCTTTTCGCCCTCATCCAAATCATCCTTTCCTCTTCATTCCACATTACAACTACTTTTATTGTTTCTCAGGAAAAACGACTCTATTATAATCCTGTTTTCCATCAAAATAAGATATGGAATAGCTTGGAATCGTATAATTTCCTGCCTTTTGTGGCAAAACGAGGTATTCAAATTGTTTCATCCCGACAACATCACCTGTTTGGGTATTTATTTCTTCTTTTATTTTTGGATTATACACTTCAAATTCAGCTGGAAAAACAGGTTTTTGCAAATTCAACAATTTTATATTGCCCTTTCCTCGTACTTTCACTGAATAGTTTAAAGGCTCGCCCGCTTTCACTTCATCTTTATCAAATTCGGCAATAAAAGAAAATTTTCCGATTCCTCCACAAAAATCATCTGGTTTTATTCCATTGCCCAAGGGTTTAACTCGGATGGTAATGGGCTCACTTTGAATTTTAACTTTAAAGTCTTGGATTTTAAAACCAGCAGGACCAATCATTATTGGAATAACACAACTCAATTCAATTGGATCAATTACAAAATCACCAGATTTAATAGGAAATAAACCTACTTTCATGAAAGTTTGACAGTTATACAATTTGCCATTATACTTTTCTTCGTGTTGTTCTTGTATTGATTTGTCAATTTCCATATCATAGGAATAGAAATTTTTTGAACGATGGATTTTGGCAATTTGTAAATCCTCCACACGGATTAAATAAAATACCTTAAAAGTCAAAACCACTTGCTGCCCCTTCAAAAACAGATGTTTGTCGACAAATGCCCTTACAAAATATTAGATTTAACTTGTTCCTCTATCGATTGGTTTTCATCCTCTTTTGATGGCGCATTGCTATTATTATTGGGTTTTGGAGTAGATCATGTATTATTAATTGGCTCGCCTGACTTACAATGTTTATAGTCAAATCATTGGATTTAAAGGATTTGCCATTTATAATTGCAGTTGCACCTTTATTTTTATCTTTCCAGCTTTAGTTGCCTTTAGTAAATAAGAGAATGTCTTTTTAAGATATTTTACCATTAATTACCTCATAATTTGAAAATCTACTTAGCCATACAAAAATTTCAAAATGAACACTCCAATTTAGTGTTACAAGATCGTAAAGTCTGCATTTTCAATTATATATGCAATTTCAATTTTATCCCCAACACTTATTGTGCTTTTAGATGCAATTGCATAAAAAACTTACCTGCTGAGGATTTGAAATTTGCGGCATTACAAATACCATAAAATCAATAAATACAACGATTTCAGCCAATTTAATTTCGATATGTATTTATACTTTACCAATCCTTTCCGTTTTTGCCATTTTGTTGTGCCTCCGCATTTCCCTTATATAGTTTTTGTTGAACCTTTTGTTCTTCATTTTTAGGGCTTGCATGAGTCGCTTCTCCTGCTCTTTATTCATCTTTTGTTGAGGTGTTTCCTTTTCCTTTTGTCATCCTGCTTATCCTTTTTTGCTCTTCCTTTTTGTCTTGATTTTCCTTGTCTTCGATCCTTTTTTCTTTATCCTTTTGTCTTGGTTTTCCCTTTCTTTTATCTTTTTATCTTGATTCTTTTTATCTTTTTCGTCCTCCTTAGATTTCTTTTGTAATCTTTCATAGTCAAAATAAGGTTATACCGAGTGTTTTGATCATTGGGAATCAATTTTAAAGCCGATTTATAAGCAGTTATCGCATTCTGAAAATCTTTTGATGGTAATAGCATTTCCCCAAATTATGAAATGCCCTTCCTCGATGTGTTAAATCATTCAATCGAATAGTTGCAAGAGTAAAACTACCAATTGCATTTTTGTAATCTTTTAATTTATATAATGCAACACCATAATTATTTAAACCAATCGCATTTACAGAGTCCAATTCCAACGCACTTTTGTAATGTTGTGCAGCGAGTTTGTAATCCTTTTCCTTATAAAATTGATTGCCATTCTTTAAATATTTCAAAATGGCATTTTCTTTCTTATTGCCAAATAATCCAAAAAACAAAAACAAACAAAAATTACCCTCATTTCTATTTTTTCTTTTAAACGATTTAAAATGTAGGTATTCAACGATTTGCCAAAGAATGAAAGCATTAAAAAGAATAAACCTATTCCAATAAAATATTGGAATTTGCTTACATAGTCAAGGAATAATTTTTCCTTGTACTTTCGTTTCTCCTGTTTGTCAATTGCATCAACAACCGCTTTTTTAGTGTTTTTTCTTCCTGTTAAGTGAAATATTCACCGCCACCAGCTTTGGCTATTTCCTTTAATTTTTTCATTTATAATAGAAATTACTTCCTTTCCATTTTCATCCTTTTAAACTCTATAAAATTATTGTTATCATCATACTCTGGAATTGTGCTTCCTTTCGTTTCTCCTACACCGATAGTGTAAATTCTTGTTCCATTTTTTAAAAGCTGCCTTTGCCTTTTTAAGCGCTTCTTTATTAAAAGTTTCTCCATCCGAAATTAATAATAAGGTTTTAAAATTTTTATCTCCACTTACAAATGCATGCTCTGACACGTCAATGGCAGCTCCAATATCGGTTCCTTGGTTCTGAATTAGGGAGGGAACTGCATTTTCTAAATACATATTAAATGCACTATAATCAACGGTTAGCGGCATTTGCAAATAAGCATTTCCCGCAAATACAACAAAACCGACACGATGTCCATGAAACTGATCTATTATGCTAGAAACCAACGCCTTTGCCCGTTCAAGTCTGTTAGGTTTAATATCTTCCGCCATCATACTTTTGAAATATCTAAGGCAATTATCACATCAACACCTGTATTGGCAATCGTTGATTCTTTTTACCCATTCGAGGATTTGCTAATCCTAAAATAAAAAATATAAGAGCAAGTAGAAACAAAATTGTCCTTATAAATAAGGTTTTATCTTTTTTCCAATAAATAGATTCTCACCAAATCTTTGTCACCAATAGCCTCTAATTTCAAACGCTGTCTTCGCAAAAAATCGAAAGACACCCACCATAGTATTGGAATTAACCAAAGAAGTACAAAATATGCCGGTTTTTCGAATTGCATCATAGTGTATTTGGTAAAAGATATTTTAATTAAAAACAATAAAATCAAACAAAAATACCCAAACCCACAAAAGGAAAAAAATAATTCTTCTTTTGTTCATAGCTTTCCATTTTAATTTTAGATTTTTCTAGATTGTCGATATTGTGATATATTTCTTAAGCTTATTGCCATCAGTTGCTCTAAAATATTTTCCATTAGTTGATTCAGCCACTTTTTTTAAAAGTTCTTCATCTATTTGCACATCCATTTTTCTATAATATATTTCCCCAAAAGCGTCCATTTCAGGATAAAGTGCTTTTCCCTTCGAACCTATACCAATGGTATATACCCTTACTCCGTTTGATTTTGCTAATTCTATCGCCGAAATAGGATCGATATATCCTGCATTATTAATTCCATCCGTCATCAAAATCACTACTTTGCTTTTCGCTTTGCTATCCACTAAGCGGGTACTGCAGTAGCCAAACCCATACCAATAGCGGTGCCATCATCCACTATCCTACTTTGTATATTTCGAAATAAGTTTATCAATACATCATGGTCGGTTGTAATGGGACACTGGGTAAAACTTTCGCCAGCAAAAACAACCAATCCAATTCTATCATTTTGGTCGGCCGGCGATAAAACTTTTTAGCCACCTGTTTAGCTGCTTCCAACCTGTCAGGTTTAAAATCTTTAGCCAACATACTACTAGAAATATCGAGAGACAGCACAATATCAATGCCTTCTGAATTTACACTATTGCCACTCATCGATTTTTGCGGCCTTGCCAAGGCGATTACCATCAACACAAAAGCCATTAACCATAGGACATCGTGTATTTTCAACAACTTAAATTTCCAGCTACTAGTATCACTTTGAAATTGTTTTATATTCGATAATTTTAGCTGAATTCCACTTGTTGCTTTGGTTTTATTTAATTTATATAAATAAAAAGCACTAAAATAAGCAACAGAAAAACCATGGATGGGCAAAACTAAAATTACTAAACACTTTGATTCTCATTTAAGTCGTTAATAAATTTAATTCCATCGGTAATTATCGATAGATGATACTCTTCTTCAGGTAATGCTTTTGCAAATTTTACTTTATCAGACAAATTCAATAATCCTTTAATTCTTCCAAGTTATTTTGACCAAAACCTCTTTTTTCAAAATCAAACAATATATCTGTTGAAGACCGTTCAATTGTTTTTATTGACTTCGCCTCTTTTAGATATATTCTTATAATATCCGATACTTGAGTATAAAAATATTTCTCCCCTTTTGTAAGCCACGATTTTTCAATAGACAATGCTTCAAATGCATTAATTGCTTTTTGATAAGGAGAAATTAAAATTGAATCTTTTTTAGATTCTATTTTAACTGATTTTTTTCTAATCGTAATAAAATAAACGATTACAGCCATTATTGAAAAAATAATTAAGCCCAATAAAACCCATTTTACCCATCCGTATTTAGGCATTTCAACACCAATTGGCGATTTTATTACTTTCAATCCTTTGGTTGTGTCTACCGAATTGTCCCTATAAAAACAGGTATTTTGTTTGTTTTTAGATAACTAGAAGAAGAATCATTTGTTTGTGAAAAATTAAAAGACGGAATTTCTTGCCATCCTGTATCATAGCAAGTAAGAATTACTCTTTGTGTGTATTTATTAAAATTACCCTGAATGCTTGTATCTATTTTATCCAAATAAACGGTATCAAAACTTGTGTTATTCATTTTAAAATCCGTCCAAGTCAATGACTCATTTTTTGGCACTTCGGCCGTAAAGGTAAGTGTTATCCAGTCTGCAATAAGGTGATTAGCGGTATCCAACTTTACCCTAATCGTTTGACTATCTACCATTAAGGGTATCATTATCAAAAATAATATGGCGTACAATTTAATCAAACCCTATTTTTGAAAAATTTAATTAATGGTTTTATATAATCTTCTTTAGTAGAAATGGAAATGGTATCTGCTCCGGCCTTTAAAAATGCATTTTTAAACAAATTAGTGTTGAAAATGAACTGCTTATGATAGTCATATCTTGTTTGAGCATTTGAAGTATCTATCCATCTTTTTTGACCAGACTCCACATCTAAAATTTCGATTAGGCCAACATCTGGAAGTGTTGCATCTATAGGGTCAAATACTTGAATCCCTATCATATCATGTTTTCTTTTAGAATGCGTTAATTGTTTTTCAAAATCAGATGTAAGAAAGTCTGATAAAATAAATACAATGCTTTTTTCTTCACCACATTATTTAAAAACTCTAAAGAATTTGCCAAATTGGTTGTCGTTCCTTTGCTTTCGATATTTAACAACTCTCTTATAATCAACAAAATATGTCCTTTCCCTTTTTTCGGAGGAATATATTTTTCAACTTTATCGCTAAATAACAATAAACCAACTTTGTCATTATTTGCAATTGCTGAAAAAGATAAAACAGCACACAATTCGGTAATAAGTTGATTCTTTTGTCTACGAATAGAGCCTAAAAAAGAGAAGCACTTATATCTACCATCAAAACAACGGTTAGTTCTCTTTCCTCCTCAAAAACTTTAACAAAAGGCGAATTTAATCGGGCAGTTACATTCCAATCGATGTTTTTTATGTCATCACCAAAGGCATAATCTCTTACCTCACTAAAAGACATGCCTTTTCCCTTAAATGCAGTATGATATTCGCCTGCAAATAAATGATTAGACAATCCTTTAGATTTTATCTCAATCTTTCTTACGCCCTTTAAAAGTTCTTTAAATCCACTAATAAATTTTAATAATGCAACAAATACAACGATTACAGTCCATATTAAGGCACATTTACCTTGTTTAGAATTTGAGAAATAATATCATCACTATTTATATTTTCTGCTTCAGCTTCATAAGTAATCCCTATTCTATGGCGAAGCACATCATAGCAAATAGCACGAACATCTTCTGGAATTACGAAACCTCTTTTTTGCATAAATGCATGCGCCTTTGCTGCCATAGCTAAATTTATAGAAGCACGTGGCGAACCACCATAGCTTATTAGGGGCATTAAATCTTTCAATCCATAATTTTCTGGCCTACGACTACAAAAACCAAATGCAATATATACTGTTCAATTTTTTCATCCATATACACTTTTTTACCAAAGTTCTTGCGGCAATTAATTGTTTAGCATTTACTACAGGATTTATTTTACTTTCTATACCCAAAACATTTTGTCTCATAATTTGTCGCTCTTCTTCAAACTCTGGATAGCTAATTTTTATTTTTAGCATAAACCTATCCACCTGAGCTTCAGGCAAAGGATAAGTTCCCTCTTGTTCGATTGGATTTTGAGTGGCCATAACCATAAAAGGTTCTTCTAACTTAAAAGTTTCATTACCAATAGTAATTACCTTTTCTTGCATAGCTTGCAATAATGCACTTTGTACTTTGGCTGGAGCTCGGTTTATTTCGTCTGCTAAAATAAAATTTGAAAATATAGGTCCTTTTCTAACTTCGAAATTACCCTTTCCTTGATTATAAATCATGGTGCCAATAATATCAGCAGGCAATAAATCTGGGGTAAACTGAATTCTACTAAAACCAACAGAAACAGCATCTGAGAGTGATTTAATGGCTAAAGTTTTGGCCAATCCGGGTACGCCTTCCAATAAAATATGGCCCTGACATAATAGTGCCAACAAAAGTCTATCGGTCATGTATTTCTGACCAATAATATTTTTTCCAACTTCCTCCTTTATTAAATCTAAAAAACTACTCTCTTGTTTTATTTGATCATTTAAGATTCCAATTTCTATATTGTCCATAATTCCAGAATTTTAGGTTGCGAAATTACATTTTTAAAAAAATAGTCTGAGAATCATTTGGTTAAAAAATGTTAGATAATCCAAAACAAATTGTTTAATTTTATTGTTTAAAATTCAAAATCATATATATGAAAATCAAATCTTTACTCCTAATCGTTATTTTTTGTTTTTTGCAAAAAGAAATTTCTGCTCAAGCAAGTTCCAAAATTTTAAAAATTGACAAAAGACTCCGGTCTTTTATCGTTTATAAACCATCAAATTATAGCGAAGGAATGCCTTTGGTGCTAAATTTACATGGCTTTACCTTAACAGGAAGTGCCCAAATGTCGTATACCAATTTCAATAGATTTGCTGATTCCGTGGGTTGCATGGTTGTTTACCCAACAGGCATTCAGAAAAGATGGGGTGCTGGCACTTTTATGGGCGTCGATAACAAGGTTGATGATGTGAGCTTTTTGGGTCAATTGATCGATTATATGGCCATTAATTATGCAGTTGATTTAACAAGAGTATATTCAATTGGATATTCGGCTGGGGGATTTATGAGTTATAGATTAGCCTGTGATTTATCTGGTAGAATTGCTGCAATTAGTCCAGTTGCATCGAGCATGACTCAAGAAGTATTTAGCGATTGCAATCCAACAAGACGTATTCCGATATTGTGTATGAATGGCACTAGCGACCCAGTGGTAAGTTATTATGGTATTCCGGGGCAATTTCCATCTACAAAAAAAGTTGTTGAATTTTGGACTAAAGATAATTTATGCGACCCAATTGTAATTGAAGATACCTTACCAAACCTTGCTGTAAATGACAATAGCAGAGTAACTAAAACAGTTTATCTGGGTTGTGGTGCGAATGCCCCATTTGAGTTTTATAAAATACTTTATGGCGGTCATACCTGGCCAGGAGCTAAGCCTTTTGGAATATTAGGCAATACCAATCAGGACATCAACGCAAACAAAATAATATGGGATTTCTTATCGCAATACGATATTCCTCAAGAAATGGTTTGCGTCAAACCTAGCAATTTATCCAGCAATATCAACGACTGCAGCGCTATTCTATCATGGAATTCTGTAGGAGGCACAACAGGTTATCGAATTTCAATTATAGACAATACTGCTAAAGAAATGAAGATATATCAATCAAATACTAATTCACTTTCTATTCCTACAATTAGTGGCAACAATTACAGTTGGGGAGTTGCAGCCAATTGTGATGGCAATTTTTTCAACTTAGCTGAAGGCCCTTCTTTTAATTCATGTGGAAATGGGATTTCAAATAAACTAGCAAAAGACAATTCTTTTAACTTGTTTCCAAACCCAACACGAGACATATTGTATTTTCAATTTGACAAAATAATCGGTAATGAATTGGTTCAAATCGTTGATATTGTTGGGCGAAACATAAAAGAATTCAATTTAATCGAAGGACAAAATCAAATTCTTGTTGCTGATTTAGAAGTTGGAATGTATTTTATCAAAACTTCCTTTGGAAGTTTTGGATTTGTTAAGCAATAAAAAAAGTCATGCATAAATACATGACTTTTTTAAGCTGTAAGGGAAGGAGTCGAACCTCCAAAGAGCGATTAGGAATCAGACAAAAGTTGGTGGTCAACCCCTGCCCATTAAAGGGCTCTATCCAATCTTTATTTCGTGATCTCCACCCCCGAGACAAGAGGGCATGGCTGCCAGTTTCATCACCTCACAATAATAAGAACGCCACAAAGGTAATGAATATATCTATTTCTTGCAATATGCTTAATAAATATTTAATATTATTATCATAAATTCAAAAATAAAAGAACATTGTTGACAAAAAGAAAAAATTAAGGACTAAAAAGCAGAATAATTTTGCGAATAAATCAATGTGGCAATTTATCCTTTAACAAACCATAGCAAAAGGTACCCAATAATGCACCAGCCAAAACCACCAAAAAAGGATAAAAACCAGCGCCTATTAAAATAAATATTGGACCTGGACATGCACCAACCAAAGCCCAGCCTAATCCAAAAATAATACCACCAATAATATACCGTTTCCAGCCTTTTTCTTTTTCTTCTACTATAATTTCATTGCCATCTATTGATTTAAGTCGAATACGTTTAATTATTTGAATAAAAATAATCCCGAGCACCACTGCGCTTCCTATAATGCCATACATGTGAAAAGATTCAAAACGAAACATCTCATATATTCTATACCATGACAAAACTTCTGCTTTTGTTAAAATTACCCCAAACAAGAATCCAAGTAAAAGAAATTTAAAATACTTCATTTTAAAAAATAAATGGGATGATGAAATGAGTCATAATCAGGCCTCCTATAAAAAAGCCAATTACAGCAATTAATGATGGCAACTGTAAATTGGATAAACCACTAATAGCATGTCCTGAGGTACACCCATTAGCATACCTTGTTCCAAAGCCAATTAAAAAACCTCCAACTAATAAAATTAAAATGCCTTTTATTGATTTTAATCCATCTAAGATAAAAGAAGGTAAGTAGTTATTTTGATCAATACCAATTTCTTTTAAGGCTTCATTGGTTTTAGCCGATAATAAAATATCATGAGTTTCCGTTAAATAATTATATGCAAAAAATCCTCCAAGTATAGTACCTAAAACAAAAACAAGGTTCCAAATATCTTGTTTCCAATCAAAATTAAAAAAAGAAGAAAATTTTCCGGCACCACCGATGGCACACATGGTTCTTAAATTTGAACTAAGCCCAAATTTTTTCCCAAAATATAATAACAAAAACAAAATAACACTAATGGCAGGACCAGCAACATACCAAGGCCAAGGAGAAAGTAAAAATTCCATAATTTAATAATAAATTTCCCAAGCTAGCATACCGCCTTTCAAATTAAACAACTTTGAAAAACCATTATTCGCCATAAATGCACAAGCTTTTCCGCTTCTATTGCCACTCCTACAATACATGAAATAGGATTTATCCTTATCCAATTCCATAATTTTATCAGGAAAATTTGGACTAAAGGCATTGATCAAAATATGCCCTTCAATTGAGTTTTCAGCTTCTTCATCCGGTGTTCTAACGTCAATTAATATAGCATCATTTGTTGACTCCAGCAATTCTTTAAATTCTTCAGGCTCTAAATCTTCGTACATTTTAAAATATTTATAGTATAAAAATACAATTATATTTAAAAAACAGTCTTTAAATATAAAGCATAAAGCAAAGTTTAACAAATTTAAAATAAAATAAAATTATTAGTCGTTCATTTTCAACTATTAGCAAAAATAAGACATTAAAAAATTCAACCAAAACTCAAAAAAAACTTTTAAATGCATTAAAAATTAAAATAAAATCATACCTTAGAAAATAAGAATTTAGAGTTTAGTGGAAACGTTCAAAAAGACACCAACGGCAGAAATTACTTTGGAAAACTTCCAAAGGGAACAATTACGTACCATTTTAAAATTAACCCAAGCAATTAATGATAATATCCATGCGCCTGATTTATACCACCAATTTTTTCAAATTCTAAAAAACCAACTAGGAACAGATCAAGTAGGTATCTATAAATTTGACCAAACATGGCAAAAAGAATTATTGGAAACAAATGGAAAACCTGCTCCTAGTTTGCGTCAAATAGAAAATTTCGTTAAAGACTTTTCAACCTTTGAAAGTCCTAAATCGTTGGAAATAAACTTTTTAGAAGGCTTTACGCATGTAATACCCGTTTATCATAAATTTCAGATTTTAGCCATTATTCTAATTGGAGAAAGCCAACTCTTGTCCATTCTCAAGCCAAAAGAAATACTTGAGTATATTCAGATATTGGCTAATATTATAATAGTTGCTATAGAAAACAAAAGACTATACAAGCGGGAAGTAGAAAAAAAACAATTGGATAAAGATATTGACCTGGCATCAAAAATCCAAAACATGTTGATTCCCAACAATTTGCCTAAAAATAAATTGTATGAATTTTCTGGTTTATATCTTCCATTTAAAGGCATTGGTGGCGATTACTACGACGTAATTCATATCAACAAAAATGAGTTTTTATTTTGCATAGCAGATATTTCAGGCAAGGGGATTGCCGCTGCCCTTGTAATGGCAAACCTTCAAGCTTCTTTGAGTGCTTTAGTTGGCCTAAACCTTAACCCAATTGATATGTGGAAGCGGTTGAATCGAAAAATATACTCCATAACGAAAGGTGATAGTTTTATTACCCTCTTTGCAGCTAAATACAATATATTAACTCGAACCCTAGAATACTTAAATGCTGGACATAATCCTCCCGTTTTAATAAGTGCTGATGGGAAACAGAAATTTCTGAAAACTGGGTGCACTTTACTTGGCGCTTTTGAAGAGCTACCAAAAATTGAACTTGGACAAGAAATAATTGGATCAAATACTACAATTCTGTGTTATACTGATGGTCTTACTGAGTTGGAAAACAACGATTTAGAACAATACGGAATGGATAGATTAAGCAAATTCTGTCAAAAAAATCACAAATATGGCACAGATATTTTCATTAAAATTTTGCATGAAGATATAAGCAAATTTAAAGAAAATCGTTTATTCAATGATGACATTAGTGTGTTGGCTTGTAAATTCCTATAAACTAATTTGCCTCCAAAAGTTGCTTTGACTTGATGTCCCAATTTACAAGAATTGCTGCCATAATAAAAAACAAAGGTGCTAATTTATTAGCCTCTAGCAAATCGGAAAAAAGGTTATTTATTAAAAAAACACAAGCACATAGCAGTGCTCCCATTACAATCCACTTATCTTTATTTGTTTTTTGTTGGTGAAAAATTCGTTCTGCATAGGTAAGCAAAACAAAAACCCAAAAGGCAAAGATTAGCATACCAGGAATACCTTGTTCGGCCAACAGTAAAATAAAATAATTGTGGACAGTTGAATTTTCTTCATTCCTACTAATATAAGTTACAAAACTATTTACCGTATAACTTTTATAGTTTTTGACAAAAGTATTAGGCCCGAACCCAAATAAAGGCTTTTCTCCAACCATATTAAATGCAGCCACCCATCTATAAAATCGTTCCATGGTTGACATATCTTGCCCAGAAAAAGTAGACACAAGATGATCTTTTAGATTAGCGTGGTAAATGGTTCTTTCGTAATTAGGAGCAAATCTTAAATAATTTTGATTGCTTATTAAATATCCAAAAAACAAAGTGACACTTATGGCTGAAACCATCAGAACCTGTTTCATTTTTTCCCTTTTTACAATAAAATAAATGATTGGGCATGCCAAAAGTGCTAGCCAAGCTCCACGTGTATATGTAAAATAAATACCGACAAGAGTTATAATTATTCCTAAATCCCAAATTAAGCGAATGATACTCCCTTTTTTATACCAAAACCTACCCATTACCATCAAAGGCACTAGCATAGTAATAAAAACACCATAATTAACGTGGTTTCTATAAATCGGCACAACAGCCTTGTTAATGTATTCAAACAGGTAACCAAAATTAGAATGTCTTTCCATAATAACCACAATTCCAACAATAGTTGGGATAAAGATTATCCAAATTATGGCTCTAAGAATTCTTTCATTAATTATTATCAAACCAGTTAAAAAATAGAAAACACTTAAATACCAAAATTTAGAAAGCAAAAACTTAAGGGACAAGACAAAATCAGTTGAAAATATACTTGAAGATAAAATCCAACCAAAATGAATGACAAGCAAAATAGAAATTGGATGCATAAAAAAATCTCCCTTTAAAATGGTTGGATTTAAAAAAGCAGTAAATACAAATACCAACATCAAACCAATAACGATGGGTTCAGTGGGCAAGTCGGTGCTAAAACCACCAGGTAAACTTACCTCAATAGACAAGGGCATTACTAGAATAAGTAAAAAATACAACCATTTAAAATCGTAAAATCCTATTGCTACAAAAAGCAATAAAACAGGTGCAAAAAAGGCAGCCCATTGATTAAATAATAAACCAAAAGCTAGTGCAATTAAAACTATAAAACCATATCCAAAAAATATTAAAGTACTATATTTTTGGACAAAATCTTTAAGCATTACTTATACTTTCTTTTTTAAAGAAATCAATTAAAATAGCCAAAACGCTCATTAAAATAAAGGAAATAATGGCCGTTGCAGCCAAAATCAACCATCTTACTGGTTTTGATTTTTTATCGGCAGGAGAAGGATTTTCAACCATATAAACTGAAGCAAACTTTGAGCTACTAGATATTTCATATTGGCTCAAAAGGCGTTCTAGGCTATTTATTTCACCCACCAAACCTGCTTGCTTTTGTGCGACCAATTGAGATTTAATTCCACTCAATCCCTTTAATGAATCAGAAAGCAATTCAATTTCCGTTGTTTTTAGATTTATCTTTTCTTTTAACTCTTCTGCAGTTTTAATTTTATTCTTTTGAATCATGGCCATATTGGTTTCATCTAAATAGGTAACAATATCCTTAACCATGGCCGATGCTCTGTATGGATCAGTATCCAAAATATTAATTTCTATAGAGTTTCTGTCTGTTTTAGCAGAAGAATAGTTGTCATCAAACTCTTTTCTAACCGCATATTTCCATTGCTTTACTTTTGTTGTATCTATATCATACACTTCAAGTAATTTATATTTATCGATTATCAAGCCTGCTAACCCGGAAGACCGAGCCAACGAAATAATCCTGTCTATGTCGTCGCTAGAGCCGAAATATGCAATATAGTTTTCTCTTTCGGTGCTAAACAAGGTGTTTCGGTCAATTGCAGATGGGTTTGCTGGGTAAAATTCTGCCTTAGATGCAAAATAGGGAGGCATTATAGCGGGCAAAGTTACTATGAAACTAACAATAATTGCCAACGAACAAACAATTGCAATTTTCCATTTCCACTTAAACCAAATATCAAAAAGTTCTAACATAAAAAAAATTAAGGTGCAAAAATAAAAAAAATAATAAGGATTACGTCATTTTCAGTTTATTATACATAAATCTAGTGGGAACAACACGAAAAATGAATGATAATAAAAACGAGATAGTAAAAATCAAAAGCATTAATATCCATGAATTAATAGTGAAATTAAGAGAATTGACAACATAAATTAAAGCGTAAACCAAACAAGCATATCCTAAAAACCTAAGAAAGGATATAATTTTAATTGATAGGGGAAAGTATTTTTTTAAAACTAAAACATGCAAAAAAGCCATTATTGACTGTGTTGCTAAACTTGAAATAGCTGAGCCTTTAGGGCCATATTTTGGTATAAGCACTACATTTAAAATAACGTTAACCAAAACGCCAACAAAGACAATTTTATTTAGAACTTTTATTTTTCCAGCAGCTACTAAAAAAGTGCCAATAATATAAATAAAGCCAACCGGAAGTATAGAACACATCAAAACACCAAAAACATCATCCGCAGGTGATTTATAAAACAATTCCATTAGCGTGCTACTAAAGCTATTAAAAACCAAAATTGAAGGTATGCCAATTGCTACCATCAAACCTAAAGCCAATCGAAGCAAATCTTTAAAATCTTCCTTTTTTGACAATAAAGAAGCGAACATTGGCAAAAGCAAAACAGAAAACAAATAGGAAAAATTATTTACGGCTTCATAAATTCTATAGCTTTTAGCATACACACCTGCAGCCTCTGTGTTTATCATTCTTTCCAATAAAAATCCATCTATTCTATAATAAATCGTCATCAAAAAAACGATTAAAGCATAAGGCCAACTTTGCTTTAGAATGATTAAAACAATTTTAAAATTTATAGCATTAAAAAGATTGAAATTTAATTTTTTTACGAAATAAAAACTGACTCCAAACGTGATTAAATAAGCAAAAAACTGAATTAGGCAATAATTAAATATAGATAATTTCGTTCCAAAAAAAGAACCGAAAATAAGCGTTGAAGCCAAAACGATCATCAACAATTTATCCAAGACTGATAAGAATGCTTCTTGCTTAAAGTTTTGAAAACCGGTAATAGCAGACCGAAAAAACAATACAAAAGACAATAGTATTTGGCATAAAATAAGAATCACCAAAATAAATTGATATTGCAAATTATAGCCAATACAATTGGAAATGAAGATGGTAATACCAAGATAAACAAGGGATAAAATGCATTTTAAAACAAATAAATTAGAGAAGTATTTACTCGCAAGCACTTTACTTCCTGCAATCATTTTGGTATTAAAATTTTGAATACCAAAGTCTGTCAAAATTGAAAACAAAAGAGAGAAATTTAGAATACTGAAATACATTCCATACGCCGAGGTGCCCATTTTTAACTGTACGACCCTATCGATTCCAAAAACCCAAAACGGCTTAACCAATAAATTAACAAAAACAAGAAACAATAAGTTGGAAACAAAAAAACGCTTCATCGATTTTAGATTTGAATTTTAAACAAATGAATCAATTTCATTAATAGATTCCAAAATAATATCACAAATCAAAATGATTTCTTTATCGTTGATTATCAACGGTGGAGCAATTCTTAACGCATTAGGAGCAAATAAAAACCAATCCGTAATAAGACCTTTTTCTATACATCTTTGAATTACTTTTTGATTAAATTCTGCAGTTTCGAAATGAATGGCCATTAATAAACCTGCATGATTAAATGCATTAATTTTCGGATGCTTTAACAACTTAGAAAACAAGGCTTCCTTTTTCAAAATGGTTGAAATTAGACTTTCTTGATCTATTGTCTCAAACATTGCCAATGAGGCTGCACAACAAACTGGATTGCCACCAAAAGTGGTAATATGGCCCAAAACAGGATTTTCAGTAAAAGTCCACAGGTTTTCTTTAGACGAAATCACTGCGCCTAATGGCAAACCTGCACCTAATCCCTTTGCAAGCAATAATATATCGGGGACTATACCATATTTTTCAAAGGCAAACCAAAATCCCGTTCTACCGCATCCAGTTTGAATTTCATCAAAAACCAATAAAGTATTTGTTTCATTACATTTTTGGCGTAAAGCAATAACATAATTAATATCAGGAATTACCACACCAGTTTCGGCTTGAATTGGCTCAAAAAATACAGCTGCTGTATTATCGTCAATTAAAGATAAATCCTTTAAATTATTATACTCTATATGTTTTACCCCTGGCAAAAGAGGCCGAAAAGCTGATTTAAAATATTCATTACCCATCAAACTAAGTGCGCCTTGAGTGCTGCCATGATAGGCATTTTTAAAAGCAATAAAATTGGATTTACCAGTTACCCTTTTTGCTAATTTCATTGCTGTTTCAGTAGCTTCAGCTCCCGAATTAGTAAAATAAACAGATTGTAAATTTGACGGCAAAAGCGAGCAAATAAATTTTGCTAATTGAGTTTGTGGCGATAAAACAAACTCACCATACACCATTGCATGCATAAATTTTTTAGATTGCTTGTTTATTGCCTCTACAATATTTGGGTGACAATGTCCTAAGGCACTAACAGCAATACCCGAAATTGCGTCAATATATTTATTCCCATTTGGGTCATACAAATAAATTCCCTCACCCCTATCAATCTCTAACATTAAAGCAGAGGGACTAGTTGGTGCTAAAAGATGCTGAAATAATTGTCTATTAGTCATAAATTAAAGTGATGTAAATTTATAAACATAAATTTTACAAATACAATGCACGCATTGTTTATTTTTTTTATTATATTTGTTTATGAAAAATTTAAAAGGTAAAATTGCAGTAGTAACTGGCGCTGGCTCAGGAATGGGTAGGTGTATGACATTACAACTTTTGGAAAAAGGAGCAATAGTAATTGCAACCGATAAAAATAGCGAAACATTAAATGAAACAAAAAGCATGGCTCCAAATGGAGAAATACATGTATTTACTGTTGATGCAGCAAAAGAGAATGAAATTAATGCATTTGCAAAAAAAATTATCAAGCAATTTGGTTATATCGACATATTAATCAATAATGCTGGATTTGCTTTAGGCAAAATTGCATTAAAAGATGTAAAAATGGAAGATTTTAAACTATTAATGGATGTAAACGTATGGGGAGTTATTAACCATACCAAAGCATTTATAGATGTTTTACTTGAAAGACCAGAAGCTTCAATCGTTAATATATCGAGCCTTTTTGGTATTACAGGACTTTCGGAGCAAGTGCCATATTGTACAACGAAATTTGCAGTAAGAGGTTTTTCAGAATCCTTGAGAATGGAAATGATTGGATCAAATGTTGTAGTAACTTGCGTTCACCCTGGAGGAATAAAAACAAATATTGCAAAAAATTCCATTAATTACGGACAGGAAGAATTATTGGAAAAATTTGAAAAAAACTTATTACGAATACCAGCAGAAGAGGCAGCAAGACAAATAATCCAATCTATTCAGAAAAAGCAAGAAAGATTACTTATTGGAATTGAGGTTGAGATTGCTGATAGAATTGTAAGATCATTTCCTGTAAAATACTCAGGCATTATTAAAACCGTTTATGACAAGATGCTTAATGCTAAGTTAAAAAGTTGATTATCAACTATTTTAATATTCAAGAAACGGAACTAATACAAATTCAAAAATAATAAATTAAAATTGCTGTACTTAATTATTGTTACTTTTCAACAAGTATAGGTATAAAAAATTCCTGTACTTTTCAAATTATTTTATCTTTGCATAATGGAAGAAAAAGAGACACTACAAAGAATAGTATCACATTGCAAAGAGTATGGGTTTGTATTTCCCTCGAGCGAAATTTATGACAACTTAGGAGCCGTTTATGATTATGGCCCTTTTGGAGTAGAATTAAAAAACAATATTAAAGAATATTGGTGGAAAAGCATGGTTCAAATGAACGACAATATTGTCGGCTTAGATGCTGCAATATTTATGCATCCAACCACATGGAAAGCATCGGGGCACGTGGATAGCTTTAGTGATCCTTTAATAGACAATAAAGATTCGAAAAAAAGGTATCGTGCAGATGTTTTATTAGAAGAAAAAATAGAGAGCTTTAGGATAAAAGGAGAAAAGGAATTGAATAAAAAAGGTATTGCCCTAACAAGTTTACCAGAAGAAAAAGGAAAAGCCAGCCGGGATTATCAAAAATATTTGAATTTAGAAAAAGCTTATGGAGAGGCAGCTACAGCTGTAGATTTAAAGCGATATAAAGAATTAATAGAGGAGTATGAAATAGCATGTGAAGTAAGTGGCTCTAAAAATTGGACAGACGTAAGACAATTTAACCTTATGTTTGGTACAAAATTAGGCGCTTTAGACGAGACATCTACAGATTTATACTTAAGACCTGAAACTGCACAAGGCATATTTGTAAACTTTTTGAATGTGCAGAAATCTGCGAGGATGAAAATACCGTTTGGTATTGCTCAAATTGGGAAAGCATTTAGGAATGAGATTGTTGCAAGGCAATTTATTTTTAGAATGAGAGAGTTTGAACAAATGGAAATGCAGTTTTTCGTGCGTCCTGGTGAGGAATTAGAGTGGTTTGAAAAGTGGAAAGCAATTAGATTAAAATGGCATTTAGCTTTAGGAAGCAATCCAGAAGATTTAAGATTCCATGTACACGAGAAATTAGCTCATTATGCAAATGCTGCAGAGGATATCCAGTTCAAATTTCCTATTGGTTTTAAGGAATTAGAAGGCATTCATAGTAGAACAGATTTTGATTTAACCGAACATCAAAAATTTAGTGGCAAAAAATTACAATATTTCGACCCAGAAATCAACCAAAATTATGTACCTTATGTAATTGAAACATCAATTGGATTAGACAGAATGTTTTTGAGGATACTAAGTGAAAGTTTGAAAGAAGAATCTTTAGAAGGAGGTGAAACAAGAATTGTACTTAATCTTCCACCTGCTTTAGCTCCAATAAAAGTGGCTATATTACCTTTATTAAAAAGAGACGGATTGCCAGAAAAAGCAAAAGAAATTTTGGAAAAATTGAGGTTTGTTGGAAAAACATTTTACGAGGAAAAAGATGCTATTGGAAAGCGTTATAGAAGAATGGATGCAATCGGGACTCCATATTGCATAACAGTTGACCATCAAACACTTGAGGACAATACAGTAACATTAAGAGAACGGGATACAATGACACAAGAAAGAGTAGAAATATCAAAATTAGAAGCGTTGATTTTAGAAAAAACAGACATAAATACACTGTTGAGAAAATTAGTTTAACAGTAAAAACAAAACCAAAATGAAGAAAATACTTCTATGTTGTTATATAATAATTAGTCTAATTTATGGCACAAAAGCACAAAATCAGGTTATAAAATCAACATTGGTTTTTTCAGTAGATGAAAAAGGGAATTCACAACTAGTAAAGACGATAAATAATAATCAAAGAGGTCTGACAACAAGAACAATTGAATTGAATGCTATTGGGCTAAAAGACACTACCTTTTATATTTATAATGTTGATAATCAACTATTACAAATAAATTTTCCAAGAAACAGAAAAACTGGCACAATTAATACAATTAACAAATTATACGATAATAAAGGTTATCTTATAGAAGAATACTATAGAGACAATACAGATAGCACTAAATCGTATACCATAAAATATTTTAATAACGAAAGTGGTTTTCCATTAGAGGCTGTAACTTATTACACGAAAGTAAGAATTAGAAAAAACTTTCAATATGACTCATTGAATAAAATCAAGGAAGAACAATACGCACAATCCATTTATGAGCCAGAATACAACGATTGGGGACCATACGAGTATCAAAAGAAAGATAAGTATTTTTACAATGAAAAAGGACAATTATATACAAAAGAACAACAGAGTTGGCAATTTGAGTATATAAATGAAAAAAGGAAAATGATTACTAAGGTAGTTTACCAAACAGTGTATTATTTTAATGAAAAAGGGCAGATAATTGAAGAAGAAACTAAAGAATTATTACCATCAATAGGCTATAAAAGAACAATGACCACTTTTGATGAACTTGGAAAAGAAAAAAAGAAAAGCATTTACAAATTTAACCGAAATTCGGAGAAAAATCCGATTATAGAAACAATAGAATTCAAATACGAATTTTTCTAATTTCAATTGAATTAATAGTTAAAAATCAACTATTCATATTAAAAAAATTACTCCTATTGGTGTTGACATAATTCAATTAAAACACCGTTAGTGTCTTTTGGGTGAAAAAAGCAGACCAATTTATTGTTCGCTCCAACATAGGGTTCTTGCGTAAGTGGGTTAAAACCTTCATTTTTCAATCTTTCCATTTCCGCCTTTATGTCATCAACGATTAGTGCAACATGATGAATTCCTTCTCCTTTTTTCTCTAAAAACTTAGAAATTGGACTATCGCTTGAAATGGGTTCTAAAAGTTCGAAGGAAGTATCTTCCATTTTAAAAAAGACTGCAGATAGTTTTTGTGATTCTACACGTTCAAAAGAAAATGGCTTACGATTCAAAATAGTTGAAAATAAAGCACTTGAGACTTCTATATCTTTAACGGCTATTCCAATATGATCAATTTTCATTTTAATTTTTTTTTCAAAATAAACATATTTACAAGTACAAAACAATAAAAATTAAAAAAAACAGCAAAAATAGTACATTTACTAAAGGATAAAACAATTATGATAAAGCCAAACATTTATATGGACAATAACTCAACTACAAAAGTTGATGACTTAGTTCTTGAAGCAATGTTGCCCTATTTTACAGAAAAGTATGGAAATAGTTCGAGTAAGCAACATAGCTTTGGTTGGATAGCTGAAGAAGCTGTAAATAAATCTAGAAATCAGGTAGCAGCGCTTTTAAATTGCGAAGCTGAAGAAATTATTTTTACATCTGGGGCCACAGAATCGATAAACATGGCTTTAATAGGTATTTTTAATGCATACAAAACAAAAGGCAATGAGATAATTACAACAACAACAGAACATCCTGCGGTATTGGCAACATGCAAGCATCTTGAAAATGAAGGCGCAATAGTCCATTATTTAAATCCTGATAAAAATGGAATAATTAATCCAGAATTAATTAAATCGGTCATTAGCGATAAAACCATATTAGTTTGTATAATTTTAGCCAATAATGAGACTGGTGTAATACAACCCATTTATGAAATAAGCAAAATTGTACATTCTTTAAATAGTATTTTATTTAGTGATGCCACACAGGCTATTGGTAAAATCCCTATAGATGTTAAAGCACTTGGAATAGATGTTTTATGTCTTTCGGCACATAAATTTTATGGTCCTAAAGGAATAGGCGCAATATATAAACGACGAAAAAACCCAAGAGTAGCTATAAAACCAATTATGTTCGGTGGTGGTCAGGAAAACGATTTAAGGTCGGGAACCCTTAATATTCCTGGTATAGTTGGATTAGGCCAAGCTGCTGAGATTGTTAAAAATGAAATGTCGTTAAATTACGATAAAACAAATTATTTAAGGGAAAATCTCGAAAAAGAACTATTGATTTTAGGTGGAAAAATAAATGGAAAATCAAGTCAAAGGCTTCCAAATACGATTAGTTTTACTTTCAACAATTTTACAGCTGAAAAATTTATAAAAAAAACCAAGTCCTTTTTAGCTGTTTCAACTGGATCTGCTTGCGCCTCTACAAAGCAAGGCATAAGTCATGTATTGAAAGCAATGGGTGTATCGGAAGAGGAGGCAAAGTCAACCATTCGATTTAGTTTAGGAAAAAACAATACCATTGAAGAAATAAATTACCTTATTGAGCAACTTAATGCTGAAAACTAATAAATTTAATTTTTTAGTCCTTTTTAAGGAAATTTTTGTAACAAAATTGGCCCGAAAAATGTTATTAAAAAAAAGATAAACAATCAATTCAAATTAAATTGACAGATTTTTATTAAATTTGAAAGAGAAATTAAAAGAAAAGATAGAAATATGATTTACATTTCTGAAAATGCAAAAATAAGAGTAGAAAAGTTAATAGTCCAAGAAAATTATAATTCAGATTATTTTATACGAGTTTCCGTAACAAGTGGCGGTTGTTCGGGCTTATCTTACAAGATGGATTTTGACAATAAACCCGCTACGAATGATGAAGTATTTATAGACAAAGGAATCAAAATTGTTGTAGACCCTAAAAGTATTTTATATTTATTTGGAACGACTTTGGATTTTTCTGAGGGCCTTTCAGGAAAAGGATTTTATTTTGACAATCCGAATGCAAGCCGTACGTGCAGTTGTGGCGAAAGTTTTTCACTTTAAATTTTCAATATGTCAGAATTAAGTTGGTTATCAAGGACAACATTATTGATAGGTGATGAAAAATTAAATCAACTACAAAAATCACATGTATTAGTAGTAGGGTTAGGAGGTGTTGGTTCTTTTGCAGCAGAATTTTTAGCCAGAGCTGGTGTTGGTACTTTAACAATAGTAGATGGTGATGTTGTGGATCCAACAAATAGAAACAGACAATTACCAGCATTATCAACGACTCACGGTCAATACAAAGTTGATTTAATGGAAAAGAGGTTATTGGAAATTAATCCTGCTATTAAATTATTTCCAATTAAAGCCTTTTTATCTCCAGAAATGGCGAGTGCTTTGGTTGAACAAAATTTTGACTATATAATAGATGCTATTGATAGCATCACACCAAAATTGAATTTGCTAATTGCTGCATATAGAAAAAAAACGCGCCTGATTAGTTCGGGTGGAGCTGGAGGAAAAATGGATCCAACTCAAATTATTATAACAGATATTAGCAAAACCTATTTATGTCCATTTTCACGAGTAGTGAGAAAAAGACTAAAACGACATAAGATTTATTCAGGTATAAAGACTGTTTTCAGTCCTGAATTGCCCCCAAAATCTTCCCTAATAATGACAGATGGAACAAATTATAAACGTTCAGCTTATGGCACCATTTCTTATATGCCTGCAGCATTTGGTGGCGCCTGTGCAAGTGCTGTAATTAATGGCTTAATCGGTAAATGACAATAATTAGTATTGAGTAACTAGTAATAAGTATAAAGTAAAGAGATGAGTTATTGGTTATAGGGTTAATGAGTTAGTTTCAAACAAATTACCAATTACTAATTACCATATACTAAATACCCAATACTGGTAAAAAAAAATTAATGCGACAATGGAAAAGAAGACATGTACTCATTTACTTGTTTTTTAATTTCCTCTTGAAGGAAACTATCTTCAGGATTTAGTATCAATTCATCCATCCAATTTACAATTTTAAGCATATCGTCTTCAATAAGACCTCTTGTTGAAATGGCTGCGGTACCTATCCTTATTCCTGAGGTAACAAATGGAGATTTGTCATCAAAAGGAACCATGTTTTTATTGATTGTAATATCAGCTTTACCAAGTATTTCTTCTACTTTTTTTCCACTAATATTCTTATTTCTTAGGTCGATAAGCATTAAATGATTGTCTGTGCCGCCTGAAATAATATCATATCCCCTTTTGGTAAATTCATTGGCCATTACCCTTGCATTTAGCATTACTTGGTCGGTATAAGTTCCAAATTGAGGAGTTAAAGCTTCACCAAAAGCAACGGCTTTCGCTGCTATAACATGTTCTAATGGTCCACCTTGCATTCCAGGAAAAACACCACCATTTAAAACCTGAGACATGAGCTTTACAGTTCCATTTTGCATTGTTTCTCCCCAAGGATTTTCAAAATCCTTGCCCATCATAATAATCCCACCTCTTGGCCCTCTCAAGGTTTTATGAGTAGTAGAAGTTACTATATGACAATGTGTTATTGGATCATTCAATTTTCCTTTAGCGATTAAACCTGCAGGGTGTGCTATATCAGCTACTAAAAGTGCGCCTACGCTATCTGCAATTTCTCTAAATCGTTTATAATCCCAATCCCTAGAATAGGCAGATGCTCCACAAATAATCAATTTAGGTTTGGATTGAAATGCCTTTTCTGCCACCTTATCCATATCAATTAAACCTGTTTCGCGCTCCACGCCATAAAAAACTGGATTATATACTTTACCCGAAAAATTAACCAAAGACCCATGAGATAAGTGCCCTCCATGAGATAAGTCGAAACCTAAGGTTGTATCGCCAGGTTTCAAGCAAGCCAAAAATACGGCTGCATTTGCCTGAGCACCTGAATGCGGTTGAACATTAGCATATTCAGCACCAAATAATTCTTTTAGCCTATCAATAGCCAATTGCTCTATTTGATCTACAATTTCACAACCACCATAATACCTTTTACCAGGATAACCTTCGGCATATTTATTAGTCAAACAAGTTCCCATGGCTTCCATTACTTGTTTGGAAGTAAAATTTTCAGATGCAATTAGTTCAATTCCAACAGTTTGTCTATTTAATTCATCATTAATTAGTGCAAATATTTGCTTATCTCTTTCCATTTTATTCTAAATTTTCGTTCAAATATACAATTTTAAAGAAAGTTATGAATTCATTGTTTATTACTTAAAAGATAATTGTTTAATTTCGAAGAATAATTCTATAAATGAGAGCAATAATTCCTGTAGCTGGGGCTGGCAAAAATTTACGGCCACATACTTATACCCAACCAAAATCCTTAATTCCGGTAGCGGGAAAGCCAATTTTAGGATTTATTATCGATCAATTACTGGAAGTTGGCATAGATGATTTTACTTTTATTATTGGTTATTTAGGTGACAAAATAAAAGAATATGTAGAAAAAGAATACCCTAAAATAAAGAGTACATATGTCGTTCAAAACTCAAGAGAAGGACTAGGACATGCCATTTCATTAACAAAAAAGTCCATTCCAGTGGATTCGGAAGTTTTAATTATTTTAGGAGACACCATTATAGACACAGATATTAAAAAATTTGTTGATGCTCCGACATCAGTAATTGGGGTAAAACGAGCTACAGACCCTAGAATGTTTGGTGTGGCTGAAATGGATGAAAAAGATAATATCCTTAAAGTAGTAGAAAAACCAACAATTCCTAAGTCAAATATGGCTATAGTAGGCATTTATAAAATTAAAGAATTTGGAGAATTATTGGCTGTTTTAGAAAAAAACGTAAAAACAGGTTATAAGACTACCCAAGAATACACGCTTACCGATGGCCTTCAGGGATTAATAGAAAAGGGCATACACGTTAAAGGATTAAAAGTAGAAAATTGGTATGATTGCGGTCAGAAAGATGTATTGATGCAAATAAATGCATTATTATTAAAACGAAATAGACCAAAATTGCCTGAAAATCTTCCCCATTTTGAAAACACCATAATTGTGGAACCAGTATATATCGGTAAAAACACAGTAATTAAAAATTCCATAATTGGTCCGAATGTTTCCATTGGTGAAAACACACAAATTTCTAATTCAATTGTTCATGACAGCATAATTGGATCTTTCTCTAAAATCAGAGAAATAGTAATGTATAACTCAATTATCGGAAGCGATAGCGCTTTAAAAGGATCAGAACAAAAGCTAAACTTAGGAGACAATACAGAATTGGATTTAAGTTAAAATTTGACAATCAACCAAATAAAAAAATGCTGCCTCAAATTATAGAGACAGCATTCGTAAAAATTTTATATTGTTTTTTAAAGAGGAATATTATCTAGCATATGATTCTCCATGTTGACTTAAGTCTAAGCCTTCTAATTCTTCTTGCTCCGAAACCCTTAGTGGAGAGATAATATCGGTTAATTTTAAAAGCAATAAAGACCCAAAGAATGCAAAAGCAGAAACACCAATCATTGCTACTAAATGTGTAAAAAACAATTTTGTTTCACCAAAAAACAACCCTTGATCAGCTACTGCACCATTTATTGAAGTTGTTGCAAAAATACCAGTTAGAATCATTCCACTCATACCACCAACACCATGGCAAGGAAATACATCCAAAGTATCATCTAAGCTTGATTTAGATCTCCATTCTACCAAAACATTTGAAATTAAACTAGCAATAAAACCAATAAAAATAGAATGCGGAACCGTTACAAATCCTGCACCCGGAGTAATTGCAACCAATCCTACTACTGCGCCAATACAAGCACCTAGAGCGGATGGTTTTTTACCTCTTGCTGCATCAAAGAAAATCCAAGCTAAAGCTGCAGTAGCTGATGCAGTATTTGTTGTTGCAAAAGCTGTAGCTGCTAGGTTACCTGCCCCAACCGCTGAACCAGCATTAAATCCGAACCAACCAAACCATAATAATCCAGTACCTAATACTACATATGGAATATTTGCTGGGCTATGACCATTTGATTTTCGACTTTTAAGATAAAGAACAGAAGCTAAAGCAGCCCAACCTGCGCTCATGTGTACAACTGTACCACCTGCAAAATCCAAAACGCCCAATTTGAATAAAAATCCATCTGGATGCCAAGCCCAATGAGCTAAAGGAGAATAGATTAGCATTGAAAACAAACAGATAAAAAGAAGATAAGATGTGAACCTAATTCTCTCAGCAAAAGCACCTGTAATAAGCGCCGGAGTAATGATTGCAAATTTTAATTGAAAAAAAGCAAAAACTGCAAATGGAATAGTAGGCGCTAATGACCATGGTGCTCCATCTAATACGCCTTTAAACATAAAAAATGTTGATGGATTTCCAATAAAACCGCCCATGGAATCTCCAAAAGCTAAGCTAAAACCTACAACCACCCAAAGAACAGAAATTACTGCCATGGCTGCAACACTCTGTAACATTGTCGAAATAATATTTTTGGAAGAAACCATACCACCATAGAAAAATGCCAAACCTGGCGTCATCAATAAAACGAAAGCGGCAGCTGTAAGCATCCAAGCGGTATCACCTGTATTAATCGCACCAATTTTGATTAAATCTTCTGGTGATGGCGTTTTTGGAATACTTGAAAAGAAAAGACTGAATATAGCTAGAGCAGTCAGAACAATAAATGGTGCATAACTTTTAAATTTCATGTTATAGTTTTTTAAATGTGAAAAATCCAATCATATTTAAATGATTACAAAGGCAAACATAAAATATTTATCTCTTATTTTTCATGTTTTTTTGTTCAATTAATGTTTTTTTAATAAATTAAACAATAAAATTCGAATGAAATTTCATTTTTCAATGTTTTGGTTACAAAAAAGACACATACAAAAAAATATAATTTATTTTTTATGTGCAAAAAAAATAGCGACCAATGGTCGCTATTTAAAATATAATTGATTAACTCAATTATTGTCCAACCCACTCGCCATGTTGACTTTTGTCTAGTCCAATTAATTCCTCTTCAGGCGAAACCCTCATTGGCACAATTAAATCTGTTATTTTATATAATACCATAGATCCAAAAAAAGCAAAAGAGCCAACAATAACAACAACAATTAAGTGTCTGTAAAAAGTAGGATTTGAAGGGTCGTAAATTAATCCTACATCTTTGGCGAAAACACCAGTAAGAATAGTACCAACAACACCTCCCATTCCATGGCAAGGAAATACATCTAAAGTATCATCTAATTTTGATTTGTTTTTAAGGTTAACGGCAAAGTATGAAACAATAGATGCAACAAACCCTATAAAAAGTGCTTGGCCCACGTTTACAAAACCACAAGCAGGGGTAATGGCCACTAATCCAACAACAGCACCAATACAACCACCCATAGCAGATGCTTTATTGCCTCTTAAATTGTCCAAAAACAACCAGGTAAGCATTGCTGAAGCTGCAGCAGTATTGGTCGTCGCAAGTGCCATTGCTGCAGTTCCATTCGCTGCGAGTGCAGAACCTGCGTTAAATCCATACCAACCAAACCACAATAAGCCAGTTCCAATAATTACTCGTGGTATATTTGATGGCTCATGCGAATGGTTATGATCAGACAAAATACTTCTACGACCTAAAAACATTGCACCTGCCAAAGCTGCAAAACCTGCAGACATATGCACTACAGTGCCACCAGCAAAATCAAGAATACCCCAATTGCGAAGCAAACCTTGAGGATGCCATGTCATATGAGCCAATGGAGCATAAATAAAAACAATAAACAAACAAATAAACAAAAGGTAAGAGGAAAACTTAACCCTTTCTGCAAAGCTTCCCGTAATTAAAGCTGGTGTAATAATTGCAAATTTGAGTTGAAACATTGCATACAAAACCAATGGAATGGTTGGAGAAAGATTGGTATCTGTGTCATAACCAACATGGTTAAACATAAAAAAAGTACGTGGATCGCCTATAATGCCTCCAATGCTATCGCCAAAACAAAGGCTAAAACCCACAAAAACCCAAAGTAAGCTTATAACGCCTAAGCAAACTACACTTTGAAAAACAGTAGAGATAATATTTTTTCTGCTGGCCATTCCACCATAAAAAAAACCTAATCCTGGTGTCATAATTAAAACTAATGCTGCAGCCACCATAACCCAGGCAGTATCAGCACCATTTATTGGATCACCTGAATGCAATCCAACGGTGCTTTGTGGCATAAACAATCCTAAAATACATACGCATGCTACAAGCACAAACGAAACTATAGCTCTTCCTTTCATTTTATAAATAATTAAATATGTTGTTTGGTTTACAATATTCGATTAAAAGATAAATTTATGAAAAAAAACTCATAGTATTTTTTAATTTGGGGTCATAATAATGTAAAATTAAAACAAAACTGCATAACATTACATTGAATTAACATAATAAGGTACAATGAATTATAAACCAAGAAAAGCAATTCTAAATTTAAAAGAAATTGGCATGCTTGTTGGATAATACAGAATAGAAAAATTTAATTGCTTTTCATTTAGTTGGTTTGGACCTCGCTCACAAGGCGAGGTTTTTTTATTTAACATTTCTTGCAGCATCCATAAATGCCTGAAGACTTAAATCATTGACTTTAGATTCATTTTGATGTGCTATTTGCCATTGTTTAATTTTAACTTGTGTTTTAATTGACTCAATTACTTCACTAATCACTCCAGTAAAAAGAGACACTTTTAGTCCGTCTTCCTTTTCTTGTGTTAAAAATTGACTGATAATAGCACTTGTAACTTCATCTATACCTCTTTTATTTTTAGCATTTTCCAAATCATCCATTATTTGATCAACAATATTAAATGTAATATCGCTAATGGCACTATCCAACATATTAGAAACTAATTTTCCAATACCAGGAACCAATCTAATATTATCAATTTCTTTATTACTTTTAACTGCATTAGCAACCAAACCTTGTACATATTCTCGTAGTTCATTTTGATGATTAGAATAAGAAATTGTAATTGCATCACTTACTCTTTCAGATATCCAAGCAGAAATAATTTCACTTTTGGGCAATAGAACTTCTCGTGCAACCTTCTCAACCATAGGTGAGCCTGTTTGAATTTCGTCTTGTACGCCATCCAATACTTTTACTACCACTCTGTCTGAGACTTCCTCAACAATAATATCCAAATATTTTGCTCCCTTTTTGAATAAATAAGTTGTAGTTACATCAATTACCCCTAATCTTTGTAGCCTATAAAACAATGAAAAAATTCGCAACAAACGCAATAAACGAAAGCCGCCACTTAGTGGAATACAACCCAAAACATCATACCAATGAATGAAAGGATAAAAAAACCATTTTTCGTAAGTTTTTTTATAAATTGCAATAAACCACCTCAGCAATAACTCAACGACAAAAATCGCAACAAATATTAAATCAAATTGATTGGCGTAAGGGTGAATAAAGGCACTATACCATTGTTCAAACCTTGGAAAAATAGATTTCCAAATACCTTGAACCCAGTCAAAACTAAACGTCCAATCGAACAAAATGGCAGATAAATTAAATACAACCAAGAACAACATAATAATATCGACAATGATAATACCATCGCGCCTGCTATTCTTAAATTTTTCAGCATCGATTTTAAAAAACCTAGCCAGCTTTTTATTAGATGATGCCATAACTATTTTTTTCTTGGTTAAAAATAAAACAAAATTACAATTTTCTTATTTGGTAGGTTTTCCTAAGTAATACTTTAAAAAAACTACCTCCTTTTCAGATAATGGCCTGTATTTACCACGAGGTAAATCCTTTTTTGTTAGTCCAGCATAAATTACCCTATCTAATTTAATGACTTCATAACCGAGATGCTCAAAAATTCTCCTAACAATTCTATTTTTTCCAACATGAATTTCAATTCCAATATTCATTTTAGAGTTATCTTCATATTCAAGACCATCAACTTTAACAAGACCATCTTCAAGGGTTAAGCCTTTTACGATTTCCTCATAATGTGGAATAGTCAATTTTTTATCCAATTCTACATGATATAATTTAGAAATATTACTGCTTGGATGGGATAATTTTTGAGCCAATTCTCCATCATTAGTAAGGACAAGCAAGCCAGTAGTATTTCTATCTAATCGACCGATGGGATATATTCTCAACTCTTTAGCCTCTTTAATATAATCCATTACGGTTCGTCTCCCATTCTCATCCTCGGTAGTGGTGATACAATCTTTGGGTTTATTAAATAAAAAATATACCTTTTTTTCTGAAATAACTCTTTGTCCCTTATATTTCACAATATCTTTGGGCAATACCTTATATCCCATTTCATTAATTACTTCTCCATTTACCGTAACTTCCCCGTTTACAATTAATTCGTCAGCTTTTCTTCGTGCGCAAATTCCTGCATTTGCAATAAACTTATTCAATCTAATGCCTTCTGTTAAGTCCTTTTCCTTTTGATCCTTTTCAGCCTTTTCAACCATAAATGGTTTTTTATACGCTTTTTTAGGAGGGAAAGGACTAGTTTTTTTGTTCGATTCCTTCTTTTTCACCTATTTGATTTTCTGTTTCTTGAAATTCTCTTAATTTGGGTAATTCATCCAAATTATTGATGCCAAAATAATCCATAAAGTAGGTAGAAGTCCCATACAAAAGAGGCTTACCTACATCTTCACTTCGTCCTTTTATTTCAACCAATTCCTTTTCCATCAACTTTTGTATAGTATAATCAGAACTCACTCCTCTAATTTGTTCAATTTCTGACTTTGCAACTGGTTGTTTATAAGCAATAATTGCAAGGGTTTCTAATGCAGCCGCTGTCAATTTTTTGTTTGCCTTTCTTTCTTGAAATTCAGCAATTAATAAATGATAATCAGATTTTGTAAGAAATTGAAAACCACCTCCTGATAAAAAAAGACCAAATGAAAAACTATCATTGTTGAATTTTTCTTGGATGGAAGAAATTGCAGACAAAACATCTGACTCCTGAACTTGAGCTGGTTCAATTTTATTAAAAAACATAGTGATTTCATCCACAGTCATCGGTGCCTCTGAAGTAAAAATCAATGCTTCAATCTTACAAACTAAATTTTCCATAAACAAACCTCAATATAAAAAAAAATTCCAGGCTTTCAAAATAAAACCTGGAACTAAAATATAATAATATTAAAACTAACCTTGAGATAACGCAGCGGCTCCACTTACAATTTCAGACAATTCTGTTGTAATTGCAGCTTGTCGAGCACGATTATAAGATAATTTCAATCCATTCAACAATTCATTTGCGTTCTCTGTAGCCTTGTCCATAGCAGTCATACGAGCACCATGTTCAGATGCATTAGAATCCAAAAGGTATCTAAAAAACTGCGTCTTTAAAATTTTAGGCACCAATTCTTCCAATAATTTTTCTTTTTGAGGTTCAAAAGCATAATCATTATTAGATTTGGATTTAGCTTCACTCAATTTAATTGGCAAAAACTGATCGTGTGTGGCAATTTGAACGGCAGCGTTTTTAAATTGACCATAAACAACATCCACCTTGTCATAATATCCACCAACAAAAGCATCCATAGCAAATTGAGCTGCTTTAGATGCTTCCTCAAAATTTAATTTAGTAAAAGTAGCTATGAAATCAGTATTGATATTGATTTTGCTGTTTTTAAAAGCATCGTTCCCTTTTTTACCGACAGCTAAAATATCAACTGCGCCTTTATCAACTAAATCTTTATAATCATAAGCAATTAGATTCCTAACAATTTTCACCACATTTGCATTAAATCCGCCACACAGTCCTTTGTCAGAGGTAACTACAACAATAAGAACCTTCTTAACACTGGATTGTTTTGCATAAGAGATAGAGACATCACCTTGAAGACCACTAGCAATATTTCCAAGAACGTTAGATAATTGTTCAGAATATGGTCTTATTTGTACAATTCTATCCGTTGCTTTTTTAAATTTAGCTGCCGAAACCATTTTCATGGCTTTGGTTATCTGTATCGTTGAATTTACAGATGCTATCCTATTTCTTACTTCTTTTAAATTAGCCATTTTGAATTAAAGCCTTTTTGCTTATTTATAATTTGGTTCTAATTCTTTTGCAAAACCTTCCAATTGAGCTGTTACAGCATCGGATAAATTTCCTTTTTTCAATTCCGCTAAAGCTTCAGGAGCCTTTTTAGATAAATGATTCAAGAAATCTTCCTCAAACTGCTTTATTTTACCAACTGGAATGTTTCTAAGCAAACCTTTGGTACCTAAATAAATGATTGCAACTTGTTTTTCAACCGTAACTGGGGAAAACTGAGGTTGCTTTAAAATTTCAACATTTCGTTTTCCTTTTTCTAAAACAGCCAAAGTTGCAGGATCCAAGTCAGAACCAAATTTAGAAAATGCTTCCAATTCTCGGTATTGAGCCTGGTCTAATTTTAATGTACCAGCTACTTTTTTCATCGATTTAATTTGTGCATTTCCACCCACTCGGGATACCGAAATACCCACATTGATTGCAGGACGAACACCAGCATTAAACAAATTGGACTCTAAGAAAATTTGTCCATCAGTAATTGAAATAACGTTTGTAGGAATATAAGCAGAAACGTCACCAGCTTGTGTTTCAATAATCGGCAAAGCCGTTAAAGATCCACCACCTTTAACAATTTTTTTCAAAGAATCTGGTAAATCGTTCATGCTTGCAGCGATACCATCGTTGTTAATTACCTTAGCGGCTCTTTCCAATAAACGAGAGTGTAAATAAAATACGTCTCCTGGATAAGCCTCACGCCCTGGAGGACGTCGAAGCAACAAAGAAACCTCACGGTAAGCCACAGCTTGTTTAGACAAATCATCATAAACAATCAAAGCTGGACGACCAGTATCTCTAAAAAATTCGCCAATAGCTGCGCCTGAGAAAGGAGCAAAAAAGATATTTGGTGCTGGGTCAGATGCATTAGCAGCAACAATAACCGTATAAGGCATTGCACCAGCCTCTTCCAAAGTCTTAGCTATATTCGCAACTGTAGATGCTTTTTGACCGCAAGCTACATATATACAATAAACAGTTTCGCCTCTTTCATAAAACTCCTTTTGATTGATAATTGTATCAATAGCAATAGCTGTTTTACCTGTTTGACGGTCACCAATAATTAATTCCCTTTGACCTCTACCAATAGGTATCATAGCATCAATTGCTTTAATACCCGTTTGCAAAGGCTCATTAACTGGTTGACGATAAATAACACCTGGCGCTTTACGCTCCAATGGCATATCGTATAATACACCACCAATAGGCCCTTTTCCATCAATAGGTTCTCCCAAAGAATTCACCACACGTCCTAATAAACCTTCACCAACATTAATTGAAGCAATTTTACCAGTTCGTTTTACACTATCTCCTTCCTTGATTTCCTCAGATGGTCCCATTAAAACCACCCCTACATTGTCTTGTTCTAAGTTAAGAGCTATTGCTCGAATTCCATTTTGAAATTCAACCAACTCACCTGCTTTTACTTGGGTCAATCCATAAACCCTTGCAATACCATCACCCACTTGCAATACAGTACCAACTTCTTCTAATTCAGTTTGTGAATTAAAATTAGCCAACTGACTTCTTAGTATGGATGAAATTTCATCTGGTCTTACCTCTACCATTTTTAAAATATATTTATTTTAATTTAAAATAAGTTCTTTCCTTAATTCATTAAATTTGTGTTTAATGCTTGCATTATACACCTTGTCGCCCAATTTCACTATAAACCCACCTAAAATAGATGGGTCAACAAGAACGTTAACCTTTACATTAGTTAGCTTAAGTTCCTCTTTAAACTTAGTGGCAATTGCAACTAATTCTTCTTGACTAGTATTTACTGCTGTTGTAATGGTGATTTCAGAAATTTCTTTTAATTCATTATATTGGTTAAAAAACTCTCCAATAATTTGATTTAAAAAGGATTCCCTTTTATGACTAATCACTAATAAAACAAAGTTTAATACTTGATTGCTCACTTTGGACTGAAATATTTCTTTAAAGATATTTTCTTTAACATCACTTTTAATAAGTGGACTTTTTAGTAAAGCTTGCAAATCACTACTTCCATCACAAGCTGATTTAATTAGATTTAAATCGTCCTTTGTAACATCTAAAGTATTGCTACTAATAGAATCCTCTAAAATAGCTTTAGCATATCGACTTGCGAGTTTGGTAGCAGACATCTTTAATTCATTTTTATTTTATCAACTAATGATTTCACTAAAGCTTGGTGATCCTTTTCAGTACTCAATTCCTTACCAACAATCTTTTCTGCAATTTCAAGTGCTAACTTAGATACTTCCTGACCAACTTTTTGCTTTACATCGGCTATAGCTGCAATTTTTTGTGCTTCAATTTCAGCCATTGCTTCGTCTTTTAATTTCCCAGCACGAACTGAAGCCTCAGCTATTATACTATCTTTAGCTTCCTTCGCTTCTTTTAGTATAGATGCTCTTTCTTCACGAGCTTGTTTTAGCAAACTTTCGTTATCAGATTGCATCAACTTAATTTCCTCTTTTGCTTTAAGTGCAGCATTGAGCGCATCATTAATGGAATCACCTCTTTTCTTAATTGCTTCAGAAATAGGTTTAAATGCAAATTTACCTGCTATAAACCAAAACAAAAGAAAAATAAGGGTAGTCCAAAACACCAAACCAAAATCTGGTGTAATTAAATCCATAGCATTAAATAGATAAAACATATTCTGCATTTTTAAGAATTTAAAACTTTATTACGGCTACTTATCTTGTTAATAAGTAGCCGTAAAAAATTAATATTTAAAGCAATTACTGACCTAAAAGGAAAGAAAGAATCATTCCAATTAATGCTGCACCTTCAATTAATGCTGCTGCCAAAATTAAATTTGCTCTGATGTCTCCTACTGCTTCAGGTTGTCTTGCGATACCTTCCATTGCTTTGCTACCGATCATACCGATACCTACTCCTGCTCCGATTGCTGCTAAACCTGCTCCAATTGCTGCTAATGCTGCTGCCATAATAAAAATTTTAAAATAGTTATTTAATTAATAATTTTTCAATGATTGTCTTCCACTGCCATTCCAATAAAAATAGCAGACAAAAGGGTAAAAATAAATGCTTGTAAAAATGCAACTAATAATTCTAGTGCACTCATAAATAAAACGAAAGGAATTGCAAAACCTGTACCTACTAAAGCACCCGGAATACTATTTCCATTATCTCCCAAAATAAAAATCAAACTCACCAAACTAAGCACCACAATGTGTCCAGCTGTAATATTTCCAAAAAGTCTCATCATTAAAGAAAAAGGTTTGGTAAACATCCCTAAAATTTCAACGGGAGTAAGAATTAGCAAGACAAATTTAGGCACGCCAGGCATAGCGAAAATATGACCCCAATAATGTTTGTTACCAAAAACATTCGTTAATATAAAAGTGATAGCTGCAAGCGTAAGCGTAAATGAAATATTACCACTTACATTGGCACTACCTGGAAAAAAAGGAATTAAACCTAATAAATTACTCACTAATATAAAAAAGAAAACTGACAATAAATATGGTCTAAATTGATTGTGTTTGTGTGGCAAATTAGGTTTTATAACATCATCATCAATATAACTAATGATAGGCTCAATTAAGGCTTGAATTCCCTTTGGCGCCTTATTCGGATTACGAGTATATGCATTTTTGACGACAAATAGAATAATCATCAAAAACGAAACACCCAAAAGCATGGAAAAAACATTCTTAGTAATAGAAAAATCAAATATTTTTTCTTCTTCATTAATAGGTTTTACCCTATCGTGGTGCATGTGGTAACCATTATATGTTTTATCATGCGCCAATTTAGTGGACATAAAAGCATCCAATTTTCCAGTAGTACGATTATAAATTATACAAGGTAAAGGAAAATAGATATGCTGACCATTAAACGTAACCACATGAAATTGGTTAGCATCTGCAATGTGGTGCATAATTTTATCTACTGGAGATTCTTTATGCTCAGGAACATTATGTTCAGCAACACTTGAATCTGTAGAATGCGCTTCGGTGATTGCATGATGAGTATCAGCTTGTGCTACAAGCTTGTTATTAAATGCAATGCAAAAAATAGCTGCGATAAATAAAAAAAATATTCTTCTCATAAAATAAAAAAGCACCGGTTTTTAGCCGGTGCAAATGTAATAAATAGTATTTAATTTTTTATAAAAAACAAATACGTAAAGTTTTGTTAAAATTAACTAGTTCTTCACCATACATCTAGTAAATGAACCAGGAAAAGCAAGTTGAGTAATTTCAAAACAAAATGAATTATCACTTGGGTCAAAAACTTCGTTTTCAACAGTAAAACCTCCAAAGTTACCACATGAAAAAGTAGATCCAAAATCAAAATCTTCTAAGTCAGCTGTTAAATCAGCTTTTAAATATAATAATGAAAAATTACCTGAATTAACCCAACATAAATTTGCAGATAATGCTGGATTATATACTTTATATATTCCATCTATAATTTTTTCTAATCGAACATTACTAGCTATTGGGCTTGGTGAGGTTCTAGAATAAAAACCACTAATATCAGTCAAATATGGATTACTAAGAGGCTCAAGTACAACAAAATCAGAAGAAACTGAATTTGAAACGCCATCGGCATTAGTAGCATATATTTCAACTTTAGTAACTCCAGCTTCTAATGTATCTCCATTCCATGTTAAATCTGTTAGCCAAATAGTGTCTACAATTTCTCCATCTACATTAAATCCATAAATAGTATCAACAGCATACCCTACAAAACCTCCCTCTAGTCTTTCTATTTGACTATCGAATTCTCCTCCAATTGCACCAAAATATTCATCTTCAATAAAACTAAACACTTGAGGAATACTAACTTTGTGAGTAGTAGATGAAATAGGATTTTCCTTTTTACAGCCTGCAAACAATACAATTGCAAGGCTCAATAATAATGATAATTTTTTCATATTTTTATTTTTAATTAATTATCCCAAAATACTTTACCAGTTACAACTGTTGGCGTTGGTGCATTTCCGTTTAAATTCAATTCATTTTGAGGATAAACAAACATAGATGGAAATATATTTGCACCTAAAACATTAGAAGTTGGTGTTTTAAATAAACCACCTGTTCCCCTAAAAATTGTTTGACTCGGTGTATCAAATCTTCTACATTCAATCCAGGCTTCAGTTGGTTGTCGACCATTCATAGATATCCATTTCTCAATGGCAATGGATTTTAATTTAGAAGATTCATCAGTTATATCATAATACAAACCTGCATACTCTAATCCATCAACATCATATCCATTTTCAATAAAAGCAGCCTCTATTGCATCCGCAAATAACCTTTCATCATCTTCAACTGCCCATCCACGAGCTGCAGCTTCTGCTTGTAAAAACAAACTCTCACTCCAATTCAATAAAATAACAGGTGCACTTCCACTATATACACTAGAACCAATTGTAGAAACTTCAGATTTAGAAAGAGGAACACCTGGCTGACCAGCAGAACCTGGATCAATACCAACATGTAATCCTTCATCATCACCAGTACTTGCTGGTGTATAGAAATTATCAATTCTTGGGTCGCCTCTTTCTAGCAATAAATCAATTGTTGTTGTTGTGCCAACATAAAAATTCTTTAATGAATTTTCAAAATTTGCAAAAAGTGGATTAGAATTAGATGCGCCTGATGCACCATAAAATCCATTAATTTGAGTTTCCCAATCAGCAAAAGCAGCTCCATTATCAAATAATGCAGCCACGCTATCTTGAGCGGCAGCACTACGTCCTGGAGCATTTGCTTGGCGCAACCATATTTTTAATTTTAATGAGTTACCAAAAGTATTCCAACCATATTGAATATTATACAAATCAGGATCATTTTCATGCCCATCAGCACTATAACCATAAATGTCCCAAAAATTGTCACCGTATATTAAATCTTGAGCAAATGGAAATTCATCCAAGGTCTGATCGGCACCTAAAATATCTGCTTGACCACTATTAATCAATCCAATGATAGCATCATAAATATCAGTTTGGCTATCAAATTTAGGCGCAATATTCCCACCATCTTCAATAGCTCCTTTAAATGCTTCAGAAAAAGGCACATCGCCGTGTAAGTCAACTAATAATTGAAAATTATAGGCAGTCAATATTTTAGCAATACCTCTATATACAGGTTTTGGAGACTTCATCAATGTAGCCAAATCTTTACCAGCTGAACTGTAAAATGAACTCCAAGGTCTATCTAGTGTTTGTGCTTGTAATTCATGTCTGTCCCATGCAGTTTGTGAAACACCAGGACCACCTACCCAATACTGTGCCCATATATTTGTAATGTTGTTATATCTATCACCCAAACCAATGCCGACAGCAAATTCGGCAGCAGGTAATAATAATTTTTCATCCGCAGATGACGGATTATTTGGATCGACATTTACATCAAGGTATTTTTGGCAAGAAGAAAACATGATTGCGCTTCCAACACCTAATACTAATAAATATCTTTTAAAAATCTTTTTCATATCTATCTTTTTAAAAATTTTAGAATGTTATTTTCAAGTCAACACCCATACTCCTTGACGGAGGGTTACTTACTTGTTCAAAATTTTGAACGTTGCCATTTCCACCAAATGAACTACCTTCTGGGTCTGCGAATTTATTTTCATCAGGCAACCAAAATTTTAAATTATATCCAACGAATCCCAGGCTAATTCCAGAAATTGCAGAATTATTAAATACTTTTGCTGGTAATGAATAGTGAACCCCTGCTTCCCTAAGTTTTAAATAACTTGCATCAATCAAGTTAACGGCATCTGGTGCATTAGAGTAAAAAGTTGACAAATCACCAATTGGTGTTGTATTGGCAACAAAAGTTCCATCTCCAACTGCTTGAACAGAATTTTCCACAACCCATGTTTCTCTATCATTAAATAATGTTCCAACAGAAGTTCCGTTAAAATCGGCATAGAATTTAGAAGCAGAATAAAATAAACCACCTTTGCTTAAATCAAATAAAACATTGAAAGAAAGACCTTTATAACTTAATTCAGAACCAAAACCAATTCCAAAATCAGGCTGAACAGATCCATAAGTTGTTGCTAATGGATTAACTACTGGAATTCCAGTAGCATCAACAACAATTTTTCCACTTGGATCATAAGTATATTGTTCAGACTTAAATGTACCATAAGGCATACCTTCTATAATATTAAGGTTAGTCGCTCCAGTTGAAATTGGTCTCTCTTTTAAGCCGTCTGCAACTTTAACTACATTATTAACATTTTTAGTAAAATTCATATATAAATTCCAAGTTACTCCTTTCATATCTCTTATTGGTGTAGTATTAACAGATAATTCATGACCTTTGTTTGTCATTTCACCAATATTTAATATTTGAGTTGTATAACCAGTTGTATTAGGTAAAGAAACTGGCAATATCAATTCTTTAGAATTCCTTGAATAGTAAGTATATTCAACTTTTAAACGATCACTAAAGAAACCTAAGTCTATACCAGCTTCATAAGCAAATGTTTTTTCAGGGGACAAATTTGGATTTCCAATTTGATTTCCTGTAGTAAAACCAGGAACATCAGCAAATGGAAACAATAGAGGAAAGCTTCCTGTTGGAGTAAAATCAGGACTTGCAATATAAACTGAATTTAACTGGTAAGGTTGTGCGCCTTTACCTTGGGTTCCAATGCTTCCTCTCAATTTAATATAGTTTACAATCTTATTTGGTGCATTAAATAATTCAGATGCAACAAATGATATCCCACCTGAGTTATAGAAAAATCCTCTTTTTCCTTCTGGTAAAGTTGATGACCATTCATTAGCTAATGAATATTCCAAAGATAGCATTTTCCAAAGCGTAAGATTAAACAAACCATAAGTTCTAATATTTCTATTTTGTTGTTCTGTATTTGTTGCTATCGCTGTTTGAACTGAATTGGAAAGATTATAGAAATTAGGAGTAATTAAACCACCTTGTGTTTCTCCGTTAATACTTTTAATTCTTGTTTCAACAATATTTATACCTCCTAAAGTATTGAAACCAATATTTTCCCAATCTTTTCTGTAAGATGCTACATTATTGAAATCTAATACATTAACTTTTGAAAAACTTTCAGAATAAGAGCCTTGACTAGAATTACTTTCTCTAGGTCTATTAGCATATACTAATAAACCACTTCCATTATCTTGTAATACATCATGACTTGCATATTCATAAATTGGAACGCTTTCGTAAGTATTAGAAGTTACTAAATTATTAGATACCCTTGACATAATTTCTAAACCTTCTATAGGTCTATATTTCAATGCAATGGATCCTATAACATTATCTACATCATTTAAGTTATAGTAATTATCCAAAAAGTAGTAAGGATTTACTGTATAAGAACCATAGTATCCATTAAAATCATGAAATGGACTATTATAATCTCTAATTTCATTAAAAGGAATATTTACAGGCGTTTGAACAGCTGAAAAATAGGCTGGATTAGTTGTGAAACTTGCACCTTCAACATTTCCTCTTGCGTTTGATCTAACATATTTAACATTTGATTCCAAAGTTAATTTATCAGAAAGATTAGCAGTTGTGTTAACAGTAAAGCCATATTTTTTAAAATAATTGTGCGGTACAATTCCTTTATTGTCAACATAATTAAATCCTGCATAATAGTTGAATTTATCAGAACCTCCTTCGAAAGACAAATTATTAGACCAAGTTTTACCTAAATCAAAGAAACTTTCCAATTGATTATCAATTGAACTATATGGTCTTTCTAACTGCACCATCTCTCCATTTAAGTTAACAGGACTAGTCCAAGGACGGATTGAGCCATCTAAAGCAGGTCCCCATGAGAAATTTTCGCCCAAGTCAACTGTTCCTCCACCATTCTTCCACAATCCTTGTCCAAATTTATCTTGTCTTTGTAACAAAACATAGGGCGTTTCAACTGTAAAAGAAGTATTGTAACCAACTCTTAATTTTTTATTTAATGCGGCGGCTGATTTTCCCTTTTTGGTTGTAATTAAAAGCACACCACTATTTCCAGCTGATCCATAGAGTGTAGTAGCTGATGGCCCTTTTAACAATGTAATAGATTCAATATCATCAGGGTTGATGTCATTTCCTCTATTGCCATAATCAACATTGCTAGCACCAGTACCATCTCCACCAGAAAAAGCATTATTACTTACAACTACTCCATCTACAACAACCAATGCATTATTGTTTCCTGTCATACTACTTTCTCCCCTCACTACAACTCTTGTAGATGAATTTACGTTGTTACCAGACTTGGAAATTTTTACACCTGTTAATTTTCCTTGTAAAGCATTTAAAGCCCCAACCGAACCAGATGTAGTCAATTTGTCGTTTGTAACTTTCTGATTTGCATAAGAAACTTCCCCTTTATTACGGTTAGTTCCATAAGCAGAAACGACTACTTCGTCGATTTGAGTAGCTTCGGATGCCATTTTTACATCCATTTTTAAGGCGGTTACTGGTTTTTCAACGCTAGTATAGCCTACATAAGAAAAGACTAAGGTAGTAACGTCTTTGGGAACAGATAGGGAGTAAACTCCATCAAAATCTGTTACAGTTCCAATTGACGTGCCCTTGCCTGACACACTTACTCCGATAAGCGCTTCCCCATTGGACGCATCGGTAACCACTCCTGTAATGGTTCTGTTTTGGGCCATCACTTGAACTGTCATCAGCAGTCCAAAAAGCCATAGAAATGTTCTTTTCATAGATCCTTCCGTGTTTTGTTAATTAATCTAAAATTAGGTTAAATGAAAGTTAATTGACAAAAGTATTAAATTTATTTAACAAAAAAACTAAATGTTTATTTTTTTTTGTTTTTTATTGGTTGATTCTGTGTTTTTCATGGTAAATGGTGAAGGAAAGATTTGAGATTTCAGAATAGACATATTTTTAATTCTAATTTTAAATTTTCAACGATATTTTACATGAAAGATGCTATTTATACTTTAATTGCAATTCCAATTTTTCTTTCTTTTGTGCTTTTGGAATATTTTTATCAAAGAAGAAAACATCAAAATCATTACAGACTAAATGATGCCATAACGAATTTAAACATTGGTGTTGGGCATATCGTATTTAATTTATTTACTAGGGCATTTATTTTGGGTGCTTTCTTTTGGGTAAGCGAAAGGGTGGCTTTTTTTCATATTCCAAGTGGCTTGCTTTCAGTGCTTATTATTTTAGTAGTATACGACTTTTGCTTTTATTGGGCGCACCGCATGAGCCACGAAATAAATTTTTTGTGGGGTGCTCACATTGTACACCATCAAAGTGAGGATTATAATTTGACGGTTGCACTAAGACAAAGTTGGATACATAGTACGCTGGCTTTTGTTTTTTTTATGCCTTTAGCTTTTTTGGGTATCGACTTAATAAGCCTTGGAATTGCCACCTCCTTGAATTCATTTTACCAATTTTGGATACATACACAATCGATACAAAAAATGCCAAGATGGTTTGAATTTATTTTTAATACACCTGCGCACCACCGAGTACACCATGGCGTGAACCCAAAGTATATAGACAAGAACCACGGCGGTATGTTTATCATTTGGGATCGGCTTTTTGGGACTTTTATGGAAGAGGAAGAAACGCCTACATTTGGAATAACAAAAAACATGAATAGTTGGAATCCAGTTTTTGCAAACATTCACTATTATGTAGAATTGTTCAATATAGGCAAAGTGATGAAACTAAAAGATAAATTTAAATTGTGGTTTGGTCGACCTGGTTGGATGCCTATGGAATTGGGTGGCCAACAATTTGCGCCACAAGTAAATAAATCTACTTATTTGAAATATAATGCGACTGCGAGCACTAGCCAAAACGTTTATGTATTTGCACAATTTTTATTGATTTTAATAGGTGCGTGTGGATTGATATATTATTTTGAAACGCTTATTACTCCATTTCAAATTGGGGGATTACTATTTATCCTTTTATCCTCTGTTATCTGTAGTGGTATTTTGGAACAAAAAAGTTGGGTAAAGTATGTTGAATTATTACGTATTCCATTAGTTATTCTATTTCTAAACGCATTGTATTATTTTCAATTTGCAAATTGGTTTAGAGTAATGGCAATTTGCTCGGGTATATTGGGTGTGTATTTTTTTGGTTGGTTTGTAATAAATGCATATTACAAAACGAGTGTAATGCAATTGGTTAAAGCAAGGGATAAGGGATAATTTCTATTTTTAAACATTATTTTTAAATGGCCGGTTGGGGGATTTTTCGTTTCAAATTTTCGTTTTTATATTTGTATTTTACTTTTTTGTCTTGAAACAAAAAATGGAACATTCCGTAAAACGGAAACAAGGCTGTTTAAAAAGTCCGGCAAGAGGGGTGTTTATTTAAAATTTTAGGTTTTTTCGCACCCTTATTTATTTGCTTTTTAATCTCTTCTTCTCATAAGAAGCATTATGTAATAGAGCAATTGTCCTAATGAAGCTAATGCTGCGACTACATAAGTCATGGCTGCCCACCAAAGTGCGTTTTTTGCTTTTTCGTGTTCAACACCCACAAGAATATTAGATGAATCGAGCCAAGCCAAAGCTCTTCGAGAAGCATCAAATTCAACAGGAAGTGTAACAAAACTAAAAGCAGTAGAAAGTGCAAAAAACACTATTCCAATAATAAACACAATTGGATTTTTCATAATAGGCCATAAAATTAAACCACCCATCAAAATCCATTGTGTATAACGGGCACTAATGCTAACCACAGGCACCAATTTAGAACGCATGGTGAGCCATGTATAGGCTTCGTTGTGTTGTACAGCATGCCCACATTCGTGTGCTGCTACAGCAGCAGCAGCTACATTTGATTGTGCATAAACCCAATCGCTTAGGTTTACTGTTTTGGTAGCTGGATTATAATGATCTGTAAGCGCGCCAGGCACACTTACTACTTTTACGTCATAAACGCCATTTTGGTTGAGCATTTTTTCTGCGATTTGAGCTCCTGTTAAATTAATTGGCATTTGAGAATACTCCTTAAACCTACGTTGAAGTGTATTGCTCACTGCCCACGAAATTCCCATAAATAGGAACGTAATTATCATATAAATTGGATCGTACATATTTTCTATTTTTTTTAAAAATCAAATTTAGTTTCTTTTTTTAATATCGTGCTAAAAAAAACTACTTCAAATGCATATTTACCATTTAAGTACTTTTTAAATTTCACATCATATAACGAATAAAACTGGTCGAAAGTTCCGGCACTATGAAATTTATACTGTAAAGAATAAGTGTTACCATCCAAATCGTTTTCGTCAATTTTGTATAAATCAATACTAGTAACCAAGCCGCTTTGTTTTACCTCTTGAAAATGTATTTGAGTTATAAACTGTAACAATTCATCTACAATTTTATGGTCTATTTTAATAGTTGTATTGAAAAGATACATCTATTCTGCCAATTTTTCGCCACGTAATATTCTATACCTTTTTCGGGTTTCGACCATAAATGTACTTCCCTGAAAATCGAGGATTAGTTTTTCATATAATTCCTTTGCCTTTTCTGGATTATTTAAGTTAAATTGTTCTATCTCTGCCCACAAAAACAAGGCATTGTCGCCCCAAAGGTCTGTCGAATAATTATCTACAATTCTTTTTAAATATTCAGTTGCTTCTTTAAAATTTCTATTATCCAATTCCAAATTAGCTTTCATCCAATATACATCATCAGTAAGACTATGATTTGGATAAATACTTATAAGGAAATCTAGTTTTTCATTCGCGGCTTCAAATTTGTGCTGAAATTTTAATAAATCAGCTTGCGAAAAAAGCAACATAGGCTCAAGTGTAGTATCTAAGGTAATATTGTCGGCAATAAATACACTTAAATCGATGGCGTCATTGGAAATAAACTCAGTGGTGTTTGATTTAATTATTTTAAGCTGTGTTTGTGCCCATTCAAAATCTCCTTTATAGTACGACAATTTTGCATTTCTATATTTGGCTTCTTCTCCAATTGGGTTTCCTTTATATTCCTTTTCTACCTGGGTATATAATAGAATAGACTCCCAAGGTTGTTCATCTAAAATATAATAATCGCCCAAATCCATTTTTGCAATTCCCACAAGAGACTTATCTGCTCTTGGGTTTTCAATAAGCGTTTCCAAGCCAGCAATTGCAGTACTTAGGTCGTGAATATAAAGGGCATTCAATTTGGCTAAATCGATGGTTGCTTTTGATGAAGTATAAGCATTGTAATATTCGGATAAGAATTTATTATATGCATCCCGAAGTGAAAACAAATCCTTTTGAGTGTAATTTCTACTTAGCACAATTTTGTCTCTTTTAACGGTCAACAACTCCAAAGTGGCGGTGATATAGTTGAAATTATTTGGACCCATGTCCACTATATATTGAAATCCTTTGGCTGCTGCATCAAAATCTCTTTGTTGAGCGGCTGAGCGCGCAATGTTTATCAAATTTTCGCCATTTTCTTCTCGTGCTCCATCTAAATAAATAGCTTGGTTGATTGCAGATTCAAAATCGTTGCGTTGCATATACAGCCAAACCAATAAATCTTGGTAAACTAAGTCTTTTTTGTTTTCTGTTACTTTTTTAATAAAATCACTTCCAAATTGTCCAAATCTTCGGTTTGATTGAGGGCAGATTGCAAGTTGTTTTCTACTTGTTCGAGCGAAGAGGGATTGGCGAGCACTTCTTCCAAATACAAATCAAGCATTCCTTTTTTATTGTTTTGAAGGCGATAGATTTGTCCTATTTCGATATTGAAGGAAGTTTGAGCGCCAAGCCTTTGTTGCCCAGTTTGGTAGGTTTTGAGTGCCCAATCTAATTCTTTGAATTCTATAAATTTATTTGCAATTTTGAGGTATTCAAATTTAATGGGCTTACAGTTTTTTATAGCATCTCCATATAATTTTTGGGCTTCTTCATTTTCTCCAGCCAATTGGTGAACAGCCGCTAATTCCAATTGGTAAATCAGGTTTTTTCCTGATTCCTTATAAATGGTTTTGACCAATTTTTTGAGGGTCGTCCAATCTTTTAATTGAATTAAAGTCTGTTTATAATCCTCATAATACAAATCATAACCATTTGGTTGGGTGATGAGTGTTTTGTAATATTCGGCAGCTTTATCAAAAGCGCCATTTTCGTAAAATTGCTTGGCAAGGAAAGCATCTCTATTTTCCAAATCTTCTTGCGAAAACAAGGAAATATAAAAACAACTAAAAAAGAAAAAGAGAAAAATTTTTTTCACTTGAAAAAATAATTTGAACAAATTTATTAAAAAAAAAGGAATCGAAATGGGTAATTGAGGAAATGGATGTTATTTATTGAAAAGGCCTGAAGTGTATTAAATCCTAATTCCAAGAAACTCCTAGTTTGTTTTTAGTATAAACCACTAAACAATAGAGCCTAAATAAACTATGACCGATAAAAAATGTAAGTTTTATTTAAAATTAATAATACTCAATGGTGTATTCCTGTAGACCGCCATTGCTAGTAACGTATGTTTTTACTAATTGATTGAGGCTATTAAACTCGTACTCAAAATCATATATTCTTTCTCCATTTATGTGTATTGAATCAATCAAATTCTTGTTTTGAGGAAATAAATAATTATCATCATAACCAAGATAATCCAAAATTTCTGACTGATATATTAATAATTTTTGTAATGGTGCATATTTATTATAAGGTAAATTGGTATAAGTTATAGAAAAAGTATCTTTAACAGGATACCCAAAATCAGAAGTATATTGATGGATAAAACTTGTGTAATTTCCATCAATTATTTTAAATCTATCATATCTACCATTTGTAGTACCTAAATCACTAAAATAATTGAGTTTGTTAGTGTAATTAAATGTAATAAAATTTTTGCTTCTTCCTTCGAACCAACTTTTGAATGTTTTTATCAATCCTTCATTATCTATAATAATATCGAAATAATCTACATAAGAAATTGCACCAGAATCTGGATATATAAATATTTTATTAGTATTACGCTCAATTGTAAGGCCATCTAATGTGTCATTTGAATTAAAATCAAATATTTCAACTCTCCAAAGTTGCCCAGTTGTGTCATTATAAATAAATTCTTGCTTTCTACCAAGTTGTGGTGTAATAGATTTTATCTTACCATTCAAGTCTATTTTATTTATTGGTTCAATTTTTTCCTTTTTGCATGCAAAAAAAACTAAAATTCCAATCGTTAAAAATATATATTTCATGTTTTTAGGTTTTATTTGTGTCCATTAAGCCATTTAATCATATCGCCTCTTATAAGTGTTAGCGGTCCATTTGTAAATCCATGGTCGCCATTTGTATAAATTTTGATACCGTGTTTATCAGCCAGTGATGAATAAGCACTAGAAGCTGGAATACTTGTACCTGTTCCGCTAATGGCATAATTAAATATTAATCCTCCATTATTATCTAAAGCATTTGACATTAAATTTGTGGCATTTGAATATGGCACTAAATTGTCATTATCACCATGCATTATAAAAGTTGGAACAATTATACTATTCACGTTTAATGCATTGTACGGGCTATAATTTAATAAGGTGTTATTGTTTGATAAAGGTAGCGTTAAAATTTGAGTATAGGAGCTTTGAATAATATTGAACAAATCGAGTATTCGTGGATTTGGATTATTTGTTATTGTATTACTAATTGTACATAATGGACTACTATAGGTATTATATGTAACTAAATTAGAACTTAAATTCATGTGTATATACCAAGGAAAATGAGGATTGGGTAATGGGGAAAGAACAAAATTGGTTCCACATGTAAATAAATTTGGCTTCACCCTTATATACTCACCATACTGTTGCATATTGGTTGGTGCATAACAGGAAATAACTGATTTAATAAAACTTGTATTTGCACTATTATATGCCCAGTTGAGTGCCAAATGTCCGCCTGCGCTCTCCCCTATTAACTGTATGCTATTGGCATTTAGTCCAAGGCAAGTTGGAAAATTGGCTCGAATATGGCCTATTGCCAAGTCAATATTATCCAACTGTGTTTGTATAGTAGTGGGATTTAATAAAATTTCGGCATTGTCTTTACCATACGAAATTAATGGATATAAAGGAGTTACAACCACATAGCCATTTGCCAATAATTGTTTTACAATATTTGTGCTTGGCGAATTTGATGCTGTCCATCCAAAAAACCAACCTTTTGTGGTATTTGGATTTGGACCTGAAAACCAAGCACCGCCATGAATAAGTATTACTATAGGTTTATTGGGTTGATTAGTAATGGTATTATACTGTATATAATAGATATTTCGTGGGTCGGGACCATATTGCGCAATCGCTCGTATTCTATTTCCAAAGAAATCTTTAACTGTACTTGTCTGTGGTGTTATGCCTCCACAAGGTGCTATAAAATCATCATCAGGGTCTTCTTGTGCAGCCATATTAGCCACATACTCTTTCATTATGGCTTCGTCCATTCGGTAATAATCTCGCACTGGTGATAGTTCGAGAGCATTGTTTGATTTATTTTCGTCAGCACTAACATTCTCGTCCAATCTAGAATTGCTAATGTCGGAAGCATTTTCAAACATTTTCTCTTCCGTATTTTTACTACAAGCTATAAAAGAAAGAAAGAAAGAAAGAAAGAAAGATAAGCTTTTTTGTGATATATCCTAATTTTTCAGAATATAAATAATGGTTTGTTTTATGTTTCATAAATAGAGTTTAATCAAATGTAAATTAGTTTATTTAATTTACAAAATTTTTTTGTCCTTTTTCGATAAAAAAACTTAAAAGAAAATTGGAAACTAAAAAACCCGCTCCATTTGCCACGATATCCCATAAATCAAAAGCCCTATTGATGGGTAAATAGCCTTGTAAGCATTCGATACTTATACCAACTAGAATGCAAATTATACCAATTTGGAGTATATACTTTCTTCCAAAACCAAAATAATACAAAAAAAACATTATGCTATAAAATACAAAGTGGACTATTTTATCAAAGCCCTCAAAATCAAACCAAGGATTTATTGGAAGGTCATTTTTGGTAAAAGGCAAAGCCAAAACACCAAAATTGTCCATAATAATGCAGGAATTAGTTTGACTTTGTTTTTCATCCAATTATACAAAATTAGCTAAATAAGCTTATACTTTTTAAAGCAAAATATTGCGAATTGGTTTGGATTTTTTTTATTTTCCTGTTACCATAGCTTCGTAAGTGGTAGCATCCATTAGGTTATCCAAGTCCGATAAGTCAGCGGCAAGCACTTTTACCATCCAGCCATCACCATAAGGATCTGAGTTTACCAAATCAGGAGCGTCTTGCAATTTGTCGTTCACTTCTAATATTTCGCCGCTTATAGGCAAATACAAATCAGACACGGTTTTTACTGCTTCTACTGAGCCAAAAATTGCATTTGCTTCAAATGATTCACCAACAGAGTCAATATCCACATATACAATATCGCCAAGTTCGCTTTGAGCAAATTCAGAAATACCAATGGTGGCTTTATCGCCATCAATTCTAACCCATTCGTGCTCCTTTGAATATTTTAAGTCTGCTGGAAAATTCATTTTTGTATTTTTTTCAAAGATATGAAATGTGTGGGATTTAAAAAAAAATAATAAAAATTATTTTGAATGAAGTTTTTAGGCAATAGCCAAACAGCCCAATAGGGAAATATTTCGTGAAGACACGAACCATGGAAGTTGGATTATTTTTAAAAAAACTAAGGTGCCAAAGAGAACCTAATTGTTACACCTCCACGGTGACTAGTAATAGGATATGAAGCTAAAGTGGCTGGTTTTGTTTTTCTGAAATCATAAAACAAACGTACATTCAATTTTTGATTCACTACATAATCTATAGTTGGCGAAAAAGAGAATGTTTTGTTTCCACGTGTAGGTTCTGCGATGTTTTGGTCCAACTTATAGTTTATGGTTTTGTCGTCACGGAATGAGAAATCAGCACGAATATTTATGTCATTATCTAAGGTTAATTTTTTGCCCCCTATTTTGAAAGGCAAAGTAAATTTGGCTAATGTATAACCCAATCCGGCGGTAATTTCGGTTGATCGTGTTTCGCTAAATTGAAAATCGAGGAAACTCATCCCTAAAGTACGTGATTTTTTGAATTCAAAATCGGTAATTAAGCTATTTTTCCATGTAATATCAACACCCAATAATGGTGCAAATTGTTCGGTGATAGATATTTGTGGGATATTGTATAGGTTAAAGAAATTCCCAGACAATGAATCGATTTTTGAAGGCACAAAATAAGTGTCGCCTTTTCCAAATCCATTGGTGCCCACAAAATTTAGGTCGGTACTAAAGCTACTTACTGAGAATGTGCTATTATAACCATGTGAAATGGTAAACGATTGGAATAATTTTTTGCCCCAAGCCATTTTAGAAAATCCATTATAGGTCAATCTCCAGTTAGGCAATGGAATTGTTTTCAAAGGATTTAATCTTACTTTGCTTACATCTTTGCCAGTATAGGCTGCTATAAATGCAGGGATTAAAACATCCTGTGAATATGGACCATATCCAAAGTTAAAATTATCCAATTTTATGGTATCATTTATAAAGCCGCCATTTGAGTTAGGATTTGAGGCTGCAAGTTGGTTAGAAAATTCTTCTCGTAGTGCTTCAAAATTTCTAAATGCTTTGGTAAAATTGTTTTCATCCAACTTGTCAAACATAGTTCGAATCATCAGGAAGGATACAGAAAAACTACCATTCTCCGCAGGATTTAGATGTTCAAATGCACTGCCTTCATTAATTTTTTTGTAAAACTCTGAATAATTAGATGTAGAGGTTTTATTGAAATTTACATCAACCCTTAAATCTCTGAAAGGCTCTAATGCTATTTTGAGATTAAAAGTATTTGTTTTTTGCTGTTGAAATTGATAATTGAAAAGCGTATCGCTAGTAATCCACCCTTTGGATGACACATTTGTCAACCAAGAAGTATCTCTTTGTCCGCCAAATAAAAATCCAAAACCTGGCGCATTTTGATTAAAATCTTGTCCGAACATATTATGATTAGGCAAAAATCCAGGCAAAATAGTACCTCTTTTTACATCATAATTCACCGACACTCGTTTTATCATCATTAGAGGCTGCATAATAAAGTCTAATTTTGGATTAGCAAAAGCATCCAATTTTGATTTATCTTCTTTAAGTTTTCGGATTTCATTTTTTAGCATTTTCTTTTCCTTCACTAATTTTTCTATATCCGCTTTAGTAAGCAATGTATCTTCTTTAGCTTTTTCAATGGCTTCAATTTTTTTCTGACGTTCTTCTGTTTTTATTTGAATTTTATCGCTAACTTTTTTTAGGTTTTCCTTTTTCTTGGTTAATGATGTTGCGTATTCTTCCTTTGTATGCTTAGTAGGTGAATTATAGGGGCGAAGGAATTTAAAGGAATTATAGAAATTTTTGAAATTGAGCTCACCTGTAACTTGAATATTATTGGTATTAGCAATTATGTTTCCCCATTCTTGAATAATTAAAGAAGGTGCTGTCCAATTGTATGAACTACCATATTTTATATTACCACTCAACCAATCGAGGTAAGGAATATTTTTAAAAGGAAATGTATAACCCACATTTAAGTTATGACTGTAATTTATATTTCGACCAAAGCTCCAAAAGCTTTCTTTTAGTGAATCTCGTTTTTCTCTTGTATCAATTCTGCCGGCGGGCTCATCAATACGAGCTGCATTTTTATTGCTAAAATCAAGTGTTAAAGCTTTTGTAATGTCGTGGCGATAATTGAACCCTCTATCCCAAGTAAAATATTTATCAAAAGTAGGGTCGATAATTAAACCATCGTCACCAATATCTCTCACTTTGGTTTGCCCAAATTGTCTGTTAATTTCGGTTCTAAAGCCTATGGTTGAAGGTCTGTAATTGAATGCAATTTCTTTTATTGGTTTTAAAAATCTACTATTGTTTAGCACTGATTTAAATGGTTGCCAAAAATTAGATTTCGAATTGAAATTATAGCCAATCGCACCTTTATGTTTATTGATTACTTCACTTTCGATGGTTGGGTTTTGCCTTTCGGCTTGTGTAAATGCATAAGTAAAATTAAAATTTTCGATATCATAAATATGATTCGCCTTTGATGGGTCAGTTTTCACTTTCCTCATATTGGTTACATTCACACTTTTTAGAGTGGTTATTGTTTGAGCTTCCTTTTTTATTTCATTTTTCAAATCCTTTTTCTCTTCTGGTGTAAGATTTTGATCTACATCAACTGAATTTACTTTTTCTTTTAATTTTATATCCAACTCATAAGGGTCGTATTCGGGTGTTGAAATAGCTTGGCTAAAATTGGCATATACAGGTATTTGAAGGCCTGCTTTTTCGGGCAATAATTTACCCAAATTTACATTTGCGGCAACATCATATTGGAAATAATTATCTTGATATCTACTATTTAATTTAGACTCCAAATCGCCAAAACCAATAGTGTGCATTGTAGTGGAAAGGGTCATATTACCTAAATCACCTAACTGCATATCCAACCTAGCTAATGCAGCCCATCCGCCGTCTTCATCAAATCCGCCTACCCTTAGTTCATTCACCCATATTTCGGCGCACTTTGCCAAACCATCATCTATAGAATCATTTTTTCCAATTACTCTTTGCGGATTTCTTACTCCCACCATTAAAACCGTTGCCTGTCCTAAATCAGGAGTTCCTTTTATGTTTATGCTTCTTCCATTTGTAAGGGCATATTTAAAGACATTGCTTCTATTAAAATTTTGGTTATTTCTAATTTGTTTTACTAATGTTAAGGTGTCAATCGAAATATTCATTTCATTTGCAAGCGGCCAGATTGCCCTTCGGTCGTCGTCATTTGTTGGGTTATAAGTACGTGGTAAAGTGACCGACATTGGAATTTCGTATTCGTAGTAGTTTTCAGAAAGGTCGGTTCCAACCCTCATAAACAAGCTTATATCTCCATCTTTAATGGGATTTTGCAAACCATCATCCGTGTTTAACGACTCAGCATGTGAGAACAATTTTAATTTTTTGAAATTTCGAAGGTCAACATTCGTTAATTTATAAGCTGCTCGTGCATCTCCGTCTTGCAATTCGCACATTTGCAGACTCATACTTTGCTCATTTTGAAATGCGTTGAAATAGCCATTTATAGTTTGCTCTCTACTTACACCAGGAGGAATAGCATAAGGAATTGGTTTTCTTCCTGTGTTCTCTTCAACGCTCACAGAGTTGATTGTAAATAGGTTATTATCTGATCCGTCATCGGGAAGTGTTTCTCGAGGTTCTCCCAAAGGCAATAAATATCTACGCCATTGATTCCTTACTAAATTAAGTTCGGCAAATCGTAATGTAACAGGCACCTCAAAATCAGCCATTACCATTCTAATATATCGAATAGATCTAAAATCTGAGATATTCCCTACCCTAGATTCAAATTCTGCAATTGGAATTTTTATTTGATACCATACTGCACTATCTACTCTTCCATTAACATTAATATCTACTTTTACTCTATCCGTTACATAGGTAGAGCCTGCTAATGCTTCAGGGCTAAAATCAACTCTATATTGATAGTATTCTTCCGTTTCATTTAATGAATTGTCATTATTTAAATCCTCATTGTCTGGCGTATTCTTGCTATTCCCACTTAAATTATTATTACCTGAAGCATTCTGTGAGGAATTTCCTTGCGTTCCATTAAATTTCTGATATCTGGTAATAATATTGTCAGTATTTGCAAAATTTCCATCCAAAGCATACCTATAATCATCATTAGATGGATCTTCTTGTGCAAGTGCGTATGCATTTGGACTTACAATTCCTTGCAAGTTTGTTAAATAATTAGCGTAAAATAATCTTTCATTTTCATTATTCAATCCATCTAATCCAGCATCTTGTGTTTTAATAACATCGGGATCGGCATCAAATGCATTTGTAATTGAGTTTACGATTGAAGGTGTAACGCCCCATTCTGATGTGTCTAATTTGGAGGGATTAGTGGGTCGAGGCAATCCATTCTCATATTGTTTTCTTGAATCTTTAAGAATATCTTCTGAAATTGAACCTAATTGAATAAATAAATTTCCTTTTTTCTTTACTGTAGGTGTTTCTAAAAATGGATCTAAAACCCAAAACTGTACGAATTCAATATTTGCAGCTTCAAAGTCATTTGTTTCAAGGTATCTTGAAATTCCACCCCATCTGCTGGCGGGATTTACCAATTTTCCATTTTCATCCAAACCTAATGAAATGCCAGGTTCGCCAGTTGTTTCGTAGTTAAATGGTCCTCTTTCACTTGGATCGTAAGACATATCAAAGGTGAAAAGGTTTGCATTTGGAATATTTGCATTGTCTCTATTCGGAAAAACTTCTCTTTGTGAATATTGACGTGTATATGCATTTTCTCTAACATCTCTATTGTCTTTAAGTGGGTTATTGTTATTACTTGAATAAAAAATATTGTCTATTTGATACCAAGATAATTTCGCCCTATTATAACCATATACTAGACTATCTGAAAATCTACTTTCTGGAAATTTTTCTATGCCAAATTGGTCGGGCATGCCTTTTGGCGTACTCGCTAAATTCCAGGCAATAAACGGAAAGCGTAAGTCATAATTTATGCTTGTTCCTTCAAAATCATCAATATATACTGTTGCTTGATTATCCAAGTTTACGCCTTTTGCTGTACCCGGATTAAAGTGAGCAGCTTCGCCAGCGAAGGTAATATTTGATGGGTTTTTGCTGTCCTGCGCTGTTATTGTATTAAATAATTTGGTAAGTCCTTGCGATTTGGTTGCATAATTTAAATCAAATCCTAGAATATTATTTTTAATAGGGTCGTCTCCAATATTTACTTTTTGAGTAAAAGGCCTTTCTGCCAATCTCATGTGTGTAAGTCCTATTTCAAAATTATCGCTAATTTTATAGTCTAGTCTTGTTCCTATTAGTGTCTTACTTTGAATTCCAAACAAAACATTATTTTCAAATCTTACATCAATTGGAACACCAGAATTTATAATCCCTTCATTTAAAATTTTAATTCTACCTATTCCATATTCTACGGTATAGTCAATATTTTCTCTTAATTGTTGACCACCTGCGTTCACAATTACGGATCCTTGGGGAATATTAAAAGTATTTAGTGAAATTTCATTTGCTACACTTGCTTTATATTGCCCTCTAAGAACAAAACGGTTATATTCTGGGTATTGTTGTGCAAAAATTCGAGTAGAATCGTACAATAAATCATAAGTATATTTATTGGCAATTGGATTATTATTGATTGCTTTTCGCAAAGCATCACCAAAGGGCTCTACTACTGGAAAATAAATTCTTCCATTTTTTGTATTTATTGTTATTTCATTTATAAAGTCGAATCGTCCATCCGGTTGCGGATCTAGTTGGTTATTTAACCTATCGAGACCTAAAACTTTTAACAATTGTTTTCCAGCAATATCGCCCCCATCTGGCAAATAACGTTTATCTCCTCCACCTGGGTCTTTATAAAAAATTTCAAAAAAGAAATCTTGAGGATTTACTTGAAACGAATTTAAAGAATAAACATTCTTCATCATCAAATTCCAAATTGGTTCGCCCGTTCGGATAGAAGTTGCCTTTAATAATTTAAGCACCAGTATTCGATCTCTTACGTTATTTGTATCAATATTTGGAGGCAAATCATTAGAGAATTCTCCCATTTGATACACTTTTCCATTTACCGTATATTCAACTGCCACACCCATTACCTCATCTGGTCTTAGTGTTTGATTCAGTGATATATAACCCAATTGTTTATTATAATAATATTCTGTTGTTGCTAATTTCCGAGCGCTTGTTCTTTCGAAACCTGAAACAGGCGTTAAGCCAACAGTGTTTTCTAAATAACTGGTAGCTGTTCTTCCATCTCGTAAAAGATCTTCTCTTTCCAATAATTTACCGTACAGTTTATTAGAATTATTAGTAGGTAAATCGGTGGCTGTAGGATCAAAAAAATTACCTAAACCGAAACTAGTCATTTTACTCTTTTCGCCCAAATCGGGTAATGCAATTATTTCTCGGATATCTTCTGTTTGTCGGGTTTTATTTGTTACCCAGACTTCCATTCGATTTATAGTTACCTGCGAAATTATGATCGGTACTTTGGATAAATTATTTTCGTAATTATCTCTAAAATATTGTGCTAAAAAAAAGTGCTTGTTTTCTTCATATTCATCCGATTTTATTTCAAATTTACGAACCTGAGCACCTCCTTCAATTCTGATATTTTGAGTTTGAGATTTTTGTTGAGAAATAATATTTGTTGCAGTTAATCGACCAAATTTCAATTGCGTTTTTACCCCAAATAAACTTTGATTTCCACGGATAAGGCTTCCTTTAAGTGGCAAACTAACATTTCCGGCTTCAATACTTTGAATTACTTGATCCTCTTTACCCTTATAGGCTAGTTTCATTTGATTTTCAAAATCAAAAGTAGCCTTGGTATTAAAGTTGGTATTTAGTTTTATTATATCTCCAATCTGACCTGTTAGGTTGAGTTGGATATTCATATCGAAATCAAAATTAGTTTGTTTCCTTTGATTTTGAAGTAAAACAGGGTTATCTATTTTTTGAGAATTCACACCTAAAGTCAACTCAACTGTTCCAGCAGGTTTAATTTCAATTTTAATATTTTTAAAGCCTCTATCGAACAATTCTGGCCCTTTAAATAGAGAAGGTTGTTCACTTTTTCTTTCAGCTAAATCTATAGCATGACTTCTTTCCTTAAAATAAACTTCAACGGAATGCTTCTTTTCATATTCCATATATTGCTCCAAAGTCAAATAGGTGGGATTGTTTAAATAGCGCCCACCAATTGATTCAGAGATTTGATACATTTTAGTAACGGGGTCATAAACCACCTTTTTCTCAATAACAGGAGGGTCTTCGAGGTTTATTGGATTGTTATCAGGTGTGGTAACAAAATCACCACTTCTATCAGGAAAAGGATATTTTAATGTGTCGCCAGGCGAAAACACAAAAAAAGACAAAAAGTGATTAAACTCTCCTATAGCCTCCGCACTTTCTGTTGTTGAAAGCAACAGAAAAAGTATAAATATTTTATAGTATTGTTTAAAATTCACTTTTAAAATTATGGTTTTTTCCGAAAATTACAAATTTTTTAAACTTAACTTAATTAATTCCTCCACAGAGTCGATATTTTTATTTGCCATTATCACTTTTTGAATTACCTTTTCGGCTGCAACTCGCTGAAAACCAAGCATTGTCAAGGCTGCCAAGGCTTCTTCATTTATTAAACTTTTCGATGGCAAAAATATTTCTCCATTTGATTCTATTTTTTTGTCCTTCCCAATTTTATCTTTTAAATCAATAATTATCCTTTGGGCTGTTTTTTGTCCAATCCCTTTTATTGATTGTAATAAGGCTTGATTGCCCGACATTATAGCATTTGAAATTTCTTCGATATTCAAATAACTTAGTATTAATCGTGCGGCAGTTGGTCCAACGCCAGATACAGAAATTAAATGTATAAACAACTCCTTTTCCTCAGGCAAAAAGAAACCATAAAGTGCTTGCCCGTTTTCATACAAATGCAAATAGGTAAATAATTTTACTTGTTTCAGATCTTCAATTTTCTGGAAAGTTTGCAAAGAAATTTGTACCATATAACCAACGCCATTACACTCCACAAAAACAAGTGTTGGGCTTTTATATGTTAATTCTCCTTTTAAGTATGCAATCATTTTTTCCTAAATTTATTCGTCTGATTTTTTTCCAACTATTATTTGAGAACCTAGTTTTAGCACTGATTTTTTATCCAAATCATTCCATTCCATTAATTGCTCTACAGTTACGCCAGGGTATTGTTGACTTATAATCCAAAGCGATTCACCTTCTTTTATGGTGTGCATCAAATTACTATTTTTTGCTTTTCGCAAACCAAAATTAAATACTGATGGTGTTTTAAATTTCAACCATCTTGAGGAGGATTTATAGATCAATTTATCTTTTAGTCTTTTTGACAAATAATTAAGTCTTGCATACTTATTATAGTCTTCTTTTGGCGTAAACAATAATATTTCTTGTCCGATTGAAAGCCTATTGCTTGTCAGGTCATTCCATTTTTTTATCAGTTTCCCTTCAATTTGAAACCATCCCTCAATTAAGCCAATATTATCTCCATCTTTTACCCTATAAACTACACTTTCCAGATTAGGATCGATGGGAGCTGAGGTGTCGGTTTCAACAATAATTGGTTCAACTTTTACTTTCTCCTCTTTCTTTTTTTCTTTTACCTTTTCTTTCGTAGGTTGTTTTTCTTTTTTAGTAAACAATTTTTTAAGCTTTGAAACTGCTGAAGTGGAGTCGGGTTTGGATTCTTTTTTGGTCGTTGGTGTGGTCGGTTTTTTAGCTACCACTGGCGCAGTTTTCTTTTTTGCTTTTTCAGCTTCTATTTTACTTGCCTTTTCGGCCAATTCTTGGTCTATTTCTACTTTTTTTGAAATTGAAGCAAAATTTAAATAAACCGAATCTCCTAACGCAACAAAGTCGTCGTATTTACTTTTTGGAATATTTAAATAAAATCCTTCAGGAATTGTATTGGTCAAAAGTGATGGGTTTTCAAGCACTAATATAGATTTAGGCACGCCAAGCCAACTTTCGATATTGGTTAACTTAGAATTTTCTCTTATTTGAATCCTAGTGGTAGGCGTATAATCAATATATTCTGGTGAGATTCCATGTTCGCCATAATAATTCATAAAATAAACAGCCGCAATATAAGCAGGTACATAATTTTGAGTTTCCTTTGGTAAGTATGGTTTTATAGCCCAAAAATCATATTGACCGCCTGCTTTTTTTATCGCTTTATCTACATTTCCATCACCACAATTGTAGGATGCTATAGCCAAAAGCCAATCTCCATATCGATTGTACATGTATTTTAAATATCTTGCCGCTCCTCCAGTTGATAGATATGGGTCTTTACGTTCATCTACAAGTCCATTAATCGCCAAGTCAAACCTTTTGGCAGCGCCAGGCATAAATTGCCAAGGTCCTTTTGCGCCCATTGGAGAAACGGCCAATGGATTTAATGCCGATTCAACTAATGCTAAATACTTAATTTCGTCAGGTACTCCATTTGATTTTAGAATAGGTTCAAATATTGGAAAAAACTTTTTGGATCTACCCAATAATTTAGCCACTAAATCAGGCTTTCTATTGGTATAAAAATCAATATAATCTTGTACACTTTTATTTAACGGCAAAGGAACTGAACGTTGAATTCGCTTTAATCTTTTCTCAATAATAGGATTTGGAACAAATCCTTGATTTATTATTTCGGGCTTTGGACTTGTGGTTAAAGTAGATTTTGTGGTATCTGTTTTAATTTTAAAGGTGTCTGATGGGTCATTTGGTTTTTGGCTCCAAAGTGTAAGCGACAAACAACACAAAAAATATGCAGCTAAAGAAAATCGTTTAATTATATTTTTTTTCATTTCAGATTTTCTAATGAATTAATACTTTTCTATCTGTGATGAAAAATCCAACAATTTTGCTTCTTCAAATTTTCCAGCCATTAATTGTAATCCAATTGGAAGGCCAGATTTTGTATTGCCGTATGGAATTGAAATGCCAGGCACGCCAACTAAATTGGCTTGAACCGTAAAAATATCTCCTAAATACATCGCAATAGGATCATCCGATTTTTCTCCTAATTTGTATGCAGGCGCTGGAGTAGTGGGACACAAAATAAAATCGTACTGTTTAAAAGTTTCATTTGTTTTGTTTGCAATAATCCTTCTTACTTTTTGCGCTTTTGAATAGTAAGCATCGTAATATCCAGCACTCAAAACAAAAGCACCGCTCATTATTCTTTTTTGCACTTCTTTTCCAAATCCCTGCGAACGAGTGTTTCGATAGGTAGACTCCAAGTCAGTGGCATCTGTAGCGTGAAAGCCATATCTAACACCATCAAATCTGGATAAATTTGAAGATGCCTCAGCGGTGGTCAACACATAATATGCTGGAACAATATAATCTATTTCATTGAATTCAATTCCCTCCACCAAATGCCCTTGTTCGGTAAGTTTATTTATAAAGTTAAGCGTTGCATCTTTTATTTCTGAATCAATTGAAGGATGCTCCACTGCATCTTTATAATAGGCAATTTTATATTTTTTATTGGAAAAAAGTTGCTGACTATATGCTGGAACATTGGAAAACGAAACGGTTGAATCATAATCATCTGAGCCAGAAATTACTTCTAATATTTTAGCGATATCGCTTATATTATTGGCCATTGGGCCGATTTGATCGAAAGAAGACCCATAAGCAATCAAGCCATATCGAGAAACCCTTCCATAGGTTGGTTTTAATCCAAAAATACCACAGAATGCAGCAGGCTGTCGGATAGAGCCTCCGGTATCTGAACCTAATGTTGCTAAGCAAAGTCCCGCTTTTACCGCAGCAGCAGAGCCACCTGATGAGCCACCTGGAACAAATTTTTCATCTATCGGGTTACATGCAGGCCCATAGAAAGAGTTTTCGTTACTTGAACCCATTGCAAATTCGTCACAATTCGTTCTGCCAATAATTATTGCATCTTCTTCAAGCAGTTTTTCAACCACTGTTGCCGAATAAATGGAGGTGTAATTATCTAGAATTTTGGAACCTGCCGTAACTTTATGATCTTTATAACAGATATTATCTTTAATACCAATTACCATTCCGAAAAGTTTACCTAAAGATTCCCCTTTTTCTATTTTTTTATCTATCTGTTTTGCTTTTTCTATTGCAGAATTTTCAAATACTTCAACAAAAGCATTCAAAGCCTTGAACGATTCAATTCTTTGTAAATAAAAATCAACCAATTGAGCACAACTGATTTTTTTATTCAAAAGATCTACTTGCAGATTTTCTAAGGATCTGTATAAGTCCATGGATAAAATTATAAGCTAATTAAATGAAAATTATTTGTTGAGATTTTTTTGGTCATCGCCATCTTTCATCCCCTTTTCTAATTCGTCCGAAAGGTTTGATTTAGCTGCATTGAATTCTCTAATTCCTTTTCCTATGCCACGCATTAATTCAGGAATTTTTTTTCCGCCAAATAATAATACAACTGCAAGAAGAATCATTATCCATTCTCCTCCTTGTGGCATGCTTATTAAAAATAATGAAGTCATAATTTATAATTTACTTAAAGCAAAGTTACTGTTTATATTCCAAAAAAACGCAAAAGTATCGTCTTTGGTATTATATATTGCGTTAAATTACATTAAAAAAAGAAAAGCGCATAGTCAAAATCGACCATACGCTTTATAAATTTTACAAAAAAATTATGCTTGAACAGGAATTCTTAGTACTTGTCCTGGGTAGATATGATCTACGTCCTTCAACATTGGTTTGTTTGCTTCAAAAATTTTGTTATACAAATTTGCATTTGCATACACTTCTTTTGAAATTTTAGAAAGTGTGTCTCCACTTTTTACAGTATAAAATGTAGCTTCTGGAGCTGGTACTTTTACCACCAAATTATCGTCAACTGCACCAACGCCTTCAACATTACCAATTGCCAAGATAATTTTTTCTTTTTCTTCTTGTGTAGGTACCTCACCGCCAAGAGTTACGTTTTCTCCTTCAACTCTAACTCTTAATCCTGTCACATCAAAGCCCATTTGCTTTACAAAATCAAATAACTCCTGTGCTTGAAGAGTTTTTTCTTCTTCAGTTGCTGCTACTTCAGGTTTTTTGCTTTTAAATACCTTTGCGCCAGCATTTTTCAAAAATGAAAATAATCCCATTGTTTCGTTTTTTTAGTTAATAAATAAGAGTGCAAGTTTACTTCTTTTTTTTTAAAAACAATTAATTTAACATTTTCCAAATCTTGTCTTTCAATTCGGGAATGCCTTCTTGTGTAATAGAAGAGAAAAAGTGAACATCCATTTTCTTTGGCAATTCCTTTCTAATCATCACCTTCAGTTCTTCATCCAACAAATCTGCTTTACTAATTCCCAAAAAACGCTCTTTGTTTAATAGTTCTGGATTATACAATTTCAATTCTTTTAACAAAATCTTATATTCCTTTCCAATATCATTACAATCGGCTGGTATCAAAAATAGCAAAACAGAATTTCTTTCAATATGGCGCAAAAATCGAGTGCCTAATCCCTTTCCTTTGTGGGCTCCCTCAATAATTCCCGGAATATCTGCCATTATAAATGACTGAAAATTGTGGTAAGGTACAATGCCCAAATTAGGCACTAAGGTTGTAAAAGGGTAATCTGCTATCTCAGGTTTGGCTGCGCTTATAGAGGCCAAAAGCGTAGATTTACCTGCATTAGGAAATCCTACTAGACCAACATCAGCCAATACCTTTAATTCTAAAATTTTCCACGACTCTACTCTTGGTTCGCCAGGTTGCGATTTATCAGGTGCTTGATTGGTGGCCGACTTATAATGGTTATTTCCCTGTCCTCCACGGCCGCCTCTTACTAAGATAAACTCTTGTCCATCTTCTAAAATTTCACATTCTCTTTTTCCAGTTTCAGCATCTTTAGCCACTGTACCTAAAGGCACTTCAATTATTATATCATTTCCTTCTTTACCTGAACTTAGTTGTTTCGCACCATTTTGGCCATCTTCGGCATGCATGTGTCGCTTGTATTTAAGGTGCAATAAAGTCCATAATTGTTTATTTCCTCTCAAAATAATATGGCCACCTCTTCCTCCGTCGCCACCATCGGGGCCGCCTAAAGGAATATATTTTTCTCGTCTAAAAGAAGATGCACCAGCACCACCCTTTCCCGAGCGACAAAATATTTTTACATAATCTACAAAATTGCTACCTTCCACTTTCGAAATTTATATTTGGTTATAATTAAAAATGGTAAGCTCGAATTTACTACCAAAAAAATGATTTTAATGACGAATAAAATCCAATTTTTAAAAAAAGATCTTATTTTTTATTTAAAAAAGCAATTAGATCGTCATTATTTCCTTATCTTTTGCTTCCAATATTTTATCTACTTTAGCAATTGCGCTATTCGTTAACTGTTGAACTTTATCTTCACCATCCTTTCCTTCGTCTTCGCTTAAACCTTCTTTAATTAATGATTTAACGGCTTCGTTAGCCTCCTTTCTGGCGCTTCTAATAGAAATTTTGGCTGTTTCACCCAATTGTTTGGCTTGTTTCACCAAATCTCTTCTTCTTTCCTCGGTTGGAGGTGGCAAGCTAATTCTAATGTTTTCACCATCATTTTGAGGTGTAACACCTAAATTGGCTTGAAAAATTGCTTTTTCAATTTCAGCAATCGTTTTCTTTTCAAACGGCGTAATCACTATGGTACGAGCATCTTGATTTTTGATGGTTGAAATAGATTGTAAAATGGTGGGCATACCATAATAATCAACCATTAGGCCTTGAACCATGTCTGGAGCTGCTTTACCTGCTCTAATTTTTATCAATTCTCTTTCTAAACTATAAATGGCCTTTTCCATCAATTCGGTGGTTTCGGCTATATAAAAAGCTAATTCCTCGTTCATAATTAAAATTTGTATGAAAATATATAACTATTTTACTAAAGTGCCTACTTTTTCTCCATTTAATATTTTAAGAATATTTCCATCTTCTTTAATATTAAACACAATTATAGGTAAATTATTCTCTTTGCAAAGGGTAAATGCCGTTTGATCCATAATAGACAATTCCTTTGAAATAACTTCAGCAAAAGATATTGTTTCAAATTTCGAAGCTGTTTTTACTTTTTTCGGATCCGCAGTATATATTCCATCTACGCTTGTTCCTTTTAATAATACATCTGCTTCAATCTCATTTGCTCGAAGTGCTGCAGCAGTATCTGTAGTAAAATAAGGACTACCTAAGCCTGCTCCAAAAATCACTACTCGCCCTTTCTCTAAATGTCTTACAGCTCTTCTTTTAATATAAGGCTCACATACTTGCTCGATACTAATTGCCGACATCAATCGTGTTTTAATATCTAGCTTTTCTAGTGCGCCCTGTAAAGCCATTCCATTGATTACCGTTGCAAGCATTCCCATTTGGTCGCCCTGCACACGTTCAATACCAATACTAGCTGCTTGTAGTCCTCTAAAAATATTTCCTCCACCAATAACTAGGGCTACCTGAACCCCCAAATCAACTATAGATTTTACTTCTTTTGCATAACGCTCAATCATTTCAGGACTAATGCCAAATGATTTTTCTCCCATTAAGGCTTCTCCACTTAATTTTAATAAAACCCTTTTATATATTGCCATGAAATATCTTTTTTTTAACAAAAAAAAAGAGAGAAAAAATTCCCTCTTTTAATATTTTATGAACCTAAAGTTACCCGCTTAAAGGCAACTACAGTTAAATCTTTATCTATCGTTTTTAAATAAGCACCTACTGTTAAGTTTCCGTCTTTTACAAAAGATTGTGCCAACAATGTATTTTCTTGATAGAATTTCTTAAGTCTTCCTTGCGAAATTTTTTCAATCATCGCTTCTGGCTTTCCTTCGTTACGAGCCAATTCAGCACCAATTTCCAATTCTCTTTGAATTCTATCAGACGAAACGCCTGACTCATCAACAGCTACAGGTGCCATTGCTGCTATTTGCATAGCTGCATCTTTTGCTCCTAAAGTAATAGCATCATTTAAAGATTTGTTTGTTTGTACTAAAACGCCCATTCGGTAGCCCATGTGAATATATGAAACTACACCTTCGCCCTCAAGAAACTCAAATTTAGATACGCCAATTTTTTCACCAATTTTTCCTACTTCATTGATAAGACGTTCACCAACAGTGGTGTTGCCCATTTTAGAAGCATTTAAATCGTCGATTGACTTAATTTTATTATCCAAAGCAATTTGCGCAACTTCTTTTCCAATAGCAATAAAAGATTCGTTTTTTGCAACGAAATCTGTTTCACAACTTAGATTTACGGCTACACCAAATGTACCTTCAGCATTAGTTAAAGCTATAACTACACCTTCATTTGCTTCTCTATCTGCTCTTTTTTCTGAAATTTTAGCGCCTTTTTTTCTCAAAAAATCAATTGCCGCTTCAAAATCACCATTAGTTTCTGTTAATGCATTTTTACAATCCATTAACCCAGAACCTGTTTGTTGTCTTAATTTATTTACCTCTGCAGCCGTAATGCTCATGACTAATATTAGTTAAATTTTTAAAATAAATTATCCAGCTACTTCTTCTTTTTCTGTAGCTTCTTCTGTTTCCTTATCCTTATCTTTCTTACGATCGCTCAAACCTTCTTTGATTGCATCAACGCAATATTTCGTTATTAGTTGAACTGATTTAGAAGCATCATCATTTGCTGGAATTGCAAAATCTACCATATTTGGATCAGAATTTGTATCAACTATTCCTATTGTTCTAATGCCCAATTTGTGCGCTTCTGCTAATGCAAGATGTTCATGACTAATATCTACCAAGAAAATTGCAGCTGGTACTCTACCTAAGTTTTCTATACCGCCTAATACTTTCTCCAGTTTACCTTTTTGACGGGTAAGCATCAATTTTTCCTTTTTGGTAATATTTTCGAAAGTGCCATCGCCTAACATTTTATCTATGCCTTGCATTTTTTTGATAGACTTCCGAATTGTAGCAAAGTTAGTTAACATACCACCCAACCATCTTTCGGTAACATAAGGCATGTTTACTTCTTCAGCCATAGCTGCTACTATATCTTTTGCTTGTTTTTTAGTGGCAACAAACAATATTTTACGACCCGATTTGGCAATTTGTTTTAGAGCAGCTGCTGCTTCCTCTAATTTTTCTTGTGTCTTGTTCAAGTCGATAATATGAATACCCTTGCGCTCCATAAATATATAAGGCAACATTTTTGGGTTCCATTTTTTCTTCAAGTGTCCAAAGTGAACACCTGCATCCAACATTTCCTGTTGAGAAATTTTTTCCATATATTTCTTAATTGATAGAGAATTAAACCATTAACGTTTAGAGAATTGGAAGCTTTTTCTAGCTTTCTTATGACCAAATTTCTTCCTTTCAACCATTCTTGGGTCTCTAGTAAGTAATTTTTGTACTTTCAATGCTGGTTTATTTGCTTCATCTACTTTTACTAAAGCACGCGCAACACCTAACATTATAGCTTCTACTTGTCCTTTCACACCACCACCTTTTACATTTACATTCAAATTGAATTTGTCTGCCAAACCTAATACGGTTAATGGTTTTGTTACTTTGGATACATGGTAAAGACCTGCAAAATATTCATTTTGATCTTTTCCGTTTACGGTAACCTGTCCGGTACCTGGCGTAAGATAAACCCTAGCTACTGCTGTTTTCCTACGACCTAATGCGTTAATTACTGCCATTGATTTTATTTATTTTGTAGCAAATCTATTTTTTCTGGTTGTTGTGCACTGTGTGGATGTGTTGGTCCAGTATATACGTGCATCTTTTTAATCATTGCTCTTCCCAGACGGTTACGAGGCAACATACCTTTTACGGCATTCTCTACCAAGAAGGTAGGTTCTTTAACCAAAACTTGTCTTGGTGTTTTAAATCGTTGACCGCCTGGATAACCTGTATGCCAAATGTAATTTTTGTCATTCATTTTATTTCCAGTAAGCACTACTTTTTCAGCATTGATAACAATAACATTGTCACCAGTATCAACGTGTGGCGTATAGCTTGGCTTGTTTTTTCCTTGTAAAACCAAAGAAATCCTAGAGCACAATCGACCTAAAGTTTCACCTTCGGCATCTACTAAGTACCACTTTCTATCGCCATCAGCCAAGTAAACTGATTCGGTTCTGTAACTAAGTGTTTTCACTATAAAAATATTTATTTTTTAAAATTGGACTGCAAAGATAGGATTAAGAAAAGTTATAAACAACATTTCCAAAATTTATTTTGTGTTAACACAATATAAACAACTGAAAATCAGTAAAAAAATCGATAAAAAAAATTATTTATCACCTTTTTCAGCGTAAAATTTATATTTTATGATCATTAATAAGTAGTAATATTAAAATACAAAAGGCCATTTTGATTTATCAAAACAGCCTCTTGTATTGCTTTTATGATGGTTTAGAGTTGTGTGTAACTAAATCCGAGTGTGTACTCTTTATTCTCGATTGCGGATACTACTTTAACCAAAGTTGGCAAGCGACCTTGAGATGCTAATACGGTAAAAGTTTCGTCTCTATACATTCCAAACAAATTGCTGATAGCATAGCTTTTTATGGTTTTAACAAAATTCTTAGATTGTGGATACATAGGATGAAGAAATTTAAAATGTTCAAGAGCATCTTTGCTTTGTAATGGATGATTCATTGTCTTGAAAGGATTATCATATTGCAAATTATAAGTATATTGTGTACTATCTTTATACACTAGATTTCCGTAGCTATACGCTTCACTGGTAGTCTCAAATTTTGTACTTCTTGCAGTTGAAACATTCCCTATACTACTATATTTCAATTCAGTTTTAAAAAAAGTATAACCATATATTGTGCCAAAGGGATCACTTTCTGGAATTAGATTGCTGAGATTTGAAATTAATTTTCCATTAGAATACTTCAAATTGTTTAATATAGGAACATCCACCGGACTAGCATTTATAAAAACATCCTGCATTGAACTTAATTTTCCATAAGGATTATAAATATAATTGTGTTCAAAATTTTCGGTTTCAGCAAGTGGAGCTTGACGTTTAACTTTTATCAGCCTACCATTAGGATTATAAATATAAGACATTGTAAGTTGTAATCTCGATTCTTTGTCAACGACATTTATCTTATCCAATTTTCCCCCGCTATAAACAAAATCATAGTATCCCAATGCTTCATTGTTGGGTGCTGGCCCTGTAACTGTTATTTTGTCAATTACTGTTGTGCCCAATGCAATCTTTTGCGAATCGTCGTTCGCATTTTCAATTTGTGGCAATGTTTCCTTCTTGCAGGAAACGAACATCCCAATAATACCGAGAGTTAAAATTAGTTTTTTCATAATATTTATTTTTTTACAAAGATATGCCAACAGGAACACTCTAAAAAATACAAAAAAAATCAATAATCGGAAAAAAACATCGATATTGCTTCCTGTTTCAGTTTTTAAAAAAAAGAAGTCAATATCGTTAATTGTATGAAGGAACAAAAAAAGGAGAAATTGCTTTTTTTAATTTAAAAGTCGTAAAATTGAAGTATATATTCTTCATTTATAAATTGATAAAAATTCATGGCTTCGTGTTTGAAATTGTTTTTAGTATTGCTCTTCACTTCTTTTGGAAATTATTCTCTTTTTGCACAAGAACCTTATAAACTTCAAGCTGAAAGATTGGAGGCATTGCTTAATCAAAATGACATTGAAAAGGTAAAATCCTTCGAATCTAATTATCTTAAATCTCTTTTTGAAGAGGATACAATTTCTGCCGTCGACCTATCTATTCAATTTTTAAAGGAAAACAAAATTAGCGACACCATTTCTATGCACTTATATACTTTTGTTTTGCTACAATCTTCCTTGGAAAAAATAAATTTTGACCTTGAATCGATAAATCAAATTGATAAAAAAATTGAATCCCAAAAAGATTTGCTTTCTAAAGCACTAATAAAAGTACACGAAAAAGCACCTTTAATTGATAAAAAATCAAAGAAAAAAGGAAAATCAGACACCCAATTATTTAACCCTATTGTTTGCCCAAAAGATAAGATTCAAACTGCGTTACACACAAAATTGCGTTATTTTGATGCTGACAATTGTAGTTTTGAAATACCAAATGAATTTTCAGAAGCCGAAAAAAATAATATCTTAGCCAACTTGGAAGAAGCTTTCAAAGACAAAGGCCGCACATTAGACATCAATTTAAAAGCTCAACACCAATTAGTTGATATAAAAAGCGAAATAAAGGCTTATTTGGATTATTGGACTTCCGTTTTAGAAAAAAAATCAGATGAATCCATCCGATTCGACCCGCTTGGAAGATAGAAGAGACTCAAGAATTGAGGATCAAGAAACAAGAAAAGATTGAACCAAAAATGGTGTAATATTGACTATAATCAAATTATATGATAAATCGCTAATTATTCGTTTTTCCTTTTACATCAAAAGCATCACTTAATCCACTACCCAACAAATTAAACGCTAATACTAAAATGGCAATCGCCATGCCTGGATAAAGTGCCAAAAAGGTTTTGCCCGGTGTTGTTAAATAGGTTCTATATTCATTTAACATCGTGCCCCAAGATGGCATCGGCGGCTTGACACCTATTCCTACAAAACTTAATCCTGCTTCAATTAAAATAGCAGAAGCAAAATTTGCCGAAATAATAACCATAATTGGGCCGATTATATTAGGTAATATATGGTTAAAAATGATTCTACTATTTTGAAAACCCAAACTTCTTGCAGCTTGTACATATTCCATTTCTCTGATTCCCAATACCTGTCCACGTACTATTCTTGCAACCTCCACCCACATCGAAAGACCAACTGCAATATAAATAACATAGAAACTTTGGATTTTATTACCCAATGCAAAATTAATGGCCATTGCAAGCAAAATTGTAGGTATCGCCCACACTACATTTATAAGCCACATAATATTTGAGTCTACCCAACCCCGATAATAACCAGCTACTGCACCAAAAAATATACCAATTGTAAGTGAAATCAAAACAGCTACAAAACCAACCGAAAGCGATACTCGCACACCATAAATTAAGCGACTTAAAATGTCACGACCATAATTATCTGTTCCTAGTTTATATTTTTTTGTTACAATCTGTTCTTTCTCTAATCGATTTGCCAACTCAATTATGTTTGCACTTATTTTGTTTTCATTGGCATCAAAAAAAGTTATTGTATTTCCTTCTTTTGTATAAGTCCTGTTTTGAGTTGAAAGTGGATAAAAAATATCAGCTAAGCCATATTTAGCTGTTCCTGATTCTAGTTCTGTACCTCTAAACACATTTACACTTACGCTATCTCCATTTATTTCCCACGAATTTATAGGCACCATTGTATAGGAATTTTCTTTTCCTCCAAAAACCTTAGATAATAAATTGCTACCATCTTCGATTCTATTCTTTTTAACCATTAACATCTTAGTAGAAAAATTTGGCTTCATTTGCGAAATCTCTAATACCTGGTCATCTGCGTTTGGTGTTGAGTCTGGAGATAATGCAGGTCCAAAAATGGCCAAAAAGGTAGCGATTCCTATCAAAAAAAGGCTAAACATGGCAGGTTTGTTTTTTTTCAACCGCTTCCATGCTCGTTGCATTGGTGATTCTACCCTACTGTTTTCGTTTTGATTGCTCATAAAATTTAAACTGACCTCAAAAATACATTATTTGGTGGAATCTTTTCATTTGTATTTAACAAATTATATCAATTGTAATTTAAAAATAGTCCAAGCTATTTTTAAATTTTACAATGGTTGATGCCGATATAACTTGAAAATAGCACAATCAAGCGAAACGACGATTTTACTATATTGAAAGTATAATCGGTAATAGATGCTCTATTTTTTTATTCTTCTTCCTTTCCATTTATATGGAATAAGATTGCCGAGTGTGCCTACAATGATTATATATATAAGATGTAAAAATTGACTTGGAATAAAAACTTCCATTAATTCTCTTTTTTTAAAAAATCTAGTTGCGGAAAACAAAAGCAAGAAATCAACCATTACTTTAAATGCCAATTGCGGAATAAAAACTACTAATATGGATCTGAAACCGAAAGCAAACAAAAACACGTTTATTAGTATTATCCAATTAAATAAATAAACCAATCCTAAGTCTCGAGTGATGGTTTTATTTTGATAAGCGCCAGATTTGCTTGTCCATCTAAAACGTTGCTGTAAGAAATCACTCATTTTTCTTTCTGGTGCAGTCTTTACTATGGCTGCCTCATTTTTTAAATAGCTGATTTTGCCAGGAAATTGAGCTGCAATCTTATAAATCAATAACATATCGTCTCCAGATGCAATATGGTCAATTCCTTTATATCCACCAACAGCCAAAAAAGCCGATTTTTGATATGCCAAATTTGAGCCATTACACATATTAAAAACATTTTTTCTAAAGTAGGCAACCGTAATGGCCATCATTCCTAAAAAATCCAATGCTTGAAATTTTTCAAACACCGTTTCTGCAGGATTGAAAATAACAGGACCTGCAATTAAGGCAGATTGTTCCTTTTGATAAACCATTACAAACAACTCAATCCAATTTTTTGGCAATCTACAATCTGCATCTGTTACCATTATAAGTTCTCCTTCAGCTAGACTAACTGCCGTTTCAATTGCTTTTTTCTTAAGCGTTAATGGCTCCCCATTTTCATCAAAAAAAGTGTTTAGATGAATCAGTCTAGTGTTTTTAAAATTATACTTTTCCACCAATTCTACCGTATCATCGGTAGAACTATCATCTACAACCAACGTTTCAAAAAGAATTGAATCATATGTTTGAGCTTTTAAATCATTTAAAATATTTAAAATATTGTGCGCTTCATTTCTTGCTGGTATTATTACAGTAACTTTTGTTTTAAAGTCGCTTTTTTCAATTGTCGTTTTCGGGTAACGGCTCCAATTCCACCAATAATTAAGCATTAACCCATAATAAAATAGGGAGAAAATTACGGTTAATATCATCCAAATGCTTAATGCCATTTTTTACCAAAAGGGTTTGTATGTTTTATAATGCAATTTAGCTTATTAATATTGCTTAGGTCCATTAATTCAATTTCTCTTTTAAAAAATAGCCCGTTATGGATTCGTTACATTCAGCCACTAATTCTGGAGTGCCCTCGGCCACTAAATAACCACCTTCGTTTCCTGCTTTTGGACCCAAATCTATTACCCAATCCGCTGATTTAATAATGTCCAAATTATGTTCAATTACCAAAACAGAATGCCCATTTTCAATTAATGCATTAAATGATGCTAATAATTTATGTATGTCATGAAAATGCAGTCCTGTGGTTGGCTCATCAAAAATAAACAATACTGGTTTTGTTGCAGTTCCTTTTTTCAAAAATGCAGCTAACTTAACCCTTTGCGCCTCTCCACCAGAAAGCGTAGAAGAAGATTGTCCTAATTTTACATATCCCAAACCTACATGTTGCAAAGGTTTTAACATTTCAACCAATTTTTTTTGTTCTTCAAAAAAGGGAACAGCCTCGTCTACTGTAAGTTCTAATATCTCAAAAATCGACTTTTCTTTATATGTTACTTCTAAAACCTCTTTTTTAAATCGCTTGCCCTTACAAGATTCACATTCCAAATGGACATCTGCTAAAAACTGCATTTCCACTAATATTTCTCCTTCTCCTTTGCATACTTCACACCTTCCACCTTCTACATTAAAGGAAAAAAAACCGGGCTGGTATCCCCTTATTTTTGACAATGATTGAGCGGCATACAACTCTCGTATAATATCATACGCTTTTATATACGTTACTGGATTTGAACGGCTAGAACGACCAATTGGGTTTTGATCTATAAATTCAATTTGTTCTAATCTTTTAAAATCTCCTTTTATTGCTCTAAAAAAATTGGGTTTTATTCCTGATCCCTCTATTGTTGATTTCAAAGCAGGATATATTATTTCTCTTACTAGGGTTGTTTTTCCAGAACCACTAACTCCAGTAATAACGCTAAAAGAATTTAAAGGAATTTTAAAATCTATGTTTTTTAAATTGTGCAATTTGCAACCCTCAAAAACAACAAAATTAAATGGCTTTCTCCGTATTTTTGGCACTTCAATTTTTAAATCCCCTAATAAATATTTTGTAGTTAAGGTGGAATTTTCCTTTAATGCATCTTCTATTTTTCCTTCAAAAACGATTTCTCCACCCAAATAACCTGCGGCTGGACCTACATCTATCAAATAATCAGCATTTCTAATTATCTCTTCTTCATGTTCTACCACCACTACGGTATTACCCAAATTTCGAAGATGCCGCAAAACGCCTAATAATTTTTTAGTGTCAAAAGGATGTAATCCAATACTAGGCTCGTCTAATATATACATAGAGTTGGTCAAATTGGACCCTAATGATCTAGTAAGGTGAATCCGTTGCGTTTCTCCACCAGACAATGTATTGGCCAGCCTATTGAGGGTGAGATAATCTAAACCCACCTCTTTCATCATATTTAGTCGTTGGATTATTTCTGTTATTATTCTAAATGCGATTGCCTCCTGACTTTGCGTTAATTTAATATTTTCAAAAAAAGAAAGCAAGTCTTTAATTGGCATTAATAATAGGGTGCCGATGTGTTTGTTATCGATTTTTACATACTTTGCATCTTCTCTTATACGTGATCCTGAGCATTCATTACAAACGGTTCTTCCCCTAAATCGAGAAAGCATTACCCTATATTGTATTTTATAAGTTTGTTCTTCTACCTCTTTAAAAAAAGAATGAATACCCAAAAAATGTGGGTTTCCATTCCACAGTAATTTGTATTGTGCTTCACTTAATTCTGCAATTGGTTTATGAATTGGAAAATCAGACACAGCAGCAGCTTTTATTAATTGATCGCGCCACCAACCCATTTTTTCTCCTTTCCAGGGTGCTACTCCATAATCGTAAACCGACAAATTGCTGTCTGGAATAACCAATTGCTCATCGATTCCTATTATTGTACCAAAACCTTCACATTTAGTGCATGCTCCAAAAGGTGAATTGAAATTAAAAAACTGAATATTTGGAGTTTCAAATGTCATCCCATCCCGCTCAAATCTATTGCTAAATTGTTTCAAAGCTTGGTCGTTCACTAAAACACAGCACAATCCATGGCTTTCTTCAAATGCCAGTTGTATGGAATCCGCAATTCTATTTTCTTCTCCTTCTGTTTTTGAAATTACAATTCTATCAATTAATAAGTATATGGTCGATTCTTTTTCAAAAGCCAAAAATATTTTCTCATCTTCTAAAATATCCTCAACCCGAAAAATATCTCCTTTTAGCCAAAATCTTATAAACCCGTTTTGAAGATTTCTTTCAAAGAATCGTCTTAAATCCTCTTTTTTATCGATCGCAATTGGCGATAAAATTTGTATTTTATCTCCATCCTGGTGCAAAAATATAAAACTAAGTACATCATTAATATCCTCCTTTATCACCTTTTCTCCTGATATCGGACTATAAGTCTCCCCAATTTTAGCATATAGAAGTCTTAAATAATCATAAATTTCGGTCATCGAACCTACTGTAGATCGAGTCGTTCCAGTGCTAACTCTTTGTTCTAATGAGATAGCTGGAACAATACCTTTTATATATTCTACATCCGGTTTGTTCATCCTACTCAAAAACTGCCGAGCATAAGAATTTAGCGATTCTACATACCTCCGTTGGCCCTCAGCAAACAAAGTATCCATTATTAATGAGGACTTACCACTACCCGACAAACCTGTAACAACTACAAGTTTGTTTCTTGGAATTGCTACATCTACATTCTTTAAATTATGGGTTTTTGCACCCTTAATAAGTATATAATCCTTAACACTTTTTAATTCATCCACTTTCTTCAAAACAATCTATATGATTAAAATAAAATGCAAATTTGAAATATAATTAGTAAAAGTAGAACAATATAAATAAAGCGCTTGCTCTATTTTTTAGCAAAATAAAAAATGTAAAAAATTGTTAAGGAAAACAAACCACACAATTAATTTAAAATCATATCGTTAAACCTTAAAACGGAAAAAATTGAGCACAAATTTTACACTGAAGAAAATTATTAAAAAAAATTAAAAACAAGGTTATGTCATTAAGTGCTCAAACTGACCAAATGCTTATTCGTGCATACCTCGGGGGCGAGGAAATTGCATTGCAAAATTTAATTAAAAAACATCAAAGGCAAGTATTTACTTTTATAAGTCTGAAATTAAAAGACAAATACTTAGCAGAAGATATATTTCAAGAAACATTTATTAAAGTGGTAGACTCCTTGAGAGCTGGTAGCTACAAAGAAGAGGGGAAGTTTTTACCTTGGACACTTAGAATTGCACACAACTTGTGTATCGATTACTTTAGAAAACTAAAAAGAAACCCTAAGATTGTTGACAATGAGGGCAATGATTTGCTTGCCAATATTCAAATTTTTGAAGAAACATATGAAGACAAAATCGTAAAACAACAAACCTATTCCTCACTCAAATCTTTTGTTATACAATTACCAAAAGAACAAAGGGAAGTTGTGGTGCTCAGACATTATGCTGAACTAAGTTTTAAAGAGATTTCTGAAATGACAGGCGTAAGCATTAATACTGCACTTGGACGTATGCGATATGCACTCATTAATTTGAGGAAGATGATGAAAGAATCGCTAATTGCAATCTAATACTAAAAATCAATTTTCGTTTCCTTGTTTTTATAAAAAAGGCATCTTATTAGATGCCTTTTTTTATTACCAATGACTTAAAATCTATTATTTATTTAGTTCGATATTTTTTCTTAAAAAAAAGTATGTTTGATTAAAAGCTTAGTTTTAAATTTTGTAAAAAAATGTTGATTAAACCCTACTTAATTGTTAATTATTCCATCAACATAAAAAAACAAAACACATAATATTCATTGTCATAGATATTGCTTTGAAATACAAACATTTAGAAGTAGAAGTGATTCAATTCTTTATTCAGATTATCCACAGCAATGTGAACAAAGTTTTAAACTGTCCTTAATAAATATAGATACATTTGTGTATCGATAAAAAATAATATGAAATTATTACAAAAAACATTCTACATAATTACCCTATTTGGAATGGCAACTGTAGGTAAGTCTCAAGATTTTCCTTCAAATGCTGAGCCAGGTAAATGTTATGCAAAATGTTTAATTCCTGATCAATATGAAACAATAACCGAGCAGGTTTTAATTAGTCCAGCATCCAAAAGAATCGAACTTATTCCTGCAACTTACAAAACAATAGTAGAACAAGTTGTAGTAAAAGAAGCCACTAAAAGAATTGAAATAATACCTGCTGAATTTAAAACCATTGAAGAAGAGGTAATGATTTCTCCCGAAAAAATTGAAACACAAGAAGTGCCAGCTGAATTTGCAATGGTTGACGAACAGGTTCTAATTAAAGAAGCGTCTTTTAATTTAATTGAAGTACCTGCAATTTATCAAACAATTGAACAAGATATACAAATTGCATTAGAAACAACAAGGTGGGAAAAAAGAAAAGCTGCTGATTGTCAATTTCAGAATATAGATGATTGCTATGTTTGGTGTTTGGTAAATGTACCTGCAGAATACAAAACAATTTCTAAACAGATTTTAATTGAACCTGCGAAAGTAATTGAACAACCTGTGCCTGCCATATATGAAACGATTAAGCGAAAAGTAATGGTTCAGCCAACAGCTACAAAGGAGGTAATTATTCCTGCTCAATTTCAAAAAATTACAAAACAAGTTTTAGTTAAACCAGCGATTGTAAATGAATTTGATGAATTGCCAATTTACGAAAATATAACCAGAAATATTATTGACCGACCATCAAAAACAATAGAAGTCGAAATTCCTGCTCAGTATAAATCCGTTTCTAAAACCATTATTAAAAAACAAGGTGGATTCACTGAATGGAAAACAGTATTATGTGACGATGAAAAATCAACCTCAACCATTTTACAAATTCAAGAAGTACTCGTTAAAAAAGGATATATTTTAGCGGATAGATTAATTGCTGGTGACGAACAACAAACACTAAAAGCATTAGTAAAATATCAAAGCGAGAATAATTTACCTACTGGACAATTAGATTATGAAACTTTAGCTACTCTAGGAATTTCTTATTAATTATTTGCACAACTTATTATATTTAGTTATTCCTTTTTACTACTTTTAGGTTTATTAATAGTATGAAAAGAATCTATTTCGCCTTAATTGTCTTATCCTTATTTTCTTGTGAAAAAGGCATTTACCTAGGCAATAATTTTGACAAAACTAACTTCATTAGCATTGATAGTGCTATGTCAATCATAAAAAAAGATTCTATAACAGATCTTTTAAATGTAAAAGGAAATATTGATTTAGTTTGTCAGACTAAAGGTTGCTGGTTTACATTTATTTCATCAGATGGTGATATCCTAAGGGTTATGATAAAAGATGATGCCTTTTTAATTCCCAAAACACTTAAAGCAAAATTAGCCACTTGCAATGGACAAGGAAAAAAAATTGTCTTCATGCCCGAAAAACTAAAAGAAATTTATAGTCAAGCAGGAAACCCAAAAAATGAATGGGACACAATAAGTGCCCCTCAAACTCATTATGTTTTCGAAACAACTGCAATATTTCTTGAATAGTTAACATTATTTTTATTAAAAATACTTGGAAATTAACATTATACACTTATCTTTGCACCACTATTTGAAAAAATGGTGTTTGATTTCGTAGCTCAGTTGGTAGAGCAATACACTTTTAATGTATGGGTCCTGGGTTCGAATCCCAGCGGGATCACAAAAAAACCACGCAAAAGCGTGGTTTTTTTTTAAGTTATTTGCCCACGTGGAGAAATTGGTAGACTTGCCATCTTGAGGGGGTGGTGCTGGCAACGGCGTGCTGGTTCGAATCCAGTCGTGGGCACAAAATAATTTTATAAAAAACAATAATACTTTTTAAAATTCTAAGTATTTAATACTATTTAATTTTCAAATTTCTTACTTCGTTTTGAAATGCTATTTAATACCAACTATAATTATGAAATAGTCCATAAATGCGACTTTATTTTTTTTCCAAGAAGATAAAAAAATCGTTGCATATCAACCTGATACGGAACTATTTTTTGAAGAAAACACGAGCGTCAGCGAACTGGCGTAAGCAATTGGTAAAAAAGAACGAGCAGAATGGACTATTTTGTAGTTATAATTGGTATAATTTAAAATCCTTCTTTTTTAAATTCTAGAAACGTTTTCTTTAAGGATTTCTATAAAATAGATTTCATTAAAAAACACAATACTTTTCAACCATTCTACACTTATTAATGTCAAACAAACTAAAATTTAAACAAAAAAAAAGGCGCTCATAACTGAACGCCTTTTTTTATTTAATTATATCAAGTTAAACTAATTCTTCAACTTTCGCTGTTTTAACTGTTTTGATTATTACAGCAGCTACTTTATAAGGATCAGCCGCAGAATTTGGCCTTCTATCCTCTAACCATCCTTTCCAACCTTTCTCTACGGTAGCAATTGGAATTCTGATTGATGCTCCTCTATCTGAAACGCCAAAACTAAATTGATCTATTGATTGTGTTTCATGCTTTCCAGTTAATCTCATGTGATTATCAGCTCCATAAACTGCTATGTGCTCTTTCACCACTGGAGCAAATGCTTCACATATTTGGCTATATACATCCTTGCTACCGCATGTTCTTAATGTTGTGTTAGAGAAATTAGCATGCATTCCAGAACCATTCCAATCTGTAGCTCCTAGTGGTTTACAATGCCATTCAATTCCAAAACCATACTTTTCTGTAGTTCTTTCTAATAAATATCTTGCAATCCAAACTTGATCTCCTGCTTCTTTAGCTCCTTTTGCAAATACTTGGAATTCCCATTGTCCGATTGCAACTTCAGCATTAATACCTTCTACGTTAAGACCTGCCTCTAAACAGATATCTAAATGCTCTTCAACTATATCTCTTCCTACTGCCTTTCCAGCACCTACTGAACAGTAATATGGACCTTGTGGGCCAGGCTCACCAGATGGTGTAAAATCTGACCATCCAATTGGCTTATTTTTTTTCAAATCCCAAATGAAATACTCTTGCTCAAATCCAAACCAAAAATCATTGTCGTCATCCATGATTGTAGCTCTACCATTTGATTCATGTGGAGTACCATCTGAATTTAAAACCTCACACATTACCAAAAAGGCATTTTTTCTGTCCGGATCTGGACAAATAAAAGCTGGTTTTAATAAACAGTCAGATGACCCTCCTGGTGCTTGCTCCGTTGAGCTACCATCAAAACACCATATTGGACAATCCTCCAATTTTCCGCTGAAGTTTCTTTCTATTTTTGTTTTACTTCTCAAACTTTGTGTTGGCTTGTAACCATCCAACCAAATGTACTCTAATTTAAATGCTGTCATGTTATAATAAATTATATGTGAAAAATTTCTATAACAAATCTAAAAGTTTTCTATTTATTAAAAAAATTTATTTGTTTTTAAATCTTTAAGTTTTGGTTAAAAATCAGATTTTTTGTCTAAATCCAATGAAAAAGACAAATTATTAGAAAAAAAAGCAAAAATTATTGGAAAAAATTGGAAGTTTAGCGAAATAATGAAAAAATACCTGACTTTTTAAAGGTTTTTCCATTTACTAATAATCCTTCAGAAAAATAAATATATACATCTATTGGCTGATCTTCCCCTTTAAGGGTGCCATCCCAACCATTTTGAAGCTGGTCTGTTTCATAAACTAATTGACCCCATCGATTAAAAATGCTTAATTTATAGGATTGTATCTTTTGGGTAATAATATTGAATAAGTCATTTACATTATCATTATTTGGTGAAAATACATTTGGGAAAAAAATATCACAATCTGCGCTAATTTTTACGGAATCAACAGACTTACAATCTCCTCTGTTTACGGAAACATATAAAATTTCATTGCTTGCGTCTGCATAAACTGTAGGACTAGATTCTCCATTTGACCATTGTACATTTGTTCCCAATGAATCGAAAACGGAAATTGGTTGGTATTCGCCAAAGCAAGTCGTTATCTCATTAGGCAAATTAATCAATGGCAACTGTGTTATTGTCAAATTTTTTGTAGTGCTTAATTTTCCACAGGCCTGACTTGTAATTTCTAAAGTAACAGGATAACTACTTCCTACAAAATATTCATGTGTTGGGTTTTCATCTGTTGAAGTCATAAAATCACCAAAGTCCCAATAATAATTGTCTATTAATCCAATTGAAGTGTTTTCAAATTTAATTGGTGAATTGGAGCAAGTTTCACCTGAAGAAATTGTAAAATTTGCAATTAAGGAGTCGCTTACAGTTATCACTCCTTTTATTGTGTCTTTACAACCATTTATTGAAGTAGCTATTAATTGAGTGTTTTTTGGCCCAGGTGTGGTGAATTTCACTGTTGGGGTTGAGTCATTTGATAAAAACACGTTGTCGATTGACCAATCATAAACTAAATTGCTACCATCTGTTATTGTAGATTGATTTTTATAGGTATAATTAGCAAAAATACAAGCTTTTTCATCTATCGTTTGTGCTTGGGGTTTAAAATAAACCGAAATTTCCTTTTGATAAGAATTTTTGCAACCCTTATCTGTTGTTACTGTTAGATTTATTGGATAATTCCCTCCATTAAGATAAATATGCGTTGGATTTTGTTCTGTACTCATTCCCCCGTCACCAAAACTCCATGTCCATCCGTTTATATCAGAAGTTGGCGTAGTCGATGTGTCAATAAAAGTTGTAATGGTTTGTGCACAAACGGTATTTGTAAGAAATCCAATATTAATGCTAGGAAATATTTTTACTAAAATTATGGATGTGTCTGAACAATTTTTATCCTTATTGATTATAAGTGTTGTAGTATAAACTCCTGTGTCTTTATATGAATAAGTAGGATTTTTTATGTTAGATGTGTCTGCTCCCGTTGTCAAATCTCCAAAATCCCAAAAATTAGTAAAATTTCCAGTGCTTTTGTTTTCAAAAGTTACATCTAGACCTTGGCAATAATTAAAAACTTTTATCCCATTCAAGGTGCTTTCTATGGCATTTAGAACTACAGCTTGTGCGTTTGTTAAATTACAATCAAGGGCCGTAAATTGTATATCTCTGATGTATTTACTCAACAATACACCATCTCTATATTCTGACACACAAACTCCTATAACAAATTTTCCTTGGGATGAAGGCAATATTGTTAAAACCCCAGAATTAATACCAATAGAAGGCTTTGGAGTTGTATTCATTGGATTGTCAAAAGTATAGGGTGTTTTATATGACACATTTAAATAAGGTGGTAAAGTTGCATATAATCCCTGATTTGGGTCTACAATTGGTTCCGTTTGAGTAAGCCCCTTAAAAGGCGCACAAAAACTGTAAACCAAGGAATCTCCATCTGCATCTATAGCACTATGATCAAAAACCAACAATTGATTTAAACAAACTAAAGAAGGTGGGTAATTACTAAATTGTGGTTGAGAGTTACACTCTAATATTGCCTTTGGAGAAATAAATGCCTCTAAAGTTCCACCTTGTTCATCGGGTCTTGACAAGTTGATAATATTTGAATTCCGACAACACCTTTGATAAATAATCGAATACCCTTTTGTATTCGTATTTAAGGTTACGGTGGTTTTATATACACCAAGTTCTAATTTTAATTGTGGAGGATTATTTGCACAAGGACCTAAATCATTATTTGGCAAAGTAGTATTTCTAAATAAATTTACACTTCTATAAGTAATCTGATTATTATCCCTATTAATAATACTAATGGTTGCTGGGTCATCAAAATCAGCACCACCAGAGAGCCCGTCTCGATAAACATTTAATGTTATTTCAAATTTATTGGCACCTGTACATTTATAGGAGATGTCTCCGCCAACTAAATGATTGCCAAATACATTGGAAAAAACAATCAAAGAAAAAAAAATTGTGGATACTAATGTTTTCATTTATATTTTAGTTATACAAATATAATTAAAAAAAACAAATCAATTAAATTCCTTTTATCGCTTTTGTTTTGCTTATGTTAAGCATCATTTTTTAAAATTTGTTTTCTATGATAATTTCTATATTTGTAAAACTAAATAATGATTAAGTTATGCCAAAAGATACTTCAATTAAATCTGTTCTTATTATTGGAAGCGGTCCTATTGTTATTGGTCAAGCTTGTGAATTTGACTATTCAGGAAGTCAAGCTTCTAGGTCTTTAAGAGAGGAAGGGATTGTCGTTTCGTTAATCAATTCCAACCCCGCAACCATAATGACAGATGAAGTGTCAGCAGATTTTATTTATTTAAAACCGCTTACTATTCAATCTATTGAAGAAATTCTACAAGAGCGCCAAATTGATTGTGTTTTGCCAACTATGGGCGGTCAAACAGCTCTAAATTTATGTAAAGAGGCCAGTGAAATAGGGCTTTGGCAAAAATATGGAGTTCGAATAATTGGCGTTGATTTACAAGTAATAGAAACAACCGAAAATAGAGAAGCTTTTCGAAAATTCTGTATCGATTTAGATTTGGGTGTAGCTCCTTCAATCGTTGCCAATTCTATGTTAGAAGGGAAAGATGCCGCTCAAAAAATTGGTTTTCCATTGGTAATCCGCCCATCCTATACTTTAGGTGGTTCAGGTGGTGGTATTTGTTACAAAGCGGAAGATTTTGATCAAGCACTATCTAGAGGCTTGCAAGCTTCCCCATCGCATGAAGTTTTGGTCGAAAAAGCTGTACTTGGTTGGAAAGAATTTGAACTTGAACTTTTAAGAGACAACAATAATAATGTTGTTATAATTTGTACCGTAGAGAATTTAGACCCTATGGGCGTACACACGGGCGATTCTATAACTGTTGCTCCAGCCATGACCCTTCCAGATCCAGTGTTCCAAGACATGAGAAATCAAGCATTCAAAATGATGAGAGCGCTAGGCAATTTCTCCGGTGGATGTAATGTGCAATTTGCCTTAAATCCCGAAACAGAGGAATTAATCGTAATTGAAATCAATCCTCGAGTTTCAAGATCTTCAGCGTTAGCATCTAAAGCAACTGGTTATCCAATTGCCAAAATAGCAGCAAAACTAGCGATTGGATATAATTTAGATGAATTAAAAAATCAAATTACAAAAACAACTTCTGCTTATTTTGAACCTGCTTTAGATTATGTAATAGTAAAAATCCCTCGTTGGAATTTTGACAAATTCTATGGTTGCGATCAAACTCTCGGATTACAAATGAAATCGGTTGGAGAGGTAATGGGTATTGGACGTAATTTTACTGAAGCACTCCAAAAGGCTTGCCAATCACTTGAAAACGGAAAAGTTGGCCTTGGAGCCGATGGCAAAAACTGGACAAAAACACAAGACATACTTGATAGTCTTAATCACCCATCTTGGGATCGAATCTTTAAAATTAAAGATGCGATGGAATTAGGTGTTCCTATTCACACTATCCAAAAATTAACTCAAATTGATATTTGGTTCCTTTATCAAATCCAAGACCTAGTAAAATTGGAAAAAGAAATCAAACGATTTACAATAAACAATATTCCAAAAGAATTATTACTTCTTGCTAAAACAAAAGGATTCTCGGATCTTCAACTAGCATACTTATTAGGAAGAATTGAGGAAGATGAAGTTTACAATCATCGAAAATCGTTGGGAATCAAAAGGGTATACAAAATGGTGGATACTTGTGCCGCTGAATTTGAGTCAAAAACAAATTATTTTTATTCTACCTTTTCCACCGAAAATGAATCTATCGTTTCTGACAAAAAGAAGATAATTGTTTTAGGTTCCGGGCCGAATAGAATTGGACAAGGAATAGAATTTGACTATTGTTGCGTACATGGAATTTTGGCACTTAAGGAAAGCGGTTATGAAGCCATTATGATAAATTGCAATCCCGAAACGGTATCAACTGATTTTGATATTGCTAATAAATTATATTTTGAACCTGTTTTTTGGGAAAATTTACGAGAGATAATTGAACACGAAAAACCAGAAGGCGTTATTGTTCAATTAGGAGGACAAACAGCATTGAAATTAGCTCAAAATTTACATAAAAATGGAGTAAAAATAATTGGCACTTCATATAATAATATGGATATTGCCGAAGATAGAGGCAGGTTTTCTAATCTTTTAAAGGAATTAAATATTCCTTATCCCGAATATGGAGTGTGTGAAAGCGCAGAAGAAGCATTAGAGGTGGTGAAAGGAGTTGGATACCCTGTTTTGGTGCGCCCTTCGTATGTTATCGGAGGTCAGAAAATGCGAATTGTTATCAATGACGACGAATTGGAAAGAGCCGTTATTGATTTACTAAAGAGCCTTCCCGACAATAAAATTCTAATTGACCACTTTTTAGATAGAGCCTCAGAAGCAGAAATTGATGCAATTTATGATGGAGAATCCGTAAGAATAATGGGCGTAATGGAGCATGTTGAGCCAGCTGGAATTCACTCAGGAGATTCAAACGCTTTACTACCACCATTTAGCCTTGGAGAAGTCATTATTCAAACAATGAAAAATTACGCTATCGAGCTATGCAAAGCATTGGAAGTAAAAGGTTTATTAAATATTCAATTTGCGATTAAAGGTGATAAAGTTTATGTAATTGAAGCCAATCCAAGAGCATCTCGTACTACTCCATTTATTTGTAAAGCATATAAAATCCCTTATTTAAATATCGCTACCAAAGTTATGATAGGTCATAAAAAACTAAGCGATTTTACTTTTGTTGAACAACTTTCTGGATTTGCAATTAAAGAACCGGTGTTTTCATTCGACAAATTCCCAAATGTAAACAAAGAACTAGGACCCGAAATGAAATCTACTGGCGAAGCAATAAGGTATATAAAAGACCTAAATGACCCTTACTTTAGAGATTTATATCGTTTAAAATCAATGTATTTAAGCAGGTAATGTTCAAAATTTTAAAATATATTGCATTGTTTTTTTTGGGTTATAAATTACTTAAATCCATATTTGGCAATCCTTCTAACAACCTAAATGAGGAAAAAAAACCAAATAGGATAAGAAAAAATGAAAACTCAGAGCCAAACCAAGAGCCTATTGAAAAAAAACCTATAGAAGGTGAATATATTGATTTTGAAGAAATAAAAAAATAAAAATGTCATTAGATAAAAACATGAACGACGAGCTTAAAAAAGCGATGTTGGCAAAAAACGAACCTAAGCTTAGAACGCTAAGAAGTATTAAAGCTGCTTTTTTGATGACCAAAACAGAGAAAGGAGGTACAGGTGAAATTAGTGAGGAGCAAGAGTTAAAAGTACTGCAAAAGCTTTATAATCAACGAAAAGAATCTTTTGAAATTTTTGAAAAAGGCGGAAGAACCGAACTTGCTCAAAAAGAAAAAGAAGAAATGGATATTATTTATAGCTTTTTGCCCGCTCAACTCGATGACGCTTCTTTAATACAAATCATAAAAGAAATTATCGTAGAAACTGGCGCAACTTCAATGAAAGACATGGGAAAAGTTGTAAGTGCTGCAAATGCTAAATTAGCAGGCAAAGCGGATGGAAAAAGAATTTCAACCATCGTAAAAGATTTAATTAGTCAATAGAAATGATTTTTGATGTCATTTTTGCTTTATTTATACTTTATGGCTTTTATAAAGGATTTAGCAAAGGACTCATTAATTCATTTATGGCAATTTTTACCTATTTGCTTGGCTTTTCAATTGCTTTAAAATGTAGTTTTCCTTTATTGCAAAAAATCACCCAACACTTTAATATTAATCCAAAGCTAGCCCCAATTTTTTCTTTTATTTTGGCTTTTTCATTAGTGGTTTTAGTTTGCCAATTTATATTGTTTTTTGTCGAAAAAGCTTTAAAAGCAACCAATCTCAACTTTTTAAACAAACAATTAGGCGCACTAGTTTGGACAATTTTAATCGTGCTTATCTTTTCTGTAATTGTTTGGATTATCGACGGTTCCCAATTATGGACAGAAGCAACAAAGAAAAATAGTATTGTTTATCCTTTTTTATCCAAAATCGCACCAACAACTATTCTTTTCCTCAAAAATACATTGCCTTATTTAAAAGAAGTGTTTGAAAAATTGGAAAAATTCTTTGATGAAAAAATCATCATAGCCGCCTAAACCTAATAGAATATACGATTACATGTGATTTTTTAAAATTCCGCATTTTTCGGTGTTCTCGGAAAAGGAATAACATCTCGTATATTGCTCATTCCTGTAACAAACATTACCAAACGCTCAAAACCCAAACCAAATCCACTATGTGGAGCTGTTCCAAATTTTCTGGTTTCTAAATACCACCAAATTGATTCTTGATCAATTCCAACCTCTAATGCCCTGTTTTTCAACTTCTCATAATTATCTTCCCGCTGCGAACCACCAATTATTTCGCCAATCCCTGGAATTAAAACATCCATTGCTCTAACCGTTCCATCATCATTTTGTTTCATGTAAAACGACTTTATTGCAGTTGGATAATTCGTCAAAATTACTGGCTTTTTAAATTCCTTTTCTACCAAATATCTTTCATGCTCCGACTGTAAATCAACACCCCATTCCACAGGAAATTTAAACTGTTTCTTTTGAAATGGTTTTGACTTTTTTAATATTTCTATTGCTTCTGTATAGGTTAAGCGCTCAAATCGATTGCTAATTACAAAGTTAAGCCGCTCCAACAATCCCATTTCTGCTTGATCTTCCTTCTTTTTCATCTTCTCTTCGTCCGCATTCCTTTTGTCCAAAAAATCAAGATCATCCTTGCAGTGTTCAAGGGCATATTTAACCAAGTATTGCAAAAATTCTTCAGCCAAATCCATATTGTCTTCTAACTCAAAAAAGGCTACCTCAGGCTCAATCATCCAAAATTCCGCCAAATGCCTTGCAGTATTTGAATTTTCAGATCTAAATGTTGGACCAAATGTATAAATTTTTCCAAGTGCCATTGCACCCAATTCGCCTTCTAATTGACCAGAAACGGTTAAATTAGTTTCCTTTCCAAAAAAATCTTCTTTATAATTTATCGACCCATCTTCATTTTTAGGAAGATTGTTCATATCCATTGTCGTAACCCTGAACATTTCTCCAGCTCCCTCACAATCCGACCCAGTAATTATTGGTGTGTGTAGATAGAAAAATCCTTTGTCGTTATAAAATTTATGAATAGCAAATGACAGCGAATGTCTTATTCGTAAAATGGCTGAAAACGTGGCCGTTCTTGGTCTCAGGTGTGCTTTTTCTCTTAAAAACTCAAGAGAATGTCTTTTGGGTTGTAATGGATAATCACTTGAAGCAAGGCCATAAACTTCAATTTTCTGTGCTTCTACTTCCACAGATTGACCTCCGCCTTGCGAAGCAATCAATTCGCCAGAAATAAAAACACAAGCACCAGTAGTAATATTCCCGAATAATTCAGCATCAAATCGCAATGGATCTGCTACTATTTGAATATTATTTATTGTTGATCCATCATTTAAATCAATAAACCAAACTGGCTTACCTCCTCTTTTTGTTCTTACCCATCCTCTTACAATTACAGAAGTGCCAATTGTACCTTTCTCCAAAATTTCCTTTATACAAACTGTTTTCATTATTATAAAATATTGATTTTCAACTTTTAAATATATCTTTTATCCAAACTAAACAACTCTGGGTGACATGGTGTTATCGTCTTATAAAATGCCATGATTTCTCGCATATCCTTTTCTAAATCATCCGATGGCCAAATTGTTTTCCCTACACCAGCTTCTTTCTTCTTATAATCCAAATAGCCCAAACAAATAGGCACTCCAGCCAGTTTGGCGGTATGCCAAAACCCAGTTTTCCATTCTGTCCTCAATGCACGAGTGCCCTCTGGTGTTACCGCGACTGACAATACTTCATGCTCTTTAAATAAATTTGCCATGGCCTCCACCGTACTTGGTCTTGCATCGCCTGGGTTTTTTGGGGTTCTATCTATTGCAATTCCTCCCAACGGGCCCATTATCAAACTAAATGGAAACCTAAACCATTCTTTTTTAATTGTAAACCGAATAGGTATTTTCATATCATAATATCCGCCCATCATGTGTACCAAATCCCAATTGCTGGTATGTGGAGCTGCAATCATTACACATCTACCTACTTCTTTTGGAATAGCAGGATTCATTTTCCAACCCATTAATTTGTATAGCAAATAAAAAAGAAATCGAAACATATTAGTATTTTTTGCAAAGGTAAGATTAAGCGATTAAAATCAAGCAATTTATTGTAGATAAACTAATAATCATTATTGCTTTTTTCGAAATACCTATGGTCTAATGTAAATTTTTCTGGGTATTTTCCCTTTTTTCCATTGTAAAATGCCATTATTTCTTTCAAATCCTTATCAAAATCTGTTGGAATTATCACCTTGGAAATTTCTGCAATTTTTGTCTCGTAATTCAAATGGCCCAAACAAATAGGCACATTTGCCAATTTCGCAATATGCCAAAAACCAGTTCGCCATTCATCCATTGGCGATCGAGAACCTTCAGGAGTAATCGTCATACATATTTGGTCATGACTTTTAAATATATTTGCCATGGCTTCCACTGAACTTATGTTTTCTGTTGAATTTTTTTTCCTTTTTCTATCTATAGGCACGCCACCCAATGAGCTAATTAACCATTTAAAAGGGAAATTAAACCATTCTTTCTTCATGGCAAACCTTGCAGGTATTTTTAAATCATAAAAAGCACCTACTCCAAATATAAAATCCCAATTTGTTGTATGTGGAGCAACTATCATTACACATCTATGGGCTTCCTTTGGATAATTTAAATCCTTTTTCCAACCAAACAACTTATAAACTAAAAAAAATAGAAACTTCATCTTTTGATTGATTAAAGCATCAAAATTAAAAATCAATTCTATTTTTTACATTAAGATATTGAGAATAATATTCAAATCTTCAAAAAGCCGCTTTCTTGTGTGTATCTTTGCCGTTTGCTTTTTTTTGACTAATGGATAAAACACTAGAAATATTACCCCAAAATAAGGTTAAACAACTGTATCCTTATCAAACACTTGCTATCCAACAAATAATGGAAGGCATAACCCAACAGGAAGTAAAGAAAAACATCATCTTTCAGCTGCCTACAGGGGGTGGAAAAACAGTTATTTTTTCTGAAATTACTAAAAGGTTTGTTTTAGAAACGGGAAAAAAAGTGCTGATTTTAACGCATCGTATCGAATTGTTAAAGCAAACGTATGGTGTTTTAGAAGAAGTGGGTATTGCATCTAAAATAATCGTAAGCGATGTAGATAAAATTGACGATCACGAATCCTTTTCTTGCTATTTAGCAATGGTTGAAACGCTTAATAATCGTTTGCAAGAATACGAAAATTATTTGCCAGATATTGATTTGGTAATTGTGGATGAGGCGCATTATAATTCTTTCCGAAAAATATTTCAATACTTTAAAGGTGCTGTAATCCTTGGTTTTACTGCCACTCCACTTAGTTCCAATATAAATCTACCCCTAAAAGAAAACTATCAAAGGCTTATTGTCGGCGATTCAATTCCTGAACTCATAAAAAACCAATATTTAAGTGAGGCTACCACTTTTACTTTTGATGTAAATTTGGAATCGTTAAAAATTGGTATCGATGGTGATTTCACAGTAAGTAGCTTGGAAAGATTGTATAGCGAATACGACATGCAAGACAAGCTAATTAAAGCCTATGAAGAATGTTCTTTAGGTTCAAAAACCCTTATATTTAATAGCTCTATCGCATCTTCAAAAGTTGTTGAGCAGTTATTTATTAAATCTGGCTATGAAATAAAACACCTCGATAGCACTTACGGCAAAGAGGAAAGAAGAGAAACTTTAGAGTGGTTCAAAAACAAACCAGACGCTATTTTAACTTCTGTAGGTATTTTAACAACTGGCTTTGATGAACCTACAGTTGAAACTATTATTTTAAATAGAGCAACGCGTTCCTTAACACTTTACCATCAAATGTGTGGCCGTGGATCCAGAATTTTGCCTACCAAAAAAACGTTTAAAATAATCGATTTAGGAAATAATGCCAAAAGATTAGGTTTGTGGCAAGATTTTGTAGATTGGAAAGAAGTTTTCTTAAACCCAAATAAATTTTTAGAATCATTAGCTGTTTGGGAAGAAAAAATAAATAGCGGTCTAATTTATAATCTGCCAGAATACGTTAAGAGAAATTTTCCAAAAACGGCATCTTTCGGTTTTGACATGGAAGAAACATATTATAATATGTTGAAAAAAGCTCGAAAAACAGTTGAGGCTGTTGATTTATCTATCGAAGACCATTATCAAAGAATAATCGACAATACAGATGATTTGTTTGAAGCACTTGATCTACTCAATCTTTTGCAAGATGAAATTCAATTTAGATTAAGGGTTTACACTAATTGTATGGCTAAATCTACCAGAAGTTACTTTTTATATCTATTGGATAATTATAATGATAGAATAAAAAATAGACTTAGAAAAGAATTATATAAATAGAAAAAGCTTAGCTAGGCTTTAAACTTTTTTTCAAAAAAGAAACCATTTTTTTAAACGCTTTTTTGCCTTCACTTGTGTTAAAGAAAAAATGCGGAATGCCATGTGGCAAAAAATACATGTTTTTTTCAAACTTATCCCCCAACTGTTTTTCCAGTTTTTTTAATCTATGTGAAGGAATAAATGGATCAACATATACATAATGCCCCTGAATTTGATTTTTTACCAAACCAGCACATCCTGCTGGAAATCCACTATCATTTCTCCCAAAAGAATGGTGGAATACAATTGGTGCTTTTACTTCTTCACGTATTGCTGCATGTAAAATAAATCCACCAGTTAAACATTGCCCAATCATTCCCAATTGATTATTATCAACCTCTGGAAAAGCCTTGAAATGATCTAAAATTTCTAAAACCTCATTAAGTGGCTCATTTCCACCTGCTTCATTATTTCGAGCAAATTCTTCAAAAACCATCCTTACACAATATTTTGATGGACCCATTTCACTATAAAGATTTGGTAAAAGAACATGAAATCCTTCTTCCATCAACAATTCAGCCGTTTTCTGAAGATTGGGAACTATTCCCGAAATGTCGTGCAAAAACACAATACCAGGCCTTTTTTTATTGTCTTTTTTATAGTAAAATGCCTCTACTTTCCTGTCTTTTAAATCAAAATAAATCTTTTCCAACGCAATATTTTTTACTAAAATATGAATTTGATTTAGTTTTTTTAAAAAAAACTGCTTTTTTTTAAATTCTTTTAATAAGAAACTATTCAAACATCAATGATGCTTGTTCCACTGATCCAGGCTTGCCTACATCAATAAATTTATCTCCAGTATGGTCAAATCCCTTTATTTTCCACGATTTGCACAAATTTATATAGGTGTCTGTAATCGAAAATTTTTGTCTTTCATCAAATAATTCGAAAATTTTTGTCGATACAATATGTATTCCACTAAACGCAAACGATTCCAAATTATGGCAATCTAAATTTGGCGGTTTTGTTTCATTCGTTTGCACGTTCTGCCATCCTTTTAATGTTTTGTTTTGGTCGAAAAGCAACTGTCTTGAAGAGTTCCTTTTCATAACAGCCAATGTGGCAATACTATTTTGCTCATTATGGAATGCAAGCATCTTTGATAAATCCAAATCAGTAAGTATGTCCACATTCACTAATGCAAATGGAGCTTTGTTCTCCAAAAAAAAAGGAGCTGCTTTTTTCAAACCTCCACCAGTTTCTAATAGCATATCTGTCTCATCTGAAATTGATATATTAATATTTTTATCGTTAAAATACGATAAAAAACCTTTTACTTCGTTAGGAAAATGATGAATATTTATAATAATTTCATTAAAACCATATTTTGCCAAATAATTAATACTTCGCTCTAATAAAGGCTTGTCATTTACTTTTACCAAAGCCTTTGGAATATGTTCCGTCAATGGCTTTAATCGAGTGCCTAATCCAGCCGCAAATATCATGGCTTTCATAAAGCATCCACTTTTGGCCAGTTAATTTCATTATTATGGTTTAAAATAGTTTTAACCCCATATTTGTTTTTTAGGTATTTATTTAATGCTTCCGCACAAAATACCGAACGATGTTGCCCGCCTGTACAGCCAAAATTAACCTGCAAATTTGAAAAATCTCTTTCCAAATAATTTTCAACCGACTGCCCAACTAATTCTTTTACATTTTGTAAAAACTTTACCATTCCTTCATTATTTACTAAGAAGTTTGAAACTGGCTTATCTTTCCCGGTCAATTTTTTATAAGCCTCAAATCTACCGGGATTTAAAATACTTCTACAATCGAAAATAAAACCTCCACCATTATTTGATTCATCACTTGGTAAACCTTTTTTGTATGAAAAACTATTTATTTCTACTACTAAGTTTGCTCCAGGTGTTGCTTTATTTATTTCATATTTTCGGATAAAATCTGGCTGTATCAATTTCTCAATAATCGCCGTCAATTCAGGAATTTCAACAGTCAGTGGACATTTTTCCAGCCAAAGTTTTAGGTTGCGTAAGCCCTGTGGAATACTCTCCAAAAAATGTGTTCTTTTCTCAAAAAGACCTCTAAAACCATATGCGCCCAAAACTTGCAACAATCTTATGAGTACAAATCCATTTAATTGGCTTTTGAATAAATGGCTTTCAATTTTTAAATTATGCTCTTTCTTTAAATGGTCAATATAAAAATCTGTTAAATCAGATTTCCACTCCCAAGACAATTCTGCCTTTGCTTGCCATAGTAAAGACGCTACATCATAAGGTAATGGTCCTTTTTTTCCTCCTTGATAATCAATAAAAACGACCTCTTCTTCCTGCACCATAATATTTCGAGCTTGGCAATCTCGCATCAAAAAGAATTTATTTGGCACATTTCCAAGAAAATCAGCCAAAGTATCAAAGTCTTTTATCAATTGTGGTCCATCATATACTATTTTTAAAGTACGTAAAAAATAGTATTTAAAATAAAGCAAATCAGCCATTATTGCTCCACTATCGAATGTTTGACCCGAAAAACAATTGCTATAGTTTAATCCTTCATCGCCTTTAATTTGCAAATCCGACAAAGCCATTAGTGCCTTCTTATATAAGTTTTTACTTTTTTCTGTAAATCCTTCCTGCTTCAATTTATCCAATAATGACAAATTTCCCAAATCCGATTGGATATAATATTGATTTGTAGAATCTACCGCAAAAACGGTTGGGACCTTCAAATTTTTCTGGCTAAAAAAATTTGAAAAATAAATAAAAGACAAGTTTTCCTTTACATTTATATTGTATGTTCCAACGTATTTATTTCCCTTTATAGTTATTATACGATAATAGTTTCTATCCGAACCTTCCTTTGGCAAAGATTCAATACTTTCTATTTTTTCACCTATTGAATTTTCAAGTAATGTTGAAAAAACTTCTTTTACTTTTTCCATATATTAGGATAAAGATATAAGAATAGTATTTAAATAAAAAATGATAAAAGTTAATCATGCATAATTTTTCCTAAACTTGTGATTACGGAAGCCAAACGAATGGCATCCCAAACTCTTGCCTCTGTACTGCCTGCTTCTATAACCGAAATTTCATGGGATTTTACACACATCTCGCATCCATTTACAGCCGAAACTGCTAAACTGATTAACTCAAAAAATTCTTTTCCCAATACTGGGCTCATCATTATATTCATCCTTAAGCGAGCTGGAAGAGTATTATAGCTTTCTTTATTAATAAAATGTCTAAATCTATAAAATACATTATTTGCACTTAAAAGCGAAGCACATGCAATAGCATCTGCGATTTCAAGATCAGAAACACCAAGTGATTGTGCTTTTACTTTCATACTTTCAAGTAAAATTTGATTGCCATTGTTACTTAGTATTGCAATGGATAATAAATGCGTTTCTTTCAAACTAAGGTTTTGACTTTCCATTACACTTTTTACATTCATCCTTAAATCACGAACATATTTATGTTCTGTTTTAACTATCAAGTCTAAGGTTTTATTTGAAAAGGATTCTCCTAACCCTAAGTCTTTTAATAAGTCTAATTTTGTTTCTTCCATCTTTCTTCTTTTAATAAAAATCCCGCAAAATTTATAAATTAACTAAAAAGTAAACCTTAAAAATTGCGGGACTATCGTGATCAATAATTTTTATAATGTTGCCTGTCCTTTTTCCCAATTACAAGGACAAAGTTCGTCAGTTTGTAGTGCATCTAACACTCGGATTACTTCGTTCACATTTCTACCAACGCTCAAGTCGTTTACACTAACCCATCGTATAATTCCTTGTGGATCAACTATAAAAGTAGCTCTATAACATACTTTCTCACCTTCCAAAAGAATGCCCAAATCTTCAGAAAGCGACTTGGAAGTATCCGCTAATAAAGCATGTTTTAATCCTGTTAGTTTTGGTTCATGGGTTCTCCAAGCCTGATGAACAAATTCTGAATCAGTTGATGCACCAATTAACACAGTATCTCTATCTCTGAAATCTGAAAAATGATTATCGAATTCCACAATTTCAGTAGGGCAAACAAATGTGAAATCTTTTGGATAAAAATAAATTACCATCCATTTATTTGAGCCTGTGTGAATGTCATTTGTAATTGTTTCAAATTCTTTTCCTTTTTCTAAGCTTACTACTGCTTTTTTCGAAAATTCTGGGAATTTACTTCCCACATTTGCTAATGATCCCATAATGTTTTTTGTTTTATTTAAATAATTAAGATTGTAACCATGCATTAAACATCCAAACCTGTTTCTCCTGTAAATTAATAAAGTCAGTAAGGAGCGAAATAGTTCCTTCGTCTTCTAATTTATTGGCGACTATTAAGGTTTGACGCTCTAAAGTTAATAGTGTTTTCAAACTTTCTATAATAAACTCTACACCTTTTTGTCCATTTGAAATGTTTTTTCCTTCTTTAATAATTGAATTGGACAAATAATCTGAAAAAGTATGATGAGGAGTTTGTCCTAATGTAAGAATTCTTTCAGCCAACAAATCTATCTTCTCATGTGCATCAATATAAAGTTCCTCAAATTTTAAATGCAACTCAAAAAAATTATTTCCCTTTATGTTCCAATGTAATCCTCTTAAAGTTTGGTAATAGATTTGAAAATTAGACAATAATTTATTCAATCCTACAGCCACTTCCAATGAATCTGTGGTATCTAAACCTATTAAATTTAAATTTCGCATAATTTTTTTTTACAAAGATATTTTATTATTTTTGATAAATCAAATCAATTGTTTTTATTTTTCAATCAATTTTATTTATGGAGTTTTCTTTTGTCCAATTATCTTATATTATCGCATTAGACCAATACAAGAATTTTGCAAAAGCTGCTGAAAAATGTATGGTTACCCAGCCAACATTAAGTATGCAAATAAAAAAAATGGAAGATTCATTAGGCATAATCATTTTCGATAGATCCAAACAACCAATTGTACATACTGAAATAGGAAAAATAATTATTGATCAAGCAAGAGTTATTTTAAGGGAAAAAGACAAAATCGAGGAGTTGATTTTAATGGAAAAGAAAACACTTTCAGGGTCACTCAAAATCGCTGTAATTCCAACGATTGCACCCTATTTATTACCGCTCTTTTTGGGCAAAATAATGGTTCAATATCCTAACTTAAAACTTGAAATCCAAGAAAAGAAAACGGATGAAATAATTCATCTTCTAAAAAATGATGAAATAGATGTTGGTGTTTTGTCTACACCCACAGCAGAATCGCAAATAATTGAAATGCCACTTTACTATGAAGAAATCAAGGTTTATTCTGATGGAAAACATCCTTTCATAAAATTAGACATTTTGGCTCCAGAACAATTGATTAGAAAGGACATTTGGATGCTTTCAGAAGGAAATTGTTTCCGAAATCAGGTGATAAACTTATGTGCTATAAGAATAGACAAAAGATACGAAAATAGGCTAAATTATCAAAGCGGATCGTTGGAAACGTTAAAAAAATTTGTGGATTCTGAAGGCGGCTTTACTTTACTACCAGAGTTAGCAATTTTGGAAATGCCTAATCGACAAATGAATCAAGTAAAACAATTAAATCCACCAGCAGTAAGGGAAATAGGTTTAGTTTATGTTCGAAATGTAGCAAAATTAAAATGGATCAATATTTTAGCCAATATAATTAAAGAAGCTATTCCAAAAGAAATGCTAGATAAAAAAAGAGGAAAATTGGTAGAGTGGAAGTAATTATGGATTAATTTTATGACTTTAAAACAAATTTAATAAAGAAAAATGAAAATTTTTATCAAATAAAAATTAGTTTTATGATATGAAATCAATGTACAAACAGACAAATTACTTTTTTTGTTGTTGCTCTTTTAAAATTTAAGCGAAATAGGTTTATAAATTTTTCACAAAACAATAGCCTTTCTCGATTACAGAAAGGCTTTTTTATAAGAATAAATATTTAAAATGAATTTAGAAAAAATAAGTCCAGAAGCAAAAAAGGATGTTTTAGAATTACAAGAAAGAATTGAATTGTTTAAGGCTGGTGAAATCCCTGAAGATAAATTTAAATCTTATAGGCTTACACGAGGTGTTTATGGGCAAAGGCAATTGGGTGTCCAAATGTTTCGTTTAAAATTACCTATGGGACGAATCACACCTGCGCAAATTGTTCGTGTAGCCGACATGGCTGATAAATATACAAATGGAAACCTCCACCTTACAACAAGGCAAAACATTCAATTACATTACATAAAATTAGATGATACACCCGAAATATTAACTGCACTTGAAGAAGTAGGAGTAACGGCAAGAGAAGCTTGTGGAAATACGGTAAGAAACATTACCGCATCCTCTAAAGCAGGAATTGACCCTGAAGAATTGTTTGATGTTTCGCCTTATGCATTTGCTGCTTTTGAATTTTTTCTTAGAAATCCAATCTGCCAAGACATGGGCAGAAAAATAAAACCTGCATTTTCTTCAAGCGAAAAAGATAGTGCCTTTACTTTTTTACACGATTTTGGTTTTATTCCTAGAATCCAAAATGAACAAAGAGGATTCAAGGTGGTAGTAGGTGGAGGTTTAGGCGCACAAGCGTTTTTGGCACAAACTGCCTATGAATTCTTACCAGAACATCTCATTATTCCATTTATGGAGGCTAGTTTAAGGGTTTTTGACAGATATGGAGAAAGAGTCAGAAGGCATAAAGCTAGAATGAAATATCTTTTAAAGGACATAGGGTTGGAGAAGTTTATGGAATTAGTTGATGAAGAATGGAAATCGTTGACAAACAAGGAGTTTCATGTTGATATAAACAAAGTTAGTCCAGGAGAGCCAGCCCCAATAAACGCAATCCCAGATTTTGAAATCGAAGATGAAAAAAAATACAATGATTGGTTAAAAACAAATGTATTTGAGCAAAAACAAAAAGGATTTTTTGGTGTAAATTTAAAAATCACAAAAGGAGATATTTCCTCAATTAAGGCAAGAAAAATTGCTGAATTAGCAGATAAGTTTGCCGCTCAAGACATGCGAATTACTGTAAACCAAGGCTTAATGTTAAAATTTGTACGAAAAAAAGCATTGCCATATTTATATAGTGAATTTGAAAAAATGGGATTTGCAAATCCTGGTTTTGATTCCATATCTGATGTTACTACTTGCCCAGGTACCGATACATGTAATTTGGGTGTTACTAATAGCATGACATTAGCAGAAATTTTAGAAGACGTTATTCAAAATGAATTCTACGATTTAATTTTTGAAAACGATATTAAAATAAAAATAAGTGGATGTATGAATTCATGCGGTCAACATATGGCTGCAAGTATTGGTTTACATGGTAGTTCAATAAAAGTTGGTGATTTAGTTGCTCCTGCTATGCAAATCGTTTTAGGTGGAGGAGTTGATAATCAAGGAGTAGGATTTGTAGGAGACAAGATTATTAAGCTTCCTACCAAAAAAATGCCTGATGCATTAAGGGTTATTTTAAACGACTACGATGCAAACGGGCATGATGGAGAATATTTTAATGTCTACTATAGAAGACTAGGGAAAAATCATTTTTATCAATTACTAAAACCCTTGGCCGATAAGGAAAATCTAAAAGAAGATGATTTTTTCGATTACGGTTCAGATATTAATTTTATTCCTGAAATAGGAGTGGGTGAATGTGCTGGCGTTATGTATGACATGGTTGGCGTAATTATAAAAGAATCACAATCAAAACTAAAAGACGCAAAAGACCATTTGGCTCTAAATAAATATCCTGAAGCTATCTACTATGCTTATACTGGATTTGTTATTGCTGCAAAAGCAATTTTATTAGGTAGAGATATTGAATGTAATACTCAAATCAAAATTTTAAAAGATTTTGATGAAAAAATAATCAATACTGGTGAAATAAATGTAGAAGGAGGATTTGAAAACATGGTACTTCAAATAAATAAATTTGAACCAGAAGCTAATTTTGCAAATGATTATGTAGCACAATTTGAATCCTTTTTTAATAAAGTTCTAAACAATCGTTCAGCAACGATAAATAATGAAAAAAAGGTAATTGAGAACCATTATAAAGCTTAATTGAAACCAAAATTAACATTGGTTGGAGCGGGACCGGGCGACCCAGATTTAATATCTGTTAAAGGAGTAAAAGCATTAAAGCAAGCAAATGTAATTTTATATGATGCTTTAATTGATCCAATTTTGCTTAATTATGCCAAAAAGGACTGCCAAAAAGTTTATGTAGGCAAAAGAGCAGGAATCCATAGTTTAAGTCAGGAAGAAATTAACCAATTAATTGTTGATTATGCTTTAAAGTTTGGACATGTCGTCCGCTTAAAAGGTGGAGATCCTTTTGTTTTTGGAAGAGGTTTTGAAGAATTGCTTTTTGCTACTACAAATGGCCTCGAAATCGCCGTCATACCTGGAATTACAAGCGCAATTGCCGTTCCAGCTATTCAGGGAATTCCGATTACAAGTAGAGGAATAAATGAAAGTTTTTGGGTGCTTACTGGCCATACTTTAAATGGAAAATTAACAGAAGACTTAAAATTAGCGGCTCAATCATCAGCAACTATTGTTATTTTGATGGGTATGACTAATTTATCCAATTTTGTAAATATATTTAAAACACTAGGTAAAGAAAAACTTCCAATTGCTGTTATTCAAAATGGAACACTCGAAAATGAAAATGCCGCAATTGGAATCATTGATAATATTGAATTGTTAGTACAACAAAAACAAATTAAAAACCCTGCAATTATTGTTGTTGGCAAAGCAGTAGAATTAAGAAAGAAATTAAATAATTTCTTTTAAACAACAAAAAAAACTACATTTTATGGCAAATGAACTCTATCCCGTATTTTTAAAGGCAAATAAGCTACAGATATTAGTTGTTGGCGGTGGCTTTGTAGGTTTAGAAAAGATGTCCTTTTTGCTCAAATCAAGTCCTAAAGCAATGATAACCTTAGTTAGTTTGGAAATTCTTCCAGAATTGCAATTATTAATCAATAATCACAAACAAGTAATTTTTGTTAAAAAAGCATTTGAGTCATCCGATTTATCCAACAAAGACCTTGTTATTGCTGCCACTTCTATTAAATCACTAAATGTAGAGATTCAACAATTAGCCAAGGAAAAAAGAATATTGATCAATGTAGCCGATACACCCGAATTATGTGATTTTTATCTAGGTGGCGTAGTTACAAAAGGGGATTTAAAAATTGCTATTTCAACCAACGGACAATCGCCAACCCTAGCCAAACGAATAAGAGAAATGCTGGAAGAAGCTATCCCCGAAAATATTAATGATTTATTAGAAAATTTAAATGATTTAAGAAAAACCTTAAAAGGAGATTTCGAATCAAAGGTGAGGCAACTAAATGAAATAACTAAAACCTGGAATTCTAAATAAATAACCAATAGTCTTCAGCCCTTTTTTCTATTTTTTGTCTTTTTAAGTGATATCCGTTATTGTCTAGGTCTTTCCCCGTTTTACAATCGAATTTATAACCATGTTTGGGACATGAAATTACGCCTTTTAGATTACAAGTGCCCAAACTTAAAAGCGCACCACCATGAGGACAATAATTAGAAAATGCAAATAGTTCATTATCAACGATTACAACACAAATGTCTTGATCTGAAATCTTTATAGAAAGCAATTCCCTTGTCTTTAAATCCTTTATTTTTTGATTGTATTCAGAAGGAATTTTTATCCATTTCTTAAGCATTACCGAGCATATTTAGCTTTTCTTCTACGGTTATAAATAATTCCAATTAAAAATATAAACAACAAAGGCAGTCCAATATTAATCAGTTGCCAAAATGATTTAGCATCTTTTACACGAGCAGTATCTAATAATTTCATTTTCCCTTCTCTGTTCCTCGCTGCAATTAATCCAAAATCATCTATCAAATATTCCATACAATTAATTAGAAACGTTTTGTTTGCAAAGGTTTCCTTTGTGTATTTATAATAACCAAGTGGTAGCGGGTTTCCATTTTGATCCACTTCGTTTTCACAAATATCTCCATCGGATATTACAATCATTTTTGTCGGAGTTGATGTTTTTTCAATGGATTTAAATCCTTCTTGTTGCGCAATTGCTTGTAATTCAGGTGTAATCCGATATCCATAAAACGATGGAAATATTCCTTCCAAAAGTACGCCAATTGGAATATTTGAACGATTAAACATTTCTTTGGCCGGCTCTATGCTAGCACCTTCTAAATAAATTTCAAATGGCGTGGCTTGAAGTCTACTATATTGGGATGATTGAAGTAATATTGTTTTGTTTATGTTTTTAGTCCTTATGGTGTCTAAAGAGGAAGCAAATTCAATTGCAACTGGATCCAAGTTTTTTATAATTGGATGATTGTTCTGAGAAGGAATTATAGGATTAAAAACCCACGGAAAAAATTTCGTTTGGGGTTGACCATTAAATTCCTGAACCAATGGAATCGGATTGCAGTACAAGTCTAATAATAATTCATTATTCAACCGAACGCCATACTTGAACAATATGTCTGTTAGATTTAAATCTCTGAGAACCGATGTGATGGATCGTGCTGATTTAAAACTATCCAAATCTGCGATATTTTGATCTATCATCCACATCACCTTTCCTCCATGCATCAAATATTGGTCTATTTTAAATTTATCTTCTTCCGAAAATCTTTGGGTTGGTTTTGCAATTACTAATATGTCAATCCCTTGTCGGAATAATGCTTGTGTGCTGATGTCAATTTTCTGCACCTGGAAATTCTGAAGCCTTAATCCATCTACAAAATCCGAAACTTGAATAAATCCAGGACCACCCTTATCCGTAACAAATGCAACGACTGGAGGCTTTTCCTTTGCTATTTTATTTATCGAATTTGCTATTTTGTATTCCAAAAAATTTATCGAATTATCAAGACTTTGTTGTGGTCCTTGAATTTGATTTTCCAAAATTTGAATGGGTAATTCCTTTCCTTTTACTTTTACCAATGCACCTGGAAAAACTAATTTTTCTTGAAAACCGCCTTCACTTTTTACTTGTACATTTGTGGGAAATAATCCCTTTTGGGCAAGTGTCTTTTGAAAATCTTCTTTCTTCTTTTCGTCTTTTATTTTGTCAATATTAAAAAAGTGATATTCCACTTTTCCTTTAGAAAGAATTCGGAATTCTTCTAACAAATCCTTTGTTTCATTTCTTAACTTTTTTATGCCTGTGGGCAAATTGTTGCCTTCCAGGTAAACCTCAACAAACACTGGGTCTTTTAAGTTTTTCAAGAGCAATTTTGTGTTGCCTGTTAAAGTATATTTTTTTTCTGATGTTAAATCAAATCGAAAATGTAAAACATTAGAAATATAATTAATCGCTACCACGATTAGAAGTGTCCAAAACAATCTTTTGATTGAATTTAACTTATTTATATGCAGACTCTTTTTTACCATTTTCTGCTTTCTAATACGGTATTGGTAGAAATAATAAAAAAGCCAATTACGGTAATGAAATAAACCAAATCTCTAGTATCTATAACGCCTCTGCTAATTGATTCATAATGATCGCCTATTCCAATTGATTGAATAAAATAATCTATGCTGCTATTTAAAAATGGCAATTGACTTAATTGAAAAAAAGCGTCATAAAGGACATAACACAAAAAAACACCTAATAGAAAGGCAGTAATTTGGTTATTCGTTAGCGATGAAGCAAATATGCCAATAGCTACAAAAATAGCCCCTAGTAAAAACAAACCTAAATACGATCCTATTGTGGCACCTAAATCTATTGTTGCGCCTTTTAAACTCAAACTTTTTACACAAAAAAAGTATATAATAGTTGGTAACCAAGTAATTAACCACAAAAATAAAGAAGCAAAATATTTGCCTAAAATAATTTTATAATCAGAAATGGGTTTCGTTGCCAACAATTCAAATGTGCCACTTTTAAATTCATCGGAAAAGGTACGCATCGTAATTGCAGGGATTAGAAAAACTAAAACCCATGGAGCCGTTGCAAAAAATGGGTCTAAGGAAGCATATAAGCCTTCAAATATATTGCCTGGAAAAACCCATAAGTTTAGTCCCAAAAAAAGAAAAAACACGCCCATGCTCATGTATCCAATCAAAGAGCTGAAAAATCCATTTATTTCTTTTTTAAATATACTTATCATAATTTATTAGTAAAGTTGAAAAAAGCGTCTTCCAATGACTTTTCATTCTCTTTCATTAAGATAATTGCATTTTTATTTTCGCTGGCCAATGCAGATAATTGTGCCCTAATTTTCAAACTATCATTGCCAAATACCCTATAGTAATTGGGTTGCAGCTTATTTATTTTGGTAATGCTTTCAATTTTTTCTATTTCTAATTGCTCAATTGGTTCCAAAAACTGAACCTCTATTTCTACCAAACTATCTCTTTTATGAATTAAAGCATCAATGGAGTCGTCAGCAACAATCTTTCCTTTATTAATAATGATCGCTCTACTGCATACCGCTTGAACTTCTTGCATTATATGTGTAGAAAAAATAATCGTTTTCTCTTTACCTAATTCCTTAATCAACTGTCTTATGTCAACCAGCTGATTTGGATCCAATCCAGATGTTGGCTCATCTAAAATCAAAATTTTAGGGTCATTTATTAATGCTTGAGCCAATCCTATTCTTTGTTTATACCCTTTTGATAATGAGCCTATTATTTTGTTCTTTTCTGCTGAAATACCTAAAATATCAATAAGATGATCTATTTTTTTCGTCAAATTCTCTTTTATCCCAAAGGCTTGACCAGCAAAATGTAAATATTCCTTTACATACATATCCAAATATAAAGGATTGTTTTCGGGTAAATAACCAATTAATTTTCTTACCTCCAAACTATTGGATTGGATGTCATAACCATTTACAGTAGCAGTGCCTGAAGTAGAAGGAATAAAACAACTCAATATTTTCATAGTCGTTGATTTTCCTGCACCATTTGGCCCCAAAAAGCCCAATACCTCTCCTGATTTTACTGAAAATGAAATAGAATTAATGGCTTTTTGTTCGCCATATATTTTTGTTAATCCATTTACCTCCACCGACATGGTACAAATATAGACATTACAGCAAGAAAAATAAAATGCTTTTTAGCTTTACTTTTTTATAATTAACCATTATTAATACTATTGCTAACCTATTTTAGATCAAATTAAATATTTTTGTAATCCACTAATTGTTTAAACAAAAATAATTAAACCTTATTTTGAAGTTATAATTTTGTGATGCATTTAAATCCTGAAAAATTGGAATGGTAATTGTTTCAATAGGAATGTGTTTTTAAGAAATGATATTAGGTAAGAAAAATATTTTTTTAATATTAGTTTGTTTTTTTAGTGCAAATTTTGCTTTTAGTCAAGAGCAAATTGGATTAAAAATGTCCAACTATGGAGGAGTAAATTCTATTGGAATTAATCCCGCTTGGAGTGCAAATGGTCCATATAAGTGGGATTTAAACATAGTGTCATTAGGTGCATTTTTCGACAATGATTATTTGTTTGTTCAAAAAGGGTCGCTTCTTAAGTTTCTATTAAAAAGCAATTCGATAATTCCAAATCCTGCTATAAAAAAACCGAAAGGAAATATTGAAAAACCAGTATTTTATAATTATGAAGATCGTTATAAAACCTACGATTTGTACCAAAACCTCACATTACTTGGCCCTGCCTTTATGTATAATTTCCCTAATCACTCTGTTGGTATTTCTTATAACATTAAAGAGGTATTTTACCTACACGAAATTGCAAAAGACTTCGGGTATTATTATTTTTCCGATTCCGCAACCACACAAATGGTTACAGGGCCCTTACGAACTGGAGTTATGACTTGGGGTGAATTAGGCTTTAATTATGCTGGAGTTGTAATGAATAATGGTTTGCAAGAGCTTACAGTAGGCTTAACTGCTAAATATTTAATGGGATTTGATGCAGTGGTAGGCAAAAGCAATGAAGAATCTGTAATTGTGAAAATTGATGAAGGTGTAAAATTGGCATCTGGAAATGTTGATTTAAATTATGCAACCAATTATGCCTACGATTACGAGGCCGAAGACTGGAAGTATAAATTAAATAGAAATGGGAATGGCTTCGGTTTGGATTTTGGTATTGCTTATACTAATAAATTAACAACAGTGGATCAGCCGCATAAATTTAAAATTGGCGTTTCGATACTAGATGTGGGACGAATTAAATATTTTAAAAATGCAACTACAACCAAATATGTACGAAATGATACGGTAACTTTTATGAACGACGACTTTAAAGAAGTGCGTGACATTGATTTATTTATTGACAAAGTAGGTCAAATTGCATATGGCGATAGCAATGCATTAAGGACTGGAACAACATTTACATCGTGGTTACCAACTGCTTTGAGCGTTCAAGCAGATTTTGCAGTAAGAGAAAATGTCTATATTTCAGCTTTTGGAATGATGCGAATGCCACGAAAGGGCTTAGGAGTAGATAGAGAAAACATTATTGCAGTAACCCCAAGATACGAAAAAAGAAAATGGGAAGTGGGTGTGCCAATTGTTTTATACGATTTTAAAAGACCGCGGATGGGTGCCTATGCAAGGCTTTGGAATGTAACTATAGGTACCGATAATTTTTTAAGTTGGTTTATACCAGTGCCTAAGTGGTCAGGAACCGATTTTTATATCGGATTTAAAGTAAACCCAAAAGAAGAAATTGATTATTTGCGTTCCAAAAAAAGAGGAAAAGCGCCTAAAAACTTCCGCTGTCCGAAGTTTTAAAATCTGTTGCAATCGTATATATTATTGCGATTCCAAGTTTAATTTTGCATATTCACCATCCAGACTTAAAAGTTCTAAGTGATTGCCAACCTCAACAATTCTTCCTTCTTTTAAAACAACAATTTTGTCAGCATGTAGAATAGTTGAAAGTCGGTGAGCAATAATAATACAAGTTCTATTTTTACTTATGTTTTGAATGGCATCTTGAACATATTTTTCAGAAATTGAGTCCAGATTTGAAGTGGCCTCATCTAAAATTAATATTTCAGGGTTTTTTATAAGCGCCCTAGCTATAGTGATTCTTTGTTGTTCACCACCACTCAATTTCATTCCTCTATTTCCAATGGTTTCATTTATCCCATTAGGAAGTTCTTTTACAAAATCCCAAGCATTTGCTGCCTTTAAAGCACTTTCAATTTCCAAATCACTAGCATCCAATTTTCCAACTAAAAGGTTGTTTTTAATTGTATCGTGAAACAAAATTGGCTCTTGAGTAACTAATCCAAACAACTGACGATAGCCCGATTTTGAAAATCTATTTATGGAAACGCCATCTAATAATATTTGTCCCTTATTTATTTCAAAAAATCCACATAATAATCCAATTAGAGAAGTTTTACCAGATCCCGAGCCACCAACAAAAGCAATGGTTTCTCCTTTTTTTATTTGAAGGTTTATTTCTTCCAAAATCATCCGATCATTATAGCCAAATGAAACATTATTTAGATTAATAGATTCTTTTAAATCGTTGACTTTATTGCCATTTTCAGCTAATGACGATTCTTCTTTTTCTTCCAATAATTCTTTTACCCTATCAAAAGATGCCATTCCTTTTTGATAAAAATAAAAAGCATTGGAAAACGCTTTTGCAGGCGAAATAATTTGAGTAAAAATAACGATAAAAGCAATGAAAACTTCTGGCTTTAATCCAATTTGATTACCCAAAACCATTTTTCCGCCAAACCACAATAATGCAACAACAACAAATACACCTAAAAATTCAGATAATGGTGAAGACAAATCTCTTTTCCTGATTATACTAGTATTTATCGATTTATTCTCAAGATTAAAGGTTTCAAATTTTTTGATAATATGGTTCTCCGCATTAAATATTTTAAAAACTTTTGCCCCTGCTATTGTTTCCTCAATCAAACTGACCAACTTGCTTAGCCTTTCCTGGGATTGTGTCGATTGCTTCTTTAGAGTTTTAGATATTCCTCCAATAATAATAGCCGAAAAGGGCAATAAAATAAAAACAAATAAAGTTAGTTTTGGGCTTATTACAATCATGGTAACTAAAGTAGCAACAATATTAACTGGCTCCTTAAATATCACTTCCAAAAAATGCAATATTCCAAACTCTATTTCTTGTACATCGTTGGTAACTCTACTTATAATATCGCCTTTCTTTGTTTCGGTAAAATAAGAAATGGGTAGCTTTAAAATTTTCTGATGCAAATCTTTTCTTATTTCCATAATTACACCCGTTCGCATAGGGGCTAAAGCATGTATAGCAAGGTATCGGAACAAATTTTTTATAAAAAAAATACTCAATACTAAAAGACAAATAAATTCCAAACCAGCCATACTTCCATGCTCCTCAATTTGTCGTTTTATAAGCGAATCAAAATAGTATTTAACGAATTCTCCAAATTGATAAAATCCTTTAAATTCAACGATTTGAACAGGTTCATCTGATTTTGAAATGCCAAAAAGTATTCTTAAAAAAGGAATAGTCATAAGTAGGGAAAACAAGGAAAAAACAGATGAAATTAGGTTAAAAGCCAAATTTAATAAGGCGTTTTTCCAGTACTTTTTGAGATAATTTTTTAAAGAAATTGATTTTTCCATGTCGAAATTCAACAAATTTACCCTTTTTAGCTGTTCTAAACCTATCTTTACAGTGAAATTCTTAGAAATGGAAACAATTAAGCAAAAACAAATGGGAAAATTAATCCAAATTTCCCTTAGTGAAATATTTGGAAACGAAGGGCGCGAAATACTTGAAGGTTCCTTAGTAACGGTTACTCATGTTGTAATGACGCCAGATTTGGCGCTTGCCAGGGGATATCTTAGTATTTACAATACGCCAGACCCGAAAAAAATTCTCGACTTCATCACCATTAATAAAAAGGCAATAAGAGGTATTTTAGGAAAGAAAATAAAAAATAAAGTGCGTCATATTCCCAATTTAGATTTTTATATTGACGATACACTGGATGAAGTCTTTAAATTAGAACAAATTTTTAAAGAAATTCACGAAAAAGAAAATAAAAAACTGGAATGAACTTCCCATTAGAAGTAGCAAAAAGATATTTAAGATCAAAAAAATCAACCCATGCCATAAATTATATTTCAAGGGTTACAGGATTGGCTATGTTTTTTGGAACAGCTGCCCTCGTAATTATTTTATCCGTATTTAATGGTTTTGAATCTTTAGTAATTAGCCTTTATAATGTTTTTTATCCCGATATTTCAATTGAAGCATCTTTTGGAAAAACGTTTTCTATTTCTGATGAGAAATTCAATAAAATAAAATCAACTGATGGTGTTTATGCTGTATCAAAAACGATTACAGAAAATGCTATTGTTTCGTATGCTGAAAAGCAGGAAATAGCAACACTTAAAGGCGTTGATGCAAATTATTATAAGGTCAATAAGACTTTTAAAGATTGCATTGGCGTTGGAGAAAGCACATTAACCGACAAAAAGGGCAGTTCTTTTGCAATAGTAGGCGCTGGTATTGCCATCAATTTAGGTATTGATGTAAATGCCTATTTAAATAATTTAACCGTTTATATGCCGCGCCGAAACACAGCATATTTAAATGCTTTTCAAAATTCGTTTAATCGAGCATCCATTTTCCCAATAGGCATTTTTTCCTTCCAACAAGAATTTGATAATAAATATATTGTTGTTCCAATAGAATTTATGGAAAACCTATTGGGATCCACCACACAAATTTCTAATATAGAAATCGCAATTAAGGATGGCTATAAATCGAAACAAGTAATGGCTGATATTGAAAAAATATTGGGTAAGGGATTTATTTTAAAACCAAGATTAGAGCAAAATAAAACACTCTATAAAATAATGAGGACCGAAAAATGGGTGGTTTTTGCACTACTCACATTTGTAATTTTAATCAACGCTTTTAACATAATTGGTGCGCTTTCGATGCTTGTTATTGAAAAGAAACAAGACATTTCGACCCTTATTTCATTAGGCGCCACGCCAAAAACAATTTTATTCATTTTTTTATTTGAAGGCTCTCTTTTGTCGGTAGGTGGTGCTTTTATTGGAATGTTGTTTGCCATAATAATTTGCGTTTTACAAAAAGTGTTCGGAATTATACCAATGCCAGGTGAATCTTTTTTAATAAAATCTTTTCCTGTCGAAATGCGAATGATGGATTTCGTAAGTGTGTTTTTTATAATTGTAGTAATTAGTCTTGTAGCATCCTACATTCCAGCCAAAAAAGCAGCTAAACAAAAAATAAGTTTTGGCAATTAAAAAAAGGAATATTCTCGTTTTTTCCTTATTCTTCAAAAAATACTATTTAATTGGGTAGAAAATTTTTTTGAATAAAAATGGTTTTCTATATTTGCACATGGAAAATCATACTATCTTCTCTAGCTACAACGAAAAATTTATTGGTGAAGGACTAACATTCGATGATGTTTTGCTTGTTCCTGCCTATTCAGAGATTCTTCCTCGAGAAACAGACATTTCTACTTATTTAACTCGAGAAATCAAAATTAACATACCAATTGTTTCGGCTGCAATGGATACTGTAACGGAATCCAAACTAGCAATAGCTATGGCTCGAGAAGGCGGTATTGGATTTTTGCATAAAAATATGTCTATTGCCGAACAGGCTGCCAAAGTAAGAAAGGTAAAACGATCTGAAAGTGGACTTATCACTGATCCAATTACCTTAAGTCCTAACGCTTTGATTGGTGAGGCACAATTAATAATGTCAGAAAATAAAATTGGAGGTATCCCAATTGTTGATGAAAACAATCATTTAGTTGGTATTTTAACCAATCGTGATTTGAGATTCAGACAAGACAAATTGTTGAAAGTGAGCGATTTAATGACAACAAAAAATCTCATCCTAGCTCCTGAAGGCACTACACTAAAACAAGCAGAGGGAATTTTACATGAAAATAAAATTGAAAAACTTCCGGTAGTTGATAAAAATGGAATATTAGTGGGTTTGATAACCTATAAAGATATCATGAAGGTTAAAAATTATCCTTATTCTTCTAAAGATTTACAAGGAAGATTAAGGGTTGGAGCCGCAGTTGGCGTTACTGCCGATATGTTTGACAGAATGGATGCATTGGTTGCCGTCGGTGTAGACGTAGTTTGCATCGACACTGCTCATGGTCATTCAAAAGGCGTTTTAACAGCTATTAAGGAAGCCAGAAAAAGATATAAAGATTTGCAAATAATCGGCGGAAACGTAGCAACTGGTGAAGGGGCTTTAGCTTTGGCAGAAGCAGGTGTTGATGGTGTTAAAGTGGGTGTTGGCCCTGGTTCTATTTGTACTACACGAGTAGTGGCAGGCGTTGGTGTACCTCAACTATCCGCAATTTACGCCGCAGCAAATGCACTAAAAGGAAGCGGCATTCCAATTATTGGCGATGGTGGAATAAGATACACTGGTGATGTTGTAAAAGCAATAGCTGCTGGTGCAAGCACAATAATGGCAGGTTCTCTTTTTGCTGGCACTGAAGAATCACCAGGAAATACAGTCATTTTTGAAGGTCGAAAATTTAAGGTTTATAGAGGAATGGGTTCAATGGAAGCGATGTCTGAAGGTTCAAAAGATCGATATTTTCAAGACGCTGAAGATGATATTAAAAAACTAGTGCCTGAGGGCATTGTAGGTCGGGTGCCTTTTAAAGGAACACTTTCAGAGGTGGTTTATCAATTTGTTGGTGGTTTAAGAGCTGGTATGGGTTATTGCGGAGCTAATACAATTAAATCTCTTCAAGAAAATGGGAAATTTGTAAAAATAACCCATAGTGGAATAAAAGAAAGTCATCCACATGATATAACTATTACAAACGAATCCTCAAACTATAGTCGTTGATAATTAACTATTTGTGTTTTTTTATTTTTATTTAAATTAAAAATAGTACAATATATTATTTAGTTAGTTATTCATTTTTATACCTTTATACTTAAATTAAGCACAACAATTTATTTTTTTTATTAAAATCATCGATTATGCCTGAAAACAATATCGTTTTCGAACAATTAAGCAACCATCATAAAGAAATAGATCTTTTTGAAATTATTAACAAAGATACTTTGGAGGCTTATCGCATCAAATACATTGGCACAAAAAATATTTTAAAAGAATTATTTGGGGAAATAAAAAATGTACCCAATGAGCGAAAAAAAGAGTTTGGTCAGGCGGTAAATGCACTTAAATTAGCTGCTGAAGAAAAATTCCAAACATATAAAGCGCAATTTGAAGAAGATACAAATGATCAAAAAGAAGTAATCGACTTGACATTACCTGGCGATAATTTTCCATTGGGGGCAAGACATCCAATTAGTATTGTAAAAAACAAAATCATTGATATTTTCAAAAAAATTGGTTTTACAATAGCTGAAGATAGAGAAATTGAAGATGATTGGCATAATTTTACTGCACTTAATATGCCCGAAGACCATCCTGCAAGAGACATGCAGGATACTTTTTTTGTGCAAGTTAATCCTGACGTTGTTTTACGGACGCACACATCAAGTGTACAGGTAAGAATAATGGAAAACCAAAAACCACCAATAAGAATCTTATCTCCTGGAAGGGTTTATCGTAATGAAACGATAAGTGCTAGAGCTCATTGCTTTTTTCATCAAGTTGAAGGATTATATATTGATGAAAATGTTTCTTTTGCTGATTTGAAACAAACATTAGATTATTTTTCGAAAGAAATGTTTGGCGATGGCATAAAAATTAAAATGAGACCGAGCTATTTTCCTTTTACCGAGCCATCTGCCGAGGTAGATGTAACTTGTTTTTTGTGTGATGGAAAAGGTTGTAACGTATGTAAACACACAGGATGGGTGGAGATTTTGGGTTGCGGAATGGTCGATCCCGCAGTTTTGGAAAATTGTGGTATTGATTCCAAAAAATATTCTGGGTTTGCTTTTGGAATGGGCGTTGAAAGAATTACAATGCTAAAATATCAAGTAAATGACTTAAGATTATTTTCTGAAAATGATGTTCGATTCCTAAAGCAATTTAGTGGAATCTAAATTATTTATACTTCTCATTTCTATTTAAATGATGAAAATAAGCTGGGAATCCATTGCATACTAATTCGGCTGCTTTCATCTTTAAATCATTTTGTAATTGAGATTTTAAAAGTTGATTATCAACTTCTTCAATGTCATACCCTAATTCTTTCATTGAGCTAGAAAGATGATATTGTATCAAAGCAATTTGTTGTTTTGACAATCCTTCTTTCCATCGTGTTAGGTTTTCTGTATTGAATCTTTTGTCTTTTTGTTTTAAATCCAAAAACGAACTATTTACAACGCCTACTTCAAGCATTTCTGGTAAAAAAGCAATTTCTAAGAAATTACATAGCTCCAATACGGTTTGTTGAGGTTGCAAAATTATATCCTCGTATTTAATGTATTTAACTTTTTCAGTTCCAAACTTTTCTTGCCATTTTTTAGCTAAATTATGTGCTGTTTGCCATCTTACGATAAAACTAAAAAGGTTAAAATTTGCCTTATTTCTTGGGTTTTGTGCTAGTTTTACCATCTCTGACAAGGCTATTCCTCTTGGATCTCTTACGGTTATAATGAATTTAGCATTCGGAAATTCCTTAAATATCTGTTCGGCATAATAAATATGAGCTGGTGTCTTTTCACCAACCATACAGTTTGGATTTTTGTTTTGCCAATGTTTTAATAAATAGGATAAAGTATTTGTTGTTGAACTAGGGATGAAATTATCGTTTTGTATGGATTGTGCTATTTCTTTTAAATAATCTTGATCTTCCGTCCATCCATTATTTACCTTAGGAAAATTTTCTAAAACAAATTTTGAGAACTCAGTCCCTGATTTGAATTTAGAAATAGAGTCATTTACCTTCCAAAGCAAAGGAAATAAGTGTGTTTCTCTTGGAAAAAAGGCAATGTTGGGGCTTTTAGACAACATTCTAATAACTAATGTAGTGCCTGACCTTTGGACACCATTTACAAAAACTGGAGGATAATTTAACGCCAAAACAATAATTTTAATATCTAATTAAATAAAAGTGGCTAGTCTTACAGCTTGGTCAATTGCTTTTTTAGCATCCAACTCTCCAGCCTCAAAAGCACCACCAATCACATGTGTTTTGATTCCCTTAGCTTGTGTAATTGATTCTAATTCCTTTAAACTAATTTGGCCTGCACATACCACAATCGTATCGCATTTGATAATTTCAGGCATTTTATCTCTTAATATATGCAAACCATCGCCGTCTATTTTAATGTATTCAACGCCTGAAATCGTTTTCACTCCTTTATTCTTTAAAGTTGTTCGATGAATCCATCCTGTTGTTTTTCCTAATTTTTCTCCCACTTTTCCCTTTGTTCTTTGTAGCATCACCACCTCTCTCGAGCTATGCGGTTTAACTGGCTTAATGCCTTCAATACCTCCTCGCACTTCATTCGTGGGGTCAATACCCCATTCCTTAAGCCACTCTTGAGTATCCAAAGTGGTTGACTTTCCTTCATGAGTTAAAAACTCACAAACATCAAATCCAATTCCGCCAGCACCAATTACTGCTACCTTTTTTCCAATTTGCTTTTCTCCTTTAAGTGCTTCAATATAAGAAACGACATTTGGCAAATTTGATCCTTCAATATTTAACTTTCGTGGCACCACTCCTGTGGCGATAATAACTTCATCAAATTGTTGATTATCAAGGATTTTATTATCAAAAACAGTATTTAAATGGAGTTTTACTCCTGTTAACTCAATCTGTTTATTGAAATAACGAATCGTTTCATAAAATTCTTCTTTCCCTGGAATTAATTTAGCCATATTAAACTGCCCTCCAATTTCTGAGGCAGCTTCAAATAATTGTACTTTATGGCCACGAGAAGCAGCGGTAGTTGAAAAAGCCAAACCCGCAGGGCCTGCTCCTACTACTGCCAAGGTCTTAGGTTTGGTGCTTTGTTTAATTTCTAATTCTGTTTCATGGCATGCCCTTGGATTAACTAAACAACTAGCCAATTTGTTTTTAAAGGTATGGTCAAGACAAGCCTGATTACAAGCAATACAAGTATTAATTTCATCCACTCTATTTTCTTGTGCTTTCTGAACCCAAAAACCATCAGCCAAAAAGGGTCGTGCCATTGAAACCATATCTGCATGGCCACTTGCAATCACCTGTTCGGCCACATCTGGCATATTAATCCTATTTGATGTACAAATCGGAATATTTATTTCGCCTTTCAATTTTTGTGTAACCCAAGAAAATGCTGCTCGAGGCACCATTGTCGCAATAGTAGGAATTCTAGCTTCATGCCAACCAATTCCGGAATTAATGATTGTCGCTCCTGCCTTTTCAATTTCCTTAGCCAACAATACGACTTCTTCCCAAGTACTTCCATCATGGATTAAATCAATCATAGAAAGCCTATAAATAATAATAAAATCCTTCCCGACCTTTTCCCTTGTTTTTCTTACTATTTCAATAGGAAACTTAATTCTATTTTCATAATCACCGCCCCATTGGTCGGTTCTGTTATTAGTGTGTTTTACAATAAACTGATTTATTAAATAACCTTCAGAGCCCATTATTTCGACACCATCATACCCTGCCATTTTAGCTAAATAAGCACTATTTGCATAATCATTAATTGTGCTTAACACGCCACTATTGGTTAGCGCACGTGGAGAAAAGGGCGTTATTGGCGATTTTATATTACTTGCACTCACACTAAATGGGTGATAAGCATACCTCCCAGCATGTAATATTTGCATACATATTTTACCATCCTCATTATGTACCGCATCGGTTACCACTCTATGCTTTTTTGAATGGGATTCATTCGACATTCTTCCAGCAAAGGGCTTTACCCATCCTTCCCAATTAGGTGCTACTCCACCTGTTACAATTAATCCTACTCCACCCTTAGCACGTTCTCCAAAAAATTTAGCCATTTTATTATAGCCATCTTTCGTTTCCTCTAAACCTGTATGCATCGAACCCATAAGTGTTCTATTCCTTAAGGTTGTAAACCCAAGATCAAGTGGCTTTAATAAATTTGGAAATAAATTATTATTCATTTTTATTGTATTTTGGTTCTAAAATAAGGATATCTATAAAATTATCATCTAAAAAGGATTGAATATCTAAATTAAATTTTTAAACCATGTGCTATCATTACGCAATTAAGACAGAAAAAAAAACATTAGAACAAAAAACAAACCTACTCTTCGAAGACAATAATAGTTGGAAATCAACAGAAAAGATAAATTGTTTCACACTTCCAATGCTTCCAGTTGTTTTAAATGAGGATAAAAAACAATTAAAATTACTGCAATGGGGCCTAGTTCCATTTTGGTCAAAAACTTCAAAACTGGATGTTAACCTGGCAAATGCAAAATGTGAAGATATATTTGAAAAACCCAGTTGGAAAAATCCTATTTTAAATAGAAGGTGCTTAATTCCCGCAACAGGATTTTTCGAATGGAAATTAGAAGGAAAGAAAAAAATTCCTTATTTCATTTATTTGCCAAATCAAACCCTCTTTTATTTTGGAGGTATCTGGGATAGATGGATTAATAATTCTACGGGCGAAACCATTGAATCTTTTAGCATAATTACTACTCCAGCCAACACACTGATGGAAGAAATTCATAATACAAAAAAAAGAATGCCATTAATCATTTCAGATCATTTGGCAAGTGAGTGGTTAGTAAACAACACAAACAAATCAGAAATTTCAAATTTACTTGTTCCATACGATTCCCATCTTATGAGGGCAGAAAAAACAGTAGAAAGACCAATAAAGGGCGATATTCCGGGAACATTAACATTATTTTAGGAAATAGGATTGTTATTTATAAAAATATTATATATATTTTTGTGGCAAATCTGGGGGATATAGCATAAAAATCTACAATTAATTATTTATTAAAGGTAAAGAATATGAGAAAAAAAGTAATTTTTTTCCTAGTGATTGGTTTTATATCTTCAAGTTTTAGAACGCTTCCTGCTACGGAAGAAAACAGTTCTATAACAAAAGATGAATTCAATAATAAAATAGTTGCATCTGATTCTATAAAAATTCAAACTCCATGTGAATCAATACATGATTTTTATACCTCTTTCAACGCCAAAGGTTTGAGTTTTGATGCTTTTAAACTAGCATTATCCGGATTTAATATTTTAAAAAACCAAGGCAAGGTTTCAAATCTTGATATACTAACTGTTTTTGATTTATCAAAACCGTCAAATGAAGAAAGGTTATTTGTTTTGGACATAAAAAATCGAAAAGTATTGTCTAAAAGTCTTTGTTCGCATGGAAAAAATTCAGGAGAAACTATTGCAACTACTTTTTCAAACACACCCAATTCTTATATGACAAGTCTTGGTTTCTATTTAACAGGCGAAACCTATGATGGAAAAAATGGGTATTCATTAAAATTAGATGGCTTAGAAGCTAGTATAAATGACAATGCCCGAGAAAGAGGTGTTGTGATTCATGGAGCTGATTATTGCAGTTATAGCTTTATAAATACCGAAGGTAGATTAGGTAGAAGTCAAGGGTGCCCTGCACTGCCAATAGAAAAAAACGAAAAAATTATCCAGTTAATAAAAAACAAAACTTGTTTTTTTATTTATTCTCCAAACAATCAGTACTCCAAATCTTCTAACCTAATAAAGTTTGATCAAGGATTAGTTGAAGATTTTATCCATGAACTATCGTAGTTATTAAATAAACGATCAATTAAATCGTTTTCCTTTTTATAAATATCCTTATAAATATTTAGTTTTCCTTGATAATCAACCATTGCCGTAATATAACGAATATATATTTGGATATCGGTTGTTATAGGTACAATTTTAGAATTTCCTCTATTAATTACCTTTCTTAGCGAGTCTTCGGTAATAATGGTTGTGTCTGTTTGTTGTTTGGTAAGTATAAAAGCACCAAAATCAACTGGGTCTTTTAACCTTACGCAGCCATGACTATATGCTCTGTAATCGTTGCTAAATAAGCTTTTAGATGGAGTGTCGTGAATATAAACAGAATGATCATTTTTAAAATTAAATTTTATAACACCCAATGAATTTCCCTTTCCGGGAGGTTGTACCACTTGTATCCATCCGTTTTTATGTCGAGTAACCTTGTACCCGCGTAGAGTTCCAGCCTTAATTTTGCCCATCATTTCCTTCTTAATGATAGATTGCGGAACCGACCAAGAAGGTAAAAGAACAATGTTTTCAAGCTTACTATTGATTTCTGGTGTTTGATTCGTTGTTTTACCAACAACCACGTTATGTTTTCGCTCAAGCGAATCGTTTTTTAAATACCACAATTCGAAACTAGGTATATTGACAAAAATACATTCCTTTGGCCAAGGTGTTTTATTTAAACTTCGCCATTTGTCCAAACTTAGAATAATCGATTGAAATTTGTCATAATTGTCTACAGTTAGGGCATAAATCGTGTTTTCACCGGGAAGTGCATCCGCTTTCAAATTATGATCCTTTTGAAATTTCTTAAATGCACCCAAAAAATTTACAGAATCTGTTATTTGAATATTTGAATTCAAGTATTTGTGAAAGATTAGCGCCTTTCTAACATCTTCCATTGCACCTAAGGAATCTTTTTTAAAATCCCTAATTCTCAAATCGCTTGGTTTAATATCATTTTGCGCTACAAAATTAATAAGTGCCGATTTTAATTGTTGATAGTGAACTATTTGTGGTTCAGACTCATCAAATATTTCTTTTGGTGTTTTGTCTACTAAATGCTTTACTTCTTCAGTTACAAAAATACGTTGAATGGAATCAAAATTATAATTTATAACATCATATTTATAATCAATAATGCCAAAATGAAGATGCTTAGTTGTTTGAAGAAATGCATTTGTAAGCGCAATGTCTGTTTGAGCAATTTTTATATTTTTTTCTTCTCCATTCAAATTTGTAGAAATGCTATCAATCCACAATTTTATTTTTTCTATGTGATAAAATGAATTATTTAAACCAATTTTAGGTGAATTTTCATAATATTCCATTAAATTTAAACCTCTTCCATTTAATCCAGAATCTACAAACCACAACGATTTGAAGCCATTTGCTGCATAAATATCTTTAACAAAATCAGCTGATTTTATTTTTATATTATTGCCGATTTCTAATTTTTTTGTAGTATCAACTGCATCAAATAAACCTTGAATAAAGGGTGATATTTCTTTTCCAAAGTCCTTTTCATCTTTTGAAAATGGAATTATAGATACGTCTTGAGCTTTAAAACTAGAAGAATTCCCTTTTGGCTTACAGGCAAAAGTACCTATTATTATAATTAAGCATAAAAATTGGATGTATTTTATATTGTATCTTGGTTGCATTTTTCGTATTATTAAATTTATTAAAGCAAATGGCATTCCGAAAATTCATTTTGATTCCTTTTCTAAATTACCTTATCTTTAATTTCATTTATAAAGGTACGAAAACAGAAATACAATAATATTAAGAAAATGGTTTTTAATAAATTAAAAAAAAGAACGATCAATGAAACAGCAGATGAGTTAGGTTTTGGAACTAAATATGCCGACGATTCATCAAGAATAATAAATAAAGACGGCACTTTTAACATAAACAAAATTGGAAGTACGTACCATTTATATCACGATTTAATTCAAATGTCTTGGAGAAGATTTTTTATACTCATTTTTCTATTCTATTTGGGATTGAATATCTTTTTTGCTTTTTTATATCTTGGCATAGGGGCTGAGAATATTGCAGAAGCAAAAACGGACAGTTTTTTGGGTAAATTTTCCGCTGCATTTTTTTTAAGTGCTCAAACGCTTACAACAGTAGGTTTTGGATTTTATAGACCAATCGGTAATGGCGCAAATTTGCTTGCTTCTTTTGAGGCTCTTTTTGGCTTGCTTTGTTTCGCTTTAGCTACAGGATTATTATATGGGAGATTTTCTAAGCCAGAAGGAGGTATTATATTTTCCAAAAATGCGCTAATTACACCATTTAAATCAGGTTTTCCATCATTACAATTTAGAATTGCTAACGGGCATGATAATAGTTTAATTGAATTAGAGGCTAAAATAATTTTTACAATTTTAGAAAATCACGATGGTATTGTAAAACGCGGGTTTTATAGATTAAATCTAGAATCAAATGAAATATATTTCCTTTCTATGAACTGGACATTAGTTCATAATATTAATGAAGAAAGTCCAATGTTCGGGATATCAAAGGATGAATTAATTGAAAAAAAAGCGGAAATTTTAGTGCTAATAAAATCTTTCAACGAATCTTTTTCTCAAGTAGTTCATAGTAGAACCTCCTATAGTGCTACCGAATTTTTATGGGGTCAGAAATTTGTTTTGCCCTATACATTTGATGAAAAAATGAAAACGATTTTCGACTTGAAACGCTTGAGTGAAACAACACCTATTTAGTATTTTTTAAAAATTAATTTTTGGAGGTAAATTTTGAAATAATTATTCCAACGACAGCAACCATATAAAATTGGCCTGCCATTCCAAAGAAAGCTGTAGTTAACCTTGACATATTCGTAATTGGGTATATATCCCCAAATCCTATGCTAGTAAGTGTGATAAAACTAAAGTAGGATAATTCAGTATATATTTTACCTAAATCTCCCACACTTATACCATGAAATGAATTTGGAAAATAGTTCTCTATTATTAAAAATGTAAATAAAGCAATCATGCTCAGTAGCATAAATCCACAAAATGACCCAATAATTACGTTTATTCGAACCTACTTTGGTTAGTGTAATTTGATACATGACTTCGCCAAAAATGAAACTATAATATAAGCTAAAAAAAATAACCAAAAATTGGAGGAAATAAGTGTTTTGTTGGAAAATCATAAATCCAAAAGGCATTAAAATACTGAGAAGACCAAAAATATTTCTTAGTACTTTTAAAATTTTGTTGTGGTCAATAGTAATTCCATAGCAAGCAATTGAAATAATAATCATATTAAATGGCCAAACAAACCTTAAATAAAATTCACTTTCTAAAAAGAAGATTTTATCAAAAATCAGCAGCAATAATGCAAATAACAAAAACTCGTATCTATACGTGCTCAATTTGTTCTGAACCGCTTTTCTCATTAAAACAATTTTTTACTAAAAAACATAAGTATTGATTTTATTATTAATTACCTCGTAAATCTGAAATTTGTGACTCCATACTTTGCAATTTTGTCATTAATTGTTCTAACGTAATTTCTTTTTCATTCCTTTCTTCTAAGTCAATAAGTGCTGAAAACTCCCATATTTCTAATACTTCCTGAGGTGCTATTTGGTAAGGAGGATACATTTTATTATCTGAAACCATAAGTAAGGTGCCGTCCTCTTTGAGTGTGTTATAAACTCTTTTATACACAATGCCATCTCTATCAGTTACTACAATATATGTTTTTCCATTTTTAATTTCTTCAAGCTCTTCAATATATCGTCCAATAACGATAGAACCTGATTTAATAGGCAACATAGAGTCTCCCTTTATAGGAAATGCCCTATGTTTTCCATGTTTAAACATTGGCAACGAAAATTGTTGTAGGCTTTCAATATATGTAGGATCGTCGTATCCATTGAGATATCCTGCACTTGCTGCCATTGGTATAATTTCTATTAAATTTTCACTTCTTCTATTTACAACAATCGGAAAAAGCACTCTTTGTCTGCCAATTTGAATAAAACTATTATCTCCCGATTTAGTTAAATCATTTTTTACAATAATATCAACTGGGAGCTTAAAAAATTCAGAAATTTTAATTAGTAAATGTAGTGGAGGTTCAGATCTAGACTCTTCATAAGCGCCCAAACGTGCTCTTGTAATGTCTAATTCGGCCGCTAATAACTCCTGAGACATTCCTCTTAGTCGACGAAGATGTCTAATATTTTTAGCAAAATACACCATGTGTTATTCGTTTGAAACAAAAATAACACAAAATTTAGCAAAAAGCAAATTTAAAATCATTGCTATTTAAACCAACTAGCATATTTAATATAATTATTTGCAATTCTTTCATTCATGTCCTTGAATGTTTCGGGTGCAAGCGATTTAACTTTTTTGGCTGGCACTCCTGCATAAATTGAACCAGCCTCCACACGAGTGCCTTCAAGCACTACTGCGCCTGCGGCAATGAGTGCATTTTTCTCAATATATGCATTATCCATTATTATAGCACCCATGCCTACCAATACGTTATCTTCTATCGTGCATCCATGTACAATGGCATTATGTCCAATTGAAACATTATTGCCAATAATGGTTTTTGTCTTTTCAAAGGTACAATGTATGCATACCCCATCTTGAATATTTACCTTATCTCCTATTATAATGCTGTTTACATCTCCACGAACCACTGCATTAAACCAGATACTACAGTCATTTCCCATAATCACATCGCCTACAATCGTTGCATTTACAGCGATAAAACAATTTTCACCCAATTTTGGTGTAAACCCTTTAAGTGGTAAAATATACGGCATTAATAACTTTCGTTTACTTCTAGTGAATTGTTTTTTGACACTTCTGATAGAAACAATCCTGCTGATGTCATTGTTCTTTCCATGGTATCAAAATTGATGCTAACCAAACCAAATTTATACGCTGTTCCCAAGTTCCATTCATGGTTATCGATGGTTGACCAGTGAAAATAACCTCTTACATCAATTCCGTCTTCTATTGCTTTATGAATCCAGTATAGATATTCTTTTATACTTTCTATTCTAAAATTAGCATCGTGCGTACATACGCCACTTTCAGTAATTATAATTGGTTTTTTATACATTTTCCAAAAACGGTGGAGGATATGATAAAACTCTTCTGGCTTGTATTCCCACATGCCATCATGCCTTCTTCCCAATTTAGCTAGTTCTCCTGGGTTGTCAATTTCTGTTACAGGCAATGGTCTGAAAGGCATCCTACAATAATAGCTAAGTCCTTGAAAATCAACTTTTGTGAAATGTTTGCTACCATAATCCATAAACCAATAATCAAATATCTTGGCTAATATATGACCAGGAAAAACTTCCCCTACAAATTTTACTGTGTTTTTGGAAATCCCAATTGGCGTTTCAGGAAATCGTGTTTTTATTATGTCATATGCTTCATTATGACATTGGCTTATGTTTTTTAACACCCTACGTGCAAGCAAGATTTTTCCTTTTTTAAACGGTGGAAAATTACCCATTATCCAGCCATTACTTATATACACCATAGGTTCATTAAAAGTATTCCATAAGTCGGCAAAATGACCAAAAGTAAGCACCATCTTTTTTACATAGTCCAAAAAAGCTGGATTGTTTTCTTTATTTTCAAATCCACCAGTTTTTGAAAACCATATTGGATTCGTAAAATGGTGCAAAACCAACATAATTTTTTCTCCTTTTTTTCTTAAGTTCTCGAAAAATTGAAGGTATTCTTCAACGGCTTGAGGGTCAAATTCTCCAAAAGGCGTTTGTTGTAATTTTGCCCAATCCAAACTCATCCTATACCAAGGAGATAATTGACAAATATATTCCAAATCCTCTTCTCTATGCGAATCGTGCATGCTGCATTTGTCGAAAATTGTCCCATCCTTACATTTTACCCCTTTCCAATCATGGTTAGATGCTGATTCAATTTGGTAAGCAGCCGTTGATGTACCCCAAATAAAGTTTTTTGGAAACTCAATTTTCATATAAACAGTTTAATTTAAAAGAATCAAAGATAAAAAATTACGACATAAATTATAAGGAAATATACATTCTATAAAACAATAAAATAATAGTTATAAATTTGTTCTACAATGAGTATTTATATCAAAAAGCGTCAGGATAGTTTAACCATAAGAATTCCAGTTAAAAAAAACCCGTATTTGATTATTCCTATTTTGATTTTAGTAAGCTTATGGGTTCCTTTTTTGTTATTATTAGTTCGCAAGTCGTTGATAAATAACGATTTTATTACTCACTTGTTTTGGGTTATAGGACTTTCTTCTTGGTTTTTTATAGGCACTGTTGGTGTTACACTTCTTATTTGGATGTTGTTTGGTTATGAAGAAATAAAAATTCAAAAGGATATGGTTATTGTTTCAAAACCACTTGTATTTTATGTTCGGAATAATTTTTATGACACAAGCTCTATAAAAGAAATTAGGTTAGACAAGGAGGTGTACAAAGCAAGAAAAAATAACATGTGGCAGGAAATGACGAGGAATATAATTAGAATGGATACTCCTGGCAAAACCGTTGGATTTGCCCGCGGAATAGCATCTCATGATGGCGAAACAATAATTATAAATATGGCTTCCTGCGAATTATTAAACCAAAAACAATTTCAGATAATTCACAAGGCTTAATTAGCCATGTCGCTTAAAAATTTAATTCGCATCAATCTTATTTCTTTCATCTCTATATCCTCATCTTCTAATTCTTTAAAAGCTGCCTCAAGGGAGTCTGTTTCAGACTCCATAAAATAATCAGAAATAATGCCTTGAATTTCTTCGTCCATTATTTCGTTTAAATAATAATTCAAATTTACTTTAGTACCTGAATTAATTATGCTTTCAATTTCGACCAACACCTCTTCCATTGTCATATTTTTTGAACGAGCAATTTCTTCAAGCGGTATTTTCTTGTCTATGTTTTGAATGATAAATATTTTTTGAGCCGATTTGTTTGCAACAGAGCGCATTACAAAATCACTAGGTCTTTCTATCTCATTTTCTTCCACATATTTTTCAATAAGTTGAAGGAATTCCTTTCCATATCTAAGCGCTTTGCCTTGGCTAACACCCGATATTTTAGCCAATTCTTCCATCGTTATTGGATATTGCGTCGCCATATCTTCCAGTGAAGGATCTTGAAAAATTACATAAGGTGGAAGATTTACTTTTTTAGCATACGATTTTCGCAAATTTTGCAACATATCCATAAGTACAGGATCCATTGCATTCGATTTTTGATTGTTTCCAGTAGAAATATCATCATCATCGGAATCTGTACCTGTAAATACGTGGTTAATTCGAACAAATGTTTCCTTAGGATTTTTGATAAACTCAAGTCCTTCTGGATTTATTTTCAACAATCCAAATTGCTCGATATCTTTTCGAATATAACTTTCTATTAATGCTTTTCTTATTACCGAATTCCAATAAAGTTCGTCATTTTCGGCACCTTTCCCAAATGTAGAGAGCTTATCATGCCCAAAACCAGTAATTTCTTTGGTCTTTTTACCCATCAATAAATTAATAATATAATTTATGGTAGCCAATTCGTTTACTTCTTTTATGGCTTGTATGGTTAAAATTATATCTTGTTTTGCTTCCCTTTTTTCTTTTGGTTTTAAGCAATTATCGCATTTTCCACAAGGTTCTTTGAGTTCTTCGCCAAAATAATGAAGAATAAATTTCTTTCTACACTCTCCCGTTTCTACAAAAGCCTCTACCTCCATTAAGTGCTGAGCACCAATCTCTCTTTCTGCTACTGGCTTATCTCTCATGAATTTTTCTAACTTATCTATGTCCTTTTGGCTGTAATAGGCTATGCAATGTCCTTTTAGCCCATCACGACCTGCGCGACCTGTTTCTTGATAGTAATTTTCCAAACTTTTAGGTATGTCGTAATGGATAACAAAACGTACATCCGGCTTGTCAATTCCCATTCCAAATGCAATGGTGGCTACGATTACATCAATTTCTTCCATTAAGAACTCGTCTTGTCTACTCGTTCTCAAATTGCCTTCTAGGCCAGCATGATATGATTCGGCTCGCAAACCATTAACGCGCAAAATTTCAGCTATCTCTTCCGTGGATTTTCTGCTCAAACAATAAATTATTCCACATCGCCCACCTTCTTGTTTGATATATTTTATAATATCCTTAATTGTGTTTTCTTTTCCAAGCTTTGGTCTAATTTCATAAGAAAGATTTTCTCTCAAAAAAGAAGAAATAAAAATTTGTGGATCCTGCATGTGTAGTGTTTTCACAATATCCCCTTGCACCTTAGGTGTAGCCGTTGCCGTTAGAGCCATTATAGGAATTGTATAATCAATTCCGTCTACCATTTTTCTTATTTTACGATATTCGGGCCTAAAGTCATGCCCCCATTCTGAAATACAATGTGCTTCATCAACTGCTACAAACGAAATTTTTATGGATTTTAAAAATTCAATATTTTCTTCTTTTACTAATGATTCTGGTGCAACATAAAGGATTTTTGTTCTGCCTTCAGTAATATCGTCTTTTACTTGTTTAATTTGTTGTTTATTAAGAGAGGAATTTAAAAAATGGGCAATGCTGTCCATGCTACTATAGGAACGAATTAAATCGACCTGGTTTTTCATTAAAGCTATAAGCGGCGAAATAATAATTGCAGTTCCGTTGCTCATTAGTGCTGGCAATTGATAACAGAGTGACTTCCCTCCACCGGTAGGCATAATAACAAAAGTGTCTTTACCTGCCAAAACGCTTTCAATAATTTTTTCTTGATTTCCTTTGAATTTCTCAAAACCAAAATACTTTTTTAATCCATCAGGAATTGACATTTCTAAATTCACCATTTTTTAAATAGACTACTTACTAAAATTTTTACTTAAAATCGAACATTGAAAATACGAATTTCTTATTTATATTTTCTAATAATTTCATTTAAAAAAGAATTATTTAACCTTATAAATCGAAAAAGCATGTTTTGTGTTAAAATTACATTGTGATATTCGTTGTTTCTGTTTTATTTTATTGAAAAAAAGGAATCAAATAAAAAAAAATAGCATGTAATTTTGTGTTTTATGGTTGGTTTTTTTTCTAAAGTTTAAATAAATGTATCTTTGAGGTGTAAATAAGTACATTTTAAAATATGGATAAGAATAATTATGTCGTAATCATGGCTGGTGGAATTGGGAGTCGTTTTTGGCCTGCCAGTAGAACGGCTTTACCCAAGCAGTTTTTAGACATTTTAGGAACAGGGAAATCACTCATACAACAAACATTTGACCGGTTTTTGAAATTTATTCCTCGCGAGAATATTTATATTGCAACAAATGAAGATTATGTTGACTTGGTAAAAGAACATATAAAAGGAATAGATGATCAACAAATTTTACCTGAACCAGCACGCAAAAACACAGCTCCTTGTGTGGCATACGCAGCTTATAAAATAGAAAAAATAAATTCCAAGGCCAATATTATTGTAGCTCCCTCTGATCATATTATTTTGGACGAAGATGAATATATCCGAATAGCAACCAAGGCGCTTGAATTTGTTGATGAAAATGAAGTATTAGCAACAATGGGGATTTTGCCCACACGACCAGATACTGGTTATGGGTACATACAATTTTCTGACCACGAACCAGTAGTTGGGATAAACAAAGTAAAAACATTCACTGAAAAACCAAGTAAAGAAGTGGCTGAAACTTTTGTAGAAAGTGGTGATTTTCTATGGAATGCAGGCATTTTCGTGTGGAATGTAAAAACAATCATAAAAGCATTTGAGTCGTTTTTGCCAGAAATAAGTGATGCATTTGAAGAAATAAAAAAGAAATTGGGTACTACAAATGAAATTGAAGCAGTTTCTGAAGCTTTTGCTCTTTGTCCAAACATCAGTATTGATTTTGGTGTAATGGAAAAAGCAAGTAATGTGTTTGTTTTACCTTCAAATTTTGGTTGGTCAGACTTGGGTACTTGGGCTTCTTTATTTGCTGAAAAAGAAAAAGATTATTTAAATAATGCTGTTAATGGTAAACATGTAATGATTTATGACGCAGGCAATAATATGATTAATGTTCCTGACCATAAAATGGTTGTTATTCAAGGTTTGGAAAATTTTATTGTCGTTGACACTGAGGATGTTTTGTTAATTTGTAGTAAAGATGAGGAACAAAAAATAAAAGAAATAACGAATGATATAAAAAGGCAGAAAGGCTCAAATTATTTATAATATATAAATGAATATTTTAAAAATAGCAATTGTTCAGCCTACTTTATATTGGGAGCAGCCTTTAAAAAACATAGAAAATCTCACTATTTTAATTTCCCAGATTGAGAAGAATACCCATTTAATTGTATTGCCTGAAATGTTTAATACTGGTTTTTCATTGCGACCCGAAACATTTAGCGAAAAGATGGATGGGTTAACGATTTCTTGGTTGAAAAAAGTATCTATCGATACAAATGCCGCAATTACTGGTAGTTTGATGATTGAAGAAGCTGGAAAATATTTCAATAGATTGGTGTGGGTAGAAGATGGCGAAGTAGAATATTACTACGACAAACGGCATTTATTTAGTTTAGTTGGGGAAGATGTTCCATTTGCTGCTGGTAAAGAGAAAGTAATAATAACTTACAAAAACTGGAAAATAGCTCCTTTTATTTGTTACGATTTGAGATTTCCAGCTTGGTGTAGAAACACTGAAGACGTTGATATTCAACTATATGTGGCCAATTGGCCCGAAAAAAGAAACCACCATTGGAAGTTATTGTTACAAGCTAGAGCAATTGAAAATCAATGTTTTGTAATTGCCTCAAATAGAGTTGGAGAAGACTTGTGGGGAAATAATCATTCTGGAGACTCTGCTTTGATTGATTATTCAGGGGAAACAAAATTTTTGGCAAGCAATTTGCAAGCAATTAAAACATTTGAAGTCAACAAAACTGATTTAGAAGAATATAGAAAACGATATCCTTTCCATTTGGAAAAAGATAAATTTAAATTTGAAGAATAGTATGGAGAATCAGTTTGATGAAATAAAATGGGAAAACGTTTTAAATATATTAGAAAAGAGATTTGGTAAAAAACCCGATTTACAGAGCATTATTTTTTTAATTGGACATAGAGAATTAGGACAACTAAGAGAAAAGTTTAGTAAAGAGGAAAAACAAGACCTTATTCATGTAGGTGTATGTGTTTTGATGTCGCAGGCAGGCTATTATGAATATGTTTCAGATGATGCACAAGGATGGCCACATTTTGAACCAGTACGTGGAAAAGAAAAAATGGATGGTGAAGCGCAGGAAAACATCCTTAAAAGAGAAATTATTAATTATTTTGAAAATATGTAAAACAAAAACATGAAAAAGATTTTAACATTTTTGGCTTTCTTAACTAGTTTTAGCATTTTTGCACAAAATACACCAATGGTAAGTTTAAAAGCATTTCAAGGAGACTCCTTATTAGGAGAAATGAAAATCAAATTGTATGATGAAACGCCACTTCATCGTGACAATTTTTTGAAATTAGTTAAATCGGGTTTTTACGATGGCACTTTGTTTCATAGAGTTATTCCTGGTTTTATGATTCAGGCAGGCGATCCAAATTCAAAAACTGCACCAGCAGGTCAACAACTAGGTTCTGGAGATGTAGGTTATACTATTCCTGCAGAAATAAAACCAAATTTGTTTCACAAAAAAGGTGCATTGGCTGGAGCAAGACAAGGGGATGAGGTGAATCCAAAAAAAGAATCTAGCGGTTGTCAGTTTTATATTGTAACTGGAAATATAACTCCAGAAAATCAATTAAAAGCGATGGAAGCACAAAAAGGTCAAGGAAATCCTCAGCAACTTTTCAACCAAATTATTTACAGACCTGAAAACAAAGCAATTTTAGATTCGCTTATTCAATTGCAGAAAACAGGCAATATGGATGCTTTTGATAAATTGATTGGCGAGAAAATTGAACCTCTTATTCAAATTGAAATGGCTAAAGCTGGCAGTTCATTCAAATTTTCTGCTGAGGCAATTAATGCATATTCAACAATAGGTGGAGCGCCATTTTTAGATAATGAATATACTGTTTTTGGCGAAGTTGTTGAAGGCTTAGAATTGTCTGAAAAGGTACAAAATGCAGCGAGAGACCAAAGTGATAGACCAAAAGTAAATATCAGATTGGAAATGAAGATAATTGAATAGTAGTATTCTAGTAAATTAAATAAAAAAAAGGGAGGGCTTGAAAAATAGCGCTCCCTTTTTTATTTTATATTCAATATCTTATCTTGAAAACCAAAAAGACTTTGCCCTCCACCGGAATGGATTATTAGTTTATTTCCCAACAATTTTTTTTCTTTTATAATATTTAAAGCAGTCATAAAAAGTTTGGTGGAGTAAATTGGATCAGTTAAAATGCCATATTTTTGAGCATATTCTTTTGTTTTATCTAAAACAGTAGCATTTACACTACCAAATGATTTTGCAGTTATGGGTTTATAAAGAATATAATTGGCAGGCAATTGATAGTTTAAATTATAAAAAGTTGCCCATTCAATTGTTTTAACTAATTGATTACTAAAATAGGTTTCATCTTCAGCCATCAGCACAATATGAATGCAAGTCTCCTTTCTTAATTTTGAAAATTCAAGACAAAGTGCCCCAGCCATTAAGCAGGTTCCTGCGTCAATAAATACATGATTAAATTTTAAATGCTGCTCTTCCTCATTTTTTATTATATCTGCAGCCATCGTTAAGGCTCCAGGAAAAGCTTCTATGCAAGAAGAGCCCTCAGTAATTGTTTTAAAATTGGAATATTCCTTTTTTAAGGAATCTTGGGCAATTATTTCAACATTTGGCCAATCTGTTTGATTTACAAAAATGATTTTTTCTTTTTTTGATAAAAGCGAAAGTAAAAATCCATTTCCACTGTTAGCAATTGAATTATTGGTTTTTAGAAAAAGTTTGAAATTCAATTGATTTTCAATCAATAGTTGCACTAAACCAATTACATTATTTGAATTTGAACCACCAATGACACCGACACAGTCGAATTTGTTTTTTTTCAAAAAAGGAATTAAAGAGGCGTATTTTCTTTTTTTACTTCCCGAAATTCCAAAACTAGATTCGTCTTCCCTTTTTATCCAAGTATCGGGATATTCATTATCTGATAGTGCATGAACCCTGGAATGAAATAACAAAGACTCATCACATAAATTTATAGGAAAAAATTCGTGATGAGTCTTCGTCAATTATTTATTTTGAAATTTTTATTCTACAACATCGTTGTATTCTAAAGAAACCATGCCAGTACTTGACTCATCTACATCAGCCAAAATTCTACCGCAATGTTCGCAAGTATGTATTCTTTTTTTGGTTCTAATTTCTGATTGAGTTTGTGGTGGGATTCTTCCAAAACAACCTCCACAAGAATCTCTTATTACAGACACAACAGCTAAGCCGTTTGAATAAGATTTACGAATTCTTTTATAAGCAGTTAAAAGTCTTTCTTCAATTTTAGCTTCAACATCTTCAATTTTAGCAGAAATTTTTTCTTCTTCTTTTTCAGTGTCAGCAATTATTTTATCTAATTCGCCTTTTTTAGCTTCTAAGTTTTTCTTTTTAGCCTCTAATTTAGTTCTTGTATCATTTGAGGCAGCCTCAGCAGATTCTGTCGAAAAAGTAGCTTCTTTTATTTTCTTTTCGCTTAATTGAATATCCAATTTTTGAATTTCAATTTCTTTTGTCAATGCATCGAACTCCCTATTGTTTTTTACATTTTGAAGTTGTTTGTCATATTTCAATATAAGTGCATTAGCATCTTTGATTGAGTTTCTTCTGTCAGTAATTTCCTCTTTTGCATTTTCAATGTCTTTCAACATCTTACTTACTCGAATTTCGAGGCCTGCAATATCATCTTCAAGGTCAGAGACTTCTATTGGAAGCTCTCCTTTCATAACCTGAATTCGGTCAATCTTTGAATGAAGTGACTGCAATTGAGCCAATGTGTTTAGCTTGTCGCTTACCGTTAAATCTTTTACTTTTGCCATTCTTTATAAATAATTTACAGGATTGGTTGTGATTTCTGTTAAATGGAGGGCAAAGGTAGGAAATTTTTCTTTTAAAATAGTATGAAATAACTGTAAAGTAAATTGCTCACTTTCAAAATGTCCTATATCAGCAATAATTATTTGTTTTTCCGCATCAAAAAACTCATGGTATTTATAATCGCCAGTAATAAAAATGTCCGCATTTATTGACTTTGCTTGGGGTAAAAGGAATGAGCCTGCTCCTCCACAGAAAGCAATTGTTTTTATTTTTTTTCCTAATAATTGCGTATGTCTAATGCATTTTGTTTGCATTTTTTCTTTTAAAAAATATAAAAAATCAATTTCCTCCATTTCTTGGCTCAAGGTTCCTACCATTCCTGAGCCTATGTCTTGATTATAATTTTCTAATAAAATGACTTCATAAGCAACTTCTTCATAAGGATGCGCAGTTCTAAGCACTTGTAGTATTTTTTGTTCCAGATGAGATGGAAAAATCATTTCAAGCTTAGTTTCATTTTCTCGTGATTGAATTCCTTTTTTTCCAAAAAATGGATTTGATTTCTCTTTCCCTGTAAAAGTTCCAATTCCTTCGCTTAGAAAGGAACAATCAGCATAATTTCCGATATTTCCTGCGCCCGCTTCAAAAAGTGCCCTTTGTATTTGTTCAATATATTCGTTTGGTGCGTAAGTGTATAGTTTTTTGAGGATTTGTTTTTTTGGAGAAAGAATTTTAAGATTTTGTAAACCCAATTTTTCGCCAATCATTTTATTTACTCCCAAATGGACATTATCCAAGTTGGTATGGGCTGCATAAATAGCAATATCATTTTTGATGGCTTTTATTAAAACCCTTTCGACATAATTTTTGCCTGTAATTTTTTTCAATCCGCTAAAAACAATTGGGTGGTGTGCGACAACCAAATTGCATTTTTTTTGAATTGCTTCATCAATAATCTCTTCTAGTGTATCTAAACAGATTAAAATACCAGTAACCATCATTGTTGGACTTCCAACGATTAATCCAGCATTGTCATAACTTTCTTGATAAGCTAAGGGTGCAAAGCTTTCAATCTCCTTTATTACTTCCGAAACGTTCATAATCAACTATTTGTATAAATATAAGAAATAAAAAATTTATTTAAAGGTAAATATAGTCAGACAAAATTAATTACCTTTAACCAAATGAAATATTTAAAAATATTACTCTTTCCTTTTTCAATAATTTATTGGGCAATTACTGCGCTACGAAATAAAATGTATGACACGGGATTTTATGGATCCACTGATTTTGATTTGCCTGTTATTTCTGTTGGAAACCTAAGCACAGGAGGCACTGGAAAAACACCTTTAATAGAGTATCTAATAAATTTATTAATTGAAAATGAAACTGTTGGGGTATTAAGCAGAGGATATAGAAGAAAAACCAATGGTTTTTTTTTATCCCCAAATAGTCCAGACCCTAAAATAATTGGAGATGAACCTGCATTGCTTAAATGGAAAAATCCGCAAATTGAAGTAGCAGTTGGTGAAGAACGCGTAATGGCCATTCCTCTTTTAGTTGGTGCAAACCCCGATTTGAGTGTAATCCTTTTAGATGATGCTTTTCAGCATCGTGCAGCACGGCCATGGATTTCAATTATAACAACAACATATCAACTTCCTTTTTGGAAAGACAAAATATTACCAATTGGAAATTTGCGAGAAGCTAAATCTGGTTTCAAACGTGCCAATATCATTATAGTTACAAACTGTCCGAAAACGCTTAGTTTGGAAGAAAAAACAGTCATAAAGAAAACAATGAACACCCTCGAAAATCAATATGTTCTTTTTTCTTCTATTGAATATGAAATCCCATTTTTATTAAGTAATCCGAGTATAAAAATTTCATTAAATAGTGCCTTAAATGTGCTTTTATTTGCTGGAATTGGCAATCCTGAAATGCTTAAAAGCCACGTTCAATCTAAGGTTAAATCGTTGAAATGGTTGGGTTTTTCCGACCATCATTGGTATTCAGATAGAGACATTTTTAAAATAGAGCGGATTCAAAAGGAGATAATTTAAAAAGAATAATCCTAACTACTGAGAAAGATGCTATTCGCTTTTATGAATATATGCCTTTATTAAAAAAAGAAGGTATAGAAATATATGTTTTGCCTATGAAAATGCAATTCTTGGCCAATGATGGAATTCTTTTTGATAAGTTATTGAAAGAATCAATAGCCTATTTTAAAGAAAAATAAAAAAAATTTATCGCTTCTAATCGTTGAATTTGTTGGGATTAATCAAAAAATTGCCACACTACACCTGCCTTTATTGATCGGTCGGGCATGGCATAATTTGGGGCAACATAATAACCTCCTTTTCCTAGTCCTGAAGTAAGGTGTTGAGAAAGGAAAAACACCCTAGCTCTTTTTATTTGAATATTGAAAAACACATCAAGTACAGGATAAAAGGCTATTTTTTCCTGATTTTGAACATAAAACTCCATTAGAGCTGGGTTATAATTATTGGCTTTGTAATTGGTATTATACACTAAATCAAAGCCCATTTGAGCTTTCAACCTACCTTTAATAAAACCACCCTGATAATACAAAGTCGTTTTTTGCCAAAAAGAAGGCAATCGAACACTTTCCTTTTGATTAGATATTTGACCTATTGCCTTAATGCTCAAGTGGAATAATTTCCAATCAAAGTCTTTACGTGCATATAATTGAGTCGCTACGAGCAATTTATCCAATTGTTGAGGCAATTGATTCTCGCCGTAAAAAATATAGTTTTTAACCAAATGATTTTTAAACTCAATTTCGAAATCCCATTTTTTAAACAAATAATTGGCTTCAATCGTATTTGTAAAAACTTTTTTGAGTTGCAAATCCCATTTAAAGTGATTACTTGTATAAAAAGATTCTTTTTGAGTTGGCGATGCGTTTTGTAGCTTTAAAACGATATTTAGCGGATTATCTGATTTTTGAAACAAGCCATAATTGAGCATAACTTCAAAATTACCCATATAATTTGGTGTAAGCGAAATAGCGGCACTGGCTTGTAGTTTGTTTTTTTGAGTATTAAAATTTGACAGAAAATTTCCGCTTAAAATTAATTGGTGAACCGTATTGTTGAATTCATACTGCTGATATTGTATAAAATCATATTGTATTTGTGCATCGTAATTAAATGAAAATGAGCTGCTTGAATCCGAATTTGCCAAAAAGGAAAAAGCATTAGATATTTTATTAAATTTTGTATTGTCTTGCGCAAAAGTAAGGTTGTAATGATAATTTTCATAAAAAGTTGAATCAAATTCAGTGTCAGTGTATTCCATTTTTTGATTTTGCCATGTGAAACTGTGGGTAAACAGTTTGGGTGCCTTATAGTCGAACGGAGAAAGGGTATCTAGTCCTGAGTTTTTAAAAGGATTAAAATATTGTTTTAGATGTACGTTTTTTTGCGAACATTTATTGAGTGCATCTTCCAAATTAACGGGAATTATTGCCCTATCTTTTTTGTAAGCGGGGTCTTTGAATACATCTTGGATTGCCCATCCTCCGTTTTCTTGATTTTTGAAATTATTGAGTACAAATGCTGCAAACAGGTCATATTTTCCATTTTTGGAACTAAACCAATCATTTAAAGCGACAAAATTACCGCTAGTTTTGTGTTGTGCAAACTCGCCATCAGAATTAATTCTTTTATAATTAAAAGCGATATTGTTTTGTTTTTTGATGTTTTGTGAATGTGTACCCTCAAAAATTTGTTCCAATTTTTGACCAAAAGCATAAGATAATTCAGTAAAGGGTGTTTTAGTTCTGAAATATTTAATCTCCGAAGATTGAATAAAATATTTGTCTAATTGGCGAAAGCCTGGCTGGTACCCAATTTGACGAAAATCGTTGAAAACTAACGATTTATATGCTTGTCCCAAATTGCTTAAAAAAATATTAGGATATTTTTCCTCGTTTATGGGATTGTATAAATGAATATTAATAATTGAAGTATCATTAATATCCTCCAAATGCATATTTTCTGTTGTTTGGTGAGTTTCAATAATCATTACGGGGTTGGGCAAAATTCCTATAGTATTTTGCGCTTTAATACAAAAAGCAATACCACAAACACTAAAAAAAAATAATCGTTTTAAAATGAGATTCATTTTCATGGGCTACAAAAATACAAATTAAAAATTATGGAGAAGGTAAAAATTAGAAGATGCAGTATGTTTACAAAAATGAGAAATAAGATTATAAAATTAAATTTCACATTAAAATTGAAAATATTCCACATTAAAAATATTTTCTTAATGTAAATCAAATGTGTTTTTTCCAAATATATATTCAAAAAACAGTCAGATTATTTGTTATTTTAAAAGAAGACGATTATCTTTACTTTTAAATAAACTAGATGGATAAAATTCTACACTTTTTTTGTTATATATTTTGGGTCTTTTTAGGCATTTCTTTCAAAAAACTGTAGTTTTTTTTCTAAAATTTATTTTATTCTCTTTAAGTTAATTATGGCTTAAAGTTGGGTATGTTTTTTGTTAGTAATTTTGTTCGATTTTAAAAATTAATTATGAAGAAATTTTACACGCTTATTTTTCTTTTATTTGTATCCAAAATTTCTTTTGGTGTAACAATTGCCTCCGATGGATTAAATAACTCCACAACATTATTTACATTGAGTGGTGGTGCCTATTATACAGGAAATTCAGCAGCAGGAGACAGACCAGCATCTTCTCCATTTGCTTCTGAAGGGACGCATTCAAGAGGAATTTCAAACGGCACAGCAACATTGACATCATCAAATATAAATACGAGTGGCTATATGGAATTGCATTAAATTTTTCTTTAGCTTCATTTTCTATAGGAAGTACTGGAAATGGTGCGATGCTGGTGATATTGTTACAGTAGAAATTAGCCCAGACGGTGGTACAAATTATTATAGTACTGTTCGAGTTTTAGGTAATGCTAATGCATATTGGGCATATAGTGCAACTGGAATAGCTTCAACGGCTTACGATGGCAATGCAACTCCTGTTGATTCACACCAACTGGTGGTGGCAGTAGAACTACTGACGGATATAGTACGGTTACAATCACTGGCTTACCCGCTACTACTAATATGCGGATTAGAATTACTTTATTGAATAATACCACAAATGAACGTTGGACAGTTGATAATTTGATATTTTAACTGGAACATCTGCAACTGCTTCCTACTCAGGAGTAACCGCTGGGGCAGGAACAGAACCAGCCACCCTTCCATCTACTACAACAGCGTTATCAGGTGCTGTACTTCCACAAACAGATGCCATATTGAATTTCGATTTCACGGTAACAGATGATGCAAACACTACAAGTGGCAATGATGCCTTGCCTACTTTAATTAAGGAGGGTCTTTGCCAACGACAATTGATGGTTTAAATTTAGCTTTTAAAATAGATAGAACGAATTTTACAACAGCCAGTTCGGCTACTTCCACACAATTTGAAAGTGGTGCAGGTACTGTAGTTGAATCGGGCAGTACAAATAATACAGTAGCAGTAGTGGCGACCAAGTTAAATTTTGTAGTACAACCAACCAATGTGAACCAAAATGCGACAATGGCGCCATCGGTAACGATTAGCGCTAATGACCCAAATAACAATAGAGATTTGGGATATGTAACAGCCGTATCTGTAAGTTCTACAGGTACAATGACGGGCAGTCCAATTAGTGCAACTCCTGTGGCTGGCCTAGCTACTGTGGGAGCAATAGTGCATACTGTAGCTGGTACAGGATTTGTATTGACAGGTACTTCTGGCGCATTAACAGCTACTGGAAATAGTAGTGCATTTAATGTTGTTGCATTAACGCCAGAAATTCAAGGGAATGCAGTAATCTAGATATTACACCAACCACTACAGACCATACAGATTTTGGAAGTGTGGCTTGGGGCAATACATTTGATAGAACCTTTACAATACAGAATACAGGCTCAGGCACATTAACCATTTCTTTGCCAGTTGTTGTTTCGGGTTCAACTGATTTTACCGTTTTAACTCCACCAGCAGCCTCGGTTGCACCTGCCTCTAGTACCACTTTTGTAATTCGTTTTACCCCAAGTGGAACAGGTTTAAAATCTGCCACTATTACAGTAAATAATAACGATGCAGATGAAGCGGTGTATGATTTTGCTATTCAAGGTACTGGCACGCCAAGCAATTTGTCGGATGTATCGGATAATACAAATTATGCAACAGGAACGCCAGAATTTAATAGCAATATTAATTATATCAATTTTACAGATGGAACACCTACTATCACAGGTAAGATGATTCCGATGAAATTTAAAATCAGAGATGGTGGTAGCACATTAACTGATGGAGATAATTTAGGAACTGTATTAAATGGCATTAAATTTACCGTTCAAGATCATTTAGCAGCTAATCAATTGGTGCAAATAAAAACAGCCATTTTAATACAACAGGTGGAACTGGTTTAATACCACGCTACAAAAGTAGGAACTGAGTTAGTTTTTCGGGGATAACTGGTGCAAATGTAACCGCTGCGGATGGCACAGAAACGATTTTACATTTGAGAGTTTCATTTGATGAAGCGCAAGTAATTGACAATACAAAATTAATTTTTGCTGTATCAAATGTTACTGCTGGGGCAGGTACATCAGTATTTGGAGCAGCAAATGGTGGAGGTGCAACAACAGATATTAGCACTGGAAACGACAGAAATAGAATAGAAGTAACTGCTACGAAATTAAATATAAGTACTATTGCTAATGGATTTGTAGCTACCAATTTAGCTTCATTTACCATTTCAGCAGCAGATGCCTATAACAGAACAGATAAAGATAGAACAGAAAATGTAGCATTAACAACCAGTGGCTCTGGGATGAGTTCGTCTTCGCCTTATGCTTTAGTAGCTGGTGTGGTAAGCATTGCAAATGTGCAATATAGTGCATCACAAACAGGTATAAACATTACAGGTACTGTTAGTTCACCAAGTTTAACGGGTACCTCAAATAATTTTAATATTTCAGTTACTACTTTCGTAAATGGTGATTATAGAACCAACCCAGCTTTAGGTGATTTAGGATTAGTTTTTTTTAGTAGTACTGCAGCACTTACGACTCCAAGTAGCCCACCAGCAGTAGCGGGTATGCGTCCTTGGCAGGTATATTCAGGTGGTACTTGGACTGATGTTACAGGTGCAAGTGCTTCTTTTTCGCCTGAGGCTTTAGGTACTGCAATACCCAATATATATGTTACAAGTGGTGGATATATAGATATTGCTGGTGGCAAACTGTTTAATAATATCACTGTAGATTTACCTACTGCTGGTACAACTATCTATTCTGGAAATACAACTGTGGGTTTAGGCATAGCCACAGGAAAAACATTTGATTTGAAAGAAGGATATTTATTATTAGATGGAAGAATTGATATGCAAGGTACCTCTAAGCTTATAATAAGAACAGATGCAACAATGGATATAAATAGCCTTTCTTCTCAATTTTTAAGAAATGCATCTTCTTCTTGGGAAGTTGAAAATAATGATTTGTATATATAAATAGTTATCTTGCCAAACATTGGACAGGCACTGAAATTTTTCATGAAGAATCTTATTTTGAGGTAACAGATTGGGATGAAACTGCAGATATAAATTTGTTTCTCGCAGGTACTGTTTCTTCAAATACCTATAATGGATTTTCGGCACTTTTATATTGATTTAGAATAAGTTGGCGATTTAACTTCTCATTGGAATGATGTTTTGCCAGCAGGCACATTTAATTTAACTCATGGAGATTTTGTAGTTACAAATAATGATGGATCAGGAATTAATATGTATAAATTGTGATTTATAGCGAAAGTTCTGGATGTTATAATTGGTCGGGCTAAAATATTGGAAGGGGCTCATGTGCATTCAAGTTGGTGGGTACAGTCCTTAACTAGTTAAAGGAAATTTTACAAAAAAAGGTTCTGGTGACTTTCGCTTTACATCCATGGAGTTTCAGTGAAACATCTTCATTAAACGTAGATGGTAATATGACATTAAATGATGGTATATTTTATATTACAAATGTAAGTGCAGGAGCTTCAACAGCAATTGTTAATTTAAAAGGTAATTTGAAATTAGTTTCTGGAGCTTATTTAACAAATTCAAATTCATCTGGATATACATGTTTCATGAATTTTACTGGTGGTGGACCAATTCAAACTGTTGATGTTAGTATTACACTTGCAAACAATTAATCATAATATTGACTATTTTGTAAAAACAGGAGCTTATGTACAATTTATAAACCAAGTGTTGCTTTAGGAACAATCTCAGGCTTTTACTGTAGAAGCAGATGCGACCTTGGATTTTGGATTTAATGGTACAAATGCTTTAGATTTAGCTTTTGGAAGTTCTAATCTGGCACCTACTTTAATAGTTTACAAAAAAGTATTTTAAAAATAACCAATCCATTAGGTATCACTACTACAGCAGGTGCATTTGGAAACGTTCAAGTTTTAACTAGAAGTTATGACCAAGTGGCAACATTTTGGTATATTGGTAAAGTAGATCAAGTAACTGGTAACGGTATAACAACAGGTAGTAGTGCTAAAATTATTATTTGCGATTTATTAGATAATAACAAACAACTAACATTTACGAATTCTACTGGTATTACGAGTACAAATACAATTAGCGCTACAGGAGGTAAATTAGATATAAGAAAAGGGAAAGTTATTGAAACAACAACAGCGTATATTACAGGTTCAACAGGTACATTATACATGTCACCAGGCACATTATATAAAATCGTTAAAGGATATAGTTCACCATTGCCTGCTGGTCCTGAAGGTGCTACCCCAAATAACTTTATACCAAGATTGTTAGGTGCTAACTATCCTTATGTTTTAACTGGTGGTACCATTGAATTAGCTGGTACTGGTACAGGTGCAAATGCTTTTCAAACATTGCGTGGAGGTAGAAATTATCAAGCTTTATTGTTTAGTGGTGCCAATACAAACGGTACAGATTATAAAAATTTATCGTCTAATGCAGATGCTGAAATATCTGTAGAAGTAAAAAATGGTGCAGTTGTAGATTGTATTGATGGCGGATTAGATCCTGCATCATTTACAGGAAATGGTGGTTTGTTAATGAGTGATGCAGGTTCAAGGTTTAGAATTAAAAACAAAACTAACAAACAACCAGAACTAAAAGGAAGTACAGTTGATTATAATCTTCAAAATGGAACAGTAGAATTTTATGGCACAGGAGCAACCGACCAACAAAACATGCGTGGAAACGAAGAAGGTGCAGATACTAAAAGAATAGTATATTATAATGTAGATATTAATGCAGCTGCAGCCAATTATTCTACACCACCAACTGTACTAACTATAGCCAAAGCTGGTAATGTAGATGCAGTAGAAAGTTTTGGTATTGCAGGTACATTTAATGTAAATAGTCCTGCATCTTTTAGATTAGATGAAACGGATTATATAGAAGGAGCGGGAAATGTTTCTATTAATTCTGGTGGAGGTTTATTATATGGTTCTCCTAATGGAATTAAAACAACAGGTACTGGTGTTACAGATGGAAATATTAGAATTTCTGGTACAAGAACATTTAACCAAGCTGCAAGTTATGGATTTGTAGGAAATGGTGGAATGAGCAGTGGAAGTGCCCTGCCTACCCAAGTAGTTGGATTGTATGTATATAAAAATACCGCGGGTGATACCGTAGGCTTAACCAACCCAGTAGAAGTAACAAGTAAATTGAAGTTTCAAAATGGAATTATAAAAACGAATGCCAATTTAGTGAATGTATCAAATAGTGCAACAACTGCCATTGAGGGTGGTAATCTTACTGGAACAGATAAATATGTTCAGGGAAATTTACAAAGAAATACAGATGGTGCTTCCTCTTATACTTTCCCAATTGGGCATGCATCACAAAATGCACAAGGATTTACAATAGGAGTAACAGGAGCTAATAATTCTACAATTAAAGGGTTTTTGGAAACAAATATCCAAACATTGGTTCAGTCAATTGCCTATTGCGATATAGAAAAACATTCGGGTACAGCTGGTGTAGAAAATGCAGGAGAAGGTTTGTCGGGATATGATGGTATTTTAGATAGAATTACATTTAATTTAAAATCGCCATTACAATGGGATGTTGTAAACCCTTCTGGTGGCATTACGTCTTATGACATTACAGTTTCAGCTAATGGAGGTCAAGATTTTACGCCGGTAGTTTCGTCTAATGCTTTGCCAATTCGTTATTTAATGAAAAATGGAGAACCTGGCAATACAGGATATGCAACTGGACCTGGTCTGCCATCATTTACAGCCACTGGATTTTTGGCTTGTCCTAATGGATATACCTTAACAGGCATGACTAGTTTCTCTAAGTTTACAGTAGATGGAGCTGATCAAGACAATACTGTTTTGCCAATCGAATTGATATACTTTGATGCGACTTGCGACAAAGAGGGTTATGTAGATTTGAATTGGTCGACTGCTAGTGAGTTAAACAATGATTATTATACAATTGAGCGATCAAGAGATGCTGTTTCATTTGAACAAGTGAAAGAAGTTGATGCAGCTGGAAATAGCGGTAATATATTGGCCTATAATGAAAAAGATGAAAGTCCAATATTAGGTACTTCTTACTATCGACTAAAGCAAACAGATTTGGATGGTAGTTTCAGCTTCTCAAAAATTGTACGAGTAGACTGTACTACAGGTGGCGACGAATCAATAAATGTTTTTTATGCGGATGGAGAGGGAATTGTATCTACTATTTTTATAAATAACGGAGAGCGCTTTAACTTCAGCATTTACGACGATTTGGGCAGAATAATTTATGAAGAAAAAAGAAATATCGGTGAAGGTTTTAGCAGAAACTTATTAAACAATAAAGACTTGGCAACTGGTATTTATTTTGTAACTGCGCAAAGTGAAAACAGAAGAGTTTCGGTGAAGCTATTTGTTCCTTAAAAAGGAAATAAAATAAATTAGGTAGAGGCATTAGCAATAATGCCTCTTTTTTTTGTGTAAAAATTGAAAAGGAGAGAATTGTAAGGCAAATTGAACCTAAATTTTTGTACCCTGTTTCTTATTCTCAATTGTTAAAAATTAGAAACAAAAGCGATATTAATTTGTTTTTCTATCTTTATAAAATACTTATCTTTTAAAATCTAAAAATGAAAAAGACATATTTTATCTTATTGTTGAATTTGTTTTTTTTGTATCATGCCAAAGCACAAGGCATAGATCCAATAAATTTACCTTATGCAAATTTTGGCAATTTCGGTGTAACTGAAGAAATAAATAACAATCCCTATTTAATTACCTACCGGCCAGATGTAAGTACAGGAAACTTTCCAATTGTAATTTTTGGCTGCGGAGCAAATGCTTTATTTTCAAATGATATTAATTTGCATACCTATGATATATTTTTAAAACATTTAACATCATACGGGTATATCGTTTTAATAACCAATAGATTAAGTGGAGGAACTCCTGACAATAAATTTAAAATAGCCATAAATTGGGCCTATAATAAAAAAGCAGATGCTTCACATTGGATAAATAAATTAGCAGACACTTCTAACATAATAGTTATGGGCCATTCATTTGGAGGTGTAAATGCTTCAGAATTGGTGTCAACAGATTTTAATAAAGTAGACGCTGTAGTTTATTTGGCATCTTATCCATTTATATCACCCATTTTTGGACAAGATGTGACGAAATATAAAAACATCCTATTAAGTATTTCTGGTAGTGAAGACAACACAACTACTTATGATGAGGCAATAGAAGGATATAATGCATATTCTGACACAATCTGTAAAACTTTTATTCAAATTAAGGGGGCTGGACATGCCGCTTTTGGCAATTATGAAAATAGTACTCAAAAAATTGGAAGTATAGGAAGAGAAAATGCTACTGCTACTATTCGCCATTTAATAGTTAGTTTTTTAGAAGGAAAGATAAAAAATAGTTCTATTGGATTGGAGAATTTTTACAGCACAACTAGGCTACTAAATACAATAGATAGCTTTAGAACGACTTGTGACACTTCTTTTTTAGTAAGTTCATTAACAAATAATTTTAAAACAATTTCAATTTATCCAAATCCCGTCAAAGATGAATTTAACCTAGATATTAATTCCATTGTTGGCAAAGATATATCCTTAAAAATATATTCTGAAACTGGAGCAATGATATATGAAACACGAAGCGCAACTAAAACAATAAACATACAAACATTGAATAGAGGATTATATTTTATTGTTCTTGAGTCTGGAAAAGATAGGTGGTTGGGAAAAATATTTAAAGAATAAGCAAAACCAAAAATTAAATGGGCTTTCGACCAACTATTTAGTAAAAATGTTTGGTTTATAGAAAATATATTTGCCTTATTATTTGTTGTTATTAATTATTTTATCTACTATTTTTATAAATAATGAAAAGTGGTTTAAATTCAACAATTACAACGATTTGGATAGAATAATTTACAAAGAAAAACCAAATATAGAGGAAGATTTTATTAAAAAACTTTTTAGAAAATAAAGACTTTGCAACAGATAAATATTTTTAACAGCACAAAGTGAAAACCGTAGCATTTCGGTTGAGCTATTTATTCCTTAAAAAAGAAAAAATAATTTAGAAGAGGCATTCTTACCAATACCTCCTTTTTTTGCACAAAAAATAAATGTAAAATAAATGTTATGTGTTTTTTTTGTATCTTCATATTTAGTAATTCACAATTAAAAAAGGGTAGATATGAAAAAAATATTCGTTGTCCTGTTTTTTCTTAGTTTTTTTAATGCACTAAACGCCCAAGCACCAAACGGTTGTGAGCAAAAAATAACCTCAAAAATTTTGATTGTTGGTGATAGTTGGGGGCAATTTATGTTTTTATATAAAGGCTATAAAGAAGCTTTACGCCAATATGGATTTGCAGACATTACAGAATTAGGAGGAGCTACTACTATAATAGGAGCTCAAACTGGAACTTGGACACGAGGATTGGGCAAAAAAAATTTAAGAGCACAATTATTAATGCATCCTGAGATTGAAGATGTTGTATTGATGTTAGGAGGAAATGACTTTGTGTGGGATTATGATTATGGCGATCCAATAGAAGTATTGGACAATTCAATTGCTAGAACGAATTTGGGAATGGATACCGTTGTAAGTATCATCCGAGAAATTAGACCTGATGTAAGAATTATTTTACCTAGTTATGACTATCCAAATTTTATAGATCCACTGATTGATTTGCCATTGAATCCTTATTTTGATTCATGGGAGAGTTTTGGATTTCCAAACCCTTATGAAGCAAATACCTCCATGCAATATATTGAAGCAAAGCGTGAAGCATGGTCTTTAACCCATCCAAATATAATATTTGTTCAAAATTTAGGACTAATGCAATATCATTTTGGACAAAAGGATAGCCTCCCAGACACATCTCCTCTTGGTTATTTTTATCCACGACTTCCACCATATGCACCCAAAACAGTTCCATTTCCATTTGGAAACCAAATGTATCCAACGCCACAAAAAGCTATGGGTTTATTGGGATTTGATGCTTATCATTTAGGTCCGGCAGGTTTTCAAGTATTCGCCGCAAATCATATTAAAAAAGTACTTCTTGACAAATTAAGAGGCTATCCAACAGAAACAATCCTTTCTGATTCATTAAATGATGGTTGGGTAAATAGTGTTGGAGAATTTGGTACTGGAGAAATAAAAATAGGAAAAGACAGAATGCTAAAGGAACACAAAGGAATTCTTTCCTTTAGCACCAAAAACATTCCTGATGATGCAATTATTACTGGTATTAGTATTTTCATTACCCGAAAAAAAATAGAAGGAAACAATCCTTTAAAGTCCGTTTTTCCAAATAATGCAAAAATAGACATCATGAATGGTCCAATAAATGGATTATTACCTGAAGCAGAAGACTTTTCAGTTAGAATGGACATGGAAGATGTTGGCTGTTTTGTGGGACAAGCAAATAGAAACAATTATTCAACAAGAATAGACTTACAGTCAGATGCTTTTTCCTTTTTAAACAAAACCGGTATTACCCAATTCAGAATATCATATAATTCAACGATTCAGAATACGGCTTCATTGGTAAAATACTATAATGGAGGAGCTATTGATGAAGAACCTTTAGCTGCACACATGGATATCCATTATGAATTGCCACAGCAAGAAAAAGTGAAACAAGCACCAAATAATGAAAATTGTGCCGTTTTTCCGCTTCCAGCAAAAAATGAAATTAATTTACGCACAACAAAAGAAATAGAGAAAGTATCCATTACTGATGTTTTAGGAAGACAGTTATATTTTTATGGATTAGAAACGGAGAACAAAAAAATTGATTTAGGCAATTTTTCTAAGGGCTTAATGGTATTACGGATTTATTATAAAGATGGTACAATAGAAGAAAAGAAAATAATCAAATCATAAAGATTTAAATCTCTCTATTTCGTTGAAAATGTTTTATTTACAAAAATATATTTGTTTTACTGATAGTAAGCAATTATTTATTTTGTCCACCATTTTTATAATAAGCTATTGTTTCTTTTAATTTTTGGATTCTATTTTCTGGAGATGGGTGCGAACTCATAAATTCTGGTTGTCGTTGACCATTAGCAGCCTCTGCAAGAATTTCCATCACTTCAATCATCGCATTTGGGTCGTATCCAGCACTCAATAAAAATTGTACGCCAAAATTATCAGACTCAATTTCATCTTCTCTCCCATACTTCATATTTATCATATTGCCAACAAATGCTGCGATTTGAGCGCTTCCATTAGGATTATTCGCATCGGCAGTTGCCACCTGAGCAGCGCCAATCAAGCCTTGTGTGAGTTCTTGTTTGGCCATATGTTCGGCACCATGACGACCAATTACATGTCCTATTTCGTGCCCAACAACACCAGCCAATTGATCTTCTGTTTTTAGTCGCTTTAATAATCCCATAGTTATAAATACTTGTCCGCCAGGTAAAGCAAAAGCATTTATCGTTTGGTCATCAGCCAAAACATGAAAATCAAATTGATATTCTGATTTCCCAGCAACTGAATTCCTTAGTAATTTTTCACCTACTTGATCCATAAGTGCTTGTACTTTAGAATTTGGGTATTCGCCACCAAATTCTGCCATCATTTGTGGTGCACTATTTAAACCAATTGCAATTTCTTCAGAAGGAGATAAACTTATATTTTGCACTTCGCCTGTAATTGAATTAGTTTGTTGTTTCATACAATAGCCTAAGTAAGATGCCAATGCTATAATTACTGCCAAAATTAATTTTCCTGAACGATTCATATCCGAAATTTATAAATACAAAACTAATTGTTTTTTGCGACTTTTATAAAAATTTGAGTGGTGTATAAAAAAACAAAATGATTTTTATTTTTTAAACATAAAATAAACGGCCAAAACTAAAAAAAAAAATCCAATTAAATAGTTGATTATCAACAATTAGATTTGAACAAAACACTGAAAAAGCAATAAACACCATCAATATGCTAATTAATTCCTTTATTTTTCTTTGCCTTTTACTAAAGCCTTAATTTCCGCCATTTCTTTCCACTTTCCTTTTGCTTCCTCAGCTGGAATTCCAAAATACGTTTTTCCGGCCTCAAGATTTTTGCTTACGCCCGATTTAGCCAATACAACGCAGCCATTTCCAAGTAATAGATTTTTTGAAACCCCAACTTGTCCCCAAAGCGTAACATTATCTTCTAAAGTAGTTTTGCCTGCTATGCCTACTTGTGCGGCTAATAAACAATTTTTTCCAATGATTACACCATGGCCAATCATTACCATATTGTCCATTTTGCTGCCTTCGCCAATTATTGTTGAAGATGTTACACCTTTGTCTATTGTACAATTACTACCAATTTCTACATTATTTTCAACTATAACATTTCCATAACTATTGAATTTGTCGAAATAAATACCCGCTTCCAACGCTCTTTTTTTATAATAATAGGCATCGCCACCAATTACAGTATTTGGATGAATAATAACATTATTTTTTATTATACAATTGTCGAGGATACTTACGTTTGGATAAAGAATACAATTTTCGCCTATTTCTACATTATTGCCTATAAAAACACCAGGCATGATTTGAGTGTTTTTTCCAATTTTTGCGGTAATCGAAATATTTGCTCCTTGAATGTTTTCAAAAAAAGAGGACTTTATTGTCGTACCGAGAGTTTCCAATAAACATAAAAAATCACGAAAAGGGTCGCTTGAAATGAGCTGTGTTTTATTGCATTTAATTTCTTTGTTTGTAATGATAATACTTGCAGGGCAGTTTATTGCCAAAACATGGAATTTAGGATGATCCACAAATGTAATATCTCCAATACTTGTACGGTGTATTTCATTTAAGCCCGTAATTATTGCATTTTCATCCCCTATTATCTTTGCGGAAAGGAGACTAGCAATTTTTTTTACATTTATTTTTTCTTTTAAAACCACTTTACATTTTTATAGGCGATTAAATTACTAAAAATTCCTATTTTTGAAGCGTTTCACAACAATTAATTATGAAAAACACACCATTAACAGAAAAACATATTCTGCTTGGCGCAAAAATGGCGGAATTTGCTGGTTTTAATATGCCTATTCAATATTCAGGAATTATGGATGAGCACTTTTGTGTGCGTAAATCTGTAGGCATGTTTGATGTATCGCACATGGGCGAATTTATTTTAAAAGGTGATAAAGCAGAAGCATTGATCCAAAAAGTGGTATCGAATGATGTGAGCAAGCTGGAAAAAGGACAAGCCATGTATGCCTATTTTCCTAATGAAAAAGGTGGGATTGTAGATGATTTATTAGTATATAAATTAGATGATGGCAATTTTATGTTGGTAGTGAATGCAGGAAATATTCAAAAAGATTGGGATTGGATAAATAAACACAATGTAGATGGAGTAGAAATGCATAACATTTCTGAAAATACTGCCTTATTGGCCATTCAAGGTCCAAAAGCAGTGGAGGCTTTGCAGTCATTAACGAACGTAGATTTAAGCAATATCAAATATTATACATTTGAAAGAGGCGCATTTTCAGGTGTTGAGAATGTAATTATTTCGGCAACGGGTTATACGGGAGCTGGTGGTTTTGAATTGTATTTCAATAAAGATCACGCCAGTGCTGTTTGGGATGCAATTCTATCATCAGGTGCCAAATGCGATATAAAGCCAGTAGGTTTGGGATGCCGAGATACGCTTAGGCTTGAAATGGGTTTTTGTTTGTATGGAAATGATATAAACGACGAAACATCTCCACTTGAAGCGGGATTGGGATGGGTGACAAAATTTTCGAAAGATTTTATAGCAAAAGATATTTTGTTAAAGCAAAAAGAACTTGGGCTTGAACAAAAATTAGTTGGTTTTGAAATGATTGATCGTGGAATTGCCCGACATGATTACATTATTTGCGATGAAAATGGAAATGAAATTGGAAAAGTTACTTCTGGCACGCAATCTCCAAGTTTAGAAAAAGCCATCGGATTGGGATACGTAAAAACTGCTTTTTCAAAAATAGATGCTTTTATCTATATTAAAGTAAGAGAAAAAATGCTAAAAGCTAAGGTTGTAAAAACACCGTTTTATAAGGCTAATTAATTTATTCGTTTTTTTTGTTGTCTTTTTTAATTATTATAAATAGTTGATTATCTGCCACAAATGATTTGTAAAGTTGAAATCAATTAAAATCATTTCGTTTGATTTTTAAAATTTTCTATTTATTGTTTTGGGTTCAATACCTCGGATCGGGCACATAAGGCAATTTTGCCATTTTTACTATTTCAATACTTGGAAACTCAAAATCAACCACAATCTTTCCCAATAACAAATAACAGCCAGCTCCTTGAAAAGGAAATTTAATCATACAATCGGGGAAATGAACAGTATCAAAAAAGGCGCCATCATCTGCTATCCAAGTACCAAAATTCATAAGTCCTTTGGTTGTTCCAACATACTTACGAGTAACCAAATAACCAACCATTTTCACGGTTTTGCCTACATGTTGAAGCAATTCACTTACTTTCAGTTGTCCTCTAAAGTTTGTTTGTAATAAATCGAATGGAGAAAAAGAAATTGGAAAACCAAGTATTTCCATTTCATCAAAAGCATCTTCCAGCGGATTTCTTTCCATTTTTGGCAATTTAAAAGCCTTTGGTTTTTCATGAAACAATACTGATTGAATGCCTGCTTCCATTTTAGGTTGTTCCATTTTAATCACCAGATTTGTATTAAAAATCGTTTCGTCATTCGAAAAAATTAACAAGTCTTTATTTAGCATTCCATTTCGTTTTTTTGGTGCTGCCTTTTTTGTCATACCACCTAAAATCATTCTAGCTTCAATTAACAATTGGTTCTTTGGTTTTCCTGTAAATCGTAGAGCGCCGATAAATATCAATGTTTGCATAGTTTCAATGCCCATTTCAACTCTATTGATAAAATCTTCAAGTGAAGTGAAAAATCCATTGCGCCTTCGTTCGGCTGGAATTTGTTGTGCTATGCTATTTTCTAGATTTTGTAAATGTATAAATCCTACAAAAATATCATTTCCAGCTATTGAAGTATAGTATTCACTACTATTTACACAAGGGGAAAATAAATTAGCCCCTAAAACTCTTGCTTCGTGAAAATAAATTTCTGTTCTATAAAACCCACCAAAATTATTTATAACTGCCACAATAAATTCTAGTGGATAATATGCCTTTAAAAATAAACTTTGGTAGCTTTCCACTGCATAAGATGCGGAGTGAGCCTTACAAAATGAATAACCTGCAAAAGATTCTATTTGCCGATACACCTCATTTGCCAATTCATCTGTATATCCCTTAGCTTTGCATTGCACAAAAAACAACTGCTTTATTCTTTCAAATTCTCCTTTCGACCGGGTTTTTCCCGACATTGCCCTTCGCAATATATCGGCATCAGCTAAATCAATTCCTGCAAAGTGGTGCGCAATCTTTATTACATCTTCCTGATAAACCATCACACCATGGGTTTCTCCTAGGTGCTGTTCAAAAGTTGGATGTAAATAGCTAATGTTTTTTCCATCGTTGTGTCGCATAATATATTCGCGCATCATCCCCGACTTCGACACGCCTGGTCGTATAATTGAAGAAGCGGCAACCAATGTTAGGTAATTATCGCAACGCAACTTTATCAGCAAACCTCGCATAGCAGGGCTTTCAATATAAAAACAACCCAAAGCCATTCCCTTTTTTAACAAGTCATTACATTTGTTGTCAATTTTAAAACGATTTACATCATGTATGTCAATTTCTACATTTTTATTCTGTTTAACTAAATCTACACAGTCATTAATATGTCCAATTCCTCGCTGGCTTAAAATATCCAATTTTTCAAATCCGATGCTTTCCGCTATATACATATCAAATTGGGCCGTTTGAAATCCTTTGGGTGGCATATCTAATGCTGTATAATAAGTTAAGGGTTCTTCCGAAATCATAATACCGCAGGCATGTAGGCTTCGCAAATTAGGAAACCCTTCCAGCATACTTCCATACTTATGAATAGTGTTGATTAAATTGCCTTTATCGCCATTCAACTGTGGTTTGTGTACTAAATCATCTATCTCATTTTTTGGCAAGCCAAATACTTTTCCTAATTCTCGTAAGGTAGATCGATATTTGAACGTACCCATTGTTCCGGTAAAGCAAGTGTGTTTTGTGTCAAATCGCTTAAAGATATAATCCAATATTGTATCTCGATCCTTCCAACTCCAGTCGATGTCAAAGTCAGGAGGGCTACTTCTACTTGGGTTTAAAAATCGCTCAAAATATAAATCCAATTCCAAAGGACAAATATTAGAAATGCCCAAACAATAACTAATAATGCTATTTGCACCACTACCTCGCCCCACATGAAAAAAGCCTCTGCTTTTGCTATATCGAATTACGTCCCAAGTAATTAAAAAATATCCAGAAAAATTGAGTTTATCAATTACGTGCAATTCCTTTATTATGCGTTCTTTTGCCTTTTGATGATGCTTGCCATAACGCATCTCCATGCCTTCCCACGCCAAATTTTCGAGTAAAAGTCTGTCGCTATATTTACTATTTGTATAAAATTTCTTGTTTTTTGGTGTTTTAAAATCAAAATCAAAATTGCATTGTTCTGCTAATTTATAAGTATTGGCAATAATCTGCGGATATGCCAAAAAGAAATTGATTAATGCTTTTGGAGATATAAAATACTGATTTTTTCTGCCGTACATATTTGGCTCCAAACGTGATAAAATAAGGTTTTTCTCTACTGCTCTTAAAATTTTGTGCAACTGATATTCGGCTTCATTTCTAAAAGAAACACTTTGCAAAATCACCCATTTGTGCATCCATTTATGCCATTTTTTTTGATGCAAAAAACTACGGTCTTCAATTCTAATACCAATAAATTCGTTTTCACTCAATATTTCAGGTACGTTATCCAATGGATAAATTACGTATACATTTTGAAAAATTGGTGCAATACATGGCAGCGGTATTTTACTTGCATTATAAGCAGACAGGAATTCATTCATTTCTCTAAACCCTTCCCTATTTTGAGCCAAAGCGATAAACAATCCCTTTTCTTCTACCCTAAAATCAATTCCAATAATCGGTTTTATTCCTTTTGCTTCACAGGCACTTATAAAATCAAAAACACCTGTAGTGGCATTTATATCTGTTAATGCCAATGCTTCTATTTCCATGGCGCTTGCCTCTGCCACCAAGTCCTCCACAGAAATGGTTCCATACCTAAGGCTATAATAAGAATGACAATTTAAATACATTCTTCCTTTTGTTACATTGTTTAATAAAAAATAAAAATATGTTCGTTTTTTGCTATTTTTTGTAGTGGTGCCCGCCTGCTCGTCCAATCGCCTTTTTTCCAAACTTATTCCTAATTTTGTCCATTGCATGGTAAAGGGCTATCATTTCATGTGTGTCTTCAAATAAATTAATTTGGTGGTAGCCATGCACCAAATCACTCAATCGAACACCAATCAAACGAATAAGCATTCGTCTGCTATATAACTTACTAAAAAGCTCTTTTGCTTTGCCTATTAATACGTGATCACTAGCAGAATAAGGGATTTTACATTGTTGTGTATGTGTGTCAAAATTTGAATATCTTATTTTTATTGTAATACATGCGGCCACTTTCTGTTCTTGTCTCAACTGGAAAGCTAATTTCTCCACCATCGAAACCAGCAAATCATTTATATGCTGTATATCAATGGTGTCCTTTTCAAAAGTTGTTTCTGTTGATATCGATTTTCTTTCGCTAAATGGCTCTACAGGTGTTAAGTCTATGCCATTTGCTTTCTTCCAAAGCGACTGTCCGTTTTTTCCAAGCAACTGTACTATTACCTCCACTGGCATTTCTGCCAATGTCTGAATTTTTCTAACGCCAATTCGCGATAAAACGTTTGCCGTGCTCTGTCCAAGCATAGGAATCTTATTTATAGGCAATGGAAACAAGAAGGGTTTTACTGCCTTTTCCAACACCTCAAATCGCCCTTCCGGTTTTGATTCACTCGTAGCCATTTTCGCTACTGTTTTATTAATCGACAAGCCAAAACTGATTGGCAATCCAGTTTCCTTTGTAATCCGATGCACGAGTTCATTTGTCCATTTATAGCAGCCAAAAAACCGATCGAGCCCTGTAATATCTATATAAAATTCATCTATGCTTGCCTTTTCTAACAAAGGGGATTCTTCTTGTAAAATACTAGTTACGATTTTCGACTGATTGCTATACAATTCCATATCGCCACGCAATACTTTTGCCTGCGGACACAGTTGTAATGCCATTTTTATGGGCATTGCCGATCGAACGCCAAAATATCGTGCTTCATAAGAACAACTTGCTACAACACCTCTATCTGAATGACCACCAATAATAAGGGGCATTCCCTTTAGTTCGCTATGCAATAGTCGCTCGCAAGAAACAAAAAAAGTATCCAAATCCATGTGTACAATCGTTCGATCCATTTGTTTTTTATTTCGTCGTTGAAAAATAAATCAGGACAACAAATTTGGCTACATTTTTAAACAAATATTGCTACACTATGTAGTTTAGTGTTTTTTCTAGCTCTATTTAATTACTTTTTTTTACTTTCATGGTTTAAAAAGAATTATATGATTTATAGTTATAAAAACACATTTAATTGCTCTGTTGAAAAAGCATTTGCCCTTTTTATGGATATGGATAGAAGGCCAGAATTTATTGATATAATGAGTGAAAGTGGATGGGTAAACAAAACTTCAAATATTATTGATTCTGTGTTTAGAGAAAAAATGGTATTTATTGGTTTTCCATTACACTTAGATAGTGATATAATTGCTTATGAGGAAAACAAGCATTATACTTCGAAATGTAAAATGGCTCCTTTTTACCCAACTATTACTCTAAAAGTGTGGCCAGAAGGAAAAAAATGTGGATCTAGTTTAGATATTGAAATACATTTAGGTCCACTTGAATACCTTCCAAAATTTATTATAAAAAACCAAGTTGACAGCATTGTTGACAAAATGGTTAAAAAATACGGAAAAGCTTTAAATGAATAAAATACCTTAGAGTATAAATGATATACAACTTCAGTAATATTGCTACCATTCTTAATGGCCAGATTATGGTTCAACAAAATAATCTCGCTATTACAGAAATATCCATTGATACAAGAAAAATATTAAACCCTTATCATAGCCTATTTTTTGCCATAAAAGGGATTCGAAATAATGGAAATCAATTTATTGAAGATGCTTATAATAAAGGAATTAGAAATTTTATAGTAAGTGAAATCGTTGATTTTAAACGATTTTCTGGCTGTTCGGTTTTATTGGTGGACGATTCATTACATGCACTTCAACATTTAGTTGCACACCATAGAAATCTTTTTAAAATTCCCATTATTGGTATAACTGGCAGTAATGGCAAAACCATTATAAAAGAATGGCTCTATCAATTATTGAGTCCTGAAAAAAATATAATTAGAAGTCCGAAAAGTTTTAATTCGCAGGTCGGTGTGCCGCTTTCTGTTTGGAATATTGACGATTCACATCAATTAGGCATTTTTGAAGCTGGTATTTCCAAGCTTGGTGAAATGAAAAAACTGGAAGCCATTATAAAACCAAGTATTGGTATTTTTACCAATATTGGCCCAGCTCATGCCGCAGGATTTGAAAGCGACTTAGCAAAAGCTAAAGAAAAAGCAGTCTTGTTTTCCAGTGCAAAAAAAATAATTTTTTGTAAGGATTACGAAATTATAGCTAAGGCTTTGGAATCACAAACAAACACATTTACTTGGGGCAAAAATTCAAATGCAGATATCCGCATCATAAAAAGCGAAAAAACAGGAAGAAAAACAAGCTTAATCGTTGAATATCAACAAAAAAGCCAAACAATAAGTGTGCCATTCTCCGACGAAGCCTCTATTGAAAACGCTTTACATTGCGTAGCTACTATGCTTTTGTTGGATTATAATTTTACCCAAATAAACGAAAGATTAGCACTGCTTAAAAATGTGCCCATGCGACTCGAATTAAAGTATGGCATAAACGATTGTGTTATAATTGATGATAGCTATAGTGCTGACTTTCTTTCGTTAAAAATAGCCTTAGATTTTTATAACCAACAAGAAGGCAAAAAGAAAAGGACGCTTATTATTAGCGAATTTGAAGATTCGGGTTTGTCAGCTGAAAATTTTTGCGAAAAACTAAATGTTTTGCTTCAAGAATACAAAATACAAAAACTAATAGGCGTTGGTGGCATTTTTTTCACCCACAAAAGTTATATTGATACCAGCGAGTTGGTTTTTTCTGCATATCATACTACCGAATCATTTATAAATGAAGTCGAAAACTTAACATTTGACAGAGAATTAGTTTTACTTAAAGGCGCACGTAGTTTTCATTTCGAAAAAATCTCTAGTTATTTACAAGGCCAATCGCACCGAACTATTTTAGAGGTAAATTTGAATGCATTAGTACATAATCTCAATGTATATAAATCTTATTTGCCCAAACAAACAGGCATAATTGCGATGGTAAAAGCATATTCTTATGGCAGTGGCAGCGTTGAGGTGGCGCACCTATTGCAATCGGAAAAAGTTGATTATCTGGCTGTTGCCTATCTTGACGAAGGTATTAAGTTGCGCAAAAGTGGTGTTTCCATGCCTATTATGGTGCTAAATCCTGATGTAGGCGAATTTCCACAAATGGCACACTATAATTTAGAACCCGAAATATATTCCTTAAAACAATTTGAACAACTTGAACATTTTTTATTGCACCATAATTCGGCTTTCAAGGTACACTTAAAAATTGAAACAGGAATGAATCGGCTTGGTTTGGTGGAAGCTGAATTGTTGCTTGTTTTGGAAAAAATAATTGCTTCAAAAAATTTAATTATTGGCTCTGTTTTTTCTCACCTTGCGGCCTCAGATGCGCCTGAACACGACGATTACACGCGAAAACAAATTTCAATATTTGAAACACTTAGTCAAATTGTTTTAGATAAATTTTCATATTCTATAAGCCGTCACATTTCCAATTCTTCGGGTATAATTCGTTTTCCCGAAGCGGCTTTCGATTTTGTTCGTTTAGGCATAGGGTTGTATGGAATTGATTCTGCTGAAACAATTCAGCGGAAGTTACAAACAACGGGTACTTTAAAAACCAGAATCTCGCAGTTAAAAAATATAAGTGCTGGCAATACTGTTGGATACAATAGAAAAGGAATTGTAGATACGGATAAAACAATTGCCGTTTTGGCAATTGGATACGCCGACGGATATGATAGAAGATTTAGCAATGGCGTGGGCAAAACCTTTGTAAAGGGACAATATGCAAATACAATTGGCAATGTTTGTATGGACATGACCATGATAGACGTTAGTCATATTGACGATATTGCTGAAGGAGATGAGGTAGAAATTTATGGCACAAATGTTTCCATTGTAGAAATGGCTAAAAACATTGGCACGATTCCTTATGAATTACTAACCCATATTTCTGCAAGGGTAAAGCGGGTTTATTTTTGGGATTAGGAGTTATAAAATAATATTTTTCTTTATCTATAAAACGAATCTAATCGTAATGAAATCTACATTTTGCGATTAATATTTCATCCTCATTTGCTTTATAAATCAACCTGTGTTCGCCATCAATCCTACGAGACCAAAATCCTTTATACTTGTGTTTTAATGGTTCAGGCTTTCCGATGCCCGAAAATGGAGATCGAGAAATGTCTTTTAATAAGTCGTTTATTTTGAGCAGTATTTTCTTGTCCGTTTTTTGCCAATATAGATAATCCTCCCAAGACTCTTCAACAAAAACAAATTTCATTCTTCCAAAATTTCTTTTTGAAACGTTTGACCCCATTTTAGTTTTTCAATTGCGGCATCAAGTCTTTTTTCATTTTTTTTGGATGACAATTCGTGATAAGTAGCCTGAAGTGAATTATATTCCTCTAATGACATAATAACCACACCACTATCTTTTCCCCTATTGATTATCAAGGTTTCAAAATTATCTGTTACCTTATCCAAATACTGTTTAATTTCTTTCCTAAAATCAGAAATTGTTGTCGTCAACATAATGTTTGTTTTGTACGTTACAAAGTACAAATATATGTACAAAAAATAAAAATGGCGCCTTTTTTCCTTTTATTTATTAAAAATTAGGGAAATTCATTTTATTTTAATTTTTTACAACACATTTTTCACTATTTCAGACACCATTTTTACATCGCTCATGGTATAATAGTGCAAACAAGGGATACCTGCTTTTAACAATTCTTTTGATTGGCTAATACACCATTCAATCCCTAATTGTTTTTCTGCTTCAGGTGTTTTACATTTTTCCATTTCGCTTTCAAGTGCTTCTGGAATATCTATATAAAATGTACTTGGAATAGACGATAATTGACTTTTTCTTGTCAGCGGCTTTAACCCTGGAATAATGGGAACAGTGATGCCTATTTCTCTGCAATCCTTCACAAAATCCAAGAATTTTTTATTGTCGAAAAACATTTGGGTAACAATATAATCGCCGCCGCCATCGATTTTTTGTTTTAAATAAGTCAAATCTTTTCTATAGCTTGTTGCCTCAAAGTGTTTTTCAGGATAACCTGCTACACCGATACAAAAATCTGTTTTTACGGCATTGCTTATTTCTTTATCCAAATAGTTGCCCTCGTTCATGTCCGACATTTGTTTTACCATATCGGATGCATACTTATGTCCTCCAATTTCTGCTACAAAGTTTTTTTCAAATTTTCTTGCATCACCTCTTAATGCCAATACATTTTGAACGCCCAAATAGTTTAGTTCAATCAATGCATCTTCTGTTTCTTCTACAGTAAAACCACCACAAATTAAATGTGGAACAGCTTCTACATTATATTTATTCATAATTGCAGCACAAATACCAACCGTTCCGGGTCGTTTTCTAATGGCTACTTTTTCATAATACCCACTTGGCATTAATTTATAAATAAAATCCTCTCTATGATAAGTAACATCAATAAAAGGAGGATTAAACTCCATTAAAGGATCTAAAATATTAAAAAGAGATTGTATGCTTTTCCCTTTTAGGGGTGGTAATATTTCAAATGACACCTTAGTTTCGGTTGCATTTTTTAGAATTTCTGTAATCTTCATTTACCTTAATTTGTAAAAATAATTTGCAAACTTAGTGATTTATTCAAATATTAATTTTTAAAAAACATTTTTGTTTTGAATTTTATATAACAATAATGTATTTTTGGGCTGTTTTTAAACTTATTCAGAAAGATTGAGGGAATAGGCCCTATGAAATCTTGGCAACCATCTTACCTTTTAAAGAAAAGGTGCCAATTCCTATCATGCTCAATGCATGAAGAAATAAGTAAAGGGTTTTTATCCACTTATTTCTTTTTCAATACTGAATTGGTTTTTTAACTAAAAACTATGAAAACAGCATTATTACATAAAACTGCAAAAGAAAGAATTTTAATTCTTGATGGTGCTATGGGCACCATGATTCAAAGATATCCTTTGGAAGAAGTTGATTTCAGGGGAGAAGATTTTAAAAACCATGGATTTCCTTTAAAAGGAAATAATGATTTATTATCTATTACTCAGCCCGAAATAATTAAAGCCATCCATAGGGAATATTTACAAGCAGGTGCTGATATAATTGAAACAAATACATTTAGTGGCACTTGGATTGCTCAAGCAGATTATCATTTAGAAAAAGAAGTATACCGACTTAATTTTGAAAGTGCAAAAATTGCAAAAGAAGTTGCTGAAGAAATTACCCTACTTAATCCAGATAAACCTCGATTTGTAGCTGGTTCATTAGGCCCAACAAATAAAACTTGTTCGATGTCGCCAGATGTTAACGACCCTGGCTATAGAGCAACCAGTTTTGATGAATTGGCAGGTGCTTATACCGAACAAATAAATGGTTTGTTGGATGGTGGAGCAGATTTGATTTTAATTGAAACTGTTTTTGACACACTAAATGCGAAAGCAGCACTTTTTGCTTGTCTTTCCGTTTTTGAACAAAGAGAAAAAGAATGGCCAATTATAGTAAGTGGCACTATTACCGATCAAAGTGGCAGAACACTTTCAGGACAAACTGCCGAAGCATTTTTAATTTCCGTTTCACATGTAAATTTATTTGCGGTTGGGTTTAATTGTGCTTTAGGCGCCAAAGACCTACGCCCACATTTACAAGTATTGGCAAAACATGCTCCTTTTTATATTAGTGCCTACCCCAATGCGGGTTTGCCCAATGAATTTGGACAGTATGACGAAACACCTGAACAAATGGGATCACAAATTCGTGAATTTTTAGAACTCGGTTTGATAAACATATTAGGTGGCTGTTGTGGTACCACGCCCGATCACATTCGAAAAATGGCTGAAATTGCAAAAAATTATAAACCTCGACCTTTACCAAATATTTCATAATCTATTTAGCTAATATATTGATTGACAACTTCTAACACCATAAAAGATTTAAAACTAAGCGGACTTGAGCCTTTAGTGATTCGCTCAGGAATGAACTTTGTAAACATTGGTGAACGGACCAACGTAACAGGTTCTAAAAAATTCCTAGACCTCATAAAAGCAGAACAATTCGAGGAGGCTTTGTCTGTTGCACTCGACCAAGTTCGTGGTGGTGCGCAAATATTAGATGTTAATATGGACGAAGGCATGATTGATGGCGAAAAAGTAATGGTTCGATTTCTGAATTTGATTGCTTCGGAACCCGAAATTTCTAGGATTCCAATTATGATCGACTCTTCTAAATGGCACATTATTGAAGCAGGTTTGAAATGTGTTCAAGGAAAATGTATCGTAAACTCCATTTCCTTAAAAGAAGGAGAAGAACCTTTTTTACAACAAGCCAAAACCTTACGAAAATATGGTGCAGCCGTTGTAGTAATGGCATTTGACGAAAAGGGACAAGCCGATAATTTTGAAAGAAGAAAAGAAATTTGTCAGCGATCGTACGATTTGCTGACTCAAAAAGTAGGCTTCCCTTGTGAGGACATCATCTTTGACCCCAATATTTTTCCAGTTGCAACGGGTATGGAAGAACATCGAAACAATGCATTAGATTTCTTTTTAGGCACAAAATGGATTAAAGAAAACTTACCCGGCGCAAAAGTAAGTGGTGGTGTAAGCAATGTTTCCTTTTCATTCAGAGGAAATAATAAAGTACGAGAAGCCATGCATTCCGTTTTTCTATATCATGGAATAGCTGCTGGCATGGACATGGGCATTGTAAATCCTTCCATGTTAGAAGTTTACGATAATATACCCAAAGAGCTACTAGAAAGAGTAGAGGATGTTATTTTAAATAGGCGAGAAGACGCAACAGAACGATTGCTTGAGTTTGCCGAAAGCGTAAAAGGTGCTGCCAAAAAACGAGAAGAAGATTTAAGCTGGAGAGCTCAGCCTGTAAACGAACGACTTAAATATGCTTTGGTAAAAGGCGTAATTGAATTTATTGATATAGATGTAGAAGAGGCACGCTTGCAATACAAAAAACCATTAGAAGTGATTGAAGGCCCATTAATGGATGCGATGAATGTGGTAGGTGATTTATTTGGTAGTGGTAAAATGTTTTTACCTCAAGTAGTAAAATCGGCACGAGTGATGAAAAAAGCGGTGGCCTTTTTATTGCCATTTATTGAATTAGAAAAAGCGACTGGAGCTTCCTCAAAGGCTGGAAAAATATTGCTTGCTACTGTAAAAGGCGATGTACATGATATTGGTAAAAATATTGTTGGCGTAGTATTGGGCTGCAATAATTATGAAATAATTGACATGGGTGTGATGGTTCCATGTGACCAAATTTTAGATAGGGCAATTGCTGAAAACGTGGATATTATTGGGCTTAGCGGATTAATTACACCATCACTTGACGAAATGGTATATGTGGCCAAAGAGATGGAACGACGCAAAATGAACATTCCTTTGTTGATTGGAGGTGCGACCACTTCCAAAATTCATACGGCCGTAAAAATTGCGCCACAGTTTAACCAACCTGTTGTGCATGTTTTGGATGCTTCTCGAAGTGTGCCTGTAGCTTCTAGCTTAATAAGTGATGAAAAAAGAGACTTATTTGTTGAAGGCATTGAAAAAGAATATGAAGAGATGCGTGAGCGCCATAAAAACAAAGCAGTAACTAAAGATTATTTACCCTATAGCGAAGCTTTAAAAAACAAATGGCACTTGCCTTGGTCTGGCTATCACCCAAAAACACCTTCGTTTTTAGGCACCAAAGTATTTGATCATTTTCCTTTAGAAAAACTGAGGAAATATATCGACTGGACACCATTTTTCTCTACTTGGGAATTGCATGGTAAATATCCAAATATTTTAGAAGACAAAGTAGTAGGCGTTGAAGCAACCAAATTATTTGCCGATGCAAATGCCATGTTGGATAAAATTATTAATGAAAATTGGCTAAGAGCAAAAGGAACTATTGGTTTCTTTCCTGCGGCTTCAATTGGTGATGATATAGAAATAAAAAATGGACAAGAATCGCTTACCCTTCACCACATTCGGCAACAGAACAAAAAAGGACAAAACTTACCTAATTATTGTTTAAGTGATTTTATTGCACCAAAAGAATTAGGCATTAATGATTATATAGGCGCATTTGCCGTTACCACAGGGCTCGGCATTGAAAAATGGATTGAACAGTTTGAAAAAGACCACGACGATTACAGTTCTATCATGGTAAAATCCTTAGCCGATAGGTTGGCAGAAGCATTTGCAGAATGCTTACACGAAATGGTGCGGGTAGAATTGTGGGGTTTTGCGCCAAGTGAGGGCTTTACAAATGACGAACTCATTAAAGAAAAATATCAAGGCATAAGGCCTGCACCTGGTTATCCGGCTTGTCCTGACCATACCGAAAAAACAACACTTTTTCATCTGTTGGGTGATGAAGCACAAACAAGTATTTTGCTTACCGAAAGTATGGCGATGTATCCAACTGCTGCCGTTTCGGGTTGGTATTTTTCGCACCCCGAATCGAAATATTTTGGTATTGGAAAAATCGGAAGAGATCAATTAGAAAATTATGCGAAACGAAAAAACATGCCTGTTGAAGTGGCCGAAAGATGGCTTTCCCCTAATTTGAATTATGATGTGTAAACCAGTTTTAATCGTTGATTATCAACTATAAACTTTAATTTACTTCTTCGCAGCGTCTCTCGTAGAGGACTCTGCGAAATACTAGGTAAAAAATTAAAAACAACTACGCCTTTTTATATATTGGTTTTTCGGTTGGTGAAGACACCAACCGATAAAAAACTATGCAAAGCGAAAAAATATGCCAGTTGATGTGGCCGAAAGATGGCTTTCGCCGAATCTGAATTATGATGTGTAATTATTATGATTTTTTACCAGTACAATTTGTCGCTCTACAATAACTATGCGAATAAGCATTTAGCTTTCCACACTTAGGGCAAGTCCAATCTGGCTTTTGGTCTGGTGTTTTTATTTGTTCCATACTAAAATATAACTTTAAATTCTTATTCATTTTTTATTTTATAGTTATTTTAGATTAATATAATTATATAAATATATTAATCTAACAAAGATTTACCATCTGCCATTGGTAATTTATTTTTATATATTCTGTATATATCATAAAACCACCATATTGCAAACCCACCTGCGGTGAGTGGCATCCAAATCCAATTAGAATATCCCATCGCTCTGCGATGTAAACCAAATTGACCAAATATTATTGCCAACAAAAGCATTCCTCCTCTTGATTGTTGTTTCATAGCTTTAGTTTTTAATTTATTTATTTAAAATTTTTCATGCATTTATTGAATATTGATAAGTTTTTGTAACAAAAGTAGTACGGTGATAATTTATAATATCATTGCTATAAAAAAGTACAACACTGTAGCACATTTTTCTGTATCTTTTTGATTATTTTAAAATATTATTTATTATATCAATTTTTTCTACATCAGACAATTCTGCCATGCTATTTAAAATAGCAGTATATATTTCTTCCTCTTCTTGGTTTAATTGCATCTTATCTTTAGGCACTGGTGTCCATGCAACTTGATCTAACATTTCTGTTCCGTACTTATCGGCAGAATTTTTAACCAATAGTATCTCTGCCAACTCAGTATTATTGTTTAAAACAACTGGATGTTCTACCGAAATAATTGGAAAATCATACAAAGATTTCTTAAACCGAAAATTCAAGCTAATACCAAATAAATAAGGATATTCTGTTATGTGTTCTTCTGTATTATGCAAAGCTTTAATACAAAAATCATATTCTGATTCATTTAATATTATAGAGTTATCTATCCATTCATAGGGCAAAATTCCAAATGGCGTAAAAACAAAAGAAACAGGAATATATATATTGTCAATATAAATATCTTGTGGACCAATTATATATCTATTATTTTCCTTATCAGAATGATATATTACAGGTTTTCTATTGTCCCAATGCGTATGTGGTGCTGTTATAACAAAACCATGTACCTTAGGCAATCCGCCCGTATATTTAAATAACAAATGTTGCAACTTATTGATATCTGAATTATTGTATCCATCCGCATCTGGTACAAAACCATATCGATCTCTAATTTTCTCTTTAGCTTCTACAACGGTATTAGAAACATAATCCTGAAAAATAAAAATTAAATACCCATTTTGTATAGTTTGCTTTAGTAAACTACCCTTTATAGGTTGTAACAATTGTTTTTGTATGGTTTTACTTATTGTTAGCAAAGTTAAATAGATAATCTCTTATTAGCAATGATTTTTAGTAGAACACATCCAGACACAACCTTGTTGAGTAAGGTTCGAAAGCAATTTGAGTTTTATCTTTTCTAAACTCTGTGGAGATACTTTTTTAAATTCAATTTTTAAATTTTTCATATTATTTATTTTTAATTTCTAAATTCAATTTTTTCAAAACTCCCAGGTGCA
>JADIYW010000037.1 GCA_016705125.1 Bacteroidota bacterium
AAAAATAAAAATGTATGATTCCTTCGATTATTAACTACTTAAAATCAACCAATAGACTTCAAATTCTTTTGGTTTTGGCCAGCTCCACCGTATTTGGCGTATTGTTGCTTTCTGTTCGGGTTTTTTGGACCCAACAAACCTCTTTCATTTTCTTGATTTGGAATATTTTTTAGCACTTATTCCATTGGGTGTTAGTTTGTTGCTCGCAAAAGGTAAATTCCCAAAAAGTATCGCCATTTATATTTTGGGTGTTTGTCGGACTTTGGTTATTGTTTTTTCCAAATGCGCCTTATATTCTTACCGATTTGTTTCACTTAAAAATGAGAGATTTCCCTTTTTGGTATGATTTGGTATTATTGCTTATTTTGCTTGGACAGGCACCTTAATTGGATTTTTAAGTCTTTTGATAATCCATGACATTTTTACAAAAAAATATGGAAAAATCGCTGGATGGATAATTTCATTTTGTGCCATTTTTTTGGGTAGTTTCGGTATTTATTTGGGCAGATACTTGAGGTGGAATAGCTGGGACATGCTTACAAATCCCTTGACACTTGCGGAAGACATTTGGGTTCGAATTTTCAATCCATTTCAACATCCAACAACCATCGGTGTTACTTTTTTATTTACTATTTTGCTTAGTTTGATGTATGCTTCATTGCTTACTTTTAATAGAAAAATAGAAATTGAAAAAGAAGTTGAATAAAAAATAAAAAAAAATGCCTTCTAAAAATTAGAAGGCATTTTTATAAAAATAAACTTTTTAGATTAATATTTACCAGGTCGTAAGCTTCTAACTACTTTGCCCGTTTGCCACATTTCCGAATTGCCCACTTCTGCCAATTCAGCATCTAATTTTTCTCTATAATCTGGTTGAGAGTTCGTGTCAATTGATCGCTGTGCTTCTTCGCCAGCGGCTACTTTTGCGTACAAATCTTCAAATACTGGTGTAACGGCATCTCTGAATGGTCCTTTCCAATCCAAAGCGCCACGTTGTGCTGTTGTGGAGCAATTGGCAAACATCCAATCCATTCCATTTTCAGACACCAATTTGATTAATGATTCTGTTAATTCTTCTACCGTTTCATTAAAAGCTTCTGATGGTGAGTGACCATTTTTTCTCAATACATTATATTGCGCTTCCATAACTCCAGCCAAAGCACCCATTAAAACGCCTCTTTCGCCAGTTAAGTCAGAATATACTTCTTTTTGGAAAGTAGTTTCGAATAAATATCCTGAACCTACACCAATTCCTAATGCGATAGTTCTATCTTTTGCTTTACCTGTTGCATCTTGAAAAATAGCATAAGAAGAATTTAAACCTTTTCCTTCCAAAAACAATCTTCTTAGAGAAGTTCCAGAACCTTTAGGAGCAGCCAAAATTACATCCACATCTGCAGGGGGAATAATGCCTGTTCTTTCTTTATAAGTGATACCAAAACCATGCGAAAAATACAAAGCTTTTCCAGTAGTAAGGTGTTTTTTTACCGTTGGCCACATTGCGATTTGAGCAGCATCCGACAATAAATACATAATAATAGTACCTTTTTCCAAAGCTTGCTCAGGTTCAAATAAGGTAACGCCTTCTACAAAACCGTCATTTACTGCTTTGTCCCATGATTTTGAAGGTCTTCTTTGACCTACAATTACATTGAAACCATTGTCTCGAAGGTTAAGTGCCTGACCTGGTCCTTGTACACCATAGCCAATAACAGCGATGGTTTCATTTGCTAATACTTCTCTTGCTTTTTCTAGGGGAAATTCGTCGCGGGTTACTACGTTTTCATCGTGTCCGCCAAAGTTCATAATTGCCATAGTTTGATATTTTTGATTTATTTATTGAATTATTGAATTGTAAATTTTACTGGTAACATAAAAGAAACATTCACTGGTTGTCCATCTTTTTTTCCTGGAATCCAATTTGGCATTAAACTTATTATCCTTAATGTTTCATTATCTAATTCTATCCCTAAAGATCTTTCTATTTTCGGATTACAAATTACACCTTCTTTACTAACTATAAAAGAAACAATAACAGTTCCACTTATTCCATTTTGCAATGCCAATTTTGGGTAAATTATATTGTTAGAAAGAAATATTCTAATGAATCATATCCTCCTGGAAAACGTGGCATTTCAGTTACATTAGAAAAAACTCTGTCTGGTTTGTCAATAGTTGAGATTATTTGAGAATCTGCTAAATTTAATTTTAGTGAACTTGTTTCTCTAATGTCTTTTTTACAAATTCCAAAAACCGTCTTACCAGTATCAATTTTAAATTGAATTTTTGTTGGCTCAGCAGTAACAGTATCATCAATAATTTGATTTAAATCATCAATTCTGGCCTGGGAATTTAAAGTCTTAGGCGGCTTTGCTTCTACCATTTCAGCAAAACAAACAAATAAAATAAGTATGACAAATATTCTATTGCCCATTTAGAATTAATTTTGCTTCAAATATATCTATTTGTTTTTGTACTTGTTTAAGTAAGTTTTCAGCTGCCCATTCTTCCGAATTAAATTCGATGATAAACTGACCTTCCTTCTCATCTATTTTGGAAAAAAAGAAATTAGTTACATCAATTCTTCTTCTTGAAAAAATAAGCATATACCGTCCAATTAGTACGGGCTGGTTGTGGGAAATAAATACTATTTTATATGGTTTCATTACTTATTTACTTGGTTCTAAAATAATATCACTACATGCTGCTCCACTTGGTACCATAGGAAATAAATTATCTTCTTTTTCAACGACTACTTCCAATACATATGGACCGTCATGGGCAAACATAATATCTAAAGCTTCGCTTAAATTTTCTCTTAATTCTACCTTGGTTGATGCAATTCCAAATCCTTTTGAAATAGCAACGAAATCAGGATTTTTTAATTCTACTTGCGAATACCTATTGTCAAAAAACAATTGCTGCCATTGTCGAACCATGCCTAGGAAATTATTATTGAAAATAACCACTTTTACTGGTAGGTTTTGTTGCCAAATAGTGCCCAATTCTTGAATTGTCATCTGAAAACAGCCGTCTCCAATTATGGCTACAACAGTTCGATCCATGGCTGCCATTTGTGCTCCAATAGCCGCAGGCAACGAGAAACCCATTGTGCCTAAGCCACCACTTGAAACCCATGAATTGGGTTTTCGATAATTATAATACCGCATTGCATACATCTGGTGCTGACCAACATCTGGAACAATTATTGCCTCTCCCTTTGTTTTTTCGTCAATCAAATGCATTATTTCGCCCATTTTAATTCCTCCTTCAGAAGGATGAATGGCATTGTCAATTACTATTCTTTGTTCACTTTCATCTAATAATTTGAAAGTGTCTATCCATTCAGTGTGTTTGTTTTCCTTTACTAGCGGTAAAAGAGCAGTTAAGGCTTCATTTGCATCAGCTAATATGCCTACTTCCGTTTTTACCACTTTATTTATCTCAACTGGATCAATTTCTATATGAATGATTTTGGCTTGTTTGGCAAATTTTGTAACATCACCAGTAACTCTATCGTCAAACCGCATACCTACAGCAATCATCACATCGCACTCATTCATTTTTATGTTTACCGAATAATTGCCATGCATACCAGGTAAGCCAACATAATTGGGATGATCTGGATTAAAACCACCCAAACCTTGCATTGTGGTAGTAACTGGAATGCCTGTTTTTGTAGAAAAAGCTTCTAAAGCATCTTTTGCGCTAGAAATTATAACTCCTTGACCTGCAATAATTAAAGGTGTTTTGGCTGAATTAATTATAGAAGATGCGTCTTCTAGTTTTTTCAAATCCACAACTGGCTTATCTGTATAAGCCCGAATGGTATCACATTTCTTATATTCTTGCCAATCCATTAGTTCGAATTGGGCATTTTTTGTAATATCAATTAAAACGGGTCCTGGCTTACCAGAATTGGCAATATAAAATGCTTTTGCAATTATGGCAGGTATTTCGGCCGCATTGGTAACTTGATAGTTCCATTTTGTTATTGGCATAGTAATACCGACTATATCTGTTTCCTGAAATGCATCAGTTCCCAATAAATGTCGGGGCACTTGGCCTGTAATACATACCATTGGCGTAGAATCCATCATCGCATCTGCAATGCCGGTTACCAAATTAGTAGCACCTGGTCCAGAAGTGGCAAACACCACTGCTGCTTTTCCCTTTACCCTTGCATAGCCTTCTGCTGCATGGGTTGCACCTTGTTCGTGTCTGGTTAATACATGTAAAATTTTATCAGAATAATGATATAGCGCATCATAAATAGGCATAATTGCGCCTCCTGGATAACCATAAATTATATCAATTCCTTCTGCTAAAAGCGATTTAATTAATGCTTCAGAACCAGAAATCTTCGTATGCTCAACTGCCATGTATTCAAACTTGAACGACAAATTTAATAAAATTTGATTTTTTATAAATTTCTTTTCTCCCTTTTAATTAAACATAGTAATTTATTAACGTAATTTAAAATACAATTTTATTTATACTAGAAAATGGTTTATATTAAATATTTTACTTATTTTTAATAAAAAAAAGATGAAGGCGAAGGACATATTGGATAAAAAAGGAAGAAAAATTTTTTTTATCAATGAAAATGATACAATTAGGGTGGCTGTAAATGCACTTGCAGAGCTTAAAATTGGCTTACTCATAATAAAAAATGACAATAATGAAACTTCTGGTGTTTTGTCGGAAAGGGATATCGTAAATAAATGCATGTATTTGAATAAAAATGCAGATACAGAATTAGTTAAAACCATTATGACTCCACGTGAAAACATAAAAATCGCTAATGACACAGATTCCATTCACGAACTTATGACTTTAATGAATGATTCAAAAATTAGGCATTTACCAATTGTAAAAAATGATACTTTAGAAGGTGTAATTTCAATTGGCGATGTTTTGAAAAGAATGCTTGAACTCAAAGAATTTGAAATAAAAAATCTATCAGGATATATTTCGGGGCAGTACTAAAGAATTTAACTATATTGATTACATTTGTGCTTTTTTTTTGAAAAAGCCAAATTAATGAAGCAAATTTTCTTATTACTCATAGGTTTCTTTGGATATTTTCATTGCCATTCGCAAGATTTATCTCAAAACTATACTCCTATCTTTTTAAAATCAGAAATTCCATCAGGGGTTTTAGAAACTTATAATAAAAGAAAAGCAGATATCAATAAATTATATGTTTCTGACAAAATAGAAAAAGAAGATAGAGATTTTCTTTCTAGTTCGGCAGCCTATTATTTACAAAGATCCTTTCAAGGAGGACAAATTTATTATAATGATACCATTTCAAATTATGTAAATAAGTTGGCAGATAAAATTCTCGAGAAAGAACCTATTCTAAGAAAGGAAATAAATATATATCTTACAAAGTTTGATATTCCAAATGCAACAACTTTCGTAGACGGTACTATTTTTTTTAATATTACTTTATTTGATTGGTTAACAAGTGAGGATCAAATTGTATTTATTTTATGTCACGAAATTAGCCATTATAAACTAAAACATAGTTTAAAACAAATAGAATATAATCTTTCGCTAAGTAAAAAGAAGAAAAATATTACCGAGGAAGATGAATTAGAGCAATACCTTAAGTCTTTGTCTTTTTCCAGAACACAAGAACTTGAGGCTGATAAAGCAGGGTTAGAAATGTACCAAAAACTTGGATACGACCCTCAGGAAGCTTTAAAAACAATGGATATTTTGGAAAAAATAAATATCGATAAAAATGAAAAAGAAGTGAATTTGTATTCATTTTTGAAAATAGATAGTTTGAATAAGAGAAAAATGGAGAAAGATTCATTGTTTTTGATAAACTCAACTAAAATTGATACAAATAAAATGGCAGTTGAAGCGATAATGGATACATTAAAAGCTATTTCCATGGATACCATTTCAAAATCTACTCCAGTTCAAATAACGCTAAATGGTAATGAAAAAACTCCAAATGATTCAACAACAACAAAAACAACCAAAAAGAAAAGGTCATACTATAATTGGATAAATACAATAACAACTAAAACAGATACTTCAAAAATTGATGTGACTGTAACAGAAAGAAAAGAGGAACAAGAAGATTTAAGTACCCATCCAGACACCAAAGAACGGAAGGATTCATTGGAACGATTTTTACTTTTGGATTCCATCAAACACCAAAACAAACAAAGTGTTTCCCTCCAGTCCTTTAATTACTTGAAAGAAGTCATTCGTTTTGAATTGATAAATAATTATCAAAAACGGCTAAAATACAGAACCACACTATACGAAGGTATTGTTTTAAAAGAAGATTATCCTAAGAATTTATTTATAGAAGAAATGCTTGTAAAATCACTTTATTGGCTGAATTATTATAAAAATAATAAGTCGATTAGTTATAATAATTTTGAAGTTAGCAACGATGATTCTACTGTTTTTTCAAGATATTTAATTGACTTTCAGGATATTTACAATTATGACTATACTCTTTCTAGGCAGGGATTACAATATATAGAAGAAGCAAATAATCGTTTTCCAAATTCTGAAAACATCAATTTGTACCTAGGAAAAATGTATCTGTTGAATGACGATAAAGAAAAGGGAAAAGCCATTTTAAATAATTACCTAAAAAATCACCCAAATGGTCAATTTACAATACATGTTGAATCAATCCTTAAAAATTTAAATCCATGAGAATAATATTATTTATCCTTGCAATATCTTCTTTTTTCTTTTTTACTTCCTGTTCATTGGCAGTAGTAGAAGCAAAAATTGTACGAAAAACAGATTTATTGCAAAAGGGCAAAGAAATTACCAAAATAGTTTCCATTTCTCCTGAAGTTTCGTATTTTAAAAAAGGAAATACGTTTAGTGAAAATATGACCCAAGGAGCTGAATTAAAAACACTTTTCAATAATTCTCTAAAGTATTGTGCAGACAAAAACAAGGTAAAATTGACAATTATAGATCAAAATAAAATCGATAAAGAGGATGAAATTTATTATAATAGGTTAAAACCTTTAAAGGATCAAATTTTAATAGCCTATATGAATCAGACAATGAATCCATATAAAAGTGCCCTATTCAAACGTAAAATTCACAGTTCTAATACGCAAAAAATAAGTCCAGATTTTCAGGATTTAATTAAAAAATATGGAACAAAATATTTTGCCACCCAGGGCATCATTTCTGTAAAGAAAAAATTAGGCAAAAAAGGATTGTTTTATTTAATCGCTCCTTTAAAAGCAATAAATGGAAATTATATCACCTTTTTTTATTCCTTAGTAGCGGATATTGAAACAGGAGAAATTATTTATGTGGAAGAAAGATTAATAGATAATAAACCTTCACAAACCTACTTAGAAAATATTATTTATAATTCTTTCTTTCAATTAAAAACTAAAAAGAAATGAAAAAACGATTAATTGTTTTACTCCTTGTTATCGGATTAAATATACCAGCATTTAGTCAAATACCGGGACATCTTGGTCGAAGATTTTTTGTCGCTACTGATTTAACTGCTCCAATTTTAGATCGTGGAGCACATTTATCAGTTGAGTATCTTTTATTTAAGGGAGCTAGCTTAAAAGTTGATTATAGGTTTTTAAATAGGAATTCTAAATTTGAAGAATCCTATAATTCCCCATCCTTTAAGATGTTGATTCAGGAACAAAGAATAGGCATTGGCCTAAAAAAATACATACATAAATCAATTATCAAACCGCCATTGGGTGGATATGTAGAATTCGATTGGGCAATTGGTTTTGCTACCTTTACAAAAGGAAATGTTGAATATAAAAACCTAATGACCAATAACTGGCAATTAGGAGGAGGATATCAATACATTATAAAAAGAAGGTTATTGTTAGACATAGGTGTTTTTCTAAGCAACAGTACAATAACCAATGATCCTATAAACACTTTAGGCAAATATTCTGCTAACCTTTGGAATTCAATGGATGGTCCTGGTTTTACCTTGCGCACAGGAATTGGTTTTTTATTGTTTTAAAAAATTAAGCAAAAAAAATATTTCTAAAACTCATCCGTCACACAGCCTTCACTTGCTGAGCTTACCGTTTTGGCATATTTGTATAATATTCCACTTTTTACTTTTAAAGGTGGAATAATTAATGCTACTCGTCTTTTCGATAGTTCTTCTTCACTAATAATTACATCAATTGTATTATTAATGGCGTCAATTATTATTTTATCACCGTTTCTTACCAACGCAATATTTCCGCCATTTTGCGCTTCAGGCGTTACGTGTCCAACCACAAATCCGTGCGAGCCGCCGGAAAACCGTCCGTCTGTAATTAGCGCCACCTCTTTTCCAAGCCCTGCTCCCATTAAGGCTGCCGTTGGTTTCAACATTTCAGGCATTCCTGGAGCTCCACGTGGGCCAATATACCTTATTACCACTACATCTCCCGCTTTTACAGTTCCATTTTGAATTCCATCTATGGATTCTTGTTCGGTATCAAAACAATTGGCTATTCCTTCAAACCGCTCTCCTTCTTTTCCAGTTATTTTGGCAACTGCACCTTCAGTAGCCAAATTGCCATACAATATTCGAATATGCCCAGTCTTTTTAATTGGGTTGTCTATCGAATGAATTAAATCTTGACCTGCTGGCAAATCAGCCAATTCAGCCAAATTTTCTGCTATCGTTTTACCTGTTACTGTTAAGCAATCTCCATGAAGCATTCCTTCTCGTAACAACATTTTCATTACTGCTGGCACGCCTCCTAATTTGTGTAAATCTTCCATTACATATTTTCCACTAGGTCTAAAGTCGGCCAATACTGGCGTATTGTCCGCCAAGCGAATAAAATCTGCAAGGTTTAATTTAACGCCAATCGTTTTGGCCATTGCAATTAAATGCATTACTGCATTCGTACTTCCGCCCAATACGATTACCACTCTAATTGCATTTTCAAATGCCTTGAATGTCATTATATCTGATGGCTTTAAATCCAAAACCAACAAATTTTTAATGGCTATAGCAGCTGCCTGCATTTCATTCTTTTTATCCGCACTTACCGCTGGATTGCTGGCCGAAAATGGCAAACTCATGCCTAGCGCCTCAATTGCCGAAGCCATAGTATTGGCAGTATACATGCCACCACAAGCACCCGCTCCAGGGCAGGCATTATGAATTACCCCTTTATAATCTTCATCGGAAATAGTACCTGCGAATTTTTTACCTAAGGCTTCAAAAGCTGATACTACATCTAAGGTCTCGCCCTTATAATGACCTGGTGCAATGGTTCCTCCATAAATCATTAATGAAGGACGGTTGAGCCTAGCCATGCCCATAATCACACCCGGCATATTTTTGTCGCAACCAGCTATTGAAATAATGCCATCATAAAATTGTGCTCCTGCATTGGTTTCTATTGAATCAGCAATTACTTCTCGTGAAACTAAGGAATACCGCATGCCCGAAGTACCCATTGAAATTCCATCACTTACACCGATAGTGTAAAAATTTAAACCTATTAATCCTTGTTGATTTACCATTCCTTTGAGCTGAGTGGCCAATCCATTTAAATGCATATTACATGGATTTCCATCCCATCCGGTGGATGCAATTCCTACCTGTGCTTTTTTTAAATCATCATCGCTTAATCCAATTGCATGTAGCATGGCTTGGGCAGCTGGTTGTGTAATATCTTGGGTAATGGTTTTACTTTGTTTATTCAATTCTTGGCTCATTGATTTAATTTTGGCACAATTTATATAATTGAGGATTAATTCAAAAATAAAAGGGAATTTTTAATAAGGCATAAAAATTTATTAATACTTTTTAAAACAAAAATTTGCTTAGATTTTAAAAAATCTCTATTTTCTGAGCATGCTTTATATTGCCATTCTCATCCACAATTGATAAAAAATAAACACCATTTAATGAATTGGTAGGAATACTGGTTTTTCTAAAATCACCAAATGGCTCAGCATAGACTAATTTGCCTAATACATCAATTATCCTAATGTCCAAATTATTTGATGGTTCATCCAAATCAATAAAAAGGATGTCGTTTGCTGGATTTGGATAAATCTTCGCATTAATTTTATTCTGATTGTCCAAACCTGTGGAATTTGATAAATATACATTTACCACTCCTACTGAATAGCGAGGAAGTGTGATAGAATCCGTGTTTACCAACTGAAAATCATTAATATAATATTGAATGTCATTAATGCCATCTTGCTTTTTTTCATCATCACAATTTCTATCCGAGCTATACAAATTTTCCCCGTTCATATATTTTATTTCTTTTTTAACTACTGATTGATTTACAGAATTTAAAATAAAATCTATATCTGAGGGCACAAATTTAACTCCAGTATTGCCATAATTGGTATATAAAAAAGTAAATTTCCTATCCGTGGCATTATAAAAGGAATAGGTCCTAACCTCCTTAGTCAGTTGTGGGTTTATTTTAAACAAATTATTTTTAGTTATATTTAGGTATTTGTATTTATTATTCAATACTTCTTTCCAAATATCAAATGCAAAGTGTAATAATTGTAAGGTGTCTTTATATTCTGTTCCTGCATAATATCCAGTGCGAATTAGGGAAAAATTATTAATGCTTTGCGAAGCCAATAAATGGTAAACGGCATTTCTTAAATTGAATTCATTAAGCGAATTGGCTTTGGTTAAATTTCCCAATTGATCACAAATAAACCCAACTTGCAGTAAGGTGTTGGCCACCATTTCTGGCTTTCCAATATTCCATTCAGTACCCCAAACATCTTTATTCGGAAATTCAGATTTTACCTTTCTTAGGTCATAAAAATAAAGAGAATCAGTATAAAAATTGTAAATTTCTTTTGCATTGTTATACAATAAATCTATATTATTGCCTTGGATATCACTACAACTAAAGGCGGTTTGAGCATAAGCATGGTCGATTACAGCTTTAGATGAAATTCGATTTGCACAATTATTCCAGAAATAATTTAATTTACTACTGCTTCCAAATTGATCTTTTATTTTCCATTTAGAATTTTCAAAAACAATACTTGCATTAGATGGACCTGATACTATTCCAAAATCTACATTCCCAATGTCTCTAATTTTAGACATATATATATCACACAGAATATGGTATTTGTACAATCCTTCAATTAAATTGATTCCAAAATAATCTCCTTTATCAAACGACTCGCCAACGGTATCGGTACAATCCCTCCCGACTTCACTTAAATCATCATCAAATAGTAGTGTTTCTGCATAAAACTCGTTGCCTAATTCTATACGTTTTATGGTTATGTTTCTACTCACCAAATATCTTATTGCATCTAAATTTTCATCTAAATAATATTTAAAAGCACTATCTAATACAATTTTATTTTTTATTTCAGCAAATCTAGTGTCCAAAACCATTCTGTTAAATATGCCTTCCAGAATTTGAATTTCTGAGGAATCCATAAATTTCAACTTTTTGGTTTTTAGGTTTCCATAGATAGAATCGTATTTATTGAAAAGGGTATCTATTGTTTTGTTATATTTATTTAGATGTTTATGATTAATATGGGTAAAAAGATTGACTACATAATTTAATTCCACCGTTTTACCTTCATTCTTTAATTTAACCATTGCATCTGCGAATGGATAAATAAAATTGCAGTTAAAGAACTTATCGCTCTTAAATCTATTTTTCATGTCATAATTGAAATAATAATTAGGAGAGCAAACAAATTCTAAGGAATCACTACCATAACCAAATTTTCCATTGAAATGATAATAATTAGCTACAGTACCTCCTGGAAAACGAAAATTTCTTAAATTCCATTCCTTAATTTTTGACATGATTGGCTCGCTCAATTGACAATTTTGATATTGTCCATTTTGAAAATCGCCACTTATATAAGGCCAAATCATGGCCATATTCATTCCCGTAAGACTACTATTGTCTCTTATCGTGAAACCATTTCCTAGATATACAGGTAAATTAGCTTGAGCGAATCCAAAAACTAATTTAAAAAGAAAGCAGAAAAAGAAGATTGATTTTTTCATGAAAGTTTAAATTTGAGATAGGGATTATAAAATATCCACTAAATATAGACTTTTTGTTTTAAATATAAAAAAAATATAAAACTTTTTTTTCTTTATTTTTGTTCATAAACTTAAAGCTAGAATTATTATGCACAAAATTGGGATTTTAACTTCGGGTGGGGATGCCCCAGGAATGAATAGTTGTATAAGAAGTATTGTATTTGTAGCCGAAAAAATGGGAATTAGTTGCTTTGGGATAATGAGAGGGTACGATGGTTTAATAGATGGAGAAATTATTTCTCTTAATAAATCTGCTGTAAATCATATCATTGCACAAGGAGGAACGATTTTAAAAACGGCTCGTTCAAGTCGATTTATGACTTATGAAGGGAGGCAACAAGCCTACGAATCGTATAAAAAAATGGGTTTGGATGGCTTAATAATTATAGGTGGAGATGGTTCATATAAGGGAGCAAAAATTTTTCAAGACGAGTTTAAAGTATCAATTATTGGAATACCTGGCACTATTGATAATGATTTATTTGGAACCGATTATACTATAGGATATGATACGGCTATTAATACAGCTATGAAATTAATAGATCAATTACGAGATACTGCTCAATCACATAATAGGGTATTTTTTGTTGAAGTAATGGGAAATGATGCTGGCTTAATTGCCATAAGAAGTGGTTTGGCTGCAGGTGCAGAAGACATTCATATACCTGAAATAAAAACGGATATAAATGCGATTTTCGATAAAATAGCATGCAAAAATAAAGATGAATCTATGATAATTGTCGTTTCTGAAGGCGATGAATATAGTACGGTGGAATTGGCAAAATTGGCAAAAGAAAAATTTCCAGCATTGGAGATAAAGACCCTTATTTTGGGTCATTTGCAAAGAGGTGGAAGTCCCACAGCATTTGATCGATTGCTTTCTTCCCGATTTGGACTATTGGCAGTGCAAAGTTTGGCTAAAGGTAAAAGTGGGTTTGCTACAGGAATTATTAATGGTCAAGTTCAATTAATAGAAATTGAAAAGGTAGAAAAACACCTAAATTATATAAAACCACATTTATTGGAAATGCTGGATTATTTTTGTTAAAAATATTCTAAGAAATTGGTATCTTTTCCAGAAACTATTCTTTTATACCTATTATGTAACAAATGTCCAATAGTATCTTCCCATGGAAGTTTCATCTTGTGGTTATTTATTGCTCCAATGCCAGCTACTTCTGTTGCAGTGCCCGTAAAGAAAGCACCATCAGCTTCTATTATTTCTTCCACTCCAAATAGTTTTTCTATTACTTCAATTCCCATTTGATGGGCAATTTCTATTAGTGTAAGCCTCGTAATACCTGGAAAAACATTGTTTAATGGTGGTGTATAAAGTTTACCACCTTTTTCATAAAAAAATGAACAACCAGGCCCTTGTGCAACATATCCCTCAATATCCAACATTAAAGCCTCGTCAAATCCCTTTTTATGGGCTTCCTGTGTAGCAAAGATTGCATTTGTATAATGACCTACAATTTTGGTATCGATAAAAGTGGTGCGTGGGTGCGGTCGGCGCCAAGTAGAAACCATGATATTGAGGTGATTAGACTCAAAATAGCGATTCCATTTCCAGCATACCATCATTACATTTGGTTTATCGGCCTCTGCTCTCAGTGTCATATTTTTATCCATAAATATCAAAGGCCTAATATAAACCTCTTTCAATCCATTTAATTCAATCAACTCATAAGCATAATTAATCATTTCTTGAACGGTATAGGGTACTTGAATGCCCATTTTCTCTGCACTCGCTAATAACCTTTCAAAATGCCTTCTTACTTTGAAAATATGAGGTCCTTGAGCAGTGTTATAGGCACGAACACCATCAAAAACTCCAAATCCATAATTAAGTGTTTGATTAAAGGGACTAATATGAAATTCGGACACCTTTTTAAAAATGCCATTGAAAAATAAAATTGATTTGTCGTTACTGTATTGCATATTTTTTTTAATCAGAAGTGGCTAATATATAATAATTATTAATAAAAATCAGAAAAATATTTAGTTTTCTAAAGTAAAAACGTACTTAATTTTTCTGCCATTTTCCTATCATTTCCTAATCTCGGTATTTTATTCTGTCCGCCCAATTTTCCAATGCTTTCCATATAATCTCGAAAACCATTTGTTTTTATTGGACTAATCTTTAAAGGTTGCAAAATATTGCCATTAATTAAATCTTTATAGTAAATATTCTTTTGCTGCATTATTTCATCCAATTGAAGTCGCCAATGGTTTATATCATTTGGCATTTCTTTAAATTCAATAAACCATTCATGGTAAGGCAATCCATTTTCAACCTCGATTTGTGGAGCCACTGTAAAGTCAATTACCTCAACTCCAGATTTGGCACATAATGCGGTTATGGCACTTTCCACTTCTTCTACAATTACATGCTCACCAAATGCAGAGATAAAATGTTTTATACGTCCAGTAACAACAATTTTAAAAGGGTTAAGGGAAACAAATTTGATGGTATCGCCAATATTATAACCCCATAAACCCGCATTGGTATTTAGAATAATCGCATAATTTATGCCTAACTCCACCTCATTTAACCAAATTCTTTTCGGTTTTTCCTCAAATATTTGATCTGCTTGAATAAATTCATAAAAAATACCACCATCAGTATTCAACAACAAGCCTTCTTCTTTATAATTGTCTTGAAAGGCAATAAATCCTTCGCTAGCTGGGTAAGTTTCTATATAATCGACTCCGTTTCCAATGAGTTTTGAAAATGTTTTTTCATAAGGCTTAAAATTTACACCTCCATGAACATAAAGGGTCAAGTTTGGCCATATTTCTTTTAAAGTTTGCTTGCCAGTTTGTGCCAAGAGTTTTTCAAAATACATAATCATCCAAGGCGCAATACCACTTATTAAAGTCATGTCTTGTTGCACTGTTTCTGATACTATTTTAACCAATTTAGATTCCCAATCTTCAATAATATTTGTTTGCAAACTAGGTAATCTATTGCTTAACAAATACTTAGGCACTTCATGATAAACAATTCCCGATAAGCGACCTGCGTTAATTGCTCCTTTTTTATCCAATTCGGGACTTCCTTGTAAAAATATCATTTTGCCCTCTACCCAATTCGTATTTTTGGTTTGATGGATATAAAATTGTAAGGCCATGCGGGCAGCTTTAACTTGCTGTTTGATAGAAACATCAGTGATTGGGATATATTTAATGCCAGACGTGGTACCACTTGTTTTGGCAAAATATTTTGGCGCACCTGGCCATAACACATCTTGATTTCCATCTATAATCAATTGAATATAGGCTTTCAGATCTTCATAATCGCGCACCGGCACCGTATTGGTAAAATCAGTATGGTTTTTTATTTGTTCAAAATGATGATCTTTCCCAAAATTAGTATCCTTTGCAGTGCTAATTAAATTTTCAAAAACTCGCATTTGGGCTTCTAAAGGATTTAAATTTGCCTTTAAGAATTTTTTTACTTCATAGGAAGAGAAAGGTTTTGCCAATATTTTTTTAATTCCCATGGTACAAATTTGGCAAAAATTATACACTATAAAAATAAAAAGTGGTTTTTTTATTTTATGCAAAAAACAAATTTGGAAACCATATATTTACAACAAACTATTTATTAGAAAAAAATGAATTTAAAGGAAAGAAAATTAGTATTAATTAGCACCATTCTAACTACAATTGTTTCATTGTTTGTTTTTTTTTTGGCTTTAAAAGGTCAATGGTTTGGCGAATTTAATGGTGCTGGAGATGTTTTTTGCGAAAAGACGCATGATGGTCTTATCAAACAACCCGCAAATACTTGGAGTAATTTGATGTTTATAATTGGTGGTCTTTTATCAGCATGGGTAATTTATAGAGGTAAATTTCAATCCTTCGACTCTCCTATTTACAATCAATTTTTTTATGGTGTTTTTTTCTGTAATTTTTTTGTTTTACTTGGCCCCGGTTCAATGGCAATGCACGCATCAATGACTAATATTGGCGGTTTTTTTGATATGCTTTCCATGTATTTAATTTGTTCTTTTACATTTGCATATTCCATTTTACGCTATTTTAAACTCCAAAAAAGTGGTTTTTTGTTATTGTTTTTAGTAAATATGTCCATTTGTCTTACTGCACATTTTTTGAAATTTGATGTTCCTTTAGTTCATTTTTCTGGAAATTTAGCTTTTGCAACCTTTCTAATTTTAATGGGTATAACTGAGATTTTAATCATTTATAAGAAAAAAATCAGACATGACCAGTCTTATGCTTGGGCTGCACTTATTTGCATACTCCTTTCATTTACTATTTGGAATTTAACACAAACGGGTTCTAGTCTTTGTGACCCATCGTCCATCATACAAGGGCATGCAATATGGCATATTCTTGATGCATTAGCTTTAGGTTTATTGTTTAGATACTATATTTCTCAAAAGAGAAAATTATAGAATAATTACCGTGTTTTTTTAAATTTTGCAGCCAACTACACTGCAAATAGGGCAATTTTCAATTATATGGCCTCTAGCAGGGCAATATTCACGACCCAAAAAAATAATTTGAAGATGTAGTTTATTCCATTTTTCTCGCGGAAAAATTAATTTTAGATCCTTTTCTGTTTTTTCTACATTATTACCTTTTTTGGTTAAGCCCCAGCGCATGGCCAAGCGATGGATATGCGTATCTACCGGAAATGCGGGCACACCAAATGCCTGACTCATTACAACAGAAGCAGTCTTATGCCCCACTCCAGGCAAGGCTTCTAATGCTTCAAAAGTGTTGGGCACCATTCCACCATGCTCATTAATTATAACTTTAGATAATTCAGAAATGGCTGCTGATTTTCGTGGCGAAAGACCACAAGGCCTGATAATTTCCCTTATTTTGTCCACTTCTAATTGCGACATGGTTTGTGGGTTATCGGCAAGGGCAAATAATGCTGGCGTAACCAAATTGACTCTTTTATCTGTACATTGCGCACTCAATAATACTGCTACTAATAAAGTATAAGGATCTTTATGGTCTAATGGAATGGGCGTTTCGCTATATAATTCTTCTAATTTGTTTAATATAAAAGTCGCTTTTTCTTTTTTTGTCATTTGAATTACTTGCTTGAAAAAATAATAGGAAGTGAATATAAAGAATTATACCTTTATATCCATAATTAATTATGATATCGATTTATACAGATGGCGCTGCTCGTGGTAATCCAGGTCCTGGTGGTTATGGAACAATATTATTATATCAGGGACACAAAAAAGAAATTTCGGGTGGATTCAGACTAACAACCAACAATAGAATGGAGTTGATGGCAGTAATTATTGGTTTAGAATCTTTAAAAAATGAAAAGGAAACAGTAACCATTTATTCAGACTCAAAATATGTAGTAGATTCGATAGCAAAAAGATGGGTTTTTGGGTGGGAAAAAAAGGGATTTTTAAATAAAAAAAACCCAGATTTATGGAAGCGTTTTTTAGTGGTTTATAGAAAACATACCGTTCACATTGAATGGGTAAAAGGACATGCCGACAATGAATGGAATAATAGATGTGATGAATTAGCGACTGCTGCTGCTGACAAACCCGATTTGTTGGCAGACGAAGGATATGAATACATTAAAACCAAACAAGAACTTTTTGATTAATAACCTATAATGTTTTACCATGGAAACTTCTACTTTTAGAAAGGATTATCGCGATAATGAGATTGGCCAAAATTATTCTGGAATTGGTCATTTTTTGTTTACAACAATTGCTTGTTTGTCCGTAGTTTTTGTTTGTATTTATTTTATTGAAAATGCAAATTGGAAAGAATGGTTGGTTGTTCCAATAACATTTTTATATGCTAATTTTGCTGAATATATTGGCCATAAAGGGCCTTTGCACCATAGAAAGGAAAAATTAAAAAAAGTATTTAAAAGGCATACCTTAGAACATCACGTTTTTTTTACTGAAAATGAAATGAAATGTGATTCGACAAGAGATTTCAAGATGATTCTTTTTCCACCAGTGCTTTTGATTTTTTTCCTCCTTGGATTTGCCATTCCAGTGGCTGCTGTACTATTTTGGATTTGGAGTACAAATGCTGCCTTATTATTTTTGGCAACCGCTTTAGCCTATTTTTTAAATTACGAGTGGTTGCACCTTTCCTACCATTTGCCCGAAGAACATTTTATTTCAAAATTACCCATTATACAATCGCTTCGAAAATTGCATCAAACCCACCACAATCCCAAATTAATGACCAAATATAATTTTAATATCTCTTACCCTATTTTCGATAAAATATTTGGCACTTATTTTATGGAGAAATAGATTGATTTTTAAAAATTTAACTCTTTCCTTTTTAGGTTAAAATGAAAATATCTTGCTTTACATCAATAATTTTTTAATAAATTGAACAAATTAGCTTTGCATTCAAATTTCGAAACATTAATAGAAAATTTTGCAACAAACCAAATTGGGATTTGTGATCATTTTTTAAGTGAGGAATTAGCCGCAAAATTAAAAATAGATTTAATCTCTTTATTTCAAGACGACCAATTCAATTCAGCAGGCACAGGAAACCATGAAACGCTTCAAACAAACCAATTGATTAGAAAAGATAAAATATATTGGCTTGACAGAAATCATAATAATCCCTTTCAAAATAGCTTTTTCGATTTGTTAGATGATTTTATTGTTTATTTGAATAGCACTTGTTTTACAGGAATTACAGGCTATGAATTTCATTATACCTATTATGAAAAAGATAGTTTTTACAAAAAACATATTGATCAATTTAAAAACAATAATGACCGTGCTTTTTCTATGATTATTTATTTAAATGAAAATTGGAAAAAAGAAGATGGAGGTGAGTTAAATATTTTTCAATGTAATTCAAGTCAATTAATATCGCCTTTAAGTGGCAAATGTGTGTTTTTTAAAAGTAGTGAATTGGCACATGAGGTATTAGTTACTCAATTACCTCGATTGAGTATTACTGGATGGTTAAAAACGAATTAAACCCATTGTTTTCTGTAGAGTAGAGACTGAGGTATTGAATCTAAATAATTCTATCAAATTTTATTTTATTCCTTTTTAGAAGAGAATAAGAATTAATCATATTTTTTTTTCTAATATTGGATAGAAATTATTTTTTAATAACGTAAAGCTCAACGGAGTTAGGGGTTAATTATTCTAAATTAATATTTTATCTTTTCATAAAGCTTTACTAATGCTTTTAACAACTCAACAGGTGTTGTTATAATTTGATAGTGATTTTGCCCAAACATTTGAGGTAAGTAATATTTTGCTTGAGCTTCTATTGCTAAAGCATACGAATTTATACTTTTAGATTTCAATTCGTACAAAGCTTGTTTTACGTCTTGTACCCCATATTTTCCTTCATATTTGTCATAATCATTTGGTTTTCCATCAGACAATAAAATTACCCACTTATTTTTTGTTTCACGCTTATTTAATAAAAAACCAGAATGTCGTAAAGCTGCTCCTATTCGAGTATAACCACTTGGTTCAATCGTCCCAATTTTATGTTTGGCGCCATCCCAATTTTCATCAAAATCTTTTAAGGATACATAACTTGAAAAATTTCTAGTTTTTGAATAAAATCCTTGTACAGAAAAATCTATATTATTTTCGTTTAATATTTCGCCAAATAAAATACTCACTTGCTTTTCAACATCGATTACTCTATTTCCATCTATATATCCATCGCTCGACAAACTTATGTCTAATAATAATAGTATAGAAATGTCTTTTTCTTTCTTTCTTTTAGACAAATAAATATTTTCATTTGGTGTTCGTCTAGCATGAATATCAACATACATATCACTTAGAGCATCTAACTCATATTCATCGCCATTGGTTTGTCGCTTTACTTGTTTAAATTTATTATTTATGGAGGTCAGCATTTTACGCAATCCATTCAGAGTGGCTGTATTTTCTTTTATCGTTTTATTATAATATAAATGTTCAATTTTTAGCTGTCTAATTGGATATACATTGCAATAATTTTTCTTATATTCATACTTTGCATAATTCCATTCATCATAACTATAATGTAAGTCTGTACTATTTTGTGTGGCACTTTCTGAGATACTTGTATTTTCAGTAAATTCGGTATGATATATTGAATGTGCTGAGTCGTCCACTCGAACTACAAATTTCATATTCAGTTCGTCTAATGCATTTTCATGGTCTTCTAATTCATCATCGCCATCAAAATCACGCCACACTCCACTGTGTTCATCTGCCGTTTCAACTTTTTCAAAGTTATGAGTCATTACATAATCTTCTTGTTGCTTTTTATCTACTTCAACAGTTATAATATCTTCAACTGCTTTTGACATTAAAACGGTTTTTGCCTTATCGTCTTGTCCACTTTTTATTTGTTCAGAGAAATTATTGAGTTGGTTTTTGGAATCATTATTTAAATCGCTTCGCATCCATTTTCCAAAAAGCCATGTGTAATCTGTATGAGTATTTTCTTTAGTATTTGCTTTTAATTGATTTTCAAATTCAATAAACAATTGCTTAGAAATTGGATAGTCGATAAATAGCTTTTCCAAAACCAAATTTGATGAATCATGTGCTTTTTGTTGAGCCATTTTCAATTCTAATTCACTAGTTTGAAACCAATTTAAATTTAATTCCTTTTGAGTAGATAAATATAATAACCTAAAGAAGTAAAAAGATAAGTTTTGGTCATAAGTATCAAATAAAAAAAAAGAAGCAGGAAAAAAGAAACTATTGTTTTTATATCCTCCTTCTCTTTCTGCTGCATATATTTCAATGGCATTGCCCGATAGTGCCCTTGCAATAATTGTTAATCTTTGTTTAATATCCGCTAACAAAACCGTTTTTTCAACTATTTCTGAAGATATTTTTTTTCTATTTTTAAAATAATTAGCAATTTTACCATATAAATATTCATCTATTGCCATAATAATTAAACAAATATGTTTTTAAATCATTAAATCGGTCAAATCATAAAGTGCATCAATAATTTGTTTTTCATCAGATAGTGGTTCCATTACTGCTACTTTTACTGCTAGCCTTTTTGATAGTCCACTTTGAATTAATTTTGCTGCATCAACTAACAAACGTGTTGACACTGTTTCGGTTAACCCTAGTTCTGTTAGATTTCTTACTTTATTGCCCAATGCAACTAATTTCTTTGCAATCACTTCGTCTATTCCTGTTTCATGCACTAGAATTTCTTGTTCTACCTTTGTTTCGGGATATTGGAAAGACAATGCCACAAATCGTTGACGAGTTGATGGTTTTAGTTCCTTAAACCCACGTTGATAGCCAGGATTAAAGGAAGCCACCAACATGAAATCATTATGAGCCTTGTAAGTCTCACCGAGTTTATCTATAAACAGTTCTCGTCTATGGTCAGTAAGCGAATGAATTGCAACTACTACGTCGGGTCTTGCCTCAGCCACTTCATCCAAATACAAAATATAACCATTTTTTACTGCTGTGGTTAAGGGACCATCTAACCAAATAGTTTCTGCTCCTTTTATAATAAATCTACCAATTAAATCTGTTGAAGATGTTTCTTCATGACAGCTTATGGTAATTAATTTTTTATCTAATTCATGTGCCATGAATTCAACAAACCTAGATTTTCCGGTACCAGTAGGTCCTTTAAGAAGTAATGGTAATTTATTTTCAAATACAATTTTAAAAATATCTATTTCTTTACCAACAGCATGATAAAATGGTTTATCTTCCAATTTTTTTCTATTAATAATTTAAAAATAACTTATTCTGTAGGTTGAAAACTTTTTTCTAGGTCAATTGCTTTTGGGAATAAAATATTATTCTCTAAGTGCACGTGTAGGTGCAGGTCCTGCTCAAACTCATCTAACTTTGCATACAATGCTTTAAAAGTATTACATGCCCATTCTGGTGGAGAATAATTCATACTTAATGAAGCAATTTCCTTTAATGTGTCGCCAGCACTTTCATGTTCTAATTCCATCATTTTTATAGGATTTTGCACAGAGCCAAAATGTGATCTAACCAAAGATTCATTATCCCTTTTAAACTTTACCATTTCTTTAATGTATGGAAATAAAACACGCTCTTCTTTTAACATGTGTTGTAAAAGTTCTATTTTTACTAGATTATAAAGGCGCTGTATTTCCAAAACTGGTGGATGGTGCTCTCCGTGTACTTTAGCCACTTTTGAAGTATAAGCATCTAACAATTCAATTGCATCCAAAACATAAGCATGGTGCGTATTTACAATATAATCAGCCAAATAATCCAATTCCCATTTATTATAATTTTGAGATAGAACAACTTTATTGTCTATTTTATTTAATTCTTCTATTATCTCTTCTACATTTAGATTCAATTTCTGGCAAGCTTTGGCAATTGATATTCCACCACCGCAACAAAAATCAATGCCATGCTTTTTAAATATGTCGGCTGTTTTAATATTACTATTTACAATATCTGCTATTTTTATATCTTGGTCTATATACATTTTAAATTTATTTTTTAGTGACTTATAATCAAATAATCTAAAGTATTCTAAATTGATTTTACCGTAATAACTAACTTGCAATTTTTTCAAGTGCTTCATCATTAGGCGTTCCATATTTGATAAACTCATAGATGTAAAATCCAATTCCTGTAGTAAAAAAAGTGGCACAAACAGCCAAGACTGCAAAATGTACCTGAATTTCTTTTTGTACATCACCAAAATCCAGACCTACTTTTCTTTCTAAATATACTTGCGCAACCCCTGCAACTCCAAATGCAACCGTCATGCCTACCATGCCAATATTAGATAGCCAAAATGCTAATAATCCTGCATTACTATCGTAATATTTACGACCCGTCAAATTAGGCATTGAATAACTAATAAATGCTAAAACAATCATTCCATAAGCTCCCCAAAAAGCTAAATGCCCATGCATAGCCGTTACTAAAGTGCCATGTGTGTACATGTTTACGCCTGGTAAAGTATGTGCCATACCAAGCAAACCAGCACCAACAAAAGAAACGATTGCTGTTCCCAAAGTCCAACTTAATGCAATCTTGTTAGGATGCTTTTTTTCTCCTTTTCGATACATAGAAATTGCAAATAATGCCATTGCTAAAAATGCCAAAGGTTCTAGTGCTGAAAAAATACCTCCAACAATCAACCATATTTTGCCAACTCCGATGTAATAGTAGTGATGTCCCGTTCCTAAAATACCCGAAATGAAAGTTAAGCCAACAATTACATATAACCATTTCTCAATTACTTCTCTATCAACACCTGTAATTTTAATTAGTAAAAAAGCCAATATACCGCCCATTATTAATTCCCATACACCTTCTACCCATAAATGCACAACCCACCAACGGAAGAATGAATCCATCGTTTGATTATCAAACCAAACCATACCTGGCAAATACAAAAGTGCAGCAAATACTAATCCCATGGTAAGTACTAGTGAAGTAGTTGTCTGTTTTTTTCCTTTAAAAAGTGTAACTAAAATTATACCTAGAAAAGTTAAAACATTAATTACTACCAGCCAGTCGAGTGGTCTTGGAATTTCCAAAAATTTACGGCCTTCCCAATAGTTAAAGTGATAACCAATAATTGCCACAACTCCTACTAATGCTAACGTTACAAGTTGAAGATAAGCTAATTTTACGCTTACTAATTCATTCTCAGATTCTTCGGGAATAATATAGTAAGCTGCACCCATAAATCCTGACAATAGCCATACAACTAATAGATTTGTGTGAACCGCACGTGCTGTATTAAATGGTGTTATCTGATGCAATACATCATATCCCATGTGAGCAAATGCCATTATAAACCCATAAATAATTTGTAATGATAGAAGCAAAATGGATAATGCAAAAAACCAATATGCTACTTTTTGTGATTTGTATTTCATAATAATTAATATTAAATTTTTTAAATTATTTCTTTAAATCAGGCTTTGGTGGAAATCCGTTTAAGTCAACTTCTCCAATCCATTTTAAAAATGCAACTACGTCATTTGCTTCTTGTTCACTCATGGCATAAGCCACCATTTTTCTTCCTCTTGGCGCCCATGGTGTTTTGCTCATAAGTGCTGCTTTAATGTATGACTCACCCCTACGTTCATAAACTTTTGTTAATTCTGGAGCATAATAAGCACCTTCTCCCATAATAGTATGGCAACCCATACAGTTATTTTTCTCCCAAATATGCTTTCCGGAAATTACCTGTGGTGATAAATTTTCCTCATGCGTTTTCTTTGGTACTTCATTGCTTAATGAGTTCCAAGACAAACCCAAGAAAATTGCAAAAGTAACTAAAGTACCTCCTAGAAAGAATATTTTTGCTTGTGATTTTGATAGCATAATTATTTTATTTATTTTATGAATTAAATTTTCAGATTAAAATTAAAGTTATATTATTCAGTAAGAAACCATAAATTAAAATCTTAAATGAATATCTATTTTCTCACTGCTTTCACCTCAGCAGCTGTCACTTCGCCACCTTTGTTGTCAAAATTATTTAAGATATAAGTAAAAACATCTGCAATTTCTTCGTCAGTTAGGGTAGATGCTGGCATTACTTGATTATATTTTTCACCATTTACCGTAATTTCTCCAGACAATCCATTTACAACACCAGAAATAGCACGTGACAAATCAGCTGCTAAATAATCGGATGCAAGTAGTGGAGGAAATGCAGCTGGAAGACCTTTCCCATCTGCTTGATGGCAAGCGAAACATGTTTTTTCATAATTTGCCTTACCAGCTTCTATTTTTGTTTCTAATCCACTAGAGGAAGGAGCTTCATCTATCATAGATTTTGGTTCTTCGGTTGTAGTTGATGTTGACTCTTTTGGCTTATCAGAACTACAGGATAATAATAATGAAATTGATGCTATTGTAGCAATCGATAATAATTTAAAATTCTTCATTTGATTTAGTTTTTGTTTTTAATTAAAGATGTTATTTGTTTTATCATTTCAGTTGGCTCTTGTGCCAATCCATTCTGTTGAAATACTATGTTTCCATTATTATCAAATAGAAATATTGTATTGGAGTGATCAAACCCACCATTTGATAATGGCTTTATTCTTACATTCAATACATTTGCTATTTCCATTGTTGCATTATTATCTGAAGATATGCAAATCCAATTATCATTCAATTGATGATTTTTTGAAAACTCTATAAATCGTTCAGGTGTGTCTCTTACAGGATCCATGCTAATTAATAGAAATTGTATTTTTTGTAGCTCTTCTTTTGTAAATGCTTTTTCAATTCGTTGAATATCAGCTATAATTCTTGGGCAAGCTGATTCACAATGTGTAAATACCATTGCTGCTACAGTAATCTTTTCAGATAAGTCATTTAATGACATGCTATCTTTTGTTTGTTTTACCCAACGGCTATCTAGATTAAAAATTGACTCACCTGAAATAGATTCTTTTATTGATTTTTCACTCATGCTATCACTCTTGCAGCACTCTTTTGTATTTTTCTCTTTACATGAAAAGTTTGAAAAAACAATAAAAAAGAATAGAATAATTTTAATGTTCATATTTATAAATTTTAATGTTAAAAATCCTCAGAAATAAACTAGGTATACTATTAATATAACTGTTGCAATAATACAATCCAACTTTGGAAACAAATTCAACTCTTCCACACCCATCTAAAAAGCTTTTCTTTTCAGTAATTTTACGCTTAAAACATTTAACCGTTCTACTTTTCGTAAAAAAAAGATGGAGCATATAAATAATAAAAAAACTGCCTAGAACTAATAATAAAGATTTAGTTGTGCTATTAAATATTGTTACATAATAGAATTTAGTTTGAAACCATAAAAATGTAGCAAATGTTATATAGTTACTAAAAGATAAAAGAAATGTTTCCTCTTTGAAAATTGGTTCTAATAAAAAATAATCATTTTGGTTTATTTTTTTTGAAACTGTTGGAATCAATCCAAAATTAATTGAAATAGCATTATTATTTAATAACAATTTCTCTAACCATTCTACAGTGAGTAAAACACAAATATGCCTTATTGTAATAAATATATTCATTGTGCAATTTTATCTTTTACACATCTAAAACCTAAATTAGGAACTCCATATTTTGCCTTTACACTCGAGCGAGATGCGAAACGCATAAATGCAGCATAGTTATTAATATCTTTAGAAGCAAACGACCCTCCCCCACAAAAAAATGTGTTATCAAGCCCACTATCTCCCCTCGATTCTCCGGTTGTTAAAGCACTATTAAAATCAAAAGTCCACTCCCAAACTAAACCATGCAGATCCCATACACCATAATAATTCTTAAATGTAGAGCCCACATTTGCCAACATTCTGGTATTTGGTTTTGAAACCCAATTTAGCAACCATTGGTTAAATTTTAAGTCCTTTGTTGCATCTGGTTTGGTTTCATTAGCCTTCCCAGCCAACTCCCACTCTGCCACTGTTGGTAATCTTTTTCCTTGACATTCACAATATTTTTTTGCTGCAAACCACGATACATTAACCACAGGACTAAATGCCAACAAAGCATTAAAATTGGTATCTGAAGTCCAATGATGTAGATAATTTGTATCGGCATAAATTGACTTTATTTTACTTTTCCTCCAATCTGGAAATTGTAGAACAAATTTTTTATAATCCATATTTGTAACAGGATAAATATCCATTAAAAATGGTTTTACGACTATCTTTTGGCTATCTAAGGAATATAAAGGGAGATAAAATCCTCCCTTAATATTCACCATAGTTGTCTGACCTTGTCCATAAACCGACAAATTGGCAAAAAGTATTATTGCAATAAAAAAGTTTCGCATATTTATTTTCTAAGTTTTGTAACATCAGCAGCAGTTACTTCTCCTCCTTTATTTCCAAAGTTATTTAAAATATAAGTTGAAACAGATGCAATTTGTGCATCACTTAATGTTTGTTTAGGCATTACCCCGTCATAAGTTTTACCGTTAACGGTAATTTTACCCGACAAACCATGTATAATTGTTTTTGCTATAGTTGAAGGATCAGAAGCAAAATAATCAGAGCTAACTAAAGGAGGAAATGCACCACCAATACCTTTACCATCAGCTTGATGACAAGCTTGGCAGGTACTTGAATAAATTGATTTTCCTTGTATTAATTTCTCTTCTTTTGTTAATGGTTTAGAAGCAACTTTGGGTACGTCAGGCATACTTTGTGGGGCACCTTCTGATTGATATATTCGGTCATCTTGTTGTCCTGAATATATAGCTTTCACTTCTTCTCCTTCTACTTTTAACATACCCAAAGAACCTTTATTAAATGTTCTAAAAATAGAATGGTCAACTAGAATCAAAGTTGACGGAACATCGCATTTAAATTCTGTAATAGCAGAACCACCAGCAGGCACAAGTGTAGTTTGTACATTGTGATTAACCAAAGAACCACCTTCTACATATACATTGTCAAAAATATCTCCAATTACGTGGAAACTAGAAACTAAGTTTGGCCCACCATTACCTACAAACAATCGTACTGTTTCACCAACTTTTACTTTCATTGATTTATCACCGGTCAATGAACCCACTTTACCATTAAAAACAACATAATCAGGTTGTTCTTTTAATGCTTTATCCATATCAAATTGTTGCAAACCAGCTTCGCCATAGGTACCTTTGGTGTAAAAATCACCTTGACATACATAAAATTCTTTGTCCACTTTTGGCAATCCTTCCTTAGGTTCTACCAAAATTAAACCATACATGCCATTTGCAATATGCATTCCAACTGGAGCAGTGGCACAATGGTAAATATACAATCCAGCGTTAAGTGCTGTAAATGAAAACTGTGTTTCGTGACCAGGCGCGGTAAATGTAGCCGCTGCTCCACCACCCTGTCCTGAAACAGCGTGTAGATCAATGTTATGAGGTAGCTTATTGTTTGGATTGTTTTTTAGATGGAACTCTACAAAATCGCCTTGACGAATACGAATGAAGCTTCCAGGCACACTTCCTCCAAAAGTCCAAAAATTATAAGTAACTCCATCCATCATTTCCATTTCTTTTTCTATAACTTCAAGATTGACAATCACTTTGGTGGCATAATTTCTTGTTATTGGTGGTGGTACATTTGGAGCTTCAGTTAATACTGCTATTTCTTCTCCTTTTATTTTTTCAATAACCGAGGAGGAAGATTCATTGTTGCGCTTACAATTTGTAAAAATCAGGCTTATAAAGAAAACCAATGCAAGTAATTTAAATCCTTTTTTCATGATAATTTATTTTAGTGTAAAATATTTTAATTGTTTTTTAATTCTTTCAAAAGTATAGAAGGTGAAATTTTTAGCATAATATAAGCCCATGTATTAAAATCATCAGCGTTACCACCTTTAATTAATTCCATGTTTTTAGTCGCAAATAGAACAGAATAACCAATTTGAAGATGAATAATAGGTGTTGGTTTATAATCCATTATAAAATCTAATTCTGTTCCTAATTCCTTATTAATTTCTATAGGGTTAAGCTTGCTTTTGGCTGCAAGTAAAAAATTATGAATATCTAATGCCGCACTAATTTTTTTATTTGGCTCGTACCCAATTCTACCATATGCATCCACTAAACCACTTTGCTTTGTGTCATTTGGAATATTTAGAAAATAATCCATGATACCATAGAATTTATGGTTTGTAGCATACAAAGTATTAAATGAATGACTTTTAGTATCCCCATTTTACTGCCATTCCCTGATAAAAAATCTGAACCTAATCCAAATATTATTTTCTTAATTTTTTTCTCTCCATACACATTTATCATGAATGCACTTTGCGATAAGTTATTTTCGGTTTTCCCTCCTTGAAAATATGCTCCCAATGTTCCCTTCCATCCATTTAAATTATAATTATATAATGGACCAAATGTGCAAGTTGCTTTTATTTTTGAAGAGTTTAACACAGTAGAATTAAGCCCATTAGCTATTGCAATCCCTGTAATTGAATGTCCATTTTTAAAATCTTTCTTAACCCAAGTAAAGCCCAAAACTTTATAATTTTTAAGGGTATATTTAGTTCCCGAGAGTGGCTCACCAATTTGGTTAAATGCACCTCCAATATGCCATTTTAATTTATTTGAATCGTTTGCATATTTAATCAATAAAGCATCATGCGATATAGTTAAATTTGCCCAATCGAGATTCCCTAATAATCTATGATCATCATAAACTAATTCTTGGCGACCCAGTTTCATTGAAAATCCTTTTTTAAAACCAAGTTCACTCCATAATTCATTTACTTGTAAACCCGACAAATCTTTCCTTTGTTCTTCATCGCCCCAAGTCCTTGCATCTTGAATTGAAAAATAAAGCTTAATTTTATCCTTTTTAAAATCAAAAACTAATCTAGCCCTTTGTCCAATAAAAAAAGCTGATTTAGAGGAATCTGTAACTAGCGTCCTATATCCATTTCTTAGTTCAGTTCTTACTCTGTACTCTCCTTTTATTTTAATATAATCTTCTTGAGCATAACTTTTAATGAAGTTAATACATAAGATTATTAACAAAATAAGCTGTTTTACTTTATTTTTTTTCATATTTCATATTTAAAGACCTTAATATATTTTATTATTTTAAAAAAAACCAATTTCTATTTTACCAAAAATGCTTCATTATTTAAAACCATATTATTAAAATCAAGAATTGTATTGTTTTTTAACATAGCTATTATTTTTTCTCTTATTTCTTGGTATTGATTGTGCATTGGACAAGGATTTACTTCACCACAAAAATCTAATCCCAATATACAATCTGTAAACAATTTCTCACCATCAATCATTCGTACTATTTCTATTATTGGTATATTCTTTTGTTCCTCAGACATAAAAAATCCTCCATTTGGTCCCCTCATTGAGCTAATTATTCTTTTCCTACTTAATTCCTGCAATATGCTAGCAAGAAAATATGGCGGAGCATCTATAGCTAATGCTATTTCTTTTCCACCTAAGAATTTTACTTCTTGATTCGATTTAGCAATAAATACTAATGCTTTAATGGCGTATTTACAAGATTCAGAAAACATCACTAAAATTTCAATTGCAAATATAAATAAAAATAAATATTAATAAAATATTTTAATACCTTTTTATATTAATTACATGTAAATAATTAAAATAAAAAAGATTTAATGAGTTGATTTATACTTTTAAAGAGCCTTTCAAAAATTTTATATTGCAATTGAAAAAACATATATAATATTGAACAACCATTGGAAAAAGAGAACAAAAGAAGAATTAGAAATCTCAATTTTAATCATTATTCCTACAAACAAGTGAGGATTTAGCACATAATACCAAATATAACTACAAAATAGTCCATTCTGCTCGTTCTTTTTCACCAATAAATCTTCAAAAAATAGTTCCGTATCTAATTGATATGCAACAATTTTTTTTATCTTTTTGGCAAAAAATTAAGTCGCATTTATGGACCATTATATAATTATGTTTGGTATAAGTTCAAACAATACCTATTTTATCCTATTCATGTTTAAAATGAGTAAGACAGCTAAAATATTGCAAATTATTTAATTAAAGGAATATGAATTAATCATATTTTTTAAAAACATAATCCTTATCTTCCCAATATATAAATTCCTTTCCTTGAGGATCTATTCTTCTAATTTTAATTCTATAAATCATATAAATGTCGTTTTTTTTTAATTTTTGAATATCTATGTAAAATGATACATCAGTGTCCTTATCAAACAAAAGAGAGTCATTTCTATAGGCTTTAATTGATACGGAATCTACTTTGAATGTATAACCAAATTCAGACAAATCGGGATTATTGAACCTATATCCACCATGACCCACATTTAGCTCTGTCAATGGTGGGTGAATTGACCTAATAGTAATAGTGTCTATAGTGGATGAATCATTCTTTACAATTAATTGAATAGATCCAATTTTTTTTGGTAAAATAATGAATTCACAATCTTTCTTTTCAATATTGCAATCAATCGATTCTAGAAACAACTTATCGCATGGAATATCTTGGTAAACGACCTTAACTGGATTTTGGATATAATAATACAATTTATTGAGTTTAGTTGTGGACAAAACTCCCATTTGAGAAAAACCAATTGAAAAAAATAAATTAACTAAAAAAAGGATAAATATTTTTTTCATTTAATAAGGTTGCTAATAAAAGAATGCATTTATATTAAACGAAAACTATTAATTCTTATTGTTTAATGGTCATTCAACTTCAACCCGCGTTTCTGAAATTCTATCCAGTTTATACTTTCATCGCCTTTGCGTTGTTCCACCATGGTTATACATTCTGTAACAGGACAAACTATTTGGCACAAGTTGCAACCCACACATTCTGGCTCATTTATAGTATAATTATTATATGGATTTCCTCTTTCTATATTAATGGCCTGATGCGATGTGTCTTCGCAAGCAATATAACATAAGCCACAATGGATGCATTTATCCTGATTTATATTGGCAACGATATGAAAATTTAAATCCAATTCCTCCCATTTGGTGATTTTTGGAACTGAAAGTCCTATGAAATCATCAATGGTTTTATATCCTTTTTCATCCATCCAATTATTCAAACCATCGCATAAGTCGGTAATTATTTTGAAACCACTTACCATTGCTGCAGTACAAACTTGCACATTACTAGCTCCAAGAAGCATAAATTCGGCAGCATCTTTCCATGTTGTAATGCCACCAATTCCAGAAATTGGAACCTGATTAATCTTTTCATCTTGTGACAAGGTAGTTAGAAATTTTAGTGCAATTGGTTTTACAGCTGGTCCGCAATAACCACCATAAACCGACTGGCCACCAACATTTGGATTGGGCACCAAAGTGTCTAGATCGATGCCCGTTATGGATTGAATGGTATTAATCAATGAAAGTCCATTGGTTCCTCCCTCAATGGCTGCAATTGCACCCGGAACAACGGAATGTACATTAGGTGTAAGTTTTGTAATAATTGGAATAGTGGCTACCTCCATTACCCATTCCACCACCATTTTTGCAATTTCTGGGTCTTGCCCCACAGCTGCGCCCATTCCACGCTCCACCATTCCATGAGGACAACCAAAATTTAGCTCGATACCATGCGCACCAGTATCTTCCACTTTCTTTACCATTTCATGCCAACTATCTCTATCATTGTCCGCCATCAACGAAACGACCATCGCTCTATCAGGAAATAATTTTAAAACTTCTATTATTTCTTTAAGATTTATTTCTAAAGGTCTATCCGAAATGAGTTCGATATTATTAAACCCAACTGCTCTCCGTCCATTATAGCCGATAGCGGAATACCGAGAAGACACATTTTTAATTTGTGAGCCCAATGTTTTCCATACAACACCTCCCCACCCCGCTTCAAATGCTCTTAAAACATTTATTTTTTTATCTGTAGGTGGTGCAGATGCTAGCCAAAATGGATTTGGGGATTTTATGCCGAGAAAATTGGATTGTAAATTTGCCATTGAAAAAAATGTTAAATGTTTAGTGTTAAATTTTAAATATTTGATTCAGCTTAAAATTATGTTTGTTTAGTATTGCTTTATTATGTTGAGCCGTATTTACATTATTATTTTAAAATTTTATTCTTTTATTCTTTTTTATTTTTAAATACTTATTTATTAATCATTTTAAATTATAACCTAAAATTTAACATTAAGCATTAAACATTCAACATTTAAATTAAATATTCCAAAATTGCCTTCGCGGCATCCTTTCCAGCTTGTACTGCATCTACAACTTCCTTTCCTCCATTTACTGCATCACCTCCAGCAAATACACCCTTCAAATTTGTAGAATTCGATTTGTCGATTAAAATTTTGCCCTTATTGTTTTTTACCTCTGATTGATTTATAATATCAAGATAAGGCATTTGTCCTGTTGCTTTTATCACCATATCAACTTCTATTTCAAATGTTTCTCCAGTTTCTATTGGTGATTTACGACCTGAAGCATCAGGCTCACCCAATTCCATTTTATTACAAACTATCGATTTAACTTTTCCATTTTCACCTCTTATTTCTTTAGGACTAGCAAGCCAAATAAATGAACAGCCGTCCAATTTGGCAATATCCAATTCTACTTGGGTACATGGTTTTTCATTTTCTGTTCTTCTATAAATCATAATCACTTCCTCAGCACCCAATCTTTTTGATTGGGTTGCAGCATCGATGGCTGTCATTCCCATTCCAATAACCGCTACTTTGTCTCCTATTTTAATGCTATTATGATTTTTGGTTCTAATATCATAAATAAAAGAAATTGCATCTTCCACTCCTTCCAAATCCTCTCCAGGAATATTAAGCGTATTGGCAATACCAACGCCAATTCCTAGAAAAACAGCATCGAATTGTTTTTGTAAATCTGCAATTGAAAAATCTATTCCTAGTGTTTTGTTATATTTTACTTCGATTCCTCCAATTGATAGGATAAAATCTACTTCATCATCGCATAATTTATCGGAAACCTTATAAGCAGCCACTCCATAAGTCATTAATCCACCGCCTTTGGATTCTTTTTCGAAAATAGTAACATCAATACCTTCCTTGGCAAGTGCATGTGCACAGGCCAAGCCAGCGGGACCGGCACCAACTATGGCTACTTTTTTTCCAATTGCTTGTTTTCTTTCAAATAATTTCCAATTATTTATAATCGCTTTTTCTGCTGAATAGCGTTGTAATTTTGCAATTTCAATTGGTTTTTCATCTAACAAATTATACACGCAAGCACCTTCACACAGTTTTTCAACTGGGCATACTTTTGAACAAGCAGCGCCCATAATATTTGATGATAAAATCGTTTTGGCTGAGCCTTTTAAATTGTCTGTTGAAATTTGCCTAATAAATAATGGCACATCAATACTTGTGGGACACGATTTTGTACATGGTGCATCATAACAATTCAAACATCTATTGGCCTCAATTATTGCCCCTTCAGGATGCTCAAATGGTGGATGAATATCTGAGAAATTTTGAATGTATTGCTCCTTGGTGAGCCGATTATTTGATATTGCCATGTTTTATTAATTTTAAATGTTGAATGATTAATGATAATGAAATATTTAGTATTTATCATTCAAAAAAACATCCCTTACAATTCAGTTATCTTGCCATACGTCTCTGGTCTTCGGTCTCTAAAGAATTGCCAAGTGCTTCTTACCTCTTGAATCATGTCCAAATCGAATTCAGATATCAACAATTCGTCATTATCTTCCGATGCACAAGCAAATATTTGTCCTCGAGGATCCACAAAATAGGATGAGCCATAAAATTTACCCAAATTCCACGGTTTTTCAATTCCAACTCGATTGATACAACCCATAAAATAGCCATTGGCCGCCGCATGTGCAGGTTGTTCCAATTTCCATAAATATTGAGATAAACCAGCCACTGTAGCGGAAGGATTATACACAATTTCAGCACCGTTTAATCCCAAACACCTAGCTCCATCTGGAAAATGTCTATCATAACAAATATAAACGCCGATTTTGGCATATTTGGTTTGGAAAACTGGATAACCTAAATTACCGGGTTTAAAGAAGAATTTTTCCCAAAAACCTGATGTTTGAGGTATATGGTTTTTTCTATATTTACCCAAATAAGTGCCATCTGCATCGATTACGGCCGCAGTATTGTATAAAACACCTTCTTGCTCTTTTTCGTAAATTGGCACAATAATGACCATATTATATTTTTTGGCATAAGTAGCCATTAAATCAGTTGTTGGGCCGGGAACGGATTCGGCAGATGTATACCATTTTCTGTCTTGTCCTGGGCAAAAATAAGGCGTATTAAAAATCTCTTGTAAACATAAAATTTGTACACCTTGTTTTCCAGCTTCCTCAATATAAGGAATATGCTTTTGCACCATTGCATCGCAAATTTCAGAAATTGTACCCTCCCCTTCGGTAAGTGGTAGACTCATTTGTATAAGTCCTGATTTGATTATTCTTGCCATTTTTGATTTAGTTAGATTTGTATAATTTGAGAAGTATTGGTTATATGTATTTAACTCTCTATTTTAAATCAAGGATTGATTTGTTTCGTTTTATAAATTTTCCATATCCCTTATTGACTAGTAATTTATTGTCATCCACTGCGATATTTCCACGCAATAAAATGGTTTTGCTTTTTCCCGTAATTTCCCATCCTTCATAAGCCGAATAATCGACATTCATGTGGTGGCTATTTACTGAGATGGTATGTTTTTCATTTGGATCAAAAATTACGATATCAGCATCTGAACCAATTCCGATTGTACCTTTTTGAGGATACATTCCAAATATTTTGGCTGCATTAGTAGAGCTAACTTCTACAAATTTATTTAGGCTGATTTTATTTTTAACTACACCTTCCGAAAATAATAATTCCATTCGATGCTCGATTGCAGGATGTCCATTCGGAATTTTAGAAAAATCGTTCTCGCCCATTTTTTTCTGCTCCCAATTAAATGGGCAATGGTCTGTAGCTACTACTTGCACTAAGCCTTGATTTATGCCAGCCCAAAGGGTGTCTTGATCTTTTTTTTCTCTGAGTGGCGGACTCATCACCCACTTGGCGGATTCAAAACCTTTATCATACAAACTGGCATCTAAAACTAGGTATTGAATACAAGTTTCGGCATACACTTTTTGGTTTCGCTTAGTGGCATCACGTATATGATTGAGCGCACCCTCGCATGTCAAATGTACGATATAACCTTTTACACCAGTATAATCTGCCATATCTGCAAAGCGCCCAGAGGCTTCGGCTTCAGTAACTTCAGGTTGAGAAATATAGTGATATAATGGCGATAATTTTCCTTCGGATTTGTGTTTGGCTACCAAAAAATCAATCATATCACCATTAGTGGCATGAGTGGTAACCATTCCACCGCAAGCTTTTACTTCATTCATTAAACCCACCATTTGTGCATCGTCAATCATCAACGCCCCTTTATATGCCATAAATGTTTTAAAAGAAGTAATGCCTTCTTTTTCCACCATATCTTTTATTTCTGCTTTGGTATTTTCATTGAAATCGGTTACCGCCATGTGGAAAGAATAATCACCAACTGCATTTCCATCAGAGCGCCCTTTCCACTCGTTTAAAGCATTATACAATGATTTTCCTTGTGTTTGCAAAATAAAATCTATCACCATAGTTGTGCCACCAAAAAGGGCTGCACGAGTTCCTGTTTCATAATTATCGCTTGAATAAGTGCCCATAAAAGGCATGTCTAAATGAACATGCGGGTCGATTCCACCTGGAAAAACCAATTTATTGCTAGCATCAATAGTTTGATCAGCTTCAAATTGGAAAGTTTTTTCCAATAGCTACAATTTTTTCATTTTCAATAAATATATCTGCTATATAATCATCTGCAGCTGTAATAATTCTACCATTTTTTATCAGTATAGACATGCTTAAACTTATTTTTAATAAAAATAGTAAAAAAAAATTGTAATTAAATGCTTAGTTGTAATTTTTTTAAAAAATAGGATGCAATATGAAGAATACTAATTTATAATCAATTTAAATGTTACAATTCCCCAATATCCTCATTCCAAAGTGTTGGATTATTTGCAATAAAATCGGTCATCATTTTTTTGCATTCTTCATTATCCAAATCAATGAC